>JBLHRR010000054.1:0-30668 GCA_047626155.1 Saprospiraceae bacterium | reverse complement strand
CAATGAGTAACAATGACTTAAACCGCTTATCGAAAGAAGGTAATTCTCAAAACCAGGGCTTCGCAGCTATGGCTCGTTACGCCTTTAAAAAGAAAACAAAAAAGAACTGGACTATAGAAACAAATTTCCAGTATGAATGGACGCAAGATCGTTTTAAAGCTTTGAATCCTTACCGAAATGCAGAATTCAATCGAGACTGGAACATTGCCAATAGTAGCTCCAGTAATAGTACTACAAATACCAATGGCGTAGTTAGCAAAGCGGAAGAACAAGTGGCGAGCGCAGGTTTTGCTTTGAAATTTAAAAACATTGGGCTGATCCAATACGACATCAAAGCTTTCCGCCAACAAGATACTTACAATGGTCTAAAACATGAAGCGCGCAGCCGCTGGCAAAAAAACGGCTTTGTCGCAGATATTCAGGCAAGCTTTCTTAGTAGTGACGGCGAACGAGAGGAGAGCGAATTCTTTCGCCCAAAAGGAGATATTTCTAAGACCTTTAAAAAGTTGAACAACCTGCGAATTGGAGTCTATGCCGAACGAGAGAAAAACAGTCGCTTTATTCCCGAAACGGATAGTCTGAACAGCAATAGTTTTTATTATGATCTTTTAAAATTCTATATAAAATCAGATGAATCAAAAAGCTTTGGATTGGGGGCAAATTATAGTCAACGTTATGATTTTGCTCCAAGCATAGATAAATTCCAACAATCAACTTACGCAACGGATATCAACGTAAATGGATACTGGCGGGTGAAGAGCAAAAGTCAGTTAAAATGGAACCTCACCTATCGCCAATTGGAGATCGAAGACCCTAGCCTCAGCGAAGTAGATCCGCAAGAAACTTTCCTAGGCGAAATAGAACATAGTATGCGCCTTTGGAAGCAGGTTATTCGCTCTACAACTAACTACCAAATCAGCTCTGGGCAGGAACCAAAAATTGAATACCAATACATCCCAGTCGCTCCCGGGCAAGGGAATTATAACTGGACCGATCTCAACAAGGACAGCACCGTACAACTTGACGAAATTCAGGAAATCGCTTTCTCTGACCAAGGCAATGCTTTGCGGGTAACGATCTTTACCGATGATTTTATCCGGACCAATAATGTGCAACTCAACCAGTCTTTTTTCTTGCGCGCTCCGAGCAAATGGCAGAAAAAAAAGTGGTTAAAAATTCCTTCGAGACTAACCGGTCAATCGGTTCTGGTGATCAGTCGGCGGACACGACAGGGCGAGGGCGTGAGCCCCTGGAATCCCTTTCAACTGGAAGTGGCAGACACCTCGCTGGTCTCGACCTCTTCGCGAATTCGAAATGTGCTATATTATAATCAGGGACATGAAAAATTCGAATTGCAAACGGGCTGGTTAGATACTCGGAGAAAATCGGCCTTGACCTCCGGCTTCGAAAGCAGAAGTACTAGGGAGCAATACGTTTACACACGCTGGAACCTCAGCACCATCTTCAGCCTAGAGCTACGTGGTACCCAAGGAAATAGAGACAATGATTCGGAATTTTTTGACAACCGTGACTATGTCCTTGACTACTACAAAGTAGAACCTAAATTTACGTTTCAACCTTCTGGAAAGTTTAAGGTATCTGTTGCCTACAAATATGAGGACAGCCAGAATACCATTTCAGAAGCTATGGAGACCGCAATGATTCACGATTTCAAATTAGAGCTAGGTTACCGAAAAGGGACAAAGACAAAGATTGATTTGTCGGGCACCTATTCTGAGATCGTTTTTGATGGGGAAAGTAATTCGCCAATCGAACTCGCTATGTTGCAAGGCTTACAAAATGGACGGAATTACCAATGGAGCTTAGCCCTTAACAGGAGTCTTACAGATAATGTAGTTTTGAATATCAGCTATGATGGGCGGAGAACAGGGGTGGCCAGGACAGTGCATATTGGACGAATGTTGGTGCGGGCTAGTTTTTAACTCTAATGGTACTTGTACAACTGTGTGAGGGGATTTAATTTTTAATGTCTCATATTGGGATTCGTAATTGAATTTTAGAACAGAGGAAGGTACGTCTGTATTATGCCCATACCAAATCGTAGCGGGTATATATCTAATAACTGGAGTATTTATAACTATAACAAAATCGTAGATTTTATTTATATAAAATAGACAAAGGTTCTTATAAACCAGACGGAATACAGCGTCGAACTAATAAAGAATGAGTTTATTAAAAACTATTTTAACTTTCAGACTCCTTCTCCTTTCTATCCAAAACCCAATACCAACGAATCCTTTCGTACTTAACCTAAGTATCCTGATCCTATTTGAGCTATACTGCCGACAAAGCTCTTAAAACTCCCTCTTCAATAGAACAAACTACCCTTCAAAATATTATATTTGTATTCTAATTAGTATTACACTAAAAATAATTTCCCGATTTCTTTGGTGGAAATGATTATGTAAATCACTCTCCCTTTGGCCTTTTTGATTTACATAATCGTTTCCAAATCGGGATTTAATTTTTCGTTGTTACTTAGTCAAACCCATTTTAACGATCATAAAATAAAATTAAGCGAGATGCGTAACTTATTTATCCTTTTCTGCTGTTTTTCGATTAGCAGCCTTTTTGCCCAAAGCAGTACTTCTTTTTGGCAAACTACTAACGAAGCTCTTATTGGAGCCGCTCCTGATTCTAGAGTTATTGTACCTGAAAAATATGAGGCTTTACAACTCGACCTAGAGGCTGTAAAAGTCTATTTAAAAAATGCTCCCAAAGAATTTTCTGAAGAGGCAAAACAAGCTGACTTCTTAATGGACTTCCCATTACCCGATGGCCAGTTAGTTTCTTTTGTGGTATACTCTTCACCAGTAATGATGGATGGCTTAGCAGCAAAATATCCACAGATCAAATCCTATGGAGGATATAGCACGAATAGGGATATGAAGTTGCGATTTTCTGTGTCCCCTTCTGGTCTAAATGCTGCTATTACCTCTATTTTGGATCGGGAGACTTTTTACGTGGATCCTTATTCTAATGATCAAAATGAATTCTATATTTCTTATAACGTTCGAGATCACCAAAGTGAAGCATCTCTAAATCCAACTAAAACTTGTGGTTTCGATCAATTACCTGACTCCCTTCGCACCCCCTCTACTACAACGGAATCAGCTAATTCCAGAGGAGCTGGAGCTGCTGTCGATTTGAGAATTTTTAGATTAGCCTTGGGCTGTACCGGAAATTGGGGAAACGCAAATGGAGGAAACATCACTTCCGTAATGGCAGAATTTAACAATGCAACAAATCGACTAAACCAAATTTTTGAATTAGACGTTTCCTTCCGACTAATGCTCGTTGACGATACAGACGAATTGGTCTACTTCGACGCTGCTACGGATCCTTACCCAGTTACCAATAGTGGAGGTGCAATGATAGGTATAAACACCACTGTTTTCAATTCCACTATCGGACAAGGTAGTTATGACATTGGGCACCTTTTCAATACTTCCTGTGACGTGGGAGGTGTTGCGAGCTTAGGTGCGGTATGTGGATCAAATAAAGCGTCAGCGGTTACCTGTTATGCAAATATAAGTGGTTCGAATATAGAAACTACTGCTCATGAAATGGGACATAGCTTTAGCGCAAACCATACTTGGAATCGGTGCTCATTGACTAACACAGACAATCTGAGCGCTGGTACTGCTTACGAACCAGGTAGTGGCTACACCATTATGTCTTACTATGGAGTTTGCAATCCAAGTCAGAATGTAGCATCAGCCGGACCAACTGATTATTTCCATATTAATTCTATAGAAAACATTTATGACTTTACAAACGGTTTGGCTTGTGCTGACAATACTCCATCTGAAAACCATTATCCAGAAATTGTCCTCGATTATACGAATGGTTTTTACATCCCAATAGGAACCCCTTTCGAATTGGACGCAGATGGAACAGATGAAGACGGCGACATATTGACCTATTGCTGGGAACAATACAACCTCAGTCCACTGCATACCTTTCTTGGATCCCCGGAAGGAAATGAACCTAGTTTTCGGTCTTTTCCTCCTACCCCAAATTCCTTAAGAGTTTTTCCAAGAATGCAAAATATAGTCACTAATATTAATATTCCAGGAGAGGTATTACCAGCTTACACACGTAATTTGACTTTCCGTTGTTCCGTAAGAGATAACAATCCAATTATTGGTGGTACAACTTGGGCAGAAATGTCTTTCGAAGCAACAGATGAGGCTGGCCCTTTTAGAGTAAACGTTCCTAACTTCAATAATGTAACCTGGACAGTAGGAGAAGATGTAGACATAGAGTGGGATGTGGCCAACACGAATGGAGCGGTTGTTAATTGTCAAAATGTAAATATACTGTTATCAGTAGATGGTGGATATACTTATCCATTCACACTTGCTGAGGGTGTACCAAATAATGGTTCCCATGTAGTAGTCGTTCCTCAAGCGGTGAGCTCTATTGCAAGAGTTCGAGTAGAAGCAGCAGATAATATTTTCTTTGATATTTCAAATGGTAATTTTGTTATCGAAGAAGCTACCGTAGCTGGTTTTAACTTTGATGCCGGACCATATGAGCAACAAGTTTGCTCTCCTGAAAATCCAGTGATTGATTTCTCTTTGCTTTCTATTTTGAGTTTTAATGATCCGGTTACTTTTAACGTAACAGGATTACCAACTGGTGCTGTTGCAAATTTCACAAACAATCCGGCCTCTCCTGTTGACGGAACGGAATTGACTATAGACATGACCAATGCCGATGCAAGTTCAAACTACTTTGAAGTTACGATTGAAGGAATGGTAGAAGGAGTAGATACGCATACTCGGTTAGTTTACCTAGATGTAGTCAGTAACGACCATACCGCTTTGGCACTTTCTGGCCCTTCTTATGGCCAGATTAGCGTTGTAGAAACACCGACCTTTGAATGGTCAAATTCTGCGAATGCAATAACTTATGAATTCCAATTGGCAACTAATCCATCTTTCGATCCAGCCACAATCATAGACGAGCAGCTCGGATTAGTAGGCCCTCCATTTAATTCAGATGTGGTATTAGATAGAAGCACCCCTTACTACTGGCGTGTACGTCCTATCAATACCTGTGGCCCTGGAGCTTACACTACTACTTTTGCTTTCCATACCGAAGTATTGGCCTGTTCTTCTTATTCTTATAATATAACTACTATTATCAGTAGCCAAGGTACACCATCAATAGAAGCGCCGATAGAAGTAAATCAGGCTGGAAATGTTAGTGACGTAAACGTAACAAAGATTAAAGGTCAACACGACTTAATCAAACACATCGCAGTAAGTTTGATTAGCCCATCCAATACAGAAGTGGAATTGTTTTCTGAAGTTTGTCCGGGCTCGAATTCTTCCACTTTCAATCTTGGAATTGATGATAACTCCCCTCTCTCTATTTCTTGTCCTCCAATCAGTGGCGCGCCTATGATGCCAGAGACGCCAGGAGCATTAGCGACTTTCAACGGAGAAAGTGCTCAGGGACTTTGGACCTTAAGATTAGATGTTGTGGATGGAGATGGTAATGGTGGTGCGCTGGATAGCTGGGCCTTGCAACTTTGTTCAACCGCTAGTGCTAATGCACCATTCTTAGTCAATAATGAAACACTGCTTGTACCTCCAGGTGCTTTCAACTATGTCCTGATCGATCAGCTTTTCAGTGATGACACAGACAACAGCCCTAGCGAATTAACTTACACCCTTTTGGAAAGACCAGAAGAAGGGAACTTACTATACAACGGTAACATCGTAGAAATTGGAGCTACTTTCAAACAAATAACCATCAACGCGGGTAACCTAACCTACGAGCATACTCCAGGTGCTGGCCTCACCGATCAATTTATTTTCACGGTAAGTGATGGTAATGGAGGTTGGATACCACCAACAGTATTTCAGATAGAAATGGATGAAGACGCAGTAGTTGGTACTGCTGATTTAGCTAGTAACAATGACCTCTTGGTTTTTCCAAATCCTACTAAAGATTTACTTAACGTAAAATTGACAACACCTGTTAATGCTGCCGTTGAAGTTCGTTTGTACAATGTACAAGGAAAACTAATGGCCATTCAGTCTGGTAAATCAGGAATGGATCTTATTCAGTTTGATACCGATAAATTGAGTGCTGGTTTGTACTTTGTTGAATTGAATATTGGTGGTCAATCGTTGGTAGAGAAGGTGGCGGTTTATAAGTAGGGGTTAACTTTAACTTCCCACTAACGTGCTGTTTAATAACTGGTAATCAACTACTGAACAGTTACATTCTTTCTTTCAAAAAAAGTAGCGCCTGTTCCATGGAAACATGAAACAGGCGCTACTTTTTTTTAACGCTTATTATTATTTCACGACCAGCTTTATTGTGTAACCACCTATGATACATTGTCCTCCTTCGTTGAGCTCAAGCTTTGCGTTCGCTTCTATAGTCGCTTGTGCCCCTCCATAGATTCCTGTAAGCAACCAAAGGTGTTGGCGCCAACTTTTGTAGCATCCGGCAAGCCATATGGGTTATCGGGGCCATCGTCATCCTTACCGCAGGAGAAGCAGCAGCATGCAACTAGTAGAATTATTGTTATATTTTTCATGATTAGAAATAATTAAAGGGTTTAAAATAATCTTTTCATTGTTACGGTTGAAAATGTTTTTACATTCTTAGTCCGGTTGATAAACTACATCAAAGCGACCTCCTGTGATGTTTAGGGTACCTCGAATAACTGTCGTCGAAATTATATTTCGGATTATCCGGAAGTTGAACTCTCCAGATATGGTATTATTTTCTATATCCAGATTAAGAATGTAAAGTCTGTTCCCCTCGTAAAGGGAGTCTAAGTTGTAGACTTTAAAACCATTATCTGTATAATAGGTAACGTCTTTTCCGATGAGTTGTGAAAAATCCAAGCTCCCTTCTGAGTGTGTTGGATCAATATTAATAGTAAAATAAATAGTGATGAAGTCTGGACTAGTCAAGCCCTCAAAATAACGGCAAATGAAATTTTGTATTTTTACAAACTGGGCTTATTCCAGCAGCCCGAAGAAGCATTGTTATTATTAGATAAGTTATTGCTACTATCCGATCAGCTTTTTAATATCATCAGCCAACAAAACAAAGGTTTAATGGTTAGTAGCACTATGCAGGGAGCAACATTGAATGTACATTATAATGATTTCACCCGCTTCAACTCTGTAATTATTGCTCAAGCTAATATGCAATCAACTCTTTTTCTAACTTACGATATTCCCAATTTTTTACACAGCGCAAACAAGTCCTTCTTTGACTATAGCATTAACTGGACTGAAAAACTAAAGAAGAAAGCACATCCACTCTCCAATACGGGCGAAGTTCAGTTGCTTGATTTCTTTAGCGGAAGCAACAACTATATACGGCAGCTAAAAAGTACGATTGTGGGGGGATTGAAATGAGGTTTTCTTTAGAATGCTGAGCGGCTGATCCAAATTGAGTCGCATGGAATCTGCGGTATTAATAAAATTATGGAAAAATTACAGACTTCTAAAACCATGAAGAAATAAAATAAGGGCCAGTCACCGTATAAATGAATAGAATGTATGACCTATTTCCGGAATCCAAGTTTTGGCCTTTTGCTTTGGCTACACTGGCGGTTAGCTTCCCTCAGACGCGTTAAAAGGCGCGTTCGAGGGAAGCCAACTGCTAACTGCTAACTGCCAAAAGCAGGGAATTCGTCACGCACTCAAATGAATAATATTAAGCTTTCTCAAACACCATAATCCCCAAAGGCGCTAATCGTAACTCCAGCGCATAATCTTTGCCGTGCCATTTCTTAGTCTGTTTCTTAGCCGTAAGCGGTTTGTTGTGTATGATTCCACTTCCGTTAAATTCAGTGGCATCACTGTTCAAGACCTCTTTCCATTTCCCGCTAAGAGGCACTCCTATTTTATAAGTTTCGTGTATAGCAGGAGTGAGGTTGCAAACCACCAACACAGGCTTCTTTGGTTTATTTCCTTTACGCAGAAATGAAATGACAGAGCTGTTGTTGTCCTGTTGATCAATCCATTCAAAGCCCTCAGAGTCAAAAGCCTTTTCGTAAAGTGCAGGGGTAGATTTATAATAATCATTGAGTTTTTTAACCCACGCGAGCATATTGTTGTGGTAGTCGTGCCCTAAGAGGTCCCATTCAAGTTGGTCTTCAAAATTCCATTCTCCACTTTGTGCAAATTCGTTGCCCATGAATAGCAACTTAGTTCCAGGATGCATAAACATGTAACCGTAGAGCGTTCTCAAATTTGCAAACTTTTGCCACTCGTCACCTGGCATTTTCTGAATCATAGAACCTTTGCCATAGACCACTTCGTCATGTGATAAGGGCAGCATAAAGTTTTCCGTAAAGGCATATACCGTCGAAAAGGTAATGTCGTTTTGATGAAAACGACGATAGACCGTTTCTTTACTGAAATACTTCAAAGTATCATGCATCCAACCCATCATCCATTTTTGGCCAAAGCCTAAACCACCAGAGTGGGTTGGTCGGGAAACTCCTGAAAAAGCAGTTGATTCCTCTGCAATAGTCACTGCATCTGGATATTCTTTATAAACGGTTTCGTTAAACTCTTTTAAGAAGGAAATGGCTTCTAGGTTTTCATTGCCGCCAAATTTGTTTGGAATCCATTCTCCATCATTTCGAGAGTAATCCAGATATAACATTGAAGCCACAGCATCTACTCTTAGTCCATCCGCATGATATTGGTCGAGCCAATACAGGGCATTGGAAATCAGGAATGAGCGTACTTCATTTCTACCGTAATTAAAAATACAAGACTTCCAATCCGGGTGGAATCCTTTTCGCGGATCAGCGTGGTCATATAAGTAGGTACCATCAAACAAGGCCAGACCGTGTATATCCGTTGGGAAGTGAGAAGGAACCCAATCTAGGATCACTCCAACTCCTGCCTGATGAAAAGCATCGATCAAATATTTGAAATCGTCTGGTGCGCCAAAGCGGCTAGTTGGTGCAAAGAAACCAGTGATTTGGTAACCCCATGAAGGATCATAAGGATGTTCCATTACGGGCATCATTTCTACGTGAGTAAAACCCATATCGGCCACATAGGTCACCAGTTCATCTGCCATTTCATGGTAGGTCAAAGAGCGATTCTGTTCTTCTGAACGTCTTTTCCAAGAAGCTAGGTGAACTTCGTAAACGGACATTGGCTGCGCTGTTCCTGCCTGCTTCTTCCGCTTGGCCATCCATTTTTTATCTTTCCATTTATAATTAGAGGTATATACCTTTGATCCGGTTGCAGGCCGTGTTTCCCAATGACGCGCGAAGGGGTCTCCTTTCTGCAAGATCATACCATTATAAGAGATAACATTGTACTTGTAAACTTCCCATTGTCCGATACCTGGTACAAAACCTTCCCAGATACCAGATCCGTCCCAACGCGCGGTAAGCGGATGCTGATCTGGATTCCAGCCATTAAAATGTCCCATGACCGAGACCGATTTAGCGGTAGGAGCCCATACCGCAAAGTATATCCCCTGCTGGCCATCGACTTCCATCGGATGACTGCCTAATTTCTCATAAAGCCGAAAGTGTTTGCCGGATTTGAAAAGTTCTATATCGTAGTCGGTGAGTAGGCTTGTCATCTTGTTGGTGGTTGTATTTGAATGAGCGCAAATATATGGTTAAATGAGTGATTTTCTAAATTTAATTAGAGCGTACTAAATGATTTCATTTGGTGGAACATAGCAAATTGGCGTTCCTCTAATTATTTTTTTTACTGCAACGACGCTGCGAGCGCTACGTTAATTCCTTTCGCTCGAAAAAACGTAGCGTTCCCATTCGATAAGCTCCTGTTAAGCATTTGCTTCATTTCTGTAAAAAAACAATAAACAGATATAAAACATATATCCCCCTAAGTTATTGATTTAAAAGGTTATACAAATATTTTCAAAAAAATATGTTTTCATTTTATGGAATTTCGTCTTTTCTGCAACCTATTAGTGAGTACCTGTTTTTTAATCACCAAAATTTCATATCATGAAAAAGCCAGTATTGCATGCCGAAAAAACGAGCAAAGGCCGTCGCAATTTTTATTTTGATATTAAGGACACTAAAGATGGTCAGAACTTCATGGCCATCTCTTCTGTCTCCCTGAAAGAGGAAGGCCAACCGGAACGAAGTCAGCTGATTATTTTTGAAAATGAGATGGATGGTTTCGCAGGGGCTTTTATGCGCTCTCTGTTGAATTTCGAGAAGAAGGAAGCAATGCGTGGATAAATGATTGCGACTACTTTAACTCGCAGATCAAAATGTTGAAGTTGAAATCAAAGTCAACTCCTTCCAAATTTCCATTTCCCCTTACGAAACCCTACTTTTAAGCCCGGTTCAAAAAGCAGCAATCTTTTTGATTACAGAGACTCCGTTAGAATAAAAAAGAAAAAAATAATGAACCAAGATCTCGCAAAGCAAGCGCTCAAAAAGTACTTCGGTTATGATGAATTTCGGCCTATGCAGTCCGACATCATTCAAGCCGTATATGACAATAAGGATGCGGTGGTACTTATGCCAACTGGTGGGGGGAAATCCCTCTGCTTTCAGATACCTGCCATTACGATGGAGGGAATGTGTATTGTCGTTTCCCCTTTGATTTCTTTGATGAAAGATCAGGTGGAGGCGCTCAAAGCCAATGGTATCGCTGCTGCTTTCATGAATAGTTCTATGACTTCTGCTGAATTGCAGGCTGTAGAAGATGAGGTCTATCACAACCGACTCAAACTGCTGTATGTCTCTCCGGAGAAAATGGTATCTCAACAATTCATGCCCATTATCCGACAAGGAAACATCAACCTTTTTGCAATTGATGAGGCCCATTGTATTTCTTCGTGGGGGCACGACTTCCGACCGGAGTATACTCAGATGCAATTCTTGAAAAATCAATTTCCAGATATTCCAGTTATTGCTTTAACTGCGACAGCCGACAAGCTGACCCGAAAGGATATAGTTAGCCAATTGAAGTTAAACGGTCCAGAAATCTTCATCGCTTCATTTGATCGTCCCAACATTAGTCTTACGGTAAAGCCTGGACAGAAAAAAATGGAGCAGATGTTCGACTTCATTAAACTAAAGCCAAAACAGGCCGGGATTATTTATTGCCTCAGTCGAAAAAACTGTGAGACCGTGGCGGCGAAAATGCTCAGCTATGGCATACGTGCTGATTTCTATCATGCAGGAAGGGATAGTCGAGAACGAGACCGAGTACAGACTCAATTTCTGAACGACAATATTCAGATCGTTTGTGCTACGGTGGCTTTTGGAATGGGAATCGATAAAAGTAATGTCCGTTGGGTGATTCATTATAACTTGCCAAAAAACATGGAAAGTTATTATCAAGAAATTGGACGCTGTGGTAGAGATGGTGCAAAAGCAGACACTTTACTGTTCTATAGTTATCGAGATGTAATGGTCTTTCGAGATATGCTTTCAGAGGGTGATCCAAGACTAACAGAACTTAAATTAGCAAAGCTCGAACGCATCCAACAATACGCAGAGGCCTCTATCTGTCGTCGAAAAATACTATTGAATTATTTTGGGGAAAACCTGGAAAAGGATTGTGGAAATTGTGATGTCTGTAAAAATCCGCCAAAGCAATTTGATGGAACCGTCATTACGCAGAAGGCGCTGTCTGCCATCATGAGAACTCAAGAACGGGTCGGAATTAATTTGCTTGTCGATATTCTTAGAGGTTCTAAAAGAAAAGAAATCATTAGTAATGATTATGATAAAATAAAAACCTACGGTGTCGGAGCGGACATTAGTCAAGCGGGTTGGCAAAGCTTGATTTTGCAGATGCTTAATAGTGGCCTGATCGAAATCGCTTACGATCAACGCCACACGCTCAAAATCACCAACGCCGGAAGAGCAGTGTTATTTGAGAAGAAGAAAGTGCAGTTGGTGAAAATGGATCAGGTTCAAAAACAGAAAGAGGAACAAAGTAAAAAGACGAAAACAACTGGAAAGCGGGATCGTGTTCGGGATGAGTTGTTCGAAGTTCTTCGGGGGCTTAGAAAGCAGGTGGCGACGAAACAGGGTGTCCCTCCTTACATCGTTTTTTCAGATGTTTCTTTGGAGGAAATGGCTGCTTCCAAGCCTATTACGGAGTTGGAGATGCGGAGTATTTCTGGGGTTGGGGAAAAGAAGTGGCAGTTATATGGTGAGGTTTTCATCAATGCCATCCTCACCTTTGATGGCAAGCCTAACATTGCTCTTCCTAAGGCGGCTCTTGCTGCGCGCAGGGTAAATAAGTCTCCAGAAACGGGTAAGACGCATTTGGAAACTTTGCAGTTATTTAATCGTGGTTTTTCTATTACTCAAATTGCTGACCAACGACAGATTCAGGAGCGGACCATTTCTTCTCATCTTGTGGAGCTGTATGCTCGGGGGGAGAAGATCGATTTGAAACGAATTTTATCTAAGACTGAGTTGAGGGAGGTATTGCAGGTGATGGAGCGGATGGCGCCTCCTTTTTTATTGCGGGCTATTTTTGATGCTTTGGATGGGAAGCTTTCTTATGATAAGATTAAGTTTGCGTTGGCTTATTATCATCGGGAGGTGGAGGTTGATTGAGTTTTTGGCGATCTATCAATTTTTATCGCATGTCACCTCTGCGAAACATAGTGGAGCGGAATGAGTTACGGTTTTCGGTTTGTGAACCGAACGTGATTTTAACACATAGGCATATAAGGGCACATAGCCCACTATCGCAAAAGTTCATATAGTAAAGATGCTATTCGCATTTTTTTTTCATAGGCCATACAGCTTATTCTACTATAGTACTATTATTAATTTAGTCCTAATTCCTTATTATGAAAATAATCTCTAAAAAGTATGTTGATAAATTGACGTATCAGATTATTGGAGCTGCTATCGAGGTTCATAAATCATTAGGACCGGGACTATTAGAAAAAATATATGAGGTTTGCCTAATTAAAGAATTAAACTTAAGGGGTCTAAAAACCACTAGCCAGAAATGTATTCCAATATGCTATAAAGGAGAGGTATTAGATGCAGATATCAGGTATGACATCTTAGTTGAAGATTGTATTGTTGTGGAGCTTAAGGCAGTCTTAAAAATGAATTCATATTTTGAAGTTCAAGCATTATCTTATGCTAAACTTCTTAAAATTCCTAAAGCTATTCTAATCAATTTTGCCTGTGAGAATATTGTTAATGAGGGGCAGAAAACATTTGTAACTGAAATATATAGGCGATTACCCCGCAGTGCTTAACCTTCATTAATTCCCTTCTTTTGCCAGCCGAACGTGATTTTAACACATAGGCATATAAGAACACATAGCCCACTATCGTAAAAGTTCACGTAGTAAAAATACTATTCGCATTTTTTTCATAGGTCATACAGCTTGTTTTACTACAGGGTTATATAGGTCTTTCTTCATATTTTTCCCTTTATGAACTATGTAAAATTTACTGAAAGTAAATTCCTTATATGCCCTAAAACGTTCGGGGACTATGTGCCCTACTGTGCCTATGTGTTAAAAATCGCGATTGGTGCGTCTCGAAGGAAGGAAAATGTAGAATTATTGTTAAATAAATACTCAACAATAATTCTACCTTCCAAGTAACTACGTCTTACGCTTCTTTTTCTTAGCCGCAGGAAAAAGTACATTATTCAAAATCAAACGATAACCAGGAGAATTCGGATGAAGATTCAAATCCGTCTCCGGGTCATGCACAAAGTGACGATAATCCTCAGGATCGTGACCACCGTAGAAAGTCCAAGTCCCCTGACCATGCTGACCGTGAATGTAGCGCACCTCGCCACCCGGCTTATTCTCACCCAAAACCAAAACCGAAGACTTTACATTCTTTTTGATGAAAGCAGTTGTCTGCCCCATAAAGCCTTTTACCGTTCGAGTATGATTTTGCGTAAGCATTGTTGGAACCGGGTCCCACTTAGCAGAAAAATCGAAGAGAGTGAAGTAATCTGTTTCTGGTGGAATTTTTCTAGTCATACCATGATCGATAGTGGAGTACTCATAAATCAAAGGCGACTTCACCAATTCAAAATTTTCAAAAGCAAAAGTCTTGGAATAATCCAGCTTGCTTTGCGCGTTTGGATCAGGGCCATCTCCATCGTACATGTGATCACAGATGTCGATTCCTTCTGCCGCCAAAGCAATATCATAGGTGTCAGTTGCAGAGCACATCGCAAACATAAAACCACCACCACCAATATAATCCTTGATGGTTTTTACGACCGCTAATTTTAATTGAGATACTTTTGCGAAACCCAATTCTGAAGCCAATGCCTCCATCTTTCGCACATTTTCTTTGTACCAAGGCTGACTACTGAAGTTACGATAGAATTTACCATACTGGCCGGTGAAATCTTCGTGGTGCAAGTGCAGCCAATCGTACTTCGCCAATTTTCCGTCAAGGACTTCTTTATCGTAAACCGTTTCGTATGGAATTTCAGCGTAGGCAAGCACCATGGTTACCGCATCATCCCAGGGTTGTACTTTTTCCCCCTTCGCATTAACGTCAGGTGTATAGACTGCTATTTGTGGGGGTACTTCCAGCTTCATCGCTTCCTGATTCACTTCGGGATCACCGATGTCCGCCAGTATTTTATTCATCTGTCCATCCGGGATCACTTCAAAATCAACATCGCGTGTACGACATTCTTTTTCGAAAGCAAGATTGTGCCGAAAGGCAAAACTACCACCTCGGTAATTTAGGAGCCACCAAGCTTCTACTTCGTTGTCCAATACCCAATAGCAAATGCCATAGGCTTTAAGGTGGTTTTTTTGCGATTCGTCCATCGGGATCAACATGTAGGCAGCTTTTAAGGGAAGACCGGCCATGAGTAGGACGAGGCAGCTTAGAATAAGTTTTTTCATGTTTTTAATTGTGTTTAAGGATACTAGACTTTATTCCAAAATAGTTTGTATGTCCTCAAATGCTAATTCTCGCCAGCACTTCAGCTTTTTGTTCGCCCGTAGCTAAGGCTACGAACTCAAAAAATAGCTTCGTCCTCACAAAAATTATCTATTTGATTTCTACACAAAATATTTCAGCATAAAATCTACTGATTCGTTGGGAATACAGCAGATAGCTAACTGCCAGCTGCTATATCAAGGCTTTTTAATATAACGTCGAGTTCTCGGCTTTCGTTTAAGTGTCCCCTCATATTTCTTGTTCATCTTATCGATATACTTAGCCATGCTCTCCAAATTTAGCTCTTGTCTTCTGGCATCAACCTCTTCTGGTTTGTTCAACTCAAAAGGTTCATAGCTGTTTTTAGCTTTGTTGAATTCGACCTGAGTACCATAGATCTGCTTCTGTCCCAGATTAATTCTAACCCGATCCGAAAGGTAAGCATAGTCATGTGCATCTGCTTCTCCCCTATATATGAGCTTATCTGTTACTTTCAAAACTGCCAGCTGAAAATCAACATCCATATTGCAGTTTTGAACAATAACCCAGAATTCATGAGACTTCTCCTTCCCTACCATACTAATACCTGGATAGCCATGTTTTTTAAAAACCTTTTTGGCGATAGCTCTATTTTTCAAATCATCTTCATAGATAAGTGTTTCGTTATCAAGCATTTGCTTAGAATCATATCCATGTGCTTTGTAAATATCGGTTGTCTTTTTCCGATGTTTACTGTATCGTTCCGTCATTGTAGTAATCTGAGCAATGACCTGAGGGTTCAAGTCTTCACGACTTGGCTCTTCAAATTCCTGAGCGGAAATCGAGGAAGCGCTGTAAAGCAAAAAGAACGTGGCTAAAAAGAGGTGCTCGATGAAATTGTTTTTCATAATAAAAATTTAATTATGGTTCTTTGACGAACCTACCGGGCCGTCAGGCGGGATTCCGTGTTTTAATATTATACTTGTCTATGTAGAGAAGGTTGCCCTAATAGCATATAATTCACACATAATTCCTGCCAATATGAGCTACTTACAGATTAAGTTTTTTAACCATTGGTATGAGCCTGATACTTTTAGTATTTTACGCCTCGTTTGGACAGTAGTTTGACATAAAAAATAAAAATTTGAGGGGTGCAGCCGGGACATTATGTAACTAAACCGGGACTTTTGGAGTTTTACATCAGTGGACTACACGTTTTAGGATCAATAAAAATCGATCATGGAAAATATAACTTTTCAATATCCGGCTTGGTACATTATTTTTTGTGCCCTCTTAGGTCTCATTGCCGCCGGCGTTCTCTATTATAAAGACCATAGTTTTTCTCAACAGTCTAGTTGGCTGAATTGGTTACTGGGTAGTATCCGTTTTTTGCTGGTAAGCCTAATCGCCATTCTTTTGCTCTCTCCCCTACTCAAGTCATTGGTAACGGAGACTAAAAAACCTGTGATCGTTTTAGCCCAGGATCAATCAGAGTCCATCGTAGCAGATATGGATGAAACTGCTTTGGCAAAATACAAAACGGACTTTAACCAACTGGCTACTTCCCTCGGCGAAGAATACGATGTAAAAACCTATGCTTTTGGCAATGAAGTTCGAGAAGGTGTCGATTTCAATTTCACCGATAAGGTGAGCAATATCTCTGACCTTTTGAAGTACTTATATGATTTGTATAGCAATCAAAATTTGGGAGCCGTAGTGCTCGCTTCTGATGGAATTTACAATGAAGGAAGCAATCCTATTTACGCTTCTGCAAAATTAGCAGCACCAATTTTCACCGTTGCCTTGGGAGATACTATTCCTAAAAAAGACCTGATTTTAAAAAGAGTTTTCCACAATAAGATCGCTTATCTCGATGACAAGTTTTCCATACAGGTAGACATCAATGCGCAAAATTGCAGCGGTGGGAACACCGTGTTGAATATCTCAGCAGTGGGCAACGGAAACACCGTGTTGGAACGTATTCCGATTGCCATTAATAAAAATGATTTCTTCACCACCAAAGAAGTTATCTTAGATGCAAAAAGAGCAGGCGTACAACGTTTCCGAATTTCTTTAAATGAAATCAACGGCGAAGTAACGACGCTAAACAATACCAAGGATATTTTTGTAGATGTACTGGATGCTCGTCAGAAAATTTTAATCCTGGCCAATAATCCTCACCCAGATATCACCGCTATCAAACAGAGCATATCTGGAAACAAAAACTACGAAATCACAAGAGCTTACATCAACGATCTAAAAGTAGACGTCGGAACTTTCGACTTCGTTATTTTGCATCAGCTTCCTGCGAAAAACAATGATGCCGCTGCTGTTTTGAAAACACTCTATGACAAAAACATCCCACGGCTATATATTGTTGGAATGCAGTCTGACTTTAGCAAATTCAGCAAAGTGCAACCTTTGTTAGACTTACGTGCAGATGGTCGAAACACGAATGACATACAAGCTAAAGTAGCCGATAACTTCAGCCTCTTTACCATTGATGACAATCTTAAAAGCGAACTACCTAACTTCGCGCCGCTGACAGCTCCTTTTGGAGAATTTACGGACAACGCAAACACCCAAGTCCTTCTCTATCAACGCATAGGAAAGATAGACACCAAATACCCCTTGCTTCTTTTTGGAGAACAAAACAATATCAAAATGGGGGTTCTGGCCGCAGAAGGCATCTGGAAATGGCGCCTCTTCGATTACCTACAACATCAGAACCATGAGCTGGTTACAGAGCTCATCAGTAAGAGTGTACAGTACCTGACGGTGAAGGAAGACAAACGAAAATTTCGGGTAAGCGTCAACAAAAATATCTTCAACGAAAACGAGCCTCTTTTCTTCGATGCGGAGCTCTATAACAACAGCTACGAACTTATCAATGAGCCGGATGCTACCATCACCATCACCAACGAAGAAGGAAAGAATTACAACTTTACATTTAACAAAAAGAACAAGGCTTACTCTTTAAATTCGGGGCTATTCCCTGTTGGCAATTATACCTTTAGAGGAACGGTCATGAGCAGTGGGGAACAATTGAAATACAATGGGCAATTTTCTGTACAACCGATCCAATTGGAAGTGTATGAAACAACAGCGGATCATGGCTTACTTCGTATGCTGAGTGATAAATATGGTGGCGCTATGGTTTCTCCTAACAATATAAGCACGATTTCAGAATTGGTAAAAGCGAAGAAATCCGTGAAGCCTACAATCTACCAAACGTCAAAGACGATATCGGTCATCAATTTGAAATGGATCTTTTTTATTTTGTTGACTTTGCTGACCTTAGAATGGTTTTTGCGACGCTACTATGGAGGATACTAGAGCTTTGCTCTAGTATCCTCCATAGTACTCCCTCCGCGGCCCCGAGTTGCAACTCCGGGTAAATGGTGGTTGAACTCCTCCATAGTTCTTATACGTAAAATGCCTGCTACAATAAATTGTAGCAGGCATTTTTTATGCGAGTTGATTACCTCTTGCAAGGTTTCTCTTTAATTCTTATTTAGGTATCTTCTTTTTTTGTGAACGTAGGCTTCGGAGTTTCCATCTTTCACCAATTTGTTTTTGATGGCCCGAGCATCGCTTCTGCTGGATGTTCTTTTAACACAAACAGAGTGGTATTGACTGAAGTCAAAGGTTACGACTTCTGCGTTTGAGTAGCCTTTTTTCTTTAATCGTTTTACTTCAGCTTTTGCATTGACCTCTGCAATATACGCTCCTCCAATAACAAGGTACTCCATTCCTAAGTTGCTGGAAGCTGCTGTAGAGGCTGAACCAGAACCTGCTGAGTTACCCGCTTTTTGTCGAGCGGCAATTTCTGCTTTCAAGTCGCTGTCGTCTCCTTCATAGTCTCCTTCATCGTGGTCTTCATCGTGATCGTCTTCGTCCTCGTCTCCACTGGTAGAAGGTTCGCCGCCTTCCTCATTGAAAAGGCCTTCCTCTTCAGGTTCTCCTTCAAAAAGCGATTCCGTATCATCTTTTACTTCTGTTATTTTGTCGGAAGCACTAGTTTCTAATTTAGTGGTTCCGGCCAGGTTACTTTTGTTACAAGACTTGGAAACAGTCATGATCCAAAGCCCGGCGAGGACGATGACAGCGGCGAGACCGAGGAATTTTAATAAGCTCTTCATAGTATAGAAATTTAGTTAATTGAATCTATGTTTTAAACTTTCGTTTCTGACTTCGTTAAATACTGAATTTTTCCAGACATGTAAATATAAACGTAAATTCGAAAATACCTGCATTTTAGCACTGATTTACAGTCGATTAAGTATCAAAATGCCTTTAAGATGAGTTGATTTTCCTTTCCAAATAACTCAATGACTTCAAATCCTTGCAAGCAATATACCGGTATCAATCAGGTCTACTGATAAATACCCAATAGAAAATATCAAGCCTAACATTAATGTGTTTATAAAAACGGGCGCTCATATTTTTCCACAAAACAAAAAGCACCCAATCCGAAGACGAGTGCTTTTAAAAAAGAATAATGTTTTTTTTACGCCAGCCTTAAAAAACTGGTTTAATTTTTTATAATTCTTTATCCAAAACAATAGTTTCCACTAGCAATTGAGCGCTTACTGTTTTTGCAAAAGCTGCTGCCTGCCGCTCCTGAGCGAAACGACCTAAGCAGATGTATCTTTTATCTTCTTGCGCAAAACGGATCAATTCAGCATCGAAACCTCTGATATTGTATTGTCCCTGTTTGCTCAGCAACATCAGGTTGTCTGTGAACTCATCTACGAGTACCAGAAAACGATCGGTGCCTTTTATTTTTTTAGATTCTACTTTTGTTTGCTTTTTCATCCAAGCCTCCTCGTCATTAACCGTAGTTTTTGTTGCCGTCTTAATCGTAGCAGCTACAACGGCTGTATTATTGTTAGCCGTCAAGCGAGCAGCACCAGGGGCTATTTCATCTTTGACATCTTCTTTTAGAAAAACGGGATTTCCTTGTTCAATACTTTTTTTTATTGTTCTTTGTTTAGGTCCCGGTTGATTTACGCGTGTTCCTGTTTCGTAAGAAACGCTTGTATGTGTTTTTAGGGCCTGCTTTTTTGTAACTACCACCATGGCGATAAAAACAATAATAAGGGAGATCGTGAGTAAGTACGGTGTATATTTCGTGGGAGTCTTCATAATGTAGTGTTTGTTGATATGTGTGTAGTAATTATTTGTAAAAACAACGCGAACTGTTTTCCTTCTTTTTGTACTGCCTTAAAGAAAAGATGTTGCGTGAAAAGTGTTAAATATCTATTTTTTACACATATGAAGTTTAGCCGGAACTTTCGTTCACAGGATCATTTTTGAGCCGCGTTTTTGAGTGGAAATTAGAGAAGCGAAGACGGGGGTAATTAAAATACTGGCGCTTTTACTAGTGCCGTTTTCTACCCTCGCCCAAGTGCTGCATCGCGTAAACGTTGCAAAAATGGAGAAGCGAAGATGAAAGCTTGCAGGAGTTCATTCTCTGAATCGAGCACCTCGTCTTTGCTGCCTTCCCAACCGAGAAGGCCCTGATGAAGAAGATAGATGTGGTCACCGATGCCCATTACGGAATTCATATCGTGGGTATTGATTACGGTGGTGATGTTGTTTTCGATAGTGATGTCTCTAATGAGTTCATCGATAAGAAGAGAAGTCTTTGGATCGAGCCCGGAGTTGGGTTCATCGCAAAAGAGGAATTCTGGTTCGAGTACGATGGAGCGGGCAATACCCACTCTCTTCTGCATTCCACCAGAAACTTCCGAAGGGAATTTATCATTGTTGCCCGTCAGTTCTACCCGTTCGAGGCAGTAGTTGACTCGGTCTAATTTTTCTTTTTTTGTTTTACTGGTAAACATGTCCAAAGGGAAACGGATGTTCTCTTCTACCGACATTGAATCGAATAATGCAGAACCCTGGAAGAGCATTCCAATTTTCGTTCTGATTTCGCGCATTCCCATTCTATCTAAAGCAGAGAAATTCGTATCGCCATACCAAATGGTTCCGTTGGTCGGTTTCATCAAACCTACCAATAACTTCAGCATCACTGTTTTACCCGCACCACTACGTCCTATGATAAGGTTGGTCTTTCCTTTTTCAAAAACCAGATCTAGGCCTTTCAATACCTCGACCTCATCAAATGACTTTCGTATGTTCTCCGCTCGGATCATATATTTAATATTACACAAAAAATAATATAGGCCACTATACACTCCCTCATTTAGCTAAAACACTCTCTTAAAATCGTTTAGCTTTAACTAAATGAGGGCAGTAGCCTATGTTAATTTTTCGTTGTTACTTATTGAGTAAGAATAAGGGCGATTAAATAATCAGAAAGCAAAATTAAAATGTCACTATATACAACAGCTTGCGTACTGGCCTGTCCCAACTCTACAGATCCTCCTTTCACATAATATCCTTGATAACAAGGAACTGTCGTCAGGATAAAAGCAAATACCAGGGCTTTCACAAACATCATAAATACAAAGTAAGGCTCAAAGAAAGAACGTACACCCTGAATATATTCTGCACCTGTGATCAAGCCAGTCGCTACAGAAGAAACGTAACCTCCAGTGATACTGATAATGGCCGCCAAAGAAACCAACATCGGAATCACCACCATGGCAGCAATTACTTTAGGCATAATGAGATAGGCCGCTGTATTGACGCCCATAATGTCCATAGCATCAATATGTTCCTTTTGTCGCATCCCACCAATCTCCGCTGCTATATTCGATCCTACTTTCCCCGCTAATACCAGACAAGTAATGGTTGGCGCCAATTCAATAATCGTACTATCTCTTACGATATATCCGATGTAATACCGGGGCACAAAACTATCTTGTAACTGATAAGCGAATTGCACAGCCGTCACCGCTCCAATAAATACAGCAATCAAACCCACAATAATCAGAGAGCCGATCCCAATATCGTTCATCTGCCGCATCGTCTCTTTCCAATACATGGAAAACTTCTCCGGACGGCTCACCGCAGAACGCAACAGTATTACATAACGCCCAAAATGATATAAAAAATTAAAATTCATATTTGTTGGATGGCAGCTTTGGTAGAAGAGAATAGAATAGATACCTTCGTCCGAGTAGCCATTTTACCTTTTTAAAAAAAATGTTATTCCTAAGAAGGGGCAAAAATATGTAAAACCTTTGAAAGGACAAGTTTTTTGTTAGACGAAGAAGAAAACAACTTGTCCAATAACATATAAGAAAACACAAAATCATGAAAGTTATCATCACCGGAGCCACCAAAGGTATTGGCCGGGCAATCGCAGAAGCATTTGCTAAACAAGGGGCTGACATTGCCATCAATTCACGTACAGCTGCTGATCTGGATCAATTCAAAGCGGATTTTGCAAAAGCTTATCCAAGCGTAAAGGTATTGTGCAAAACGACCGATATGCGAAACAAGACAGAGGTACTCGCCTTTGCGGATTATATAAAATCGCAGTGGGGAACCATTGATGTATTGGTTAATAATGCGGGCGTTTTCATTCCTGGTGAGCTAAGTAAGGAAGAAGACGGTATGCTGGAGCAAATGATGGAGACCAATCTTTATAGTGCTTATCACTTGACTCGTGCTTTACTTCCACTGATGCACGCTCATAAGAAGGGACATATTTTTAATATTTGTTCTATTGCTTCTCTAATTGCTTATCCGAATGGAGGGTCTTATAGTATTTCTAAGTTTGCTTTGCTGGGTTTTTCTAAAGTGCTTCGAGAGGAATTGAAGGAAAAGAATATTAAGGTAACTGCCATTTTACCGGGGGCGACTTGGTCGGCTTCTTGGGAGGGAGTGGATCTTCCGGAGAGTCGGTTGATGCAAGCTGCTGATGTTGCGAGTGCAGTGTTGGGAGCTTATCAAATGGGGCCGTCGGCGGTGGTTGAGGAGGTTGTGGTTCGACCGATGTTGGGGGATTTGTAGGTTGGTGAATGATTGATTTTTTATTGGTTAACTGGTGGGCTCAGTTCGTAATTGATAGAAGTAGATTCTAGAAGATATATCTTCGGTATTCCATATCAAGGTTTGAATGCCTGTGGTATTACTCAACAATAATCTTCCGAGTCCAAAATATATCATCCCTCCAAAGTCGCAACACATACATCCCTGATGATAAGCCTTCTAATGTAATATATTTGTTATTAAAAACAACATTCACCACTCGCCCAGTTAGATCCAACAGCTCCACCTTATCCCAAATCGGCACTTGCTCGCTTTCGTAGTGGAGAATGTGACGCGCTGGATTTGGATAAATTTTTAAATCCAAATTTTGTTTTGCATTAATTGTAGAAACAATGTTAGTAGGAATACAATTCATCGTATCTATACAGCCGTGTTGGTTGACTTTAACAAGGAGACCATGATCGGGGTATTCTTAACCCGCTCGCACTACCTCTACCCCGCGTTCGCTCGGTAAATGCTATGGCATTTCATCCGAACCAGCCCGTGGCCTCCGGCCACTAAGTCTTAAAACTCAAGCCCCCAAATACCCAACCTCATCATAAAAATCCATCAACTCCACTTTCAACAATCCCTCTTCACCTGCATAATTATTCGCAAAGGAATAACAATATTCTTCCCGTTTTAATACGATTCCTTCTACTACAGGATTCATATGTATATAATTAATTTTCTGCCATATTACTTTCGGTGTAAACAACGCGATCGGATGATTGTCACTTTGCCAAAATTGATATTTCCGTTTCGCTCCTTTATTTTGCTTAGCATTCCACTCAAAACGATGCATCATCCACTCTCGCCGGCTTTCTTTCTTTATTGGTAACTATTCAGCAGTTGGCTTCTAGCAGTTGGCAGTTAGCTTCCCACTATCGTACGTTATAGTGAAGCCAACTGCTAACTGCCCTGTACTGATAGTTACCTTTATCGTTTTAATTAATTCATTTCCTGTAAAACTCTTGAAGTCGCGTATCGTGTCGCTTAATTTAATACCTTATTTTGTTTGCACAATCAAATGTATGTGATTCGTCATAATGACATACGCATAGATGAATACCAGAAACCGAATCTGTCAAACCGCCAGCCAAAACAAGGCCTACCCCACAAAAAAACAAAAAACAAAAAAAACCTTGCACCCCAATGGTTATTCCTTACCTTTAGGGCTCATTATGATACAAAGACTACACATAAAAAACTACGCTATCATCGAGGAATTAGATATCAATTTCTCTGATAAGCTCACCATCATCACAGGGGAAACCGGTGCTGGTAAATCCATTCTTCTCGGGGCTTTGGGCCTCATCATGGGGAAACGGGCAGATACCAAAGTTTTCTACCAGGCTGATACCAAGTGTGTTATTGAAGCCACTTTCCAGGTGGCCAAATACAAAATCAAACCTTTCTTTGCGCATTACGAACTGGACTACGACGATGAAGTGGTGGTCCGTCGGGAGATTGCGCCTTCTGGGAAGACACGGGCCTTCATTAATGATACACCTGTTAACCTAAAGGTATTGAAGCAACTCAGTGATTCGCTCATCGACTTGCATCAGCAATTTGATACCTTGGATATTCACAGCATTTCTTTTCAATTGAGAATGATGGATGCCCTTGCGGGAAATGAAACATCATTGCGGGTATACCAAAATTTGTATCGCGACTATCAATCGGATACCAAGAAATTGGCAGAAATGGTTTCGCAAAATGAAACAGCAGCAAGAGAGATGGATTTTATCAATTTCCAACTACAGGAATTTTCAGATGCAAGTCTGGAAGAGAACGAACAAACTGCGCTGGAAACAGAACTCAATCGCCTCACCAACGCAGAAGGAATTAAGCAAACTTTATCGGCAGCTTTTCAGGGTTTAAGCGAAAGCGAAAATTCCATCATCAGCCAGATGGAAGATTTAAGTCTTAAACTGGACGATGTAAAAAAACATCACCCGAAATTAGAGCAGGGTTACGAACGATACGCAAGCATATTGTTAGAATTAAAAGACTTAGCAAGCGAATTTGAATCCATAGCGGAGGATACAGAATATGATGAAGCTAGAATTTCAGAAGCTCAGTCTCGTTTGGATTTAATTTATAAGTTACAACAAAAGCATCGAGTAAAGACGATGGAAGAGTTGTTGACGATTCATTCTAATTTGCAAACGCAGTTTGGAGCTTTCAATGATTTGTCTTCAGGCATTGTAGCCTTGGAAAATAAAATTGCGGAAGCAGAAACCGCCTTGGCCAAACAGGCTTCCAAATTATCCACTCGTAGAAAAGCGGTGGTAAAAGGATTTGAGAAAAATGTACATGCTTTATTGAAGCAATTGTCCATGGAACATGCACAGCTGAAAGTATCGGTAGAACCTTTGGGAAAACCGGGACCTACTGGAATGGATGAAGTACAGTTTTTATTTTCTCCAAACAAAGGCGGCAAATTCCTCCCCATTAAAGATGTAGCATCCGGAGGAGAGCTGTCTCGTCTGACGCTTTGTTCTAAATCTTTAGTGGCTGACGCCATTCCTTTACCAACTTTAATTTTTGATGAAATTGATACGGGGATCTCCGGAGATGTCGCTATGAAAATGGGCAATATTCTACAGGAGCTATCCAACAGGCATCAGGTGGTTTCGATCACACACACACCGCAAATTGCCGTAAAAGCAGACCAACATTATTTTGTTTATAAAAAGCATGGTTCAGACAGGACCATCACAAAAGTAAAATTGCTCAATGATGAAGAGCGAGTCAAAGCCGTGGCGACTATGCTGAGTGGCAGCCCACCATCGGACTCCGCCATTGCGAATGCGAAGGAATTGCTATTTGGATAAACAATACTATTACAACTAACCTTCTTTGGGAAATGACGTGGTTCCTCAAAAAGATTCTTCATAAGCGACGGTAGTGCAACGGAAGGAGGGTTGAAAATCTTTTTGAGGAATTATAAAACACGGAATTCGTCACAGAACCATAACTAATTACTAATCATGTCAAACAATCTATTAAAAGGAAAACGAGGTATTATTTTCGGTGCATTAGATGATAAATCCATCGCCTGGAAAGTTGCCGAACATTGCGTAGCCCAAGGTGCTACCATTACGCTTACCAATGCTCCAGTTGCCTTACGATTTGGAGGCATCCAAAAATTAGGAGAAAAGCTAAACGCGGAAATTATTCCTGCGGATGCAACCAGCATTGAAGATTTGGAAAACCTAGTAGATAAATCTATGGAAGTACTGGGTGGTAAAATCGACTTTGTGTTGCACGCCATTGGAATGTCCATCAATATACGAAAGAAGAAAGCTTACACCGATTCCAACCACGAATGGATGAAAAAGACTTTTGACATTTCCTCTATGTCTTTTCATAAAGTGATGCAGGTGTTGTACAAAAAAGATGCAATGTCGGAATGGGGTTCCATTCTAGGATTGACCTACATTGCGGCACAACGAATTTTTCCAGATTATGGAGAAATGGCAGAGTCTAAATCTTTACTCGAATCTTATGCGCGTAGCTTTGGTTACCACTATGGTATTCATAACAAGGTAAGAGTAAACACCATCTCTCAATCTCCAACTTGGACAACTGCAGGCGGTGGTGTAAAAGGCTTTGATAAATTCTTCAACTACGCCGATAAGATGTCTCCGCTAGGTAACGCCTCCTCTGATGCTTGCGCAGATTACTGTGTGATGATGTTCTCTGATCTTACCCGTATGGTGACGATGCAGAATTTGTATCACGATGGTGGGTTTTCGAATATGGGGATGAATCCTGCTTTGTTGCCGGATGAGGAAGAAGAGGCTTAGTAATATAAACCAACAGGTTTCCTTAAGAGAAATATACTAAGGCAGAGAGCGCCGAGACCGCAAAGCGAAACGTAAGAGATTGCGTCTTGCTGTGGTCTTGGCGCTTTTTTTTGTGGGACAGTAAAAGTTTTTCTGTAAGGAAATGGACTGTTTAATGTCCCGACTTCACCCGTAAACCTGAAGCCGTTGGACGAGGTAAAACGCTCCACAGCTACTTTTGCTTGAAGATTTGCACAGATTAAAAGGCTTATTACCTTTCGTTATGCTAAAATACATCTCCTTTTTTTCATTATGCATTATCTGCGACTTTCCAGAGACCCGAGTCTCAGTAGAAATGATCTATATTTGTTTTACTCTATTTATACCTTGGTTATAGAAGGTACTTATATATCCACTTTTCGAAAAACAAACAACTTATGAAAAACCTTTTTATTCTAATATTACTACTATCTCCTTTTTTAGCTACAGCTCAACCTCAGGAAGGAGTATTGTTAGGAACTTGGTCTAATCCAGACTTAGTGGGCTCATCTGCTTATGACAATACTTACAATGAAATCTGGGGACATGCTGCCAATGACCGGGAATATGCCATCATTGGTTCTACCGCAGGTACACACTTCATTGATGTTACCGATCCTGTTAATCCTTCAGAGGTTGCATTTGTAGAAGGAGGCCAAATGGGACCCGTTGTGATTCATAGAGATTATCATAATTATGGCGAGTATTTATATGCTGTTTGTGATGAAGGAGGAGCCAGTACTTTGCAAATCATTGACCTATCTGATTTACCGAATAGTGTTGAGGTTGTCTATGATGACAATGAACTGATTACTAGAGCGCATAATATTTTCATAGACGAAGCTACTGCTCGATTATATGCTTTAGCGACTGCAAATAGCAATGGATTCCGAGCCATGTCTATTTTTGACATTTCTAATCCGACAGCTCCTACCCTACTCGCCAGCCATAACACATTTGGAGGAAACACCGTGGGACATGTGCATGATGCTTATGTTAAAAACAATTTGGCTTATCTTAATTGCGGCAATGATGGGCTTTATGTTGTTGATTTTTCTGATGTAAACAATCCCACTACATTGGGAAGTATGACAGACTATCTGCAATCTGGTTATAATCATTCTGGTTGGGCTTCTGAAGATGGTAACTATTACTACTTCGCTGATGAAACACATGGGATGGATGTAAAAGCAGTAGATGTCAGCGATTTTTCTGACATGACAATTACTTCTTTTTTTGATGCAGGGCCACAAGCGGCATCAACCAGTATTCCTCACAATCAAATAGTCGCTGGTAATTTTTTATACCTCTCTTATTACTACGATGGCGTTCAGGTTTATGACCTAACGGATCCTGCTAATCCAGAACGAGTCTTGTTTTATAACACTTCCTCTGAAGCAGATGGAGACAACTACAAAGGTGCCTGGGGTATTTATCCATTCTTACCTTCAGGAAATATTTTGATCTCTGATATGCAAACGGGCTTTACGGTTATTGAAGGGCCAACACCTATTCCTTCTGGACTTACTACGGAGAATGGAAATATATTGTTAGAGGTATTCCCTCAACCTGCTAAGGAACAATTAAATTTGCGCATCAATCTGGTTAACAACGGACAGGATAGCCAATTGCAAATGATTGACTTAATGGGCCGTACTCTTTTTACAAAAAATTTGAACCTAAATGCCGGGCAGAATGATTTCAGCATAGATGAAATAAATTCTTTGCCGAATGGTTATTATATACTGAAACTACAGGGCACCGACTGGGAATTGACCGAACGGGTTATTGTAGGGCGCTAGTTTCTAAAAGCAAATACAAAACGAATATTTCGGAATAAGGGAGTTCGCAAAAAATAATCTACCTGCTTGGCTACAAATGTTTTTTTATGCTTCGTTGAATTTTTCTAAAATAGCTCGCTATTATTCTAAAAATCCACCTCCTATAAAGAAAAATTTACTCCGCTCTTCAGGTAACTTATTTATTTCCTCATCCCTAACCGGAAAAACCACTTCAAAGGCTATGGTTTTTCCGGTTTTTTTATGTTATTGCTTTTTTAGAGATGAAGGAGAAATAAATGTCCGATTTGAATTCGAAATATTTGAGCTAGCTGATTGAAAAAGTACAGATATAGCGAGTTATTTCAAAAGAAGCATTCAAAGCGGATAGAACTTAGTTTACAATGCACTAAGAACTTTGACTGCAATTCAAAGCTATATACATGCGAATTTTACTCGTCTTCCTTTTTTGTTTTTGTTTACTGGATAGCCAATTCTTATTGGCTCAGTATGACCAAACACCTAATTATGGCCAAGGGGAGCCGGTGGAGCAAAATGACAGTTTGTCTGTACTCCCGGATTTGGCCTTGGATACTTTCAATTTTCATTTTCTCTATCCTCATAATATTGACCAGGAATATCCTTACCAGGATACAAGCATTGAGCTTTTTCAGAATTATGATCCAGCGCGGCAACAACAATGGGACTACGCAACGATAGGTAATTTGGGTGGCGCACATTTTCCTTTTGTCTATCAGCCCAGACAGCGACGTGGTTTTGATATCGGATTTCATCAATTTGATTTATACAAAACAGAATACGAGGACTTTGCTTTTTTCCGTTTGCGAAAAGCATTTACTCGTTTGCATTTCACGCAGGGAAAAACTCAACAAGACACTTACAGCCAGGCTTTATTCTCCCGAAATTTTTCCAAAGGGATAAACTTCACCCTTGATTTTAAAAGAATAAACCATACCGGTCAATTTCAAAATCAAAAAGCAGAGAATACCTCCCTGGCTTTTGGCTTTTGGTATAAATCACCGGGACAGCAATACGATGCTTTTATCAGCTATATCTCCAATGGAATTTTCCAGGAAGAAAATGGAGGGATTGATATTTCAACCATTAATCCTGTTAACATACAAGAGGCTTTCTCTGTACCCGTTCAATTGGGAAACAATGTCGCTAACACCGCGCACACGGAACGGGCTTTCCATTTCCATCAACGTTTCTTATTTAATAAACAAAAAGCGCCTAAAAAGAAGGGGCCAGTTGTAGAACCTTATCTTCTTCCAGACAGCACACGAAGCTTAGTGGATTCTCTGACTCTTGATTCTCTGACTTTGGGTACGCTAATGTCAGATTCTTTAACAATTGACTCTCTGACTATTGATTCTTTAACATTGAATAGTGATTCAATTACGTTGGACAGTTTCTTATCTGATTCTATTTCCATTGTTCCTAGTCCATCAGGTAGCATAGTTGCAAATCGTATAACTACAGACAGTCTTCAAAATGATTCGCTTAGTTTCGGGGAGCCTATTTTGCTCGACTCATTGGGTTTTCCTATTCCAGATAGCCTCCTGATTAGAGACAGTATCCAACAAACCATTTACGAGGCACCAAGTGTTTTCAAGAAAAGAAAGCGGGACTATGCTTTTAGCCACCATGGTACTTTCCAGGTTGCTAAGTACAAATTTGCGGATACCAGTCCGGCAGCGGATAGTAGCTATTATGGTAATTTACAGAAGGAAAATAGAGGTTTGCGTTATTTTATAAGGAATAGAAAATTAGAAAACACCTTTACTTTAAATACAACCAAAGTGGTCAAGAAAGGAGAGGGAAGTACAAAACAACAAAAGGATTTTTTCGAAGTTGGAATTCGTCACAGCTTGCATTTCCTGCATCAGGAAGCCAGAGATACAACGATCAATAATTTGTTTTTACAGGGTAGTTGGAACATTGCACCGACTAAAAGATTGAACATAAAAACCTATGCGGATCTTGGTTTGATAGACAATGCGGGGGATTATCATTTGCATGTAGATTTATTTTTCGATTTGCAAAAGGCAGGGCAAGTGAAGGCTCGGGTTGCGCATCAATCTTACTCCCCTAATCTGATGGAGTATCAACACTTGCTGTCGCAACAAGTCGTTTGGAAAAATGATTTTGATAAAACCTTTGAAACGAATATTTCCTTAA
>JBLHRR010000053.1:0-30916 GCA_047626155.1 Saprospiraceae bacterium | reverse complement strand
GTGGCGATGGAAAAGATACTTTCAATGTATCTACTTTGGCTTCTTTTGTAACGGCGGGAGCGGGCGTAAAAGTAGCGAAGCATGGAAACTATGGCGTAAGTTCTAGCTGTGGTTCCTCGAATGTAATGGAACATTTGGGTTACCAATTCACGAATGACGCAGACAAATTGAAAAAGCAAATTGACAAAGCGAACATTTGTTTTTTACATGCGCCTTTGTTCCATCCGGCCATGAAAAATGTAGCTCCGATCAGAAAAGAGATGGGCGTCAAAACTTTTTTCAATATGCTGGGGCCAATGGTAAACCCGAGTTTTCCTAAGAATCAGATCGTCGGTGTTTTTTCTTTAGAACTACAACGACTTTATCAATACCTCTATCAACAATCCGGTAAACGTTTTGTTATTCTTCATGCGCTGGATGGCTATGATGAAATTTCCTTAACGGGGAAAGTAAAGGTCATTACCAATGAATCGGAGACCATACGTCGACCTGAAGATTTTGGGATGAACCAAGTCAAACAAAGCGACTTGTATGGCGGCACAACGGTTCCTGAAGCGGCAACTATTTTTATGAATATTTTAACTAACAAAGGTACTACAGTTCAACAACAGGTAGTAGCTACTAATGCGGGAATGGCCATCTCTTGTTCCAGACCTGATTTGAATTTGAAAGATAGCATTGCTTTAGCGAAAGAATCTCTTGAGTCTGGAAAGGCTTTGAAAAGTTTTGAAACTTTAATAGCAACAACATAAAATCATCAGTCTTAAACTAGAAACATTATGAATATCCTTGACAAAATCCTTAGTCATAAAAAAACAGAGATCGCTGCAGCCAAAGAACTCTACCCTATTGCCTTGCTTGAACAAAGCATTTATTTCGATTCTCCTTCTATCTCTTTTTGCAAATACTTAATGCAAGAAGACAAGGTCGGCATCATTGCAGAAATCAAAAGGAAATCGCCGAGCAAGGGGATGATTAATGAATATGTCAATATTGAGCAAATCAGTATTGGTTATATGCAAGCGGGTGCTTCAGCACTTTCGATCCTTACCGACAAAGAGTTCTTCGGCGGGAGTAACAGTTATCTTACAACAGCCCGAAAATTCAACTTCTGTCCTATTCTCCGAAAGGATTTTATCATTGACGAATATCAATTAATTGAAGCGAAGAGCATTGGTGCAGATGTAGTGTTATTAATAGCAGCGGCATTGACGCCGGACAATTTAAAAGCACTAGCAAAAAAGGCAAGAGCACTTGGACTGGAGGTTTTAATGGAAGTCCACACAGAAGCAGAGCTCAACAGTCACTTGAATGAATACGTCAATGTTGTAGGTGTAAACAATAGAGACTTGACAACTTTCGAAACGGATATCGCTACTTCCAAAAAACTAGCCGCTAAAATCCCTGAGGACTTTTTGCGCATTAGCGAAAGCGGTATTCATAGTGCCAAGGACATTCACGAGCTAAAGGCTTTTGGCTATAATGGCTTTTTAATTGGGGAGCGTTTTATGACGGCGCCTGATCCGCAGAAGGCTTGTGCTGTTTTTATTCAATCGGTGAAGCGTTATAATACAACGGTTAATTCTTAGTTTTTTTTTTGGCAACCGCAACGACGCTACATTATACTTCTCGCTTCGCTCAAAGGTTTTATTAAACCACAAAGGGCACAAAGAGACACAAAGAGACACAAAGTTTTTTTTTCGAACTGAGCGCACTAATTAACCAATCAACAATTTAACGAATCAAGCAAAAGAGATGAAGATCAAAGTATGTGGTATGAAAGCCCCTGAGAATATAGCGGCTGTTTCTGCACTCGGTATTGATTACATGGGTTTTGTATTCTATGCGCCTTCGCCTCGATATGTGGTTGATACTTTGAGCATAGATTCGTTAGCAGATGAAAATATAAATGCGGTTGCGGTTTTTGTAGATGAGGAAATAGACAAAGTGCAAATCTTGTTAGAAGAACACAATTTCAAGCATGTACAATTACATGGGAAAGAAAATCCTGACTATTGTCAAAAAATGAAAGAGGCGGGTTTTGTAGTCATCAAAGCCTTTCGGGTAAATGATGACTTTGACTTCAGCACTCTTGAACAATATCTACCCGTTTGTGATTACTTCTTGTTTGATACAAAAGGAAAAACGCACGGCGGCACTGGAAAAAAATTCAATTGGAGTATTTTACAACAATATGATTACAATAAACCTTTTTTTCTAAGTGGAGGAATTGGCCCGGAAGATAATGCACAGCTATTAGCCTTTAAACATCCTCAGTTATATGCTTTGGATTTGAATAGCAAATTTGAAATAGGGCCAGGAGAAAAGAATGTGGACTTACTTCGATCCTTTATTGAAAAACCAATTTAACAGATCACAACTGAACAATACTTACACAAATTCAATTATTCAAAAATAATATCCATCATGAGTTACGCACCAGACCAACGAGGTTACTACGGAAATTACGGCGGCGCCTACGTCCCGGAAATGCTGTTCCCGAATGTGGAAGAACTACAAGCTCAGTATCTGAAAATCATGAGTGACCCAGGGTTTCAGAAAGAATTCAAGGACCTACTTCGTAACTACGTCGGTCGGCCAACACCTTTGTTTCTGGCAAAGAATCTGAGTGCTCATTATGGCGCACAGATCTACCTAAAGCGAGAAGACCTTTGCCATACGGGCGCCCATAAAATCAACAATACACTTGGGCAATTAATCATGGCAAAGCGTCTGGGCAAAACCCGCATCATTGCAGAAACAGGAGCGGGGCAACATGGCGTTTCAACCGCCACCGCCTGCGCTTTGATGGGTTTGAAGTGCGTAGTTTACATGGGTGCTAAAGACATTCTTCGGCAGGCACCAAACGTAGCTCGAATGAAAATGCTGGGCGCAAAAGTTATCCCAGTCACCAGCGGGAGCCATACACTGAAAGACGCTACCAACGAAGCCATCCGTGACTGGATCAACAATCCGGTGGATACGCATTACATTATTGGCTCTGCCGTTGGACCTCATCCTTACCCGGATATGGTCGCGCGTTTCCAATCGGTGATCAGCGAAGAAATTAAAAATCAGTTGACGGCATTGCCCGATTATGTGGTGGCTTGTGTTGGCGGAGGTAGCAACGCCATTGGTGCTTTCTATCATTTTATTGAAGAGCCATCTGTAAAATTAATAGGAGTAGAAGCTTCTGGCGATGGTATCGATACCAATGAAACCGCTGCTACTTTATCTGTAGGAACACCTGGTATTTTACACGGTAGTAAAACCTATTTGATGCAAACCGCTGATGGCCAAGTAGAGGAATCCCGCTGTGCATCTGCCGGCCTGGATTATCCCGGCATCGGTCCTTCACATGCTCATTTACGAGAAACCGGTCGTGCTTTTTACGGACACGTAACTGACACAGAAGCCTTTGCTGCTGGTTTGTTTGTGACGCAGCGGGAAGGCATTATCCCCGCTTTAGAATCCGCACATGCCTTCGCTTATTTGGAGAAAATGACTTTAAAAGAAAGTGATGTAGTGGTGGTCAATGTGAGTGGTAGAGGAGATAAAGATCTACAGGTTTATTTAGAAAATCTAGACTTGGAGAACGGGGTCGTTAAACTAAAAGAAAGAACATAATAATTTTCAATTATGAATATAAATATCGCAAAGCAAAAGCAAGTCAGCAATCGTTTAACGAAGCTCTTTACTCAAGGCAAAAAAGGGCTGCTTAATATTTACTGCACAGCGGGTTTCCCAAGATTGCAGGATACGGTACCGATCATAAAAGCGCTCGAAAAATCGGGAGCTGATATTGTCGAACTTGGTATCCCTTATAGTGATCCTTTGGCAGATGGCCCAGTCATTCAGAAAAGTGGCAGCAAAGCATTGGAGAACGGAATGACTGTAAATGTGTTGTTTGAACAATTGAAAGACCTGCGCAAGGACGTAAACATTCCTATTGTTTTAATGGGTTATATTAATCCTGTTTTACAATATGGCATCGAAGCTTTTTGTGCAAAGTGTGCAGAAGTTGGCGTAGACGGATTGATTCTTCCCGACCTGCCCGTGGATCAATACATGGACAATTATCAACCGATTTTTGAAAAGCATAACTTGTCTAATATTTTCCTCATTACTCCACGGAGCAGCGATGCACGAATTCAGTATTTGGATCAATGCAGCAGTGGTTTCATTTATGCTGTTTCGACATTGAGTACCACCGGAAGCGCTTCTGCCAATATGAATGCTTCGGATGAATACTTAAAACGAATTGGCAACATGGGTTTGAAGAATCCAATCCTGACCGGCTTCAACATTAAAGACAAAGAAAGTTTCGACGTGGCTTCCCGACATACGGACGGAGGTATCATCGGTAGTGCTTTCATTCGACATATAGAAAATAGCAGGGACTTAGACACCGATATTCAACAATTCATTTACAAAATAAAAGGTAGGTAACAACAAAATATAATATTATGATCATTCAATTAGAAAAGGACATAAAGGTTGACGACCGAAACCATTTGCTTCAACAAATAACTGCCATCGGCTATGAGAGCAACCCTGTAAATACACAGGCAGGAAATTATCTCATTTGTATTGGTAAAAAAGAATTTGACATTCGCCGCATCGGACAACTGAACGGCGTGAAAGATTTGCATCGCGTAAGTGATAATTACAAACTGGTTTCCAGCAAATGGAAAGTGGGTCGAACTGCTATTGATCTTGGTGATGGCGTACTCATTGGTGATGGCCATTTTCAAATGATGGCAGGACCTTGTAGTATTGAATCTGAGGCTCAGGTGGAATCTGTTGTTGCCCAGCTAGTGAAGAGTGGTGTCCGTATTATGCGAGGTGGTGTGTACAAGCCACGAAGCTCTCCTTATAGTTTCCGAGGTATGGGAATGGACGGTTTGAAGATGTTTTACCAACATTGCCAGGCACAGGGGATTAAGATTATAACAGAAGTTATGCAGGTCAGTCAAATAGAAGAGATGGCGCCTTATGTGGATATCTTTCAAGTGGGCGCACGAAATTCTCAGAACTTCAACCTATTGGATGCGCTGGGTAATACCGACAAAGCCGTGATGATAAAAAGAGGAATCAGCGGAAGTATTGACGAGCTACTTTATTCGGCAGAATATGTCTTCAGCAATGGAAATGAAAATCTATTGTTATGCGAAAGAGGAATTCGTTCTTATGAGCAGGCTTACCGGAATACATTGGATTTGAATGCTATTCCAATTCTGAAAGAAAAAACGCATTTGCCAGTCATTTCCGATCCTTCGCATGGTATTGGAATTCGTCGTCATGTGGAGCCGATGGCCCTGGCCTCTGTGGCTGCGGGAGCTGATGGTGTTATTGTGGAGATGCATCCTAAGCCGGAGAAAGCAGTGAGTGATGCGGCGCAGACTTTGAGCTTTGGAGAGTTTGAGGGGATGATTGATAAGGTGCGGAAGATTCGGGAAGTGCTTGTTGACTTACCGCATTAATGGTTAGATAAGACAAATCCCCGTAGATCGAAGACCGTATGGGGATTTGTCTTATCTTTAGAGATCTGCCATTTGAAATTCTTCTTAAAAAGAATTATCTTTCATTCCATTACGTTATATTCTAAATATCATAATTACTATGACCGTACAAAACTTAAAAAAAGCAGTCCGAAGCTTATCTACGCAAGAGAGAATCCTCTTTGCGCAGTATATTTTAGATACCGTTGCAGAAGATACTAATAATAAAAATAGCGGTGAAGCGCTTTCAGATGTATGGATAGAAGAAATAGATAAGCGAAGTAGCAGCTATAAAGGTCGTAAAGTAAATACAGTAACATGGGATGAAGTTAAAGCCAAAGTAATCCGCAAAAACTCATGAAGTATCGTATTGAATTCTTGGAAGTTGCAGAAGCAGAACTTGAAGATACAATCGAATGGTATGAATCACAAAAACAAAATTTAGGCGCAGAACTCCTTCTAAATTTAGATAAGGTATTCTCACGTATCATTGAAAATCCACGTCTTTTCCCACTCATTCATAAAGAAGTACGAAAAGCCACTATCTCTACTTTCCCCTATTCTGTCATCTACGAAATTCACGATCCTGAAGTAATTTTGATATTAGCCATTGCCCATCAGAAACGAAATCCCAGTCGCTGGATAAATCGTTAAATAATCTATCCTAAAGAATAATAACATCATACTCGTTACTCCACTCCTTCGCCGTCACTTTAAATCTATAATTTCCCGGCTCAATATCTTCATCCAAAATAATAGTAGCGCTATTTCCATCCGCTGATACTTCATAACTAGAAACCGTATTCGTAAAATCATCTTTCATAATCCAAACCAACGGATTGAACTCAGGTATATTTGTTTCATTTAGCAAATGAAGACCAGTAATTTCGAAGGCCTCTCCCCTTTTGATATTCGTACTGCTTAATGGAAAAACAACCGGTCGATTTTTTACTTCTACTTCCATCGGCAGTCCGTCAATTTCCGTAAAGGTCTTTCCGTTTATCTCTGCGATAATGGAATAGTTTCCAGGATCTAAATTTTCTGGGATCTGTGCAATTAATATTGAGATTAAGCAATCTGTAATTTCCAAATCAATCGTATTCCCCTCTTTCGTTAATGTAACCTCATTGTTACCACAACCGAGATCGAAGTCCAGGCCTTTTAAAAGCAAGTCGCTGTAAATCCAGCCATCGGTTTCCATTTCAAATAATTGGGGCTCGATTTTATCTTCTGCGGGTACGCAGGCATTGAGCATTAGGAAAGAGAACAAGAGGGAAAAGAGCGGTTTCTTTAATGGGAGTTTCATACAAAGTAGTTTTAAAATATGCAAAGCTAGTGGCCAAAACCGGATAAAGTCTAATATTTACTGCCCGGAGATAACCATTTCGTTATAAGATATTTCAAATCATAGGCCAATTCTATTCCACAGGGATATCCTAATAATGGAAACTTAAATTTCCACCCCCAAAACCTTCAGCATCCCTTTTGCTTTTAGCAAGCATTCTTCGTACTCCTTTTCCGGAACGGAGTCATAGACGATGGCACCGCCTACCTGAAAGGATAGGTATTTTTTAGCCGCATCATAAAGAATAGATCGGATGACTACGTTGAAATCAAAATCACCTTCAGGAGTGATGTAACCAACAGTGCCTGAATAAAGACCACGGCGACATTTTTCATAATTTTCTATCAATTCCATGCTCATTACCTTTGGTGCTCCAGTCATAGAGCCCATCGGAAAAGCATTTTTGAGTGCTTCCGAAAAATGAATGTCTTTTCGTAACAATCCACTTACGGTAGAAATCATATGAGAGACTTGTTCAAAGGGATAGATCGCAAAAAGTTCGTTTACCTTGACCGAACCCGACTGGCAGCTTCGTGCAAAATCATTACGCACCAGGTCTACGATCATTACATTTTCTGCCCGGTCTTTTATACTGGCGTATAAGTCTTGTTGGAATTGTACATCTTCTTTTTCCGTTTCTCCTCTAGCAATGGTTCCCTTGATAGGTTGGGAAATAATCAGATCCTTTCTTTTCTGGATAAAACGCTCTGGGCTAGCGCAACAGAGGTAAGCATCTTCCCAACGAAAAAATGTAGCAAAAGGAGCTTTGGCAATAGCATTCAACTCTTGAAAAAGCAGCAAGGGGTCTACCTCATAATTTTCTGCAAAGAACTCCTGACATAAATTCATTTCATAAAGATCTCCAGCTATGATATGTTGACGGACAGCTTCTACTGACTTCAGATAATACTCCTTAGTCATTCCACTTTTGATAACAGGCTTTGGTATTTGCTTTTCATTTTCATTAACAATTTGATTACAAATTTGCGACACTACAAGCTCTGGCTTCAAATGTATACTATGAACAGTAAGTTCTGCTTCTTCAAAAGCCAAAACTACGGAAGGCTGAAAGAACAACATATCCGGCCACTGCAATACATTTTTATTGTTAGAAACTAACTTTTCTACCTCATTCTTCAAATCATAACTCAGGTACCCAAACAACCAATCCTCTTCTTTTTTGTGCCATTTTTTCAATTGCTCAAAGGAATCTTCTCCTCGTTTTGCCTGAAGGCTTACCTCCTCTCCTACCGCAATCAGCTGGTCGTATCGGTGATGGCTATCCTTTTCATAATGATTAGAGTCCAATGCCGTGCAAAGCGGAAAAGTAGCCGCCCATACGAGTGCCTTAGTGTGAAAATCGGGAAGATCACGGAGATTAAAAGTAGCCTTTCGGCGAATGGAAGCTGTCTTATTGTTCATGCGGGGCAAAGGTAGGAAATTTGTATCTATTTAGTAGAGGAGCAGTTAGCTGCTAAAAGCCAACTGCTAAAACTCGCTCACTTTTTCCAATAGCCATTGCTTTGCAGCCAGCGCCTTACAACCCTCGATCTGCCCTCTTAATTTCTGTACAAATTCTTTATCATATGTTTTTTCCAAAGGTAGTTTTCTCACAAAACGCAATACGTTCATATACTGCTGACGAACATCACGAGATATGAGTTTGTTTCGGTGTAAGTAGATGCGGAAACTATCTATTAGGCTATCCAGTGCATTGACTTCTTTTAACTCGTAGTAGGTTTTTAATAACATTAGTTTCCCCCCGAGTGCATAAACCAAATTTTTGTATTCTACTTCACGGAGTTGACTGATGACTTTGTTATAATCCTTTTCATGAAAGTAAACTTTAGCCAGATTGTAATTTTGGTCGTTGTCTTGATTTTCCTTGGGTAGGAACTGAGAATATTCCTGGATGAAAGATTCGACCCATTTGGGTTCGTCTACCATGAGACCTACGGTGATGATATTTTTATAAACACCAGGATTAAATACTCCTTTGCTAAAGACTAAGGATTCTTCAATTAATGTTTTATAAATATTAAACAGTTCTCTATAGTATTCTAAGTCTCCTTTATTAATCCGGAAAGCACAATAATTTTGAGCCGCCAAATAAATACTCTGGAGTTCCTCTTTTCTGAAATATTTTCCATTCTTATCTAGCAATGCTCTACATTTCAAAAACTGTTCATCATTTTCCTGATCCAAGAATGCAAGAACAGTGTTATAATAGATTTCTATTGTAGGCACTTCTATAAATTTACTACCAGCAACATGATTTAAAAAATCAGGAAATAGATGAAAATTCATCTCAATAGACCTAACATCTTTTAAAATCAAAAGACCAATGTAATGCCATAATTTTCGAAGGATATAATAACAATCCAAGTGAAAATCAGCATTTTCACTATGTTCTAATTCTTTATTCTTATGAACAGTCCGCTCCAAGAATAAACTGCTTTGCTTTTCAATTTGATAAGCCGTGTAGTGATGCTCCGCATTTTGAAAACCCTCGTTACGTAGCTGGTCTTTCGTTTGCCGAACTACTCCAATAAAGTGTTTTTGTAAGCTGCTCTTATTAATTGCAGGTAGGAGATAAGAAGCCTCTGACGAATGGTCGTTCTGATATTCTTCAAATGCTAAAAATTGCATGATCAACTTATTCAATTCGCTAAAAAGCCTTCTTAATCGATCATCGTTATAAACAGACTCGCCATATAATTGCGCCCAAATTTGCTTCTTGGTTAAACTACTTTCTTTATTTATTGTTATAATATTTTCATCAAATAAACTAAAAAGGTTAACCATTTGCTCACTTTCATTAAAAATTGGAGACGTTAAAAACTTTCGAAACCGCATTCTATTTTTAGTAGAAAGCGACCTTAAGAGAATCATTAATTTTCCGTTCATCATTATTTCTCATGTCTTTTAACCCATTTCCGCAAAAGCCCAATATAAACCAAAGAACGGCATATATAAAAATATGCAAATTAAAAAACTGACAATCAGCAAATTAAGCGACAATAATTTGCTTTAACCACCATACAAATTGCATTTTTTGTCCTTTGAAATTCGCCTTTATTTTCGCAAATTTGTATCATGGTATTTTCCAGACCACATTTATAAAGCCTCATCTATGAATTCTTTCAATTTTACACAACGGAATAAAGCTGTTCTAGGGCTCTTTTTGCTTGTCTTCCTACTATCAGCTTCTAGCACCTTTGCCGGATCAACTTCTTCTAATGATGAGGTTGCTGTGAATTGTTTAGCTGCTTTTGAGACTCAAATGGTTGACAACTCTTCTCCTTCGGTAGGAACCATCACCGTCCATAACTCATCACAAGGTGACTACGACCACTTAAGTTGGGATTTTGGAGATGGCAACTTCAGTTCTTCTATTAATAATTCTATTGAGCATAGTTATGCCAACAGCGGTATTTACAATGTCTCTTTAACCATATGGAGCGATGATGGAAATTGTCAAGCTTCTACTTCCAAAGTAATTAGCATCGTAGTTTCAAATGACGTTTGTGATTTATCCGACTGCGTATGGCCTGGAGATGCAAACAAGGACGGTAAAGCCGATTCCTATGATGTCATGCATATGGGATTAGGGTTTGGAGCAACTGGACCAGCCAGAAACGGTGACCCGGAAGAATGGTATGGTCAGATGGGCGCAGATTGGGATTTGGAAACACCTGATGGCGTAAACTACAAACACTTAGACACTAATGGAGATGGAGTCATTAATGAATTTGATATGATTCCTACGATTGGACATTACACTCCAATGGAAGAAACATTCAACTATACAGAAGAAGATGGCCCAAGAGTAACGATTGATTTTGATATCGATACTTTTGTAATCAATCAGTCTAGTGGCGACTATGCTTATATATCCGCAGCATTAATGATTGGAGATGCAGACAATCCTATTGAAGACTTACACGGACTCTCTTTGTTTCTGGATTACGATACTACTTTGACAGAAGCTTCTGCTGGGATTAATTTAATTTATAACTCTAATAGCTTTTTCGGTAGTATGGATGAGGTTCTACCTTACGGTAAAAACATTGCAGCTACAAGACAAATAGATATAGGGATAACCAAAACAAATAACACCGGTTCTACAGGGTTCGGCCGTGTAGCTACACTTGACTTCATTATCGTTGTTGATATTATTGATGGTCGCTCTGAGAACGAGGTTCAGTTCCCTATTGGTATCAACGGAATAAAAGCAATTGATGCAAATGGTAACATCATCAATCTTAGTATTGATCAACAAGACGCAACTGTTGTTATTATTAATGAATTGTCAACCAAAGTCGAAGATAATCCATTAAACAAAAAAATTAATCTATATCCAAATCCTGCAAAGGAAGGAATCATAACAGTAGACGTACAAGATTTAGATGCTACCTCTGTTCAGTTCTACAACACGTTAGGACAATTGGTCAAAACAACACAGATCAAGAATAGTAAGTCTAGTATTTCTGTTGCTGATTTGCCTACTGGACTTTATCAGTTGGAGATCTTGACGACGGAAGGGGTTGCGAATAAGAAGTTGATTGTGGAGTAATACTACTTTTCATTCTGCATAAAAAGGTCGAACGTGATAAATCATGTTCGACCTTTTTTTATTAATCACGAGCAATATGAACTGTGCTCTTTATCGAAGTCTGGAGTTGAGTGAGAATGGCGGTAAGGCGAGCTAGTCTCGGTTTTTCTTTTTCCATTCTTTCATTTTTGATGGGCGTTCTTCAACTTTATCATTTCCGGCTACTACGATTACAATCTCTCCTTTCACTTTATCCACTCCTTCATAATGTGCAATTAATTCTGCCAGGCTTCCTCGCTTCACTTCTTCGTACAACTTAGTTATTTCTCTACATACGGCAGCCGTTCTCTCTTCCCCACAATGCTCTGACAATTGTTTTAAACATTTCACCAAACGGTAAGGAGATTCATACAAGGCAAAAGTTTCCGTCATTTTCGCAAGAAACTTCAAGCGAGTCTCTCTTCCTTTTTTCTGCGGTAAAAACCCTTCAAAGTAGAAACGATTACAAGGAATCCCAGAGGCGGTAATGGCTGGAACAAAAGCAGTAGCCCCAGGCAAAGCCACTATCTCTACATCACTTTCTACACAAGCTCTGACCAACAAAAAACCAGGATCGGAAATACCAGGGCTGCCCGCATCCGTAATCAGCGCCATCTTAGTCCCGCTTTGCATTTGGGCAACCAAATTCGGTGTTACGCCATGCTCGTTATGTGCATGGTAAGACCGCAGTGGCGTTTCTATTTCGTAATGTTGGAATAACTTTTTAGAAGTACGGGTGTCTTCCGCTAACACTACATCTACGTCTTTTAGTATTTTGAGTGCGCGAAAGGTCATGTCTTCCAGATTGCCGATTGGAGTAGGGACGAGGTAGAGCATTAATGTTGGTTGAGTCGTGAAATGAATAGCACTAAAGTACTATCTTAATGTACTTCGTCCTTACAGATGCTATGATAAAGACGTAGCGTTTTCGTTGCGCCGTTGCGGTTACCCTTTAGAAGTTCGCCCCACCGCCCCAAAGAGCGCATACAAAACATACATCAAAATCAGCAAAGAAAAAGCGACTTCTCTTAAAACGATTAACAATACAATTCCCAAAACTATAAACACGATTCGATGTTCATTGCCTTTCCATTGCTTCCGTTTAAATTTAAAGCTAAACATTGGAATTTCAGAAACCAACAAATAAGAAAATATCGCTATAACGGGGTAAAGCACATAAGGGCTAATAAGCCAATCGGCCAATCCAAAAGAATTATGATCGTACATCAGCATTAAGCCAACCACGAATAAAGTACAGGAAGGGGTTGGCATTCCGATAAAGTCATCTGCTTGCCGGGTATCCAGATTGAATTTGGCGAGGCGAATGCAGGCGAAACCGGCTAGTAAAAATCCAGGAATTCCAATCAGATGTAAAGGCCCGATTATAGGACCGCCATTCTTACTCAGTAAAACATACAGGATCATAGCTGGAAAAACACCAAAGGAGACCATGTCTGCCAGAGAGTCCAACTCTTTTCCGAAAGGAGAATGTACATTCAACATCCGGGCAACCATGCCATCGAAGTAATCCGCCAGACCACCAATAAGGATGAGGACAAATGCCAATTGAAAATCGTTGCTTAGCACACAGACGATGGCCATGCAGCCGCAAAGCAGATTAAGAACTGTTAGGATATTTGGAATATTCGCTCGCAAAGAAAGCTGTGTTTATTGATTTTACTCCTGCAAATAGATATTTTCTTTTTCTACCTCCCAGCCTCCTAAAGGAGTAGCCGGCAACCTATAAATATCTAGCTGCATGAGTTTTATTCTTAATTTGAGTTCAAAGTCAACCTAAAATTGCTCATATAGGCTCCCTTTTCAGAGAGAGAGAACAAAAGTAACATTTTATGATGAACGGGTTCAGACTATTCCTACTTTTGCAGTTCGTTTGGCTCATCTAAATCTACCATTGTTGCTCATGGGCGACTATTTCGTTTTTCTTTATGGCAAATGAAAATTAAACACAGCAGCTAAACGTTTGAAAACGTAATTGGTCAAACTTAATGATAAGTTTTGAACAGTTACTTATTACATGTTAAAATAGGAAAAATACGGAAAAATGAAACTGAAGAATATTATAACCCTGACAGCTGCCTTTATTTTGTTTTGCGTAGGAACGGCTTTTGCTCAACCCCTCAACGACGAATGCAACACAGCCATCAATCTGACCAACCTCAGCAATTGGTGCTCTTCCATTGGCGCTTATAACAATACCGGAGCAACCGCTTCTCTGCCCGATCCTCCGACCTGTATCCCTCAGGCAGATTACCACGACATCTGGTTTTCTTTTGTGGCTCAAGCCAATACTGCCAATATCACCTTAATTGGAAATACAGCCATCAGTACGGGAGGTACTATAAACAGTCCTCAATTTGCTTTATATGAAGGCAGTTGCGGAAACCTGACAGACATAGAATGTGCTTCAGACAATTCCAACAGCAATATTACAGAATCCTTCGCCGGCCCTTTAACCATTGGGCAAACCTACTACCTTCGGGTAGATGGGCGAGACGGAGCAGAAGGGAGTTTCCAAATGTGTATAAACAATTTTAATCAGGTTCCGGAACCTGAACAAGATTGCGGGACCTCTGTTATCCTTTGTGATAAATCTCCTTTCACCGTACAAAGTGTTGTTGGTTTTGGGACACAAGAAGTAGATGCCAACACCTGCATGCAGGGCGAAAGTGCTTCTACCTGGTATTCCTGGACTTGCGAAGATTCAGGAACCCTCGCTTTCAACCTCAGCCCTAACAACCCTTCTGATGATTTAGATTTCATCGTTTACGAATTGCCAAGTGGCGTAACCAATTGCAATGACAAAATATTGTTACGATGTATGGCCTCTGGTGAAAATGTCGGTCCTGGTCAACCAGACTGGACACCTTGTACCGGAAATACCGGCTTATCGCTATCCTCCACAGATGTAGAAGAATCTCCGGGTTGCCAATCAGGTGATGATAATTTTGTTTCTGCCATAGATATGATTGCTGGGACAGCTTATGCAGTAGTAGTTAACAATTTCAGTAATACGGGTAATGGTTTCTCTGTCGAATTTTCAGGGACAGGGAGCTTCCAAGGGCCACTTGCGGACTTCAGTATTTCCCCAGAAGACGGCATTGCCTGTGATACGGTTAATATTTCTATTACAGATAATTCGACTTACGAATCTGGGAATATCATTAGTTGGTTCTGGAACTTTGGCAGCGGTGCCAATCCACAAAGCGCCAACACGGAAGGCCCTCATGAAATCATTTACAGTTCCATTGGTACTAAAAGTATTTCATTGGTCGTCGAAACCCAGGAAGGCTGTATCGTTACGAAAGTTATCGAAGTAGAAGTTAGTTCTTGCTGTGTAGTTCCTGATGATTTGTCTATGCAATTAGAAGAAACCATAGACCCTGCTTGTGCGGGCGATTCTACGGGTGTTATTTTCCTTTCGGGAAATGGAGGAAATCCTTTTTATGAATATAGTTTGGATGGTGTGAATTTTCAGGGAGGAGCTGCTTTCTATAACTTAGCCGCTGGCAATTATTCTCCGATCTATATTCGGGATTCCAAAGGCTGCCTGGATTCTCTGAACACAAATCTATTAGATCCGCCGCCTCTTAGTGTTGATCTCGGCGAGGACATTACCATTGTACTTGGCGGGGATGCTGATTTGCAGGCGGTGGTCAGTCCGCCTAGTTCTATTTTGGATACCATCATTTGGTCGCCAATCGATTCGCTAAGCTGCCTTGACTGCCTCGACCCCAACAGTACAACTACAAATAACATTAGCTATACTATTTCCGTAACTAACTTAGCAGGATGTGTCGCTACGGATGATATTAATATAACGGTCAATAAAATCCGTCCGATCTACATCCCGAACGCCTTTTCTCCTAATGGAGATGGCATTAATGATTTCTTCACCCTCTATGGAAATGTAGCGGCGGAAAGCATCAGAGAGTTCCGGGTTTTCAATCGTTGGGGCGCTCAGGTTTATGAAGGACGTGACTTACCATTGGGAGATAATCAAAATGGCTGGGATGGTATCTTTAAAGGAGAAAAATCACAGACGGGGGTTTATGCATTTTATGCTATTGTCCGCTTTATTGATGGGGTGGAGATTTTGTACGAAGGGGATGTGACTTTGTTTGCGGAAGCGAACTAGGGAGAGAGGTAACCGCAACGGCGCAACGAAGGCGCTACGTTTTGCTTCTCGCGTTACTCGAGGTTTATTGTAACCACGAAGAGTACAAAGGGGCACAAAGTTATCTTTCATAGTCCTGCAGGGACGACGTACATTAAGGTGTACTTTAGTGCTATTTATTCACAACTCAACTAATACACCATCTTGAATCTAACAATAAAATCACTTTCTCCCCTACTCCTTTTGCTCCTCCTCTCGGCTTGTCAAAATGACTTATCCGAAGTAGATAAAATCATACCCCGAACAGATGTATTCGTAGAAACGGCTCATGACGTTCGTTTGCTTTATAGTGATTCGGCGATTGTGAAGGTTCAAGTAGAAGGCGCTAAGATGGTTCGTTTCTTAGACAAGGAGGACCCAAGAGATGAATTTCCGGAAGGCATTGCGGTAAGTTTCTTTGGAGGGAGAGATAAAGTTAACAGTACGCTTACGGCTAAATTTGCGGTTCGCTATGAAGGGAAGAAACAGATTACTGTTCGCGATAGTGTGGTTTGGATTAGTAAACAGGGAGAGAAATTAGAATCAGAGGAATTGATCTGGGATGAGGAAAATGAAAGAGTGTATTCCAATCGATATGTTCGGATCACCAATGCGAAAGAAGTTATTTATGGCTATGGATTTGAGGCGAATCAGGATTTTACGGAATGGCGTATTAAGCAGGTTGAGGGGCGGATGGGGGTGGAAGAGTAAAGTAACTTTAACTGTTAGCTATAAACGTTAACTTCCCACTACCGCATTACTGGGGAGCTAAAATTTAAAAAGGGTTTGACCAACTCTTGAATGGTCAGTAAAAGTTTAAAATTAAGTTCAAGTACTCATAAAAAATCAACATAAACCATGCTGATCCTTTTCATCATCCTTTTTCTTCTCCTTTCTGCCCTATTCTCAGGGACAGAAATCGCGTTCATTTCTGCCTCCAAATTGCGGGTAGAATTGAAGCGACAGAAAGGGTCACGTCAAGGAATGATATTGGCTCGGTTCTATGAAGATCCAGCTTCCTTTCTGGGGACGATGTTGGTGGGTAATAATATTGCTCTGGTTGTTTTTACTTCTTTAATGGCTCGTGTACTGGAACCATTGATGGAAACACATCTGGGAATAAGTGGACCATTACTTTTGCTGTTACAGACCTTTGTGGTAACCATCATAGTTTTGATTTTTGGAGAATTTTTACCGAAGACATTTTTCCGTCTCTTTGCCGACGAGATACTATATTTCCTAGCATATCCGCTCGCTTTCTTTCGTTATATATTGGCGATACCTAGTTGGGTGATGACAAAGTTATCCAACTTTTTACTGCGCATTATTTTTAAGACCTCTTTTGACGAAGTGGACAATGTGATTACGCGTTTTGACTTGGAAGACTTCATAAAAGACACCCGAACCGGGCAATATAAAGAGGAAATAGATTCTACCCTTTTTGAAAAGGCACTGCATCTTCAGAAGGTAAAAGTGGTAGAATGTATGGTACCCCGGACAGAGATTCGGGATATTGATGTATCAGATTCCCTAGAAGACCTGAAAAGTCTGTTTTTGGAAACAAATTTGTCCAGACTAATAGTAAGCAAAGAAGATATTGACAATGTTTTAGGTTATGTGCATCACCAGCAAATGATGGAATATCCGGAATCTGTGGAAGAAATGATTATGGACATTCCGATTGTACCAGAGGCGATGAAGGTGACGGATCTGATGAACAAATTCATTAAAGAACGACTAAACATTGCACTAGTGGTTGATGAATATGGTGGAACGGGTGGCGTCATTACCCTGGAGGATATCCTGGAAGAACTCTTTGGCGAAATTGAAGATGAACATGATCAGGAAGGATACGTAGAAATACAAACCGGAAAAAACGAATGGTTGCTGGCTGGCCGTTTGGAAATCGACTACCTCAACGATAAATACGAAGACCTAGACTTTCCGGAAGGAGATTATCATACCCTCTCTGGGTATTTAGTAATGACAACCGCCAATATTCCAGAACAAGGCGCGGAGATACAATTGCATGGCTATCGCTTTATGTTAGAACTAGTCAGCGAAACAAAAATAGAAACCGTCCGCGTCATAAAAACTATTATAGTACCAGAGGATGAAAAAATGGATTGAAAACATATATTACTCTTTTCCCGTGCAACTAGTGATGCTTCACTTGCGCAACAATCTCCTGTTAATCCTTTGCTGGTTGGTCATTGGATTGTTAATGACGGGAACAGTGGGTAAATTATTTGGTGTTCATTTTCTATTCTTAGCTCCAGAATACCTTGGCGAAGTTAACATCATTAGTTTTTTATTTCTTGGCCTGGCTTTCGGTGGTTTCTTTATCAGCTGGAATATGACGACTTACATGTTAGACGCTCATCACTTTCCATTCCTTGCTTGCCTAGCTCGGCCGTTTACTAAATTTTGCCTCAACAATTTCATCATACCACTGGTCTTCTTGATTTTCTATTTCTACTACAGTATTCATTTTCAATGGTACTTTGAATTCTGGTCTGCAGAAACCATCATCTACAATATGTTAGGGTTCTTAGCCGGATTCATAACAGTAGTTTTACTTTCTTCTATTTACTTTCAGTTTACCAATAAAGATGTTTTCAATTTATTAAAAACACGGCAAAAGGTAACGCCAAAGAGGATAAAAGTACTCTCCTCAGGAAAAAGAGAAAAGGAGTTGAGCCGATTTCGAACGGGCGAAAGCAACTGGCGAGTAGAAACTTATCTGACTGAATCTTTAAAACCCAGACTTGTCCGATCTGTAGACCACTACGATGACGCTTTATTGTTATCTGTTTTCAAACAAAATCATCTGAACGCATTAATTGTTCAGTTATTCAGTCTAGTCGTCTTATTGACCTTGGGTTGTTTGATTGACAATCCCTGGTTTAGGATTCCGGCAGGAGCTTCTGTTCTTGTAATGTGTAGCGTACTAGTATCCATTACGGGGGCCATTGTGTATTGGTTTAACCGCTGGAGTCTTTCCATCTTTGTACTTTTATTAGTTGGAATTAATTTTCTAACCAGCTACGATGCTTTCAACCACAAAAACAAAGGTTATGGTCTCGACTATACCAACGAGCCCGCCGCATACAGCAGTAGTAGTTTGGAAAAAATCTGCCATCCAGATACTGTTCAAAAAGACATAACAAATACTTTACAAATTTTAACCACCTGGCGATCTAAGTTCGAAGAGAAACCTAAAATGGCTATTTTTTGCGTCAGCGGAGGTGGGATGAAAGCTTCGGTTTGGGCCATGCAAGTACTTCAGCAAGCCGATAGTTTGATGCAAGGGAAATTGCTGGACCATACGGCTTTGATCACTGGTGCTTCTGGCGGCATGATCGGCATGGCGTATATGCGGGAATTGTTATTACAAAAAAAATTAGGGAAAGAGGTAGACTTCTATAGTAGAACGCACATTGACAAAATCTCCAAAGATTTACTTAATTCCCTGGCCTTCACCATTGTCTCCAACGATTTATTTTTGCCTTGGATGGAGTTTACATCTGGAAGTTATACTTACCGTAAAGACAGAGGCTACATCTTTGAGAAGCAACTTAATATAAACACGGACAACCTACTCAACAAACGCCTGGGCGATTATCGGCCTTATGAAAAAAGCGCCGCCATTCCTATGATGATGATTACGCCTTCTATTGTAAATGACGGACGGCGATTGATTATGTCGCCACATGGTGTGTCATATATGATGAAAGCACCTATCGGCATACGCCGTAAAAACACGGTTGAAATTGACGCAGTGGATTATGGCCGTTTATTCTCCCAACAAAATGCTTACAACATAGAATTTACTTCCGCTCTCCGAATGAATGCTACCTATCCATATATTCTTCCAAATGTTTACTTACCAAGTAAGCCGAACATAGAAGTTATGGACGCTGGCTTCCGCGACAACTTCGGAATGTTATCCGCCACTCGTTTTATTCATATTTTTAAAAATTGGATTAAGGAAAATACCAGCGGCGTGGTGCTCATTCAAGTTCGTGGTTCTGATAAACCGGATGAAATAACTCCAAAGGATGGAGAAGGCATGATCGAATCACTACTCAACCCGCTCGGAATAGCCGGACAGATACTGGAACTTCAGGATTATGAGCACGGAAACAACATCGGCTTTCTTTTCGATATGCTGGGAGAAGATCTATTCGACATCATTCGTTTTACTTACCAACCCAATCAAATGAACCAACGGGCTTCGATGACTTTCCACCTGACTACCAGGGAAAAGAACGATATTATGAGCGCTTATTATCTGGATCAGAATCAGGAGAGTTTGGGGAGGTTGGTGGATTATATGGGAACGGAGACTAAGGTTTTGGGAGAGGTGAAAGAGTGATTGAGTCAAGGAAGGCCTTCGTGTACCTCCAGCTCCTAAAGGAGAGCATCCGCCCGCTTTGTAGACCTATTAAATTTTATTAGAAAACTTAATCACTTGCTATCCCAAGGGTTTTATTTTGAGCTGATCATTACTCTTACAAAATCAACAAGCCCTCCTCCCGCATCTGCTTCCACAAATAAGAGCTTTCCAACTGACTAAAATCTTCAAAACCCGCTTCTTCATAAGACTTCTTAAACTGAGATAATAACAAGCCTTTTTCATTGTTTATATGCATGAGTGGAAATTGTTCAGTCAGCCACTCCCCTATCTCTACATCCAAGTCAATGGCCCATGTATTCTTTTTGTTATAAAAAACAAACTCCAGCGTTTCTCCTTCTTCATCTAGTTCAAAAACAGCAGGTAGTTTATTCAACCAAAGCATTCTTGCATTGGCTCGAGGTTGATGGTCATTTTTATCTGCGAGGGCTTTTGAGATATAATCAAATTCGATACTTGTTTCCGGCGTTTTAAAATTGAACCAATCCGAAAGCTCAAAATCAAAGTTGACACCGTGCATATAATTGAATAAGGACTTTCGGAGACCTTCGGAATACTTCTCATGTTTTGCGCCGATTGGATCTTTGTGCTCTAAGTCATTTTCTGCAAAACCTTCGAAATGAGGGCCGAGCTTTTCGACTTTGAAAGCCGTAGGGTCAAGACCAACGGGACTATGGGCCGTCATTGCAAAACGGTGCCAAAAGCCAGATCTCACAGCGCCCTCTTCAAAGAGTTGACGGACCATTTCTAAAGCATCTATCGTTTCCTGATCGGTCTGTGTTGGAAAACCGTACATGAGGTAGGCGTGTACCATGATGCCTGCTTTGGTGAAGGAATTGGACACTCGTGCCACCTGTGCAACGGTCACCCCTTTTTTAATCAAATCCAATAACCGATCAGAGGCTACTTCCAATCCCCCTGCAATGGCAATGCAACCGGAGGCACTAAGCAAGCGACATAAATCTGGTGTAAAACTTTTTTCAAAACGGATATTAGTCCACCAAGTAACCGTAATATTACGTCTTATAATTTCTATGGCTAAATCGCGCATGAGGGCCGGTGGAGCCGCTTCATCCACGAAATGGAATCCCGTTTCACCGGTTTGAGCAATGATGCTTTCCATACGATCGCAGAGCATAGCCGCAGTGAGTGGCTCGTAGTTTTTGATGTAATCTAAGGTGACGTCACAGAAGGTGCATTTCCCCCAATAGCAGCCATGGGCTAGTGTTAGTTTGTTCCAACGTCCATCCGACCAAAGTCGGTGCATCGGATTCATCACTTCTATAACCGAGAGGTATTTAGTAAGTTGGAAATCGCTGTAATCTGGCGTACCCGTTTCGCGCTGAGCTACATCCAACTCTGTAGAAGCATTGTGATAACAAACGACACCATTGGTCAATGCAAAGGTTCTTTTGAGTTGAGAACGATCTCTATTTCCCGAAAGGTGTTCCAGTAAAAAAGCCAAGGGCGCCTCGCCATCATCAAGGCAAACGAAGTCAACGAAATTGAACAAGCGTTCTTCGGAGAGGCTTCGCAACTCAGTGTTAGGATAGCCGCCGCCCATAATTACGGAAACGTCTGGGTATTCTTTTTTGATAAAATCACCACAAATCAAGGCCGCATATAAATTCCCCGGAAAGGGTACTGATAAACAAACCACATCTGGTTTTTCTTTTTCCATCAAATTCCCTAACAATACTTTTAACATCAACCGAATTAAACTATCCGGCTCATCCATAGCTTCTTGAATGGGGTCAAAAGAAGAAGCACTACTACTCAATCGCTCCGCATAACGACTGAATCCAAAGTGTGGATCAATACATTCTTTTATCAGATCTCCCATATCTTCGAGGAAGAGGGTAGCAAGGTGGCGGGCTTTGTCTTGGATTCCTAAAGTTCCAAAAGCCCAATCCATCCCTTCAATGCTTTCAAAACGGGAGCCTTCCGGCAGGTAATTTCGCTCGCAGATGCTATGGGCAAGTGTTGGGTTTTTATGTTGTAAAAACTGAATGACGGGATCTATGATATTAATGTAGTCATCCTGTAGATAGATAAGGCGTTCTGTATTCTCAGAGAAGGGGTTTTCTTCATCTTCCACAAGCGCACTGAATATTTGCTGAAATCCTTTTTTGCAAAAGAGCGCAAGAATTACTTCTATACCCAGATCTGCCTGAAAGCTACTGTATCCTTTGGTATTGAGAAAGCCTTTGATGTAGGCCGTCGCGGGGTATGGAGTGTTAAGCTGGGTGAAGGGAGGCGTTAGAAGAAGAAGGTGCATTTGTTGATTTTACAATTTGTCGAGGTTAGGATAATTCAATTTTGAGTTTCCTCTGAAAAGTCAAAAGCAGCTCCAATTTGCTAAATATTTGAGGTTTACTACATTTTAAAAATTTAGTAAACCCACGTTAATCTGACTTTTTGGAGCAGACTCAATTTTGGTAAAATTACGTTTTTTTGGCGTTATTAAGTCTTAGGGGTTATGCTAATAATAAAACAACAAAAGACACTACCCAAAGACAGTGATTTTAAAAAATTATGCCGCCCTTGAACGTGGACTACTAAAACTAAGTACCATTCCAGAGCAAGAAGCTTTCCCCAAAATAAAAGACATCGAAGCACGGCTTTTTCGGCAACGGTATCTTTTGGAAATCCACTGGCCACTCGCCGTTAAAGATTACAAACAAGGGGTTTTGTTATTGCCAGAACTGGAGAAAGGGCTGGAACGCTTTGGAAATAAAATAGGAAAACACCAGCTCTTGACCTTTTACTATTTGAGCGCTGTGTTACTATTCGGAAATCAACAAGACGAAGCAGCGCTAAACTGGATCAATAGAATATTAAAAGACACTAGAGAAAAAATAGTAAAAGAAATTTATCAATTCTCTCGCATTCTTAACTTACTCATCCATTACCGATTGGGCAATCTGGAATTACTCGCGGCACTATTGCCTAACACCAGAAGATATTTACGAGACAAACGCCCCTTGTATCAAACCGAAAAACGACTCTTCCAATACTTCAAGGAAAAAATAAACGCCATAGATGAAAAAGCGCTTCTTCAAAGTCAGGAATCCTTAAAACTAGATTTAGAACATTTGTCAAAAGACAAAAAAGAAGCACGAGTTTTTAATTATATCGACTTGATGACTTGGGCAAAGGAATTCGGATAAACATTGAATTAATCTTCCCAGGCATCCATGAGCTTCTTTATAATTTCTTTTTTATTTTCTTCAGCATAAGCCGAAGTGAAATAATAAAAATAATTATCTTCTATCTCTACCCCGTTTAAGGGCTGGCTACAAATCCCCAGATATTTCTCATCATCATATCCATCGATACTAAAATGATAAATATAAACTTTGTAATCCTTGCCTTTAAACTGGCGATCTCTAAGTTCTAAAAGCTTGTACCCAACTACCTCGCCGTATTTATCTTCGATGGAGCTGGCCACGATAGCTTCTACCATTCTTTCCTGCGTATGAAGTCGACCCGGCACTTTATCGACGTTATTTCCAATATTCAAATTACTCAACAACCGTTTCCAATAATAAGGTGATGCCGTTACTTTTTTATACGTTGATTCCGACACTTCCAAACCATTAAACAACATACCATCTACAATATTCACTAACAGACGAGGGCTAGGAATATCTTTTATTGTATTAAAATAGTTACCGACTTCTGAATCTTTAATAAAGGTGAACACAAAATTAAGCGCATTAATATGTAAATACTCCTCCATCTCCGGAAAAGAATCACGTGCTTCTAACAATCTATTTTCAGAAACCATTCTATTTGCATCTTTCAACAAGACAGGAAGATATGGCCTTAGTTTTTGGTTAAAAACGGTATCATTATTTACGCCATAGCTCAACACGCTATAAACGTATCTTCGAAAGCTAATATCGGGAGTTAGTTCAAACAAGGCAGGTAAATAGTCCCCCGTCAACATCAAAGAATCTTTCAGTCCGTTGAACATATCATCGTATTCAAGAGTCAAAGCATTATCTCTTGGGTAGTCTTTAACCAGCGTAAAGAAAGCATCATAAGAATCTCTCGTTCTTAAAGCGGTAAAAGCAGTCAATATCTCTTTCTGAAATGCTCGATCTCCTTTCTTTTTCTGAAAAAGGTTTTCCAAAAACGGAACGGTAGACTCATCAGAAGTATAACTGAATTCTCCTAGAAGGATAGCTGCAGCCGAGTTCTTATCTGCCACATTTCCAGATAAATCCTTTTCAAGCATTTTGTAAATTGCTGGTAAATCAGATTTTGAAAAGTCCATATACTTCATAGCATCTCTTGCCGTTTTCATCACTAAAGAATCTGTTGTATTTTCTAGTGCTTTTAGAAGCAAAGCTTTCTTGTTTTCTTTCAAATAATCCTTTCGTCCTTTGCTCTTATTCTTAAAACTATTGAAAAACGACCAGGCTGTTTCATTACCAACTTCGTCAGGAAGAACAGCCATTAAAATGTAGAGGTACAAATCATTATGGAAAATAAGTTCCACTACTCGAGTACCAGAACCCTTTGATTTTTCAATTGAATAGCTCGCTTCATAGCCTTGAAACGTGGTATCTCTAGTGACTTCGCCTTCTTCATCACCTTCCCTGTTACTTCCCTGAAAATCAGCAAAGTATAGATCTTCTTCTGTCGGAGAATAAAAATCATTGTATTGATAGGCACTCATTTGGTAATAGCCACCAAAGGTCGTATCGCTGGAAAAGTATTTATCCATTTTTACGGTTGGGTACCCCCTAAATTCCTTTTCGAAATGTTCGACCTTCCCAGGAAACCCAATGGTATAAGTCGTTCCTTCCAAATCTACTTGTTTAAAGTCTGTTAATTGGTAGGGTTGAAATTTAATCGAAGAAAGAAATCGTTCCGCATCTTTTTCAATAAGCCCTTCCTTAGTATATTCAACACCGATTACATATTCACGACAGCCCCTCCTGACCACCGACAAATCAAAAAAAGACTTTGACAATTCGTACTTCAAGGTGTACCCATGTGTACCATCTATTGTCGTTGGTTTTGGTTCTGTTATTGGTGCACCAAGTTTTCCAGTGAAGGCATCAATGGTTCCGAAGATGGCTTCCTTAATCTCATTTACAACAAGACCGGGCTCTGTATCCGAATAGCGCATCACGAAATTCATTCCCGTTACATTATTCAAACACAAATCCGTAAAAACAACGACCTGACGATCCGGATCCTCTTCATAGGATTTATCTTGAACAACACGTCTAGTGCTTGGCTCCATGGGCAAGTCAACAGAATAAGCTCCAATTACATTATTATAATTTTTCCAATCGGACTCTAAAAAAGTTAAGGAGTCGAAATAACGATCTTTTTCCTTTTCTAACACTTCAGCACCTTCCCGATACACTGCAAATAGATGAATTAATTTTCCTCGGATAAAGAGTTCCCAAATTTTAATATTTCCATCCTTTTGAGTCTTAATTTGTTTACCTGCAATCCCGGAACGTGTAATCTCTTTCGACTCCAGTAATTTCTCTCCTGCCTTGGTCGAAAAACGATTAATTACGCTAGCATACAAAGTATCCGGACTTTTGGTTTGGGCATCTGCCGCAAGTTTAAATGTCATCTGCATGTACAATTGCATATCCATCATATCCATAAACATTGAAGCTGTTGCACCTTCTCCCAGACTTTTAACTTGTTCATCTAAAGAGATTTTTTCGCCCGGCACTTGCACTGAAAAACCGTGCGATGAATCTGTATAAGTTCCCCATTCCTTTACCACTGTTCTTTCATACTCTTTGGCGTAACCTTCAAAACTTGGTGTCACTCTTCGCAATTTATATCCCTTTTGTCGAAGTGCTTCAATCATTCCGTCTTTGCCCGGAAGGTGAGCGGTACCCACGGCACAAAACACCGACTTTGTCTTTATTAGCTTTTCTAATTCTAACACCATATTTACATTTCGTACATTCAACATTTCATTTCCATAATCAGAGTCCTCCCATTCATCCACAATCCCTGTATACATTGCTTCAATATCGCCACTTCTATAGTACGTCATCATGACTTCATATAAAGAATCGACATTATAATCAAATTGATTTTGATAATTATCATCTTCAAATTGTTCATAAAAACTATCCCTAACTCCTTTATAGTCCGACATTTTTTCAAGACCGTAAGTGACGTGACCTTGCTCCGCGGCTCGTTTCATTAAATACAAATCAACGAACTGACCTTTTTTTACGGTATAGTCTGGTTCTCCAAAATCAGTTAACTTCATTTCAATAAAAAACGGATTTTTATTAGGTAATGAATCAATAGGCATCCCAAGCTTTTTTATAACTTCTCGATTTAGACGATCATAAGCTTTTGCAGAAAGTTGTTGCCTCAACACATTAGTCGTATCGACCTTTAGCATAGCTCCCACCACATCTCCCATAATGGAATCGAAATTAACCTCCATGGCATAGACCTCCGTTTGGTCAAGGCACACGAGGGTGCTATCCGTAAATTCATGAGCCCTTTCATCCTGAACGTGCATGGTTCCAAAAAGGTAAGACTTTTTAGCAAGTTGGTTACCAGTGATTTCCCAGAGTAAGGAATGATTTGATTTATCTACTTGAGCAAAAGAAACGGTAGTCAATAGTAGAAATATAGGAAGTAATAGAATTCTCATAAGCTTTTTTAGTCTTTGTTGTAAAACCAAATATAACAGAACATTTTCAGATTCTAATCCACCTTACAAGTTTTTCTAAAAAACGATCTCAAACTTTATCCAAAAATCCCTACCTTGCCCTACGAGACGGCTCAAAAGATGCTGCATCTCAACCTCAAAAGCTATCACAAAAAATACTACTGTTTAGATGGACTCACATCAACCCGATCAAGCACCTCTGGAAACAGAATTTGGAGGAGGCCTTGAAACTAATTTCTAAAAAGAAGGTGGAAAAGTAGATACTTAGTTTATTCGTAGTAGTGATGTTAGAAAAGGCATTATTTCTACGGCGAAATCTTATGGTACGGTGATGGTAGGTACGACAGGAAAGAGTGTGTATCCCTATATTTTGTTTGGGAGTATACTGGAGGCTATTGCTAAGGATAGTGGAAAGATGGTGATTATGGTGAAGCATTATCACCCGGTGAAGGCACTGTTGTGGCGGAGTTTGCAGTAGGTTTATACGTTTTGAAAGTACTCGTCTGTTTCATCAATCCACGCTGTTAAGATACCTTTTTTCTTACATCCTTGATCTACGTTTATTACGTTTCCCATCATTTGAGGCTTAGTATATTCATTGACTGTTGTAGGCGTATGGCCTATATAGATTTTAGTAAACCCTTCAATATTAGAAGCATTTATCGGTTTTCCCATTTTTAATAGATTTTGATTAATGAGGAAGTTCTGAACAGCTTCTTTATACAGACTCCGATTCCAAATTAATTGTTCTTTTTCCTGTCTGACCGTCTCCCGAAATCCTAATTCTAAGTCAAATCCTGCATGAATGAATAGCTTATTATTTTGTTCGTGATAGTACTTTAGTTTATCAAAGAATTCTGTCTTATGTATCAGAATGAATTCATCAGGTATTTTTAAATACGATTCATAGGTTGACTTACCTCCTTGTATAAACCAATTCGTATATTTCTTCTTTATGTATGCTTCATCTCTAAATCTAGAAAAATCGTCATTCAAGATATTAATGAACCATTTATCGTGATTCCCTAGTAAAAATACATTTTCGAACTTTGATTGATTCTTGATTTCTAATAAAGTTCTTACGACTTCAAATGATTCATCCCAACCGTCTATGTAATCTCCAATACAAATTATTCTGTCTTCATCAATGTTGAACTTTGCCTTGTCTAATACATCTTGTAATGCTTTAAGGTTGCCATGGATGTCTCCGATTATTAATGTTCGTTTCTGTTTCAATTATTTTTAAAATTTGTTATGCTCTCTATTTGATTAAATTAAAGCGGTTCTATAACCGCTAATATGCTTTTTGACATAGTTACCAACATTTTGTACACGTAGTAGATTTTCTTTGTGAACGAACTAGAAAACTCGACTCCAAACTGATGTTCTATTTCTACAAGTAATTCGACTGTTTCTACTCCCATTTTATCGTTTTTACCGAACGTGATTTTAAACACATAAAAACACAAAGTCCCCGATCGCAGAAGTTCACATAGAAAAAAGCTTCGCTTTTTCGCATAGTTCACATCAGATCGGGGACTCTATATTTGATAAAGTTCTTAGATAGACTTACTCAACCACCACTCTCTTCACCACTACATCCAAACTTTCCAAATTCTTCACTTCCACAAAATACATTCCTTTAGCAACCGCAGAAAGGTCTAAACTTCTAACATTTTCCAAATACATCATTTCTTTGCCCAAGACATCTCGCAAGGTGATACTTAACGACATCGTTTCTTCTCCTTTCAAGAACAACATTCCTTCTGTTGGATTTGGATAAACAATAAGCGAATTCAATGGACTATTCACTTCAGATGCATTTGTCATAACAATGACATTGCAAATCAGATTTTCCAAAAACACAGAAGAGGCATCTATACTCTCCGTCGTCGATGGTTGAGAACCAAAATAACTCACGTGACCAGTACTTCCTTCAATAGTAACCAGTTCATTTAACACATTGTTAGCGTCCGCTACTTGGCTCATGATTTGACTGCCATCCATTGCGATAATATCAAAGCCGAATATCGAAGCGAAACCTTCTCCGTAAGGCACCGTGCCATCCATATCGTCATGGATGCTAAAAAATGGTGGGTCGTTTTCATCAATCCAGTCTGCATCACCTAGGCCACCGGAAAAGTTAACAAATCCTTGTACTTCCGAGCTGTATTGGAGGTTGTCGCTACTGTTTCCTTCGAGGCCTCCGTTGGCCGTGATGATTGCTTCTAATTCATCAGAGTAGGTATCGCTATCGTCCATTACGGCAGCATGCGCAGCAGCAATCCCTCCGGCAGAAACTCCTCCTAAGAATACCAAATTAGGGTCAACGCCATATTCGTTGGTACCATCCGCATCTTCTCTAAAGAAACGAACAGCCGCCTTAAAGTCTGCAACTGTTTTGGTAACCACGTCTTGCATCGTTTCTGCGCTCGGAAGCGGAAGCAAACTACCATCGTATAAGCGGTAATCTATCGTGACTGCGACAAAGCCTTTTTTAGCGTAAGCACGACAAAGAAAATCTAAATCCTGACGTGTTCCTCCAATAAAACTCCCTCCAAAACCTAGAATAATAACAGGTCTGTTCTCCACCACATCACCAGAGGGTTCATAAATATCCATATCCAATTCCTTTGCGTTTCCACTGATGGTGGTTGCAGAGCCGAAATTAATCCCCTCCGTGACTTCTACATCTGTGAATACATCTTCGATATATCGGGCACCATCACAGGTTGGATGGTTTTGGGCATTTAAAGCAGTAAAGCTTAATAAGAAAAACAATAGGTGTAAATTTTTTAATTGCATAATGTTATTTTTTTTAAAAATTCTATAATCCCTAAATATTGGGACAGGATTCGATGAGAATGATTTACGAATATACGACATATAATTATGACACAAGAAATAATTTAGCCCCCTATACAATCAATCATTTAGCTAAAGCACTCTACCTATGGTCGCTTAGCTCTAGTTAAATGATTGCTTGGTCTAAGTTAATTTCTCGTTGTTACAAACAACAAAAAGCCGAACTCCTTTTTACGGGTGTCCGGCTATTTATTTCGAAACTATCGACCTTCGATAATTAGTAATTTGTTCTTCAGTATTAAGCTGCTTTCAAGGCCTGAATTTTCGACTCCAAAGCTGCCTCCGTTTGTACGCCTACCAATTTTTCCTGCAACTTTCCATCTTTTAAAAAGAACAAAGCAGGGATGCTTCGGATACCGAAATGCTGAGACAATTCTGCGTTGGTATCTACATTTACTTTAGCAATAACAAAGTCTTCGCTGTGCTTATCTGCAAGTCTTTCTACTGCTGGTAAAAGCACTTGGCAAGGGCCACACCAGTCGGCATAGAAGTCAAGTAATACAGGTTTTCCTTCTTTTACGATTTCGTTGTACTCTGCTATATTTTTTATTTCTCTCATGATTTTTTATTTTAATTATTGTGAAAAAGTTATTTGTGATTGTATTGTTATTAATTATTCAGCAGATAGCTTTTAGCAGTTGGCAGATAGCTTCCCACTATCGCGTTATAGAGAAGCTAACTGCTAACTGCCAATAGCTAGAAGCCACAGACAGGATAGATAACTTATTCTTACTGTTCTGCCACTACCTGATCCACGCCTTCATGAATTGCTGATTCGATATTCCATTCTCCTTCGATCATGCGGTGTACATAGCAGGCATCGGATTCGCGTAGCAACTCTTCTCTTTGCTCATCAGTCAAATTGCCTTCTATTTCGATGTGTACTTTCACATCTGTAGCCAACTTTCGATCTTTGCCTCGTTTCACCTTTTGCACCAATCGCCCATCTACGTTTCCAATGTCCCAGCCTTTCTTTCTGGCAATGTATCGAACCGTTGCCACCTTGCACATGGCGATTCCTGCCAACAAAAACTCCGGAGGGGAAAATCCAAGATCTGTTCCTTTTGACTTTACAGGCTCATCGCCTAATATTCCGTGTCGTCCGTTTGAAATGAAGCTTTGAAAACCGGTTGGGATGTTTTTAATTCTAATCTCGTCTGCCATGATAATTTATTTTTTATGAAAAATATTATTCTCTGTAATTGATAGTACAAAGATAGGGCAGAGAGGGGGCTTGAAAAATGGACAGAAGTTCCTGGAGGTGGGACAGATGTTCCTTTTTAGGTATTTTGGAGGAATTGTTAATCAAAATTTCAATCAAAATCAAAACCAAAACCCACT
>JBLHRR010000052.1:0-30989 GCA_047626155.1 Saprospiraceae bacterium | reverse complement strand
CCATCAGCGGGCAGTCGATTGGCCTGGGTTTTTACGGTACGATCAATGGCCGGCTTGGTTCTCTTGTATTTCATTGCCTGCTACGCATTTGATAATAGAAAGAAGGTATTTTGGATTATTAAGTTTATTCTCTTCCTGGCCTTTGCCTCTGCTATGTATGGGTTAAAGCAAGAATTTTTTGGATTCTCCAGTGCAGAAATAACCTGGTTGTATGCGGACGAAAAACGTTTACAACTGATTATGCAATGGTCTAGACTTCGGGTTTTTTCCTTCTTTTCTGATCCGACCACCTTTGGTATTTTCATGGCCTACATGGGGACTTTTTCCCTCATACTAGCAACCGGCCCTTTCAAATTTTGGAAACGGCTATTCCTTGTTTTTGCAGCTTTTTGCATGTTCCTCGGTATGGCCTTTGCCGGTTCGCGAACGCCTTTCGTATTGGTTCCCTTTGGCTTTATGATTTTCACTTTGCTTACGCTAAAAAAAGAAATAATCATTGGGGCAGCCATCTTCTTAGTGATTGGAGTAGCCTTCGTTTCCAAGTCGACCAACAGTGCGGTTATCCACCGAATACAGTCCGCTTTTTTGACAAGCCGCTCCGATGATACAATGTCTGTACGGGAAAAAAACCGTCATTTCATACAACCTTATATTTATCGACACCCCGTAGGATATGGCCTGGGAAGTACCGGTATTTGGGCCGAACGTTTTACGCCCGATTCCTTCCTGGCGGGCTTTGCCCACGATAGTGGTTTTGTTCGAGTGGCTGTAGAATTAGGATGGATAGGCCTCATCATACAACTCCTGTTTTTCTTTTCCATTTTGAGAACGGGCATTTATTATTACGTGCGGGTTAGAGACCCCAAAAATAAAGTAATTTACCTTGCTATTACCGTGGTCATGTTCCAATTAATATTGTCCAGTTATCCACAAGAAGCGGTTACTATTTTACCGACTAGCCTTGTGTTTTATTGCTTTCTGGCTATTTTGGTTCGACTGAAAGATTATGATTCGGTCATCACAGAACATCAAGCTAAACAGTTGGAAAGCAAAAACCCTATAGCCGAAGAATTAAGAATAGCTGAGGAGCGGCGGAAGAACTGGCTTTCGGCATAAGGTTTGGCATAATTAACTGTTAACTGTTAACTTACGTATGACACAAAAAAACATTTTCATCATGATGAATAATACTAAAAGCTACCTTGTCGGAATACTACTGTTATTAATCAGTCCTAGCTTTGCGCAGCTTGTTGATTTCGACCGGGTGGTCACTCCTGCAGAATTCAAGGCAAAGACCTTTGAGGATTATCTGGTACAGTTGGCCTGGAATAACAGCCCCGAAGGGAGAGTGCTCAACCTCGAAGTAGCCATTGCTAAAGAGGAACAAAAAATTCAGAAGGTAGAATGGACGAAAGATCTGACTGCACAGTTTAATTATAATGAAGCTCATTTCATTACGGACTTCTTTCCTCCGGAGGTAGATAACAGTGATCCCCTTGTGCAAAGTCTAATTTTTCCACGGTTCAACTTTGGCGCACAGTTCAATCTGGGAACCATTCTTAACTATAAAAACGAAAAGCAGATTGCCAAACTGAAAACAGAAATTGCAGAGACTAATATCAATGCAGAAAAGCTTCAGTTAAGAGCTAAAGTTCTGGAATCCTATGAAGAACACCTCACCGCAAATGAAACTACTACCCTCCGGCTTCAGGCACAGGAAGATGCCAGCCAAGCTTATGAATTAGCCAAGGCTCTTTTCAAAAGAGGAGAGGCCAAGCTAGAGGAATATACCGCTGCTGCTGAAAGTTACTTTAGCGCTCGGGAATCAACTTTAGAATCTCGTTCTAAAGCACAAATCGCACGAATAAAACTGGAAGAACTTATTGGCGTATCCTTTGAAGAGGCCAAACGTTTTGGGCCAAAAACGGGAGAGGAAAAAAAGAAGAAAAAAAGGAAAAAAAGAAACTAGCCCCTAAGCGCAGCGTAAACTAAGTACAGCCTGTAATAAGAAACTGACGAAAAATAAATGTCTCTGAAATTAGTTCAAACATCACCTATCTCGGTGTACTTGCCCTATAAAAGCTATTTTGCCAACAGAATAGGGTTGGGGTTTATAATAGATAAAATACTTTTGTTTAGAAAAAAAGAGTATAAGTTTATATATTCCTCTATTCCAACTGAGCTGACCCTACAACAAATTAACAGATGCTAAAACTAAATTACCTGCTGTCGGCTATGCTATTGCTATCTGCTTTCCAGAAAGACAGTCCGATTAGCGACAAAACTTCCTGCGATCTTTATGGCAATTGGAGCCAAGTCAATTTCCTTATTGACATGAAGGGAAATACTCAATCGTTAACTTTCATCAAAGAAGATTTACCCGAAAAATGCTTTTTGGAAAATGCTCAAAAAGTACACCATGTCTATTTTTCTGGTCAAGGCAATATTGACGTTGACCTAACTCCTACCCTAACACTATCCAAGAAAAAGTTGACTTACAAAGGCACTAAACTCGGCCGATATAAGCTCAGTGATAATTGCGAAACAATAATTTTACAGAATCAAAAAAATCCTGATTTTTTTGCCAGCTGTAACATCTTATATCGTTATGAAAACATCATAGCTATGGAACAGGGAAAAGAAGTTGTTTTCTATTTAAGGAGAGATTCCCAAAATCCTTTCTTTGTAGGGAATGAATGAAGGGAGTTACGACTTCTCTTTATTAAGCTTCAATTCCTCATAAAAAAATTCCTTATCCACCTCCTTCAACTCCCCCAATGTCATCTCTTCCAAATTCAATCCTTCAATAGCAGTTCGTAACAATCGTAAGACCGGGTAACCAATTGCAGCACACATTTTTCGCACCTGTCGATTTTTCCCTTCCCGCAAAGTCAGCTGTAGCCAACTATCCGGTACCGTTTTACGAACTCGAATGGGAGGGTTACGTTCTGGAAATTTTGGCGCTTCTTTTAACAATATAGCTACACAGGGCAAACAGGAATGCCTGGACTTTCCAACCTTTATAGCCGGACCATCTTCCAATTCCGCTATTGACTCTTCATTTGGCACCCCTTCCACCTGTATCTGATAGATTCTGTCGTGCTTAAAATTTGGATTTAGCAAGCGTGCATTTACGGTTCTGTCCGAAGTCAGTAACAATAGTCCTTCTGAATCTTTATCTAAACGACCAACAGGAAAAACGTCTTTAGGAATCCCTGGGCAGAGGTCCGCTAATGTTTTATGATCGGGATGCTCTTTGGTAAATTGACTGAGATAACCATAGGGCTTAAATAATAGATAATATCGCGCGGTGTTTGACATGGTACAAAGGTAACTAAGTCCTTTTAAAAATTAGCTGAGGTGCCGAGTTAATTACTGCTAGAAAAGACGGTTTCGTTGACTAGTGAAGTAGCCTTTAATTAATTGCCTTCCCATACTTCGTAATCCAGTAATTTTGAGTGCTCTATAACAGTTGAACATTTACCCCCCACCGGAGCTTACCTTTCCTCCATTAACCCACGTTTCATAAGCCCCTTTCCCGTTTTCAGGCTAATGGCTAATATCGTCCATACACAAAAAAACATATGCCAAATTTCGTTCATTAGAACATTATACATACATTTGATCATCTTACAGTATATTATTTCAATATATCCCACGCTGGAAAATCTTCCAGGGTAAATAACTTCCTTCCATCCATCCATATCCCTTAATTTTTTGAATTCGTTTTTCAAATAGCACAATTAGTTAATTTATGGCTTCACTACAAACCGGAACCCTAGGCACTCGCCTTGCTAAACATTTATTGCGGCGAGCCAGTTACCAGGTCTCCAGAACACGTATTGAGGAATTTGCCAACATGAATGTTTCCGATGCCGTGGATGCATTGATGCTGGTTCCTACACCTTCTCTATCAGAGCCCATTGATCCGGTAAACAATCAACCCTGGATTAATTCCGGCATCCCTCCCGAATCACCAGCCTTTGCACTACGAGATCATGTTAAATCATGGTGGATGAATGAAGCTCGGCAAGACCCTTCCATTGGTCATAAAATGATGTTCTTTTTTCATAGCAACTTCGTAACGGACGTAACGGTTTTCAATTCCTATTCTGCTTTTGATTATCTCGCACTTTTCCGCTACTACGCAACAGGCAGTTTCAAAGCAGTAGCCTTGAAGATTATTACAGACAACCTCATGCTCAAATACCTCAACGGAGATGTGAACAATGAGACCAATCCGAATGAGAATTTTGCACGGGAATTCCTAGAATTATTCACCATTGGAAAAGGCCCTCAACAAGGCCCGGGAGATTATACCAATTATACCGAAGAAGATATTCAGGCAGCAGCCAGATTGCTTACTGGTTTCAAAAAGGGAAACCGGACAGATAATATTGATGCAGATACCGGAATTCCAAGAGGTTATGCCAATCCAAATAAACATGATAGTACTGATAAACAATTCAGCTATGCTTTTCAAGATCAAATCATAACGGGTAGTTCCACTGCAGAAGGAATGTGGCTCGAACTCAGAGATTTCACTGAAATGGTTTTCACTCAAGATGAAACGGCTCGCAATATCTGTAGAAAATTGTATCGCTATTTTGTAAGTAGAAATATTAGTACAGAAATAGAAACAGACATTATTGGACCACTGGCCACCCATGGTCACCTATCCTGATTATAACTTAGCCAATCAATTGAAAACAGTAGCTCGATTATTAAGTGGAGGTTCGCAGACCAAAATTTTCCTTGTAAAGATAGGTGGGTTCGATACGCACGTAGATCAAGTAGAAGGTATCGATAATCTTTCTGGAAAACATAACAACTTACTTACAGAGCTATCCACTTCCATTAAAGCATTCCAGGATGATTTGGAAGCACTGAGCTTGGCGGATAAAGTCATGACTTTCAGCTTCTCCGAATTTGGCCGTAAGGCTGCAGAAAATGGCAGCTTCGGAACCTATCGTGGAACGATGGCTCCAATGTTTGTTTTTGGAAATGCCGTCGCGCCAGGAACTACCGGAACCAACGTTGACCTGGACAATATCGTCGACGGTCAACTGCAAAACCACCAACACGATTACCGCCAAGTCTTCACCACGCTGTTACAAGATTGGATGGGTGCTGATGATACCATACTGGCCGATACAATGTTTGATGCTTACCTAGGATCGAAACTGCCATTCATTGACGCGGTTAGTGTTGTAGATCCGGCTTGCTATAGCGGCCCTCTTCCCGTAGAGTTGTCCTTCTTCAAAGCTCGCCTAATTGATAACAAGAAAGTTACATTAAGTTGGGATACGGCTTCCGAAGTGAATTCCGATTACTTTGAGGTAGAGCGTAGTCAGGACGGCAAAGACTTTGAGGCCATTATCAAAACGGCAGCTAAAGGTAATTTGACATTGGTCAATCATTATCAAGAAATAGATGAGGAGCCACTAACTGGCACTTCTTACTATAGATTAAAGCAAGTGGATCAGTATGGGCAATTTGAATATTCTAAGATAGCAGTTGTAGAGCTTATACCTCCTATGGTTACGAACATTCGCCTCTATCCAAATCCTGCGGTTTATGATTTCCAATTGGCCTTCATGTCTGAAAAAACAGGCACTGTTCAGATTCGGATTATAAATATGGCCGGCAATCTGCTACGCCAACGGAGTCTATCTGTCAAGGAGGGTTTTAATAAATTCTCCTTCCCTGTAGATCGCTTACCAACGGGGACTTACGTGGTGGAAATATTTTCTGCGGAGCTTGGAGTTAGAGAGCATAAATCTCTTGTTAAGAATTCTTAGATCAAAAATACTTCTTACTTTAACAATACAAGCTTAGGTCACATTTGAGGACGCGTATAAACGTTTACTAAACCTTCGAGGTTTAGTAAACGTACCACTAACATACGTTCGACCGTCAGCTCTTGTAACAATATTGTTATAAACTAATTACAAGGTCGAAACTTATTCCCTTTACCTGTTTATTAGTCCCGCAGAGGCCGCAGAGTGAAGGCACCTTTTCGCATATTGCTCTGCGGCCTTTGCGCGCTCTGGGTGAGTACTCCGCATCATGCACGTATATGCATTTTCTGTTCCCTTTCCTTATTCATACATCACCCAAGCTATCTCCCACTTTCAGAAATTTTTAATTTTTGATTCCCAATTGCTTTTCTGACCAAAACCAAACCAACTCAATCTCTTCCTTCCCTCCGAAGCTGGACAGAATCGCCTCTTCATTAAAGCCATCGCAAATGTAAATGGTTCGCTTCCCATTGGGGGCTTCATAAAGTATATCTACTGTTATCCCACCTAGTTTTGTGTTCAACAAAAGTCTTCCATCTTTCGCTTCTGCTAGTAATTGATCATAAACCATTTTTGGAAACAGAGCCTTCCTAACAATAGTACTCCTTTTATCTTTTTCTTTTTCCTGAGGCTTACGCAAATCCGATAAGATCTGATTACGCAAAGCATCTTCCTTTCTAGCTACCGCTTTTGCATAAGCTAGCCAAGCGTAGAAAATTCCTTTTCTAGTATTCCCATTGACTTGTAACTCCTTTGCATATCCCTTGAATACCTTCTCGGGAATGGAGCAGCAAATAACCATACGATGTTTAGCTCTTGTTATTAAAACATTCAGCAACTTATACCCTCCTGCAAGATTGATGGGGCCGAAACGAGCTGAGAATTTCCCGTTGTCATCATTGCCATACACCGTGGAGATGATTAAGAGGTCACGCTCATCACCTTGAATGTTTTCCAGATTTTTCACGAAGAGTCCACTTTCCCGAAGTTCAATCATTTTCGCAGCAAAGGCGGGGCGCTGAAATTCCTCTTTCCTGATTTTTTCCAGAATGAAGTTTCTTTGTTTTACGTTGAAGGTTGCAATACCTACGGAAGGAAAAAAGCCATCCGTATTCCTTTTCATTTTTTGTAATAAGACAACGACCTCATCCGCTTCTGCCTCATTCAGGCCTTCCTGATATTGACCATTGATTTCCAGAAAGGCAATAGGCGGTTCTTCAAATTCTGCAGGCATTGGGCAAAGACGATCCTCGTAAAAGGCTGCATTGGAAAAATCGATCAGCGCTGGATGACAAGAGCGGTAATGAAAATCGAGGTAGCGATGATCCACCGGAAGACTCATAGCAAAATCCAACCAAGAAGGAGGTGCTTCCTGTAAGTCATTCGTATTTCTCTTGTTATCATGTGTTTTTTTCTCTCCAAAATAAGCAGAAGGAGGCATCTGGTGTTCGTCTCCGGCTATTACTTTTTGCTTCCCTTTTATAAAGGCAGGAATCCCCTCCTCTACTTTCAATTGAGAGGCTTCATCGAAAAGGACTAGGTCGAAAATTTCCTGATTGCCAAATTGGCTAAAAAGCAAGGAGGCCGTTTCGGGTGTAGATAAAACAACCGGAAAAAAAGATTGAAACAAATCCAAGTCTTTTTCGACAATTTCACGCAAGGTGGCCTTCTTTGCCATAGCCGTGCTTCTTTTGTTATATAGCTGAGCGACCTCTATCCGCTGCTGTTGCAAAAATCGAATAGCATTTATCCGCTGACGTTCTCTCCAATAACTTTGAATGAAATCCACCTGATGTTTTTCCAAATTGCTGTGCAAGGCTAACAGACGATCCTCCTCCCCTTCTATATCATCTGGTAAAGACTGTTTCTCTAATATACCATTTAGCACAAAGGTACTGTAGCGTTCCTTCCAATTGGTTTCCGTGGAAAGCGTAGTCATAAGTTTTTGGATACTATCCGCTTGCGCAAAAAAGAAGGTAGTCCATTTATGAAGTTCAAGGAAACCTTTATTCCCAAGGCTTTCTAATTCATTAATACGCGTTTGAACTAAAGCCAAACTCTCCGGCACATTATTCTGTAACAATACTTTTTCAGTAAACCATTCCCCTCCGTTAAAGTCCTTGACCAGGCTAATGATGCCCTTTTGTAAAGAGTTATAAATTGGCAATTCTTCCAATTCGTCATAGATACCTCCAGTACCAATAGTTCTGAGAATTTCTTCGATCTTAGTTCTCCAATTCTGTTTCCAATACTTGACACTTATTTTTATTTCAGCTAACTCCTCAAGGATTTCTTCTCTTTCCTCAGTGTGCCGGGGCTCATAATCTGGACCTCCTTCTTCTGCTAGAAAATCACAGAGTTGATGGTACTGCCGGAGACCGTATAGGCGCTCTTGAGTTAAGGTATCCGATTTATTACTTGCACTGCTTATTGACTCCCTGAAACAAGTCCGCACCTCTTCCAACTGCTGATTGAGCTGCTGATAAATCCGGTCATACTTTTCGAAAATAAATTGTTGGACATTCTTTTCAAATTTTTCATTTAACTGCTCTATCGCCAAACATCGGCTTTGGTATTTCTGAATATCTGCTTCCATTTCTGCCTTAACCAATCCAGAAGAATCCTTTGCAAAACGCTCTAGGTTAAAGCCGTTAATAAATGGCGTTGCCTTCCCCCCCAGTTCTTCTCCTTTTTGCAAAAGCAATTTCGTACCCTCCCAATCCGCCTGACTAACTTCTTTCGCATCGACCAAACCCCCTCCAACAAAAGGCACCTTCCTAAACGAATCAGGTATCTTCAACAACAATGCTACAAGATCACCAAAAACAAAATCTCCCCATACTTTCTTAGCATAAAAATTTCGCTTTTCACCAACCTTATCTATCAATGTTCTAGAGCGCTGTAACTCTTGCTCAAATTCATTGGTAGCAAAAAGCGTCCCTTCACCAGCATAAAATGACTTCTCATCTACCACCTGTCTTACTTTATTAACAATAGATCTACGGTCTTTCTTCACTTCTTTTATTAACGCCGCCAAACGATCCAACTCTAACTTCCCTAAGTGTTCCATAATTACCTGCAAGGCGGTTTGCTTTCCACAGACCACCAGTATCTTTTGTCCTTTTGTAATCGCATTCACAATAATCGCCGTCAGCGTTTGGCTTTTCCCAGTGCCAGGTGGGCCATGTATCAGCAGGTTTCTTTTCACCGAAAGTGCATTCAAAATAGCTTGTTGAGAAGGATCTGTTTTCACCGCGCCCAATTGCATTTCCGGATCACCAAGAAGGTCTTCAAAATCAAGAATGGTTTCTCCCTCTTCTAAAAGTCCATCATAGTCTCGTAACAAATTTTGATGCCTAACCTCGAAGACCGCAAATAAGCCCGCCCGGTACATTCCTAATCCGTCGAATTCTATTTGCTCCAATTCCTTTCGTGTAGCTATCTGCTGAAGGTCGGTGCTAAACAATGCTTCTACTTTAGTGAAGGGCTTTTTCTTTTTTTTAGTTCTCACAAAACCTGAAGAAGTTATTTTCTCAGAGAGGTACGCAAATAAGCCTTCGATTGCGCTGGCTGTCACCAAACCATCTTCAGGAATAAAATCGAAAGTGCCGTCTAACACTAGTTTTGTTTCTTTTTGCAAAAATCGTATCAAGACTTCATTTACCGTAACGGCATCATCAGTCCTTCGCTCTATCAGCCACTCCGCTTCTCTGTTGGTTCTACTGACCTGTAATGACCAGATTAAAAGCGGCGCAACGATTAGTTTGTCTTTGCTGTCCCAAAACAAAACAAGTGGGTAGCCAAATCCAAAAGTTTGAATCCCTTTTTCTGCGCGGATGTCTTCTACCTCATAACATAAACTTTGTAGCTGGGCAGAACTGCCTAATGGAGTACCTAGTGGATTGGCAAATGAAAATTCAAAGCTGCTTTCGGTCAATAATTTTTCTAAAAACCTGGTTGGCAAATCAGCTTGAAAAAGCGCCAGTTGCTTCAGATCAAACTTCAAACGGGAGCGTCCGGGAATGGCATTTAAGTGTACACCACGGCGGCTTTCAACGGAGAGTCGTTGTTGCAGGGATTTTAAGAATACCGAGGTGATTTTCATGGCGCGAAGGTACGCGTTATAATGAAGGAAAAAACATTTGTGCTCCTCTTCAATCGACTTAATAGACAGCTAATCGAGAAATCTATCTCTTATCAAAGGATAGATTTCTCGATTCCTGTGTCGCTCGCTCGAAATATAAAACGTCTACCTGTCAAATCTCACGGCTCGCTGCGCTCGCTCGGGATAACAGCATAAGCGGCTTCACTCCATTATTTCAACACCACAAATTTAGCTGCCTTCATAAAAGGCTCTCTATGTAGTTGTATGGTATAGGTTCATCGGCATCTAAAGTACCATCTCCATCCGAATCAGCAGGATAGCTTTGGTCTCCAACAACAATATGTACACTACCTGTATAAGCTCCAAAATATGTGGTGGCGAGCAGTTCTATATCGTAGGGGCCATTTGCAGGAATCGTCCAGTCCATTGTAAAAGGAAAACTGTTGTCTGTTCCGATAACAATACCATTAATAAAAAATTCGACGGTCGAAACAGCACTGATATTATCTGCTATTTCTGTTGTGATTATTTGTCCATCGCCCATGTTGACACCCATTGTAGTTGGGTCGAAAACAGGAGACATATCATAATGTCCATCAATCAAATAAGAGCCTTGGTAGGTATGAGAATGCCCCATAAGTACGAGGTCAACAGCGTATTGATCAAAGATAAGTACAAAGGATTCCCTCATTTCAGTATTCAAAGACTTCGAATCAGAATCAATGTTGTTTCGGCCATCATAGACGGGATGATGAAGATTAACGATGGTCCCGATCGTTGGCAGCTAAGTCTGCTGCGAGCCATTGTGCCGTAGCACTATTTGGTGAACGATCTACACCCAATTATTTAGCGATACGAAGTGTACGTCTGCGTAGTTAAAAGAATAATAAGAGTCATTTCCAGAAAGGACACCACCGCAAGACCCGTCCGTCGGCATTGTGAAAATATCAAAATAATCTCCAGTTTCTGTTTCACCATCAGCAGAAACCCCATCGTGGTTACCATAAGTCTGAAACATCGGAATGTTGATCAATCGGTCCTCATACATATTTTCAAACCAGGAATCCTGGAATTCATCATCCGTTCCATCAGAGTAAGCATTGTCTCCCATTGTCAGTAATAAATCTATGGGTTCTCCTCCATTATAATTGTAGAATGCATCACGAACAGATCGCTGAGCGACATTTTTTCGGCCAGCATCACCGAGGGCCCAAATGTTTATGGACTCTCCGACTAAGGGCAGCGGACTTGTTTTGAAATAATGTTCTGCTGTGACTCCAGCAATTTGACTATCGGCGTATCCTATAGCGTAGAAGTAGATCGTGTTCGGAACCAAGCCTATGATGGATAGCTCATGTTCCGTGATATTGTTGTTATTTTCTGTTACTTCCGTTAAATTCGTTGAGGATTCGCCATACCATACTTTGCTAGCGGTCGGTATATCTGTGCGCCACCGTACAGTGATTTTATCTTGAAAAACGACTTGAAGATAAGGGCTCTTGATTAGATTTTGTGCCTGAAAAGTACTTAGTATTACACAAAAAATAATTTCCCAATTTCTTTCGTGGAAACGATTATGTAAATCACTCTCCCTTTGGTCATTTTGATTTACATAATCGTTTCCAAATCGGGATTTAATTTCTTGTTGTTACTTAGTGCATTGTAAACTAAGTTCTATCCATTTTGACTGCTTCTTTTGAAATTACTCTTCGTTAGAAACTCCTTAAATAGCTAAGGCTATTCGCGTCGTCTCTGCCTCGATTAATTCCCAAATAACCTATTCTAACTCGGACGAAACTTAGTTTCCAGTGCACTTAGGAACAAACAAAGCAATGCAAAGCTCGTGTATATTTTTTTGTTCATAGGTAGATATTTTAATCTACCTTTTTTGCCAAAAGGTAGAAACTATTAACTTCACTTTTGAACCGGTGATAGTCGTGTTTACGATATTAATATCGTTTATTTTAATTATATGTATAATGCTGATTTAATTAACTTTGGTTGCATTATAGTCGACTAAGGTTCTTAGTAATTTCCAGATTATTTAAATAAAAAACACACTCTGCTGAAATTCAAAACAATGACAGAAGTACGGATTCGAAAGGGTGTCACTTAACTGGCAAAATTGAATAATAATCATTAATGGCACTGGGTTTGCATTGCTTCTGATATAAAAAATAACTCCAAACAAGTTGAACACAGCGAAATAGTTTATTAACCATAATAAAAGACTAGAAGCAAATAATGGAAAATTACCTAAGACCAATCGAAATTCTTCTAGTGGAAGATAACGAAGCGGACATTGTTCTGACTAAAAATGCACTAAAGACATTAAAACTTCAAAACACCTTGAGTGTTTGTAGAGATGGAGAAGAGGGTCTTGAATTCTTATACAAGAGGGGCAAATATGCTGATGCCGTAACTCCGGATTTAGTTCTGATGGATCTCAACATGCCTAAAGTAAGTGGCATGGAGGTTTTGGAGCAAATTAAGAATGACCCTAAGTTGAGTATGATCCCTGTGATCATTTTGTCTACCTCTTCTGCGGAAAAAGATGTTATAAGTAGCTATCAGAACCACGCCAATAGCTACATTAAAAAGCCTATTGATTTCATGAAGTTTATTGAGGTGATTCAGGAAATTGAGAACTACTGGTTTTCGATTGTCAAGACACCTAGCACGGAATATATTTCGTAGCGATATTAAAGAGATATTATATACTATGTAGAATATACACGGCTCAACTGGTTTTCCAGTTGGGCTTTTTTTATGGGGCACTCTCTTCTCTTACTACGCTCTGGGGCCTTGCTTCTTCTCCCCTACTTGCTCGTCGGGGTTAATGGTGCTTCGATTCCGCTGGAGTCTTTGAGGGGTGTCACGGTTGTGTTGTTTTTGTATCATTGGGGGCGAATCATAGCATACGGCTTGCTTGTGATAGTGTATTAGTTCCTAAACAATTTCGGAGGGCACTCTTTAGTATGTAGGCAAGGAGGACTTTTCGGCTAACCTTAAATATGATGAAAAAACAAATAAAAACGTTCTCCATTCTAGCACTACTCCCTGTGACTTTATTGTTGAGCTTTAATGTAGCACAGGCACAGGTAGTGGATTATGAAAAATCTCTAGCTGCTTCGGAAGATGGCGTGGGCTTCATATTGAAGTGGACGACTTCTGATGACCTTAGTACCGATTCCTTTGTGGTGGAACGGTCAAAAGGTGGAGAGGAGTTTAAGACTATCGGAATGGTAATGGGGAGGCAATCAAAAAAATTGACGGAATATACCTTTAAGGACCTGGACCTGGGTTTGAAAAAAGTCAGATACCGCCTAAAGGAAGTTAGCACTGGTGGTTCTAGTAGCTTCACAGAAGCGGTTGTGATGACGAAAGAATTCGTGAGCAATTTTGCGGTGGTCAACAAACAGCAGATAGCAGAGGGGGTCATGGAAATTTCTATTAGCAGTATCGTTGATGGTGAACTAGAATGCCGAGTAATCGATAACATGGGCGATGTCTTGATTGAGGAACTACGAAAAATTGAGGTGGGCTTAAATGACATTGTCTTCGACTTAAGCAGTGAAGCTGATGGAACTTATCATATGATTTTCAAACAGGATAATATCATGGAAACCGTCGTCTTAAAAAAAGAAATGAAGGATAAGAAAGCTAATGTAGCGAAGACGAAGACTGTAAAAAGCGGAGGCTAAGCTCGTCTAATTAATGAGAGCCCAAAATGCCGCAGCGAGATGATTTCTTCTAGCTGCGGCATTTTTTGATATAAGCTGCTTCACTTCTTAACGATCCTTTAACAAAGTAATGGTTTTACAATTCTCTAAAGTTGCTGTCCAATAAGCACGAACGATTTAATTTCACTATTCATAAAAATAATCATCATGAAGAAATCAATTAAAAACCACCTTGCTTATTTATCACTGATGGCTTGCTTATTTTGCTTTACAGCAACTGTAGAAGCACAGGTAAATAAGCGAGTCATAACGAACGAAACAGTAACTGTACGACAGGATGTTTGTCTAAAAGGAGAGGCACATAAATATAAATCTCTAACAGGAAAAAGAGTACTGGTGAAACAAAGAGTGAAACCTGCCAGGACAAAAAGGTTTGTTTGTGGCACTACCACTCAATCTGCTTTAAGAGCTGAAAGGATCGCTAAAAAAAGAGCGACCATTCAAACCAGAAAAAAGGCAGTAAAAAGAACAAGAAGCCTCCAAAAGAAAAGCGTACAACACGTACCAGCGAAAGAATAGCAGCCCACACTAACACTATACACACTAGAAAAAAGCTCCGGCGCTAACGCGTTGGAGCTTTTCTCTTTTCCCTTCTCTTGACTTTACCCTTTTCATTTATTCCACTACCAGAAACTCCCCTCTCCCAACAATACTTCTTCGTCCACGCAACGTAAAGAAATAAGCTCCCGGTGCCAAGCCTTGTTTGTTAAAGGTGATTCGTTCTTGCTCATAGTTAACCTGTAGATTAACTTTTGTGCCAGTCGCATCCACCACCTGTAACTTCACATTCTCGCCACCCCCTCCCGGCAACCCAATCACTCCTTGCGAATCTACTGGATTTGGGTTCACTTTAAAGAGCGGTATAGATAGCCGATTTGGCATTTCAATTGCGGAAACGCCACTGCAATCCAACATGGCTGGCCCGAGGGTCAAAAACAAATCATCGAAATAAGAATCGTTGTCTATTCCGGAGGTTCTAGTTCCTTTCAATTCCATTTGTATGACTCTTGTTAGAGGAGGTATCGTCAACCATTCGTTAAGAATAGTCCAGGAGCTGTTTAGACTGGACAAATAATCGGAGGTAGCTATCTCTACGGCATTTTCATCTAAAAATAGCAGGCGCATTTCGGGTATATCATTTCCATTAAAATTAGAAAGGTAACCTCCGTAATTGACCATGTAATTTCCAGTATCAATTGAATCGGCGAAAGTAAGTACTTCTACTCCTTGAATACAGCGACCTATTTCACTGTGGTCACAGAGCCCACCAACTGCAAAATAACGTGTACCTGAATGAGTATCTATTCCATCGCAGATTCCAGTGGTCAAGGCTTCTACAACTCCCTCTACAACCGTCCAATTCTGGAGGCTGTCTTCTGCTCCAGGGTTTAATAAAAGGTTGTCAGTTGAAATGGATTCGCCTGTTGTAAAAGGGGCAACCTCTGACCATTCCGACCAATTCAACTCCCTATCACGATAACGAACGCGCCACCAGTAAGCGGTATTCTCAGCCAGTCCCTGTATCTTTTCATCTGTCAAATCATCACCTGCTTGAGTATCAATTTCGTAATACCAATTTTCAAAATTCTTCCAACTTTCAGCGGATAACTGAGAGAAATCATTTGGGTCGGTGGAGACTTGCCAATGACTTTGCCCATGTGTCATACTATTGTTATCAGATGAGAACTCATTGGCTTCTAAGGTTACGCATTCAGGTATCACTTCAAGGTTTACTGGAAAAACAGGAGTAGGTTTAGCCACCATATCCGCCTCGACCCGGAGCACCAGGCTATCTCTTAGTATATTATTTTCAATCACATCCTGATCTCCCCGACCGATTCTTTTTATAGTCAATGTAGGGTCTGCGCCATCAGTTACCTCTACCAATAGAAAGCCATATTCATCTTGAGATTTCGAAAATTCATTATAGTCAAAGTTTGGAAATTCTCCCCAGTTATCGATCGCGCCACCAGCGGTTGCCACATTAATCCATAGGTGCTTGTGGTCTCTGGATTGGCCTCGAGAGTATCCGTGGGTATGTCCAAAAAAATGAATACTTGGCTTTCCGCAATCTGTTGTAAATTGCTCTAATCGTTGAATAACTTCTCCTGTGAAAGGCGACTCTCCAGGCGTCCACAATTCTGACTTATGAGGATGATGTAACTCTGCAAAAACGAAATCTATGGAATCCGCTTGGCAGGTTTCGGCTAAGGCATCTTCTAGCCAATTTAATTGATTTCCAGTTGCGAAAGGATTGTTAGAATTTAGCCCGATGATTCTGGTGTTTCCATAATCCTTGTACCACCAGTGTTCTTCAAAACCTGCCGTTCCATTCTCTGGTAATTTAAAATACGCAAAATAGAAATTGGTATTAGCCTCATGGTTTCCCAAAACAGGGTAGACCGGCACCTGAGAAAACAATTGTTCTCCAGGATTGAAAAAGGTATTTTTCCATTCTAAAAAATTATTTCCAGTTGTCACCAAATCTCCGGGGATCATGACAAGAGCGAGGTTGTCGCTAAGGTCACCCCCTACTTGTTCAGCCAAATATGTGATGACACCTTCTTCTACAATTTCTTGAAATTTACCTGGCTGGCTGTTGTCGCGTTGCATATCGCTCATTGCCAACAAACGGAAAGGTTCATTGTCTGATGCAAAAGGTGGGGTTTTAAAATGAACTATTTCTGAGCTTGCCGCCCCTGTTTTAACCTGATAGTAATAACGAGTGAAGCGATCTAAGTTTTCTAGTTGTACTTCGTGAATTCGGTTTACGCCGTTCGAGGCATAGGCGATTCCAGATACCGTATTGCCCAGGGCTTCTGTGAGCCCGTATTCTACGATGGATTCTTCGTTCATATCTGTTTCCCAAAGAATGAAGATGGAAGAGGGTTCGGCATCCTGAAGATAGGGTTGGATGGTGATGGTTTGGGAATGAAGTAATATTGTTGAACTTAGCAAACAGAAGAGGGTGAATATTTTTTTCATTAGTGCTGATGTTTAGATCTAGTGGATATTAGACTTTTAGTTTTGCTCAGAATGGGTTGAACAGAAGATTGGACGAATATAAGGAATTTTCATTTATTATGCCTTGTAATAAAAGACACACTCATCCGCTTTAGCAATTTCAAATGAGAAACAACATCGCCCCAATAACTGGTTTGATTTGGTCTAATATAATGTTGATTCAACGTTTCATATAGGATTCGATTGAGATTTGGATAGTGGATAATGAATATGATGGTAATGTGGGAAATTCATTTCCAAACTAAATCCAAATTTACTACCTTTAAGCGATGCAACTTTTACAAAACATAAAGCACCTTTTGAACAAACCATATCCGATGGAAGAAAGTGCTATAGGTATTGTAAAAATCATTACTGCCATCAGTATTTTTGTTACCGGCTTCCTTTATCTTTTCACTCCTTTTGATATTAACCAAATGGAATCTGGTCAACTGAGAACCTGCTTGGGTTTCGGCTTAATAACGTTTATCACTTCTATTGTCTACGAATTTACCATTGTACGCTGGTTTAAAATAAAAGGGAAAGCTACTGATTTTACATTTGGGAAATGGATCATTTATATTATTGGCCTTCTATTGTTTATCAGCATTGCTAATTATATATATATCCGCATCTCCTACTTTGGATACATCAGTTGGGAGTTTCTACCATATATGATACGAGGCACTTTTATGGTTGGCGTATTCCCTATCGTAGCCCTTGGGGTAATCGCCTTACTACGGAAAGAGCGTAAATATCAGCACATTGCGGAGGAGATTAACCTAGAGATGAGCACTAAATCCGAATCTACAAGCTCTGAAGACTCCATCCTTTTTGATATTCCAAGTTCGCAAATCAGATATGTGGAAGCTTTACAGAACTATGTGAAGATAGGACACCTTAGCGCGGAGGGGCAATGGAAAGAGAAAACCGAGCGAGCCACCTTGAAGAGTATTTTAAACGAAGTAGAAGGATCTGCCCTCGTCAAATGCCACCGTTCTTTTCTGATTAACCGGGAAACCATCACTTCTACCTCCGGCAATGCACAGGGCTTGCTTCTCCAACTGGCCAATTGCGAAAAGTCGATTCCCGTCTCTAGAAGTTTTGTCGGAAGTTTCAGATGATATTGTTGTTGACTCCACATTACCTCCTCCTTTCACTCCTTCCTTAATCCTAGTCACAAATTAAGCCCTTCTCTCATTTCCTTGGCAGGTATTTTGCACTTCAAAAGAGTGTATTATACAATGTAAATTCAGCTAACACGCGTAGACTAACTTATTATGGAATCCAAAATCATTACAGGGAGTTCTTCGGCAGAAGTCAAATCGGGGATAGAAGCCCTCCTTACTTCAGGGTTCAAACCCACCTTAGCCATTGCATTTGGCTCGATTTCTTGCGACATAGAAAACTTTCCAAAATTATTTTCTCAACTCAATATACAATTGATCGGTGCTTCTTCTTGTGGAGAATTCACCGGAACGGAGGTATCAGAGAAAGAAATTGTAGTTATGTTGTTAGACATAGCCCCTGAGGCTTTTCGGATATTTGACATGACCTCAGATTATGCAACCTCTGAAGAGACCGGAAAGGAATTGGGACAATTTGCTAAAACCCATTTTGAGGATCCGTCCTTTATTTTACTCTTTTCAATGAACATCAGTGGAGAGTGCCTAATCAAAGGGATTAATGATGAGGTTGGTGGAGCTCCATCTCTTTTTGGTGGTATGGCTGGTGATGATTTTCAGATGAATGAAACTTTTAACTTCAGTAATAATCATTTTAGAAAAACAGGTATTACCGCATTGGTGCTCGACAATGATAAAGTTGAAGTAAAAGGAAAAGCACTCTGCGGCTGGCAGCCTATTGGTGTAGAGCATCAAATCACAAATTCCAAGGACAATATTATCTATACCATCAATGATAAACCTGCGCTCGATGTAATGAAGGAATATTTTGGCAATTACCACCACAACGGTTCGGAAGTGGGAAATATAGCGACAGGAACTGCCCAATATCCTTTACAATTGCGCAGAGAAGATAATGTCAATATTTTACGAACTACTTTAAATGCCAATGAAAGTGAGGGTTCTCTCGTGATGGCTGGGCCAGTTAAACAAGGAGATCTTTTTCAATTTTCTGTAGCTCCTGGTTTTGACATCATCGACGAAACACTTTTAGGGTTTGAGGATTTCCAAAAAGAAAGTGGAGAAGCAGACGCTATGCTTTTGTTTTCTTGTATGGCCAGAAAAATGGCACTTGGACCGCTGGTTGAAGAAGAAGTAAAAGGCATTCACAATATTTGGAAAAAACCTATGATTGGCTTTTTTACTTATGGTGAAATTGGCCAGCATGGTACTGGCACCACTCATTTCTATAATGAAACTTGTAGCCTCGTACTTTTAAAAGAACGGAAGTAAAAGTGTACTACAGAAAGTGATTTCACCTTATCACCCACTTTCCCATTACACTTAATTTTTACTACATTTGTTTTCATTCTCGATTTTCCAACACACTAAAGTAGTATACCAACCCCATAAACAAAATTTAAAAACCAAGTTACTATTCACTTTTGCCAGTCCTCCTCCCAAGCTCCTAGATGAGGAGCTGCCATCCACAGGCATTCGGTAAAATGCGGCTTGTTTCTGAAAAAGTATACAGTAGTTTAGTTAAAAAATTACTTCTTTGATAATGTCTACAAAATAGATCAAAGATCATAAAACTCGGTTTAAATGTATAGCCATTCTAACATTACTAATATTGAATTGGTCAGAGATCTGATTTGTAAGCATATTGTTTGTGAGGATACTTTGAGCGCCATAAAACAGGCTTTGAAAACGGTAGAAAGAGAGCTTATCATTACCGAATACAAATTAGAAAAGACGCTAAACGACCGCCAGGTAACCAACAATGTGCTCAATAAAACCATTGAGGAATTGCAGGAAAAAACAGCGGCCATCGAAGAGCAAAAAAGTCAACTGGAAGAACAGTCGAAATTCAAGGAAGAACTCTTTGCGAATGTTAGCCACGAACTTCGTACGCCTTTACATGGGATACAGGGCATGAATCAACTTTTGTCAAAAACCAATCTAGACAGCAGCCAAAAAGAATATGTGGAAATTGTCAAAAACTCCGCAGATAATTTACTCGTCATTATAAACGATTTGTTGACTTTTTCCCAGATAAATGCGGGGAAAATTAAATTAAAAAATCAACCTTTTTCGCTTCAACAACTTTGCAATGAGCTAAACAATATTCTTTCTTTAGAAGCTCAGAAAAAAGGGGTGAGCCTGCTTTGTGTCTGTCCACCGAGTCTACCGGAATTTTTAATTGGAGACCAGACCCGCTTGTACCAACTCTTTATCAATCTACTCAATAATGCAATAAAATTTACCCACGTTGGATACATTGCCTTACACATTTTCCTCCTGGAGAAAACCGATGAAAAAGTAGACCTTCAGTTTGAAATTCGAGACACGGGCATCGGAATAAAAAAGGATCGGTTGAACAAGATATTTAATAGTTTCACCCAAGTACATGAGGATACAGAAACGGTTTATGAGGGTGCTGGGCTTGGTCTGAATATCGTGAAAAACATTGTCACGATCATGGGCGGCAGTATTGAGGTGAACAGCGCAGTAAACAAGGGTACTTCTTTTTTTGTAAACCTTTCCTTCAACATACCAACTGAAGAAGAAGTCGCCATACACTTAAAGGAAAAGACAAATCTACAGATTCCAAAACACTGGACTTACAAAAAACTGCTTCTCATTGAAGACAATAAGGCCAATTTGCTTTATGCTAAGAATATATTTCTGGACTGGGGTATTAAACTCACCACCGCAGAAACCATTGCAGAAGCGAATGCTAAAATTGAAGCAGAGCAATTCGATTGTATTTTATCCGATGTAAAGCTACCCGATGGCAATGGTCTGGCGTTTATCAAAGATCTGCGGGAGCAGTCCGGGCAACAAAATCAGCACACCCCTATTATTGTATTAACCGCGAGCTCTAATGAGAAAGAAGCACATTATGCGAAATCCATTAAAGTTCAGAGTTACATCGGTAAACCCTTTAGCCAGGAGCTATTGATTCAAGAACTGACCAAAGTTCTGGACGAACCTATCAAAAAAGAAAAATTGCCTCTCTCTCCTATTCTTGAACCCGTCCCACAAAATCAGCATTCCTATTTCACTACTTTAAATCGTAATTTTCCCAATAAGAATAATTACAAAATGGAAATCCTGGACATCTTTCTGGAACAGATTCCAAACACCTTAAATGCAATGGAACAAAGCATCAAACTCGATGATCTGGAAACGTTCTACTTTGAGGCGCATAATATCAAATCTACCATCAATAATATCGGCCTTCCAAAATTACAACCTTTGATCAGCAAGATAGATGAATATTGTTATAAGAAAATTCACACGGATCAGCTGCCCAGCTTGTTTGAAGCTTTTAAGCAAACGGCAATGGAGGATATCCAAATTTTGCTGAAGGAACGGGAGCGGTTGAAAGAAGCTGCGTAGGAGACAAAAATACTCCTTATAGTGTGTGGGTAGATCTGAGTCGATCTGTTCTAATTGAAACTGTCTTTTTTTTAAAATTAAAATACCAGTCAAAACCTTCTACGGTGAATCCCACATATCGAGCTTTTGATTTTCAATTTTCCTTCAAAATTCGCCATAACAGAACTGATCAATCTTTATTCAAACTAACCAACTAAATAGAACTAAGAACCCAAATCATTAAAGGTTTATCCTAGTTTTAAAGGTAATTCAACTTTGCCATTCGTCCCTTCCCCTGTAATTCAGCACATTTTTGTTGCATTTAATCCCATCGCTTTCCAGTCGTCACTTTACCTTTGCTTTTAGCATTGGCTGCACTTATGTTTGTGTCATCGGATTCATTTTAAACAATATCCTTTGGCTTTATTCACTCTACAGTCAAAGACTAAAACAACCTCGCATGATCGAATTGATACACAAAACATTGCTCTGGATACATATCCCTTTTGGCTTTTTAAGTCTGGTTTTATTCTGGATTCCAGTTGGTCTTAAAAAAGGAAGCCCCTTACATAAGAAGGTCGGTTGGTATTACTACGGTGCCATGTGGATTGTTTTGATCACCTCCTTTTTCATGAGCATTTGCAACTTGCTTATGGCGAAATATATGATGGCCATGTATTTGGGCTATCTCGCTATAATCACAGCTTATCCGCTTTGGTATTCCTACGAAATATTACAACAGCAGAAAGAATGGACGGCCAGGTATTACACTATCAGAAAGGTTTTCCTAGGAATTCTTTTTTCTACCGGTATTGGTATGATATTGCTTGGCGCTATTAAATTCCAATTTCAGGGAATGGGCACTATGATGGTCTTTTTTGGGTTGCTCGTGATGCCGGCGGGTAGAGCTATTTTCTTTAGCAAAGAGAAGGCCATGGATAAGGAAGCTAAACTTAAAATGCATATTCAGGGAACGATTATATCAGGGATTGCAGCTTACACGGCGTTCTTTGCTTTTGGTGGTGCCCGCATTTTAATGGGTGTCTTTGAGCTGCATCCTCAGTGGATAATAGTGCCTTGGTTGTTGCCTTCTGTTTTGGGGATTGCTTATTCGAGGTATATGAAGAGGAAGTATAAGGTGGCGTGAGGTTCGTGATTTGCACCTTTTCCTATTCCTGATTTGGGTATGATAAATTTTAGAAACGTTCTGTATCGCTTAGCGCTAAATTTTATCCAACTCAGAAACAGTCAAATCACTTTCCTCATTCAGCGAGCTATCTTAAAATTATCCTAAACCCTACAGCATATAATCATTTAATCACATGTGCCATACTAATACAAAGAAAATTCCACCTGAGTAAAAATTATATTCCATAAAACCTACAAAATTCCGATACCTAAAATTAGTATTCCAATAAACAATACACTATCTTTGATCTGTTAAGCTTAAAAGCTGATCTAAGCACAATCCCTGATTTAGTTAAATTTAAGAAACTGTTCAAAGATGAAAAAGCAATCTACTCAACGCCAATACAACTTTCCCGATGCAGACCTCTACGTTCAATGCATCGAACGGATCAAATATGCCAGCCGCGATATCGCACATTTTGAATCTTATGGCTACTCCAAGGAGAAACTGACTGGTTTCCTGGCCAATTGTGATAAGTTCCGGAAGCTGCCTGATGATGATGAATTGGTGGGGGATCAGATGATTGTTACCGATAAGAAGTCCGAGACCTCTGAAAAACTCAAAACGGCCATCCGCAGTATTATGACCCGAGTGGCTATCAAGTATGGCAATCGCTCCGGGAGATACCGCAAATTTGGAACAGCTAAAATGGGAGATATGACTGATGCTCAGCTCATTTTCTGTGGTCGTCGTGTGGTGCGGGTTGCCCGCGCTCAAATCAGTTTCCTAGATGACGTTGGGGTTAATGAAAACAACATCAAGCGGGTCTCTGATGCGGCTCAAAATTTTGAATCAGCCCTGAATATCCAACAAGATAAAGTGGCAGAACGGGATATTTCAGTGGAAAGCCGAATCTCCATCGGAAACAAGATCTACGAATCCTTAGTACTGCTTTGTAATATTGGAAAAGACATCTGGGCGGAAAAGGACGTGACGAAATATGAGAACTATACCATTTACGAAAGTAATAACTATCAGAAAGTAGCTCGTAAAAAACGATTGAAGGTTGAAGCGGAAAAGCAGGCCGATACTTTGGAGCATTCTGATTCATCAGAGGAGCTAGATGGTGGAGCTGACACAGATGATTAAGTCATTTTTTTTGCTCTACACTTTTGCCGACGCAGCAATGTCTGAAACCAGATAAGCCCTCACCTTATCTGATAACTAGACAGCCCCTAAAGGGGAGATCCTCCCGCGAGCTTATCGGTGACAAAAAGCTTATTTCCGAACGTGTACAGCAGTTTAAGGTCATTTATTCTTCATCCCTTAGCTATCACATAAACTTTTCTTATTTTTGGCTTATACCTTTTCGAAGTATTACAAAAAACTACGAATCTAAAATGGCTAAAAATGACAAGCAGGCTGCCCTCGGCGGAAACTACAAACTCAAAGAAGTTAAAATCTTCGCTTCTAAGGAGAACCTCTACCGAAACGCAAAGAAATATCGGAAGGTATTCGACACCTCTGAATGTCGATACATCTACTGCGAACTTTCTATGTACAATAAACTTTTTGACGAAGTCGATTGGAATACCACTGTTACTTTCTATTGTAAGGAAAAGCACACGGGCACCATTCTTTGCGACATCAAAAAGGAGCTTACCATTACCAAAAGCCAGAACATTGTTTATATAAATGAAGGTTGGGGAACCCCCGCGATTGGTTGGTGGAAAAAGGGCGCTTACTATTGGGAAATTCGCCTCGACGATAAAGTGATTGGCAAAACAGAATTCTACATTGTGGATGGCGGGCCAGTTCTCACAGAGAAAAACCCTTATTTCAATATCAAAGAAATTCGCCTCTTCGAATCCACACGTGAAGGACTGCCTTTAAAGGAACGGATTTACCTCAAAAAGTTTGCAGCGGATTTCACCAGATATGTTAATGTAGAAATGATACTGGAAAATCTAAAACCAAAAGAGGATTCCTTACCCATCGAATTGAAATTCTATTTCTACAATGACTCCGGTCAGAAGAAAGCCTACATGCACTTCTTCAAGGAGTTTAACAATAAGCCTCCTACTATAAAATTGGACACCGGCTATGGCGCCGCCAAACCCGGTTACTGGTTTGAGGACATCTATTTTTTAGAAATCGTTTTCATGGATCAGCTCATTGCCGTTGTGCCTTTTGAAGTTGGTGAATTCGAAGAAGCGGAGGGAGCCCCCCTCTCCTACTCTGCCAACTCTGAACGGGAAACAGCCGTGGCAAAAAGTGGCGCTCCTATTCCTGAGGTAAAACTCAGTTTTGAGGAAGCAAAATCGGAACTGGAAGCATTGATTGGTTTGCATTCGGTGAAAAAACAAATCAACGAACTGGCTACTTACCTCCAATTTCTAAAAGTCAGAAAAGAGAAAGGACTTCAGGAAGATCAGCAATTTAATTTGCATTCTGTTTTTACTGGAAATCCTGGAACGGGGAAAACCACTGTGGCTAATTTACTCGGAAAAATTTACCATAGCCTTGATTTATTGTCTCATGGAACGGTCCATGAAGTTGGACGTGCAGATCTTGTTGGAGAATTTATTGGACAGACCGCTCCTAAAGTTAAAAAAGCACTGGAGAAAGCTCGTGGTGGTATCTTATTTATAGATGAAGCTTACGCCCTGACCAACAGAGGAGAAGATGGAAAAGACTTCGGGAGAGAAGTTATAGAAGTATTGTTAAAAGAATTATCAGATGGTTCTAACGACTTGGCTATTATTTTTGCGGGTTACCCCAAAGAGATGAAGCAGTTTCTGAATTCCAACTCTGGTTTGAACTCCAGATTGAGAAATATCATTCAGTTTCCGGATTATACCCCAGAGGAATTGATGGAAGTAGCGGACTACAGCGCAGGAAAGAGAGGCGTCATCATCCATCCAACGGCGATGGAGTTGATACACAAAAGACTTATAGAAATTTATAGAAACAGAGACGATCAATTCGGAAACGCCCGTTACATCAATGGCATCATTGAAGAAGCTAAGCAAAATATGGCAATCCGACTGACCAGTCAAAGTACCGACTTAAGCAGCCTCGAACCAGAGGATCTTTCTACCATCACAGAAGCAGATATTCATAAAATTTTCCAATCCGGTGGAGATACCAATCAGGTACAGCTTCCTGTTGATGAAGCCTTGTTGCAAGATGCACTCAAGCAGTTGCACGACCTCGTCGGTCTAGAAGAAATTAAAAAAGAGGTGGATGAGATGACCAAGCTGGTTCGCTATTATCGCGAAATTGGTAAGGACATTAAGAGGAGTTTTTCAGTTCATACGGTTTTTATGGGAAACCCTGGAACCGGAAAAACCACCATTGCTCGTCTGCTTGTTCAGATATACAAAGCGCTTGGTATTTTGGAAAGAGGGCATTTGGTAGAATGTGATCGAAAGTCTTTAGTAGCTGGCTTCGTTGGTCAAACCGCCATCAAAACTTCGGAGATAATTGATAAAGCGATGGGCGGCGGCTTGTTTATTGATGAGGCTTACGCACTTACACAAGGTGGTCAAAACGACTTCGGTAGAGAGGCTGTAGAAACATTGTTAAAAAGAATGGAAGACCAACGTGGGGAGTTCATGGTTATCGTGGCAGGTTACCCCATAGAGATGACACAATTCCTGGAAGCGAATCCTGGCCTCATGTCCCGCTTCGACCGTCGCTTCAACTTCCCCGATTATAAAATGGAAGAACTGACGCAGATTTCTAACCTGATGTTCCAAGCTGAAGAACTAATATTAGAGCCTAATGTCAGACAGCACCTTAATGATTACATCAAAGAGTTGGTAGACAACAAACATAAATATTTCGGCAACGCCCGTACCGTCAGAAAAATAGTAAAAGAGGCCATCAGAAGACAGAATTTGAGAATGGCGGATCTTCCGGTCAGTGAAAGAAGTGAGAAGCTTGTTAAGCAAATAACACTAGATGATGTCACTGACTTTAAACTGGTAGAAAGCGATTTACCGGAAAGAAAAGGCATTGGTTTCCGATAGATATTTTTTAAAAAAAACATTAAACCTACACCATCAGATATTCTTACAAAAGATGACAAAACTTCCAACAGCAATCGACGAAACAAAGATAGGTAGCTATCCTGGCTCTGTACCCGCAGGCGGCGGATACGTTTGGGATGACGTATTGGAATACCGCGTTTGGTGCCATCCGGAAGATGGTGCTCCTGATTTAGCTAAGGGTAGCGATTACTTCTTTACTTTCTCCACCTTTGAAGAGGCATTGCAGTATTCCAAAACCAACAAAGGAAGCGAAGAACCGCTCGCCTTGGTTTTACAAAAGGAATATATTGATGAGCCGGAGCAAGGGAAGTTCGTTCACAAAAAAGAGGAACGAATGGCGGAGTGGCCGCTTTCCTTTTTAAGTCGACCTAAACGTACGGAACGTACGATTCCGGATTTTTTAGCGCCGGATGCGCCGGGGAATCGGTTGGATATTTTGCGGGGAATTTCCTAAAACCTCCACCCCAAACCAAGCCCTCCCCCAAAACGATAAACACCATCAACCGCTCCAGACTTCCCAAGATTATTATACCATTCCAACTGCGGCGTAATCCTTATAGACAACTTAGAAGTCAAGCGATAACCTAACATCGGAGTCACGCGTAAACCAATTCCAAAGTCTTTAAAAGCTGTCAAATCACTAGCCGAATCAAAATCGCTAACAATACTTTCGCCATTTAGTCTCCTCCCCTTTTGTCCGCGAACAAAATTCAAGGAAGCTCCCGCAGAAAGTCCATAAAGAAATCGCTCTTTTTGATCCTGCCAACCGAATTCTAAAGGGATGCTGTATAAACTGTATTTATTGTGGTGTACAACTTGACGTCCTGTTGTTGAAGTAACCATGGTGTCTACGTATATTCGATTCACAGTCGTGTTCGTCAAAGGATCAATCACCACTTGTGTAAGTGCAAAAGTATCTTTAAAAACCACAGGGCCGTTTAATAGGTCATAATTAAACTGAGACCATAGTTGGTGGTATTCAAATCCGGTCTTAAAAGTCCAATGTTTTTTCCATACGACTCCGACCTTCAAGCCATAGCTACTACCATATTCTCCTTTTTCACTACTTGTCCCTTCTCCAGCATTTGTAGGCAAAAAGTAATTCCCCATTAATCTATTAGCACCGGCAGTCGCTTCTATTTCCCAAACCAGTGCTTTCTTTTTTAATGGATAAATCGTTGATACTTTTTTTACTTTTCCTTTTTCGTTTTCTTTAAATTTATTTAGTTCTGGAAATAGAAAATCTGTAGCTTCCAAATCCAGCGTCGTCAACACTTTTACATTTATATTGTTATCAACCACATTTTCTTTGGCTAATAGTTCTAAATTATTCTTTGCTTTTGTCGAAACAGTTTCAGTTGAATTCCTTGTATTATCGACGTTCTCGTTTACGACCAATTCGTCAATCCGCTCAGAGTCAGACGGCCCATTATCTTTTACTTGACTGTTTTTATTTACACCTCTGTTCATCTCTTTCTCCCCAACCCTATTCACAACTAAATACTCGTCCAACTTTCCAGTTGCATTTAAGATTGACGTTTTGTTTGCTTTTTCAGTTGAGGTCGTATTTACATTTTCATTTAACCTTACACTTGCAGTTCTAGTTGCAGTTGCATCACCCACTGATTCCAAAACAATCATTTCATTATCCCCTGGAATACCATTAAATCCCAAATCTGCTTTCAATTCAGAATTAGTTCTTAAGTCATTTTCCAAGCTTGAACTTGAATCTATGCTTACATTAGAACTTGATGCTGAGTTTATAATTCCATTTCCGTTTGTACCTACAATTGTATTTACATTCGTACTCGAGCTTGCCGTTGTATTTGAGTTTGACTGTGCGTCCTCGGTTGAAATTGTAGTTATAGTTGAACTCGCCACCATCTCCGAACGCTCCATTCCAACATAAAAATAAGTCCCAATCCCAACAAGTAATAACAATAGTATTCCGAAAGGCCAATAATTCCGAGAATAGCCGCCATTCTCAGAGTCACCCGCATCCAAATCGGCCTCTACCCCATCCCACAAGCCGTCTACGTCAAAGTCGTCGTTAGGCAACTCTTTGTCCTGAAATCGTTTATTGTATAAATTTTCTAGATCATTCATTAGTTTTTAATTTTGAATGTTCGATTTTACTTTGAACTTTCTTACTTGCTTTTTTGCCTGTGCTGCCCCCGGCCCCTAAAGGGGAGGGCTGATCAGTTCTGTTTTAGGGAACTTTGAAGAAAAATTATTAATCAAAATTTCAATCAAAATCAAAAGCCCTATACATGGAATTCACGGTAGAAGGTTTTAATTTTAATTTTGATTTTAAAAATTACCCATTTTCAATTAGAACTGATCAACCCTGCCCCGACGCGCGGAGCTATCGATTGATAAAACATATCGTTCCCTTAAAACTCAATACACTTTTCGCTGCCGTTCCAACCAACCCTTTGCTCTTGATAATCTTTTTCGAGAAGACCCTTCCGTCATCCCTAGTAAGTCCGCAATTTCTTGATGATTATAACCGTCTATCACATGCAAGTTAAATACTTCAAAATAGCCCTTAGGCATTTTCTTTAAAATAGCTAGTAAGCGATCATCCGTTAGATTAGCAAGTACTTCCGGTAACTCTGAGTGGTCGTGTACTTCAACATTAAGTTCTTCATCAGGAGCGCCAATCACCCGATCGTTATAATTTAGACAGGTATTGATCACAATTCGCGCTGCCCAGTTTTTTAAAGGCGCCTTCTTCGGGTCATACTTTTCAATGCTTCGAAAAATCTTCACAAAGCTTTCTTGTAACACATCTTTCCCGTAGGAAGTATCTCGAAGGTATCTCGTTGCTACTGCTCTCAGGTATGGCAATAACAGGCGATACAGCTGCTGCTGCGCATCGCGTTTTTGTCGTACACAAGATTGAATTAACGATTGTTCTTCGGACATCTATCTTTATTCTGGATTATTTTTTGTGTCATACAACATTGAACACAAAGCTCCACAGAAGTCATTCTACATTGTAAAATCTTCGTGGAACTTTGTGCTCATTGTTTTGCTTCAAAGGCGAAATCCATGTGGCGCCTTATCTATCTATCTTACTTACTTATAGTTCGTAGCTGTCTTCTGCTGTACAACCATTAGTATCTGTTGCAGTTACAGAGAATGTACCACTTGCTCCTGTCACTTCGATTCCTCCACCTGTTTCTCCGTTTGACCAAAGATAAGTATTAGGAGCTAAACCACCTGAAGCATGCGAAACTAAAAAGTCTTGTCCCATTTGTAAGCTATCCGGGTTGAAAAATATACTCACCCCATAGTTTGCACAAGGATTTATGTTAACCGTGTAGCTTCCGGATATAAAGCAGCCATTCGCATCAGTAATGATTACGCTATAAGTACCTGAAGTATTAGCTTCAAGGACACCCCAGGTCGTTACCGCTCCTGTTGACCATTCATAAGTGTATGGCGCAGTTCCGCCAAATACATCCGCCAATAACAATACTGTTCCTGCCGTGTCTATCTGCGTAAAGCTTGCACCAAAAGTTGAGCAGTCTACTACAGTCATTTCATAAGTGTAAATAGCCCCTGTCACACAGCCATTGGCATCTGTGATGGATACGGCATAGGTTCCTTCCTCGCTTATTTCGATAGAAATTTCCGTTTCTCCAGTTGACCAAAGATAGCTGTAAGGAGGAGTACCTCCACTAGCATTGCCATACAAAATAGTCAGGTTGGAACTATCCGAAGACATGGTAATACTTGAGCTTAGATTGCTACAATCTACCGGATTTGACAAATCAACAGAGCCTGTAGCTTCACAGTCATCTACGCCATCAGCAGTTACGGTCACAGAATAAGTTCCTTCATCGTTCCAGTCAACAGAAATCGATTCTGTTGTTTCTCCAGTTGACCAAGCATAAGTAAGGGCACCAGTATATCCAAAAGTTTCTACCGTTAAAATGTTATTCAAACTGTCATTCATTACATTAATTTGAACAACTAAAGAATCACAAAGCGTTGGATCTACGGGTATAGTATCGTCATCGGATCCGCAAGAAGTAAAGATGCTCATGCCGATTGCCAAAGTGCAAAACATTAAAAATTTGATTGCGTTTTTCATAATTGAATTTAGTTTTAGAAAAGAAGTATTCATGGTGATTACTAAGTTTCAGATATACAGCTTTAGTTTTTTGCTGTGCGTTAAAAAATAGGTTCTAATGATAAGAGTTATAGGTGGGGGGGTGACACCTTTATTAAAAAAAAAAAGAGAACTTACAAATCAATACTATCCTCCCCTACACAACCATTAACATCCGTCACGGTCACCATATAAGTACCCGGAAACATCGTTGGTTCCAGAACACTATTGGTAGAATTATCCATCCATAGATAGGTAAAGGGTGCCGTTCCAGTCATCACATCAACAATAAGCAAAGGCATTCCTATGGAGTCTATTAATATAATCTCTGGAGCAAAAAAATCGCAAGGATTGGCAAATGTAACAGTAATGTTATCCATTAAGGAACAACCGTTAGCATCCGTTACCGTTAAGCTATAAGTGCCATCTGTTGTTACGGTTGTAAACATTGTAGTAGCCCCAGTAGACCATTCATAAATAAAAGGCGCCGTTCCTCCAGTGAGCATAGGTTCCAGCCTTTTGGTT
>JBLHRR010000051.1:0-31493 GCA_047626155.1 Saprospiraceae bacterium | reverse complement strand
GCCATCTGCTAAATCGTCATTTCCGGAATATCTCCGTCTATAATCAAGCGTCCCTCGGTAGCCGCTTGAATTTCTTCAACGCTTACGCCCGGTGCTCTTTCTAATAATTTAAAACCATCAGGAGTAATGTCCATAACGGCTAGGTTGGTTACCACTTTCTTTACACATTTCACTCCAGTGAGCGGCAAGGTACAACCCTTCAATAATTTCGACTTTCCTCGTTTGTTGGTATGCATCATGGCCACGATGATGTTATCAGCGGAAGCCACCAAATCCATTGCTCCTCCCATTCCTTTTACCATTTTGCCTGGAATTTTCCAGTTGGCAATATCTCCATTATCAGCCACTTCCATAGCGCCCAAAACGGTCAATTGAATATGCTGACCTCTAATCATCGCAAAAGAAGTAGCCGAATCAAAAATCGCAGCACCTGGATTTGCGGTGATGGTTTGTTTTCCTGCATTGATCCAATCCGCATCTTCTTCACCATTATAAGGAAAAGGTCCCATTCCAAGAATCCCGTTTTCCGATTGAAATTCAACGCTGATGCCATCAGGCACATAGTTGGCAATCAACGTAGGAATACCAATTCCGAGATTGACATACCAGCCGTCTTGTAACTCCTGAGCTATTCTTTTTGCAATTCCTGTTTTATCTAACATGGTTGTATTTTTATTGTTATAAATGGGGCTTAGCGTGTACGAACAGTTCGTTGTTCAATCCGCTTCTCATATCCAGTTCCTTGAAGAATTCGTTGGACAAAGATTCCTGGGGTATGAATGTTGTTCGGATCTAATTCTCCCGGCTCCACAAGGTGTTCTACTTCCGCAATAGTAATAGTCCCAGCCATCGCCATCACAGGATTAAAGTTTCGGGCGGTGCCCTTGTAAATTAGGTTTCCCAAAGTATCTCCTTTCCAAGCTTTTACGATAGCGAAGTCCGCCTTAAGTGCATGTTCTAAGATATGTGGCTTGCCATTGAAGTATCTAACTTCCTTACCTTCTGCTACTTCAGTTCCATAACCCGCTGGCGTGAAAAAGGCAGGGACGCCAGAACCACCAGCCTGACAGCGAGCAGCTAAAGAGCCCTGAGGAATTAAGTCTACTTCAAGCTCTCCACTTAGCATTTGTCGCTCAAATTCATCGTTCTCGCCGACATAAGAAGAAATCATTTTACGAATTTGTCGCTTTTGCAAAAGCAAGCCCAAGCCAAAATCATCTACGCCTGCATTGTTAGAAATACAAGTAAGATCCGTGACTCCAGCATCCACCAGTGCAGCGATGCAGTTTTCAGGAATACCACAGAGGCCAAATCCACCCAACATGAGTGTCATGCTGTCTGTAATTCCATTGATGGCTTCCGCCGCGTTTTTATATACTTTATTCATAATGTAGATTGATTGTCAGTTCTATTGAATTATTCCAAAGGTAAAATTTTGTTTCTTATATCCAATGGATCGATTAAAAAATAAGGCACAAAAGTAGTGGCCAAACCTTAAAGGTTATTCTTTTATTGATTCAAAGGAAGGGCTTGGCTATTTTACGGCAAATTACCCTTGAATAGGATCTTTTTCTCAAAAGGTTTCGATTTTAATTGCTTCCTAAGGTTCAATAGCTTAGATTTGATATTCAATAAATTTAATTTATGCTTCAGTATACATCAAATAACTATTTCAATTTTTATTATTTTTTTATGGGAAACCATGGAAAGAGTTCTCTTGTTATTTAATATGATCTGATCATAAAAAAAAAAGGAGTTCTCAAAAGGAGCTCCTTTTTTTTATGCCTGGAAGTGAAGTAAATAAAGAATATTTTATGAATAGAATTGCAATACAAGGAGGCCCGGGGGCTTTCCACGAAATAGCGGCTCGGAATTATTTTCCAGAGACAGGGCTCGAAATTATCCCTGCCCTGACTTTCCCGGACTTAATTGAAACCGTTGCTAATCCGACTTTGTCAGAAGGAGGAATTATGGCTATAGAGAATAGCATTGCGGGTTCTATTTTAGGAAATTACCGATTGCTGAATGCCTCTCCTTTGACGATCAGCGGTGAAGTGTTCCTGCGTATTCGACACAATTTAATGGCTTTACCGGGAACTGATATCTCTGAAATTAGAGAGGTTCATTCGCACCCGGTTGCCATTGCTCAATGCCATGAGTTTTTTAAACAATATCCTCACGTACAACTCAAGGAGTCAGCAGATACGGCTTTGAGTGCTAAAAACATCCAAGACAAAAGACTAAAGGGAGTTGCAGCTATAGCCAGTGCAGCCGCTGCTGATTTGTATGAAATGGATGTTTTGGCAAAAGGAATAGAAGACAATAAACAGAACTTTACTCGTTTTTTAATTCTTCATAGAGAGAGGCAAAACAATAAGTTTACAAATAAGGTTTCCGTCAGCTTTTCTCTGCTGCATAGGAGGGGTAGTTTGGCTGTGGTGTTAACGCAGTTGGCTGTTACAGGTGCTAATTTGACCAAGATTCAATCTGTGCCTTTATTAGGAAAGGAGTGGCAATATGTATTTTTTATAGATTTTGTGCAAGAAGGAAATGGTGAGGAAGACACCTTGAAAGCCCTGGGGAATATGACTACTAATTTAAAAGTATTGGGTCTTTATCAAAGTGGAGTTTATTATGAAAGTTGATAGATACTAAAATGAGGTTTTATTTTTACAACTAGAAAATAATAAAGATGATAATCCAAACCGCCAGCAGAATAAAAGAAATCCAGGAATATTACTTTTCCCGAAAGCTTAAGGAAATAGCTCAACTGCGTAGTGAAGGAAACCATATCCTCAACCTTGGTATCGGTAGTCCTGATTTGCCGCCAGACCCGTCTGTGGTCAATAGACTAAAAGAAGAAGCGAGCAACCCGAAACAACATGCTTACCAAAGCTATTTGGGACATCCAGATTTGCGGGAAGCGTTTGCAAAATGGTATGATAAATATTTCAAAGTAGCACTAAATCCCAACTCCGAAATTCTTCCTTTGATCGGCTCCAAAGAAGGAATCATGCACTTGTCCATGACGTTTTTAGAAGAGGGCGATGAGGTGCTCATTCCAAATCCTGGCTATCCAACTTATATATCCGCTTCTAAATTAGCAGGGGCTACCGCTATTTTATATACTTTATCTGCTGAAAATAATTGGCTGCCTAATCTGGAAGAATTGGCTAAACTAAATTTAGAAAAAGTTAAAATCATGTGGCTCAATTACCCCCATATGCCGACGGGAGCACAAGCGGATAAATCCTTTTTTAAGCAATTAGTAGTCTTCGCAAAAAAGTACAAAATTCTGTTGGTCAATGACAACCCTTATGCTTTCATATTAAATAAAAACCAAAATAGTTTGCTGTCCACTGAAGGGGCAAAGGAAGTGGCCATCGAGTTAAATTCCTTGAGCAAGTCTCACAACATGGCAGGTTGGCGATTGGGAATGATGGCCGCCGATCAGCAATACATAAAAGAGGTGCTGAAATTTAAAACAAACATGAATAGTGGCATGTTTTTACCAGTACAGTTAGCAGCGATCGAAGCTTTGAATTTACCGGAAAGCTGGTATGAAAAACAAAATTTAGAGTACGAAAAACGACAACTTAAAGCATTCAAATTGTTGGATCAGCTGGAATGTAGCTATGATCGAAACGCCGTAGGAATGTTTGTTTGGGCAAAAGTACCAGACAAATATAAAGATGCCTATGAGTTGAGTGATGAACTTTTGTATAAGGCAGGGGTATTCCTAACTCCGGGCGGTATTTTCGGAAGTCAGGGAGAAAAGTACATTCGGATTTCTTTATGCAGCTCCATAGAATTAATAGAAGAAGCAATATGCAAGATAGCTTCTTTAGTAACAACGAAAAATTAACTTCCCGATTTGGAAACAATTATGTAAATCAAAACGACCACAGGAAGAGTGGTTTACATAATTGTTTCCACGAAAAAAAAATTGTAAAATGATTGTTACTATAATAGGAATTGGTTTAATTGGTGGCTCCATGGCCATTAGCTTAAAGGAAAATGGTTTTGCGACAAAGATCATCGGAGTTGATAAAAACCCGGATCACATTGACAAAGCTTATCGTCGTCGTTTGATAGATGACGACGCCTCTTTGGAGGATGCGGTCGCACAATCGGATTTGATAATTCTGGCAACGCCAATGGATGTTATTGTAAAACTATTACCAAATATTTTAGACTTGGTGACCAGACAGGTGGTAATGGAAGTAGGTTCTACGAAAGTGGCCATTATTGAAAAAGTGAAAGGTCATCCGAATAGAAAGAACTTTATAGCCACGCATCCTATGGCTGGTACGGAATTTTCCGGCCCGGAAGCTGCGGTTCCAAATTTATTCGACAATAAGTGCACGGTACTTTGTGATGTGGAAAACAGTGGTGAAAAAGCAACGGAAATAGCACATAAATTATATGCCAGTTTACAAATGCAGGTGGTTTATTTGAATGCAAAAGACCATGATGTTCATACGGCTTATGTTTCTCATATTTCACACATCACTTCCTTTGCATTGGCCTTGACTGTTTTAGAAAAGGAGCGAGATGAGAAACGGATTTTTGAATTAGCGAGTGGAGGATTTAGCTCTACTGTTCGTTTGGCTAAAAGTTCTCCGGATATGTGGGTCCCTATTTTTCGACAGAATAGAGACAATGTTTTAGATGTATTGGATGAGCACATTAATACGCTTTCAAAGTTTAGAAGTTTGTTAATGGAAAAGGACTTTGATGGATTTTATAAAATGATTGAAAAGTCAAATCAAATTAGAAAGATTATAAAATGATGCAAGAGAGAATCATTTAGTGATTATTTGCTACTTATTTCAAAAATAAAAAAGAAGATATTATGACTATAAATCAATTAGACCGAAAATACCCAAATAAACCTTTCCTCATCGCCGGGCCTTGTAGCGCGGAGACAGAGGAGCAGGTAATGGAAACGGCACGTCAGCTCGCAGGACAAGAAATTGAATTGTTTCGCGCAGGGATTTGGAAACCCAGAACACGGCCCAATTCATTTGAAGGCGTGGGTACCCCAGGATTGAAATGGCTCAAACGAGTCAAAGAAGAAACCGGAATGAAAGTGACTACAGAAGTAGCAAATACGCAGCATGTTTTTCTGGCTTTAAAACATAACATTGACGTACTATGGCTTGGTGCTAGAACAACGGTCAATCCTTTTTCCGTTCAGGAAATTGCAGATGCCGTTGAAGGCGTTGATATTCCCATTTTAATTAAGAATCCCATAAATCCGGATTTAAAATTATGGATGGGTGCCATTGAACGAATTTACAAAGCAGGCATTACAAAAATTGGCTTAATTCATCGGGGCTTCTCCGTGTATGGAAAATCGCCATTCAGAAATATTCCACGTTGGCAGATTCCAATAGAACTTAAAAAAGAATTTCCGGACCTGATGTTGCTTTGCGATAACAGTCACATCTGTGGTAGGAGAGATACTTTGCAAGCCGTTGCTCAAAAAGCCCTTGACCTGAATTACGATGGTTTGATGACGGAGACCCACATCGATCCAGATAATGCTTGGTCGGATGCCGCTCAACAAATAACACCTGCTCAATACCAACAACTCTTTTCCGAACTCGTTCTCCGAAAGGAAGGAAACGGTCAGGTGCAAAATGATTTGGTTGATTTGAGAAGTCAGATTGATGTACTGGATGATGAAATTCTAAATCTTCTTGGCCGTAGGATGCAAGTCGCGGATGCCATTGGTCGCTACAAAAAAGAAAATGGTATTTCCATATTACAAGCCAAAAGATGGGCGGAGCTATTGGAGGCCGCCAAAGAAAAAGCAAAGGATCATGGCCTCGGCGGAAACTTCATAGAAGCTTTTTTAAAGGCGATCCACGAAGAGTCGATTGACCATCAGAACCAGGTGATGAATGAGGGAGAATAAGGAAGGGTAGATATCTACTCTGGTCTACCATCATCCACCCTCAACTTTTAAAACGATGCCCGAACTAAGCTACTTACACTACGCCGCCGCCCTTCTTTCTGCCCTCGCTATTGGTATGTCTAAAGGCGGGATCAAAGGCATTACGATTGCCTTTGTAGCGCTGATGGCTTATACCTTTGGAAGCAAGGCATCTACAGGACTATTGTTACCAATCCTCATAGGAGGAGATATTCTTGCAGTGATTTATTACAATCGGCATTGTCAATGGAAATATATTGTTAGGTTAATGCCCTGGATGATTATGGGCGTACTCGTTGGCGTCTACACCGGTAAGGATATTCCAGAGGATTTATTCAAAAAAGGAATGGCCTTCATTATTTTAGGTTCTGTGATACTGATGTATTGGTGGGATCGGCGGAAGTCTAAGGAAGTGCCTTCACAGCTCTGGTTCGCCGGAAGCATTGGTTTTGTAGCGGGCTTTACTACAATGGTTGGGAACTTGGCGGGCGCTTTTTCTAATCTCTTTTTCCTGGCCATGAGATTGCCAAAAGATCAATTCATTGGAACAGCTGCTTGGTTGTTTTTTATTATTAATCTATTCAAAATCCCTTTTCATGTTTTCGTCTGGGAGACGATTACAATCGAGACTTTGTATTTTAATCTGCAATTAATGCCCGCTATTATTTTGGGATTTTTGATTGGCGTAAAGCTGGTCTCCTATTTCGAGGATCAACAATATCGTAAGTTTATTTTGCTGATGACTGCGGTGGGTGCTTTGTTGATATTTTTCAGATAGGTCTTCTTTAGTAATTGCTGAGGGGATGGAAGGTGCGACCGCTCTGCTGTCGAAATCAAAGATTGATTGAGGTCTAATCTACGGTGACCTCTCTGAGGTGATAGTTGCATGACCGCAGAGCGGTCACAGTAGGTTAGGAGATAAGGAAACCATTTTTTTCGACCCCATCAGGGTCGCACCGTCTACAGTGCTGAACGATTGCAATTGCAAATTAAAGCTGGGTGAGATCCACCTCTAGCTTCAACAATTTCAGCGTCCGTAAAAAAGCTTCAGGTAACTCTGCTTCCAATAAAATATCCTCTCCTGTAACAGGATGCTTACATTTCAGCTTTTTAGCATGTAACATCATTTGCCTCATTTCAAACTGTTCCTCAAAATATTTATTCTGCTTACAGTCTCCGTGCTTCTTATCTGCTATGATGGGATGACGCAAATGCGCAAAGTGTCGCCGTATTTGATGCTTCCGCCCCGTTTCGGGATGAACGACTACGAGGGTATATCGAGAAGTAGGATAGCGGTTTACCGAAAAATCTAATTCATTTTGTGTGAGTCGGGTATATCTTGTTATAGATTCCTTTGGCGGAAGATGAGGTTTGTCTTTATTGTTAAGTGCGTAATCAATGATGCCTTCTTCTGCTACATAACCTCTGATGATGGCCAGGTAGGTTTTATGGATTTCGTTGTTTCGCATTTGTTCGGAAATCTGAGCCGCTGCAGCGCTGGTTTTTCCAAATAGGAGTACGCCACTGGTTCCTCTGTCGAGGCGATGAACGGGGTAGATGCGTTGGTTTATTTGATCACGTAGCAGTTGTAAGGCAAAGACCGTATCCTCGCTTATAGACGTACGATGCACCAATAAGCCACTCGGTTTATTGATGGCAATGAGACTTTCATCTTCGAATATTATGGGAAGAGGAGAGAAGTGAGATTCCGGATGTTGCATTTATAAAGTAGGAAAAATGATCTAATCCACTCTGTTTAGAGGTGCATGACTTGATTCGTATAGTTGAATTAGGTCAGCAGCCTCCTGTTCTGTTTCAACAATAATAAGTGGGATTCTTATTCTCAAGTCAGCTTGTTCAGGTGCCTCTACATCTATTTTGGCTAAAGCCATTTCACCTTTTAGAGCTTCAATGGGTTTTAAGCTTTCGTTGATTACTTCAGGGTCAGACATATTGGCAAGGTCTTCATCGTCGTCTAGGATAAACCGGAGTAATTTTTTCATTTCAGCTTCCTCCTCCTTGCTGTATTTTTGGTAATATTTTCTGGAATGACTTCTCTTTTTAACTTCAAAAACAAAAGCCGTGTTTTCGCTTTCTCTTAAAAAGTCGTCTGTTGGATTGTTTGATTTATTTAATTCTAGAGAAAGTATTGTTTGTTCTGAGTTATTATCGGACAATGCAATTTCCTCTTGTTTATGTTGGTCAGATAAAATAGAAAGTAACATCCCAATTACGAGGATGGCCGCAATCTTTGTCATCCAGCTGATATAACGTCTTGCTTTTGGGTGAAGGGGTAATTCCTCTTGTATGTTTTCCCAAATTTTTGCCTGTGGTGTAATTTGAAGAGGCTGTAGTCTTTCTCTGAATTCTTGATCCATATCGCTGTCCATACCCCCCTCTATCTCCTCCCACTTTGCTTTGGGAGGGGGAACCTGAAAATTTTCAAAATGTTTTTTGAAAATGTTATCTGTATTTTTATCAGTGTTCTTCTTCATTGGTATTACATTAATTTTGTTTTAAAATCAACTCTTTCAAAAAGGAGCGTGCTCTGGCGAGTTGAGATTTAGAGGTGCCTTCGCTAATGCCTAAGAGTTCAGCAATCTCTCGGTGGTTATAACCTTCTACGACATATAAATTGAAAACGGTTCGATAACCGTAAGGTGTTTTTTGTAATAATTTTAATAAGTCCTCAACAACCAGCTTGTCCAATGCATTAGTTTCTTGGCTGGCAAATTGTTGCTCTTTTTCCAAAGGGAGAAAAGACAAGCGTTTACTTTTTCGATATTGCTCTATGGCCGTATTGATGAAGATACGTTTAAGCCAGCCTTCAAAAGAGCCCTGCGCTTTGTATCTGTCGATATTGTTGAAGGCTTTTATAAATCCTTCTTGCAATAGGTCTTCGGCGCTGTGGTAATCATTAGAGTAACGAAGACAAATACCGAACATCGTGGGCGAATAAGTATTATAGAGCTCGACCTGGGCCGTTTTCTTCCCAGCAATACATCTCTGTATCAATAGCGAAGGGGCAAGCGCTTTTATACTTAGCTTTGAGGTGATCATAATTTTCAGTTTTACTCCTGTTAGTTTGCTGAAATTACGGTTTTATTCTTAGAACTCTTTACTGAATTTACAGAAATTTGACCTGATGTATATATTGAAATAAGCGTTAAAACGATTTAATGGCCTGTTAACTGATTATTATTTTTTAAAGAAATCAATCAACTTTCTTACGGCTTTTCCTCTATGACTAATCTTGTTTTTCTCAGCAGAATCAATATTTGCAAAAGTTCGATCATATCCTTCCGGAACAAAAATAGGATCATAACCAAAACCTTTCGTTCCTGATAATTCCGTCGAAATGTGACCTCTGGCAACGCCTTCAAAGAGGTATTCTCTTCCTTCCCAAATCAAAGCAATGACCGTTCGAAATTGCGCGCCTCTTTCTTCTTTTGTTTTAAAAGATTTCAGCTCCGCTAACGCCTTGGACATATTAGCCGCACTGTCTTTTTTAGGGCCACCATATCGGGCGGTGTAAACACCCGGATCACCATTGAGCGCATCTATCTCCAATCCGGTATCCTCTGAAAAACAATCAGCACCATAATGCTCTTTTAGATAACGAGCCTTTTGTAAGGCATTGCCTTCTAGAGTGCTTTGAGTTTCCGGAAGGTCTTCTTCACAACCAATTTCTTTCATTCCCACTACAGGGAGGATATCGGTTAACAATTCATTGACTTCTCTAACTTTGTTGGGGTTGCCGGTGGCAAATACGAGTTTATTCACGTCTGTATTTAGTTGATTAGTTATTAGTTGATTAGTCGCTCAATCTGCGAACATCTTTGGTTTATTAGATACCCATTCAGTACATGGCTTGTTTACCCCTCTTTTAGAAACAGCCCCTTTAGTGCATTCCATAAAGCCCCTTTCTTGGCTCTGTCTATTGCGATCAACTCTAAAGGTTCGGCTACTAATATTTGCTTCCCCTGAAAGTCAAAAGGAATATAAGGTTGGAAAGCCAATTGCAATCCCAGATTTTGTAAGTTTTGTCCGAAGAAAACCAAGTAGTCAAAATCAAAACTTGTTGTTATTGTTTTCCAGGTAAATGCCTTATCTTGTTTAAAGGAAAGTAGGGTAGTATCTTGAGCTAACTCAATCTTTACAGATTCAAATATTTTCTTTAAAAAAACATCGTCTGCGACTTCACTTTCCGTATGTACCAAAGAGACGATTAATATCTTTTTTTGGTTGCTTCCTGTAAAGAGCACAGCCTCAATTTTGTCTTCCGGAAGACGGATAACAGATTGATCAAAAAACTCGCTCTTCAGAATAAAATTCTCCATATGTGGTATAATTCAGAATAATTAGTAAAAATGAGCCTAAAATAATAGCATTTGTAAAATAAAAGAATATTTTGTACTTTTGTAAAAATAACAACCGCGCTTATGACTACCAATATAAAAATAACCAAAGTTAACAACTCCCGCTTATCTAGCATCGATTTCAACAACATTCCTTTTGGTCGTACCTTTTCTGATCATATGTTTGTCGCTGATTATGAAGACGGGGAATGGAAAAATATGGAGATTGTACCTTTTGGGAATTTTGAAGTTCATCCTGCTTGCATGTCCCTCCACTACGGACAAGCGATCTTTGAAGGGATGAAAGCAACGGTAGATCGTAAAGGAAATCCATTATTTCTAAGACCGGAAATGCACTCCCGTAGATTGAATGCGTCTGGAGCTCGACTTTGTATGCCCCCTTTCCCTGAGGATGCTTTTTTAGAGGCCATACACAAACTAGTAGCACTTGATAAAGGATGGATTCCAGAAGGAGACGGATCAGCTTTATACATTCGCCCTTTCATGTTTGCCAATAGTGGGTTCATAGGAGTAGCTCCTTCAGAGTCTTACCGGTTTATCATTTTTACCGGGCCAGTTGGACCATACTATTCTAAGCCAGTTACCTTAGTTGCCGAAGATCATTATGTACGCGCGGCTAAAGGAGGTGTTGGAGAAGCAAAAGCAGCAGGTAACTATGCAGCCTCTTTACTGCCGGCTAAAAAAGCAAAGGAAAAGGGTTACGATCAGATCTTATGGTTAGATGGTGCTGAATTCAAATACATCCAGGAAGTAGGAACCATGAATATTTTCTTCGTGGTAGATGGAAAAGTGATTACGCCTATAACGGATGGAGCGATTCTAAAAGGAATTACTAGAGACTCTGTGATGACGATTCTAAGAAGTAAAGGGTACGAAGTTGAAGAGCGTTTGATTACAATTGATGAAATAGTAGAATACCATAAAGCGGGTTTATTACAAGAGTGTTTTGGAACGGGAACAGCTGCTGTAATTGCTCATGTTTCTGAAATTACTTATAAAGGAATGAAAATGGTTTTACCAAAAATAGAGGATCGAAAGATCAGCCATGAAGCGAAAGCGGAGATTGTTGGTTTGAGAAATGGCTCTATTGAAGATACACGAGGCTGGATCGTTCCAGTTAAAGAATTGATTGAGGCGTAGATAAAAGATTATTGTTAAGAGATTACAAAAGACCTGTGGCCTTGCGCTGCGGGTCTTTTTGTTTAAAGACAATTTTACAACTCTAAATGAATGTGATCATCATGTCTCACGGCACCGCAACCATGGAATCGAATTTTATCTTCTGGTCCTAACTTCAACCTCGTTTTCAAATGAGGTTCTATAAATACCTTCCTTACTTTTTTCTGTTTTGTTATTTCCTTAAGCAAGACTCGGTTGGCTTCTTTGTCAAATAGATAGGCATCCATCCGAAAATTTTTAGTCAGATGATATAACATGGAATAGAGACGATAACCCTTTTTTCGACAGCGTTCCGGATAATCTACTTCTCCTTTTCTCGGTTGCTCACAATGGCCATAACCCAAGACGCCAGGGGCAACGTTTACTTTCTCTCCATTTTTATTTTTATACAAAAAGCAAATATCCAAGCGTCGGCCATCATTATGGCTCTTGTGTGGTAATAACGGAAAGTATTTGAATAGCGGAAAATTAGCATCCAAATATTGAATCTCTATATTAGGATACTTTGTGTTTATATTGTTAGAAACGTCAATGATAAGGTCGTATAACTCAGTTCGAACATAATGTCGATTGGCGATCCAGAAGAAATACCTTGCAGGTTTTATGGGAGCGGTCTCGGAGGAAAAGCAGGGTAGGGGAACTCGGTTATATTGCCGAGCAAGTCTTGGAATTAAGGTGACAGATACTAAAAGATAAATTCCAAAATACATGGTCATTCTGAGCGCAAAGCCTTTCCAGTTATTCTTCTTTTGTTTTAAATAAAGACCAAGAGGTTTAAGCAACAAGTAGATCAGACCGCCTATCTGAGTAAGGACAGTGAGAAGGACGACAATGATTAAAAATCGAAAAATATGCAGGCTTGTTCGTATGAAGTTCATTTTACGTTTTTGATTCACTACCTATCAAATTGATGTATAAGCTTACCACCATTTACTCAAATCTAAAGCATAAACAAAGGCAGCCCTACCACTTTCTGCTTCTGAGGTGAAGTAAATTAAATCATCATGGACAAAACAAATTGCTTCTGTCTGAACGGACAAATCTAAGTTGATTCGTCTGAGCTTTCCATTGAGGAAGTCGCTTCCTTGAAAGTCGCTAATTAGCCAAATGAAAGGCTTAAAGGGAGGTTCATTTATGTCATAGCCGAGCAGACAAATACGGGTTGATTGCTTATTGATGGCAGCGGCAGTGATAAAACCATCCACCGCGAAGTTATTTGCTTGTTCCAGTATATAGGTGCCTGGATCTTTTGATACGGTGTAAATATTAGTTTCTAAGTTCGCTCTGTTTTTAGTAAATAAAAAAAGCTGATCGTCCAAAGGAATCATAGCTTCACAATCGAAGTTGTGTTTTTCCTTAGAGCTAAAATCATTTTGGTCTGCATAGGTAAAAGTAATGGTGCTTACAGCTACACTATCATTGTTTTGTAATGCTACTGTTGGAAATTTATGAATGGCCAAGTCTGTCCGAGTACCGTTGTTGTTGCCAATGTCTCCAATATAAACATGTTCATCATCTTGAGTGACGGATTCCCAGTCTACATGTTCAACGTTTTCCAGATTCAGTGTTTTCACTACACTGCCTTGATTTAGGTCAATATTATAAATTATACTCGCATCCCCACTATCGTTATGCGTCCATAGGAAACCAGCGTCTGAATAAAAGATTCCAGAGCTTTCTTTTATAGACCCAGGCAATTCTGCAATGATGGAGAACTCATCGGTAGTGATGAGTGGCGGAGCTAATTGATCATCAGCGCAACTCAGAGAAAAGAGTAGCAGTAATGTTAGTAAAAAAGAAGCCTTGGTGCTCATTGTAAGTCAGTTGGTTTTAAAATTACAATAGTACAATTTTTTCCACTGATTGTTCTTCTCCGCTAATAGCTTCCAGCAAATAAACTCCTTTCGGAAAACCAGATAAGTCAACAGTTAGGGTTTGCTCCCCTGCGCCTATTCTGCCATAGTCATTGTTCTGAAGTTCTTTTCCCATGACATCATAAAGCTTAATTTGGATAGGGTTGATTTCACTCAATAATAAATGCACGTTTACTTCTCCCGTCGTAGGATTCGGTGAGACATTAACTTCAAAAGCCGTATCCTCCGAATTGAAAAAAGCAGTAATCGCATCATCTGTCTCAAAGTTCATTGTAATTTGTGAAGAAGCATTTGGATTTAGAATAGTATGTACCGACTCCCAGTGTTTAAAAGTATAGCCCGGGTTGGGGATAACAGTCAAGGTTATTGGAACGCCATTAAAGTAATATCCATCCCAAGGCAAAGTTTCTGGTTGAATGCTGTTAACTTTAATAAAGCCTGCCTCTGGCGGGAATACATTTAGCTGTAGCTCCACTTCATTGCTTAAATCAAATTCCTCCATAAGGTACTGTCGCGCATAAGGGGGCCGGTTCCGAGCAAAGTTATAGAGAGTCGGAAGCCGGTTGTCCAACCAAACATCATATCCAGGCCAGGTCCATTTTTGGAAGTGTAAAAATATTTCTGCATCCAGTTCCTCTTGAATGTTCGCCGTTTCAAGTAATAGATTTTCTGATCGGAAAGTAGTATTTAGTAGATCTGCGTAACGGTTGAGAAACTGATTTCTAAAAGTTTGATTTTGTAGTAAAGTCCTGACCAGACGGACAAGTTTCACATGGTCAAACCGTTCAAGATTCATAAAATAAATAAGGAAATTTCCATCTGCTCGTGTGTATGGAGCCCTTCCCATAATGGCGTCTAGGTCAACGAGGATGTAGCGCCATTTACTTCCGGCCTTGCGTTCCCTCCAGTATTTTACGTTGTTAGAAGGCCAGTCGGAATTGCATAGAGCTGTTTCAGTTACGACATAATCGATGATATTATCAAAATCAAAATTCAGAGCTGCGAGTTCAAGGTTTGAATTGTCTGTAATATCGGAGTTTTCCAGTTGACTGAGCATCTCATCAAAGATTTCCATGCTGCCTTCTATTACAAAACTATCCTCTTCTAGCAAGTCTATCTCACCCATTTCAGCCTGATGATTGTTTTCCAGATAGTATTCATTGACTTTTTCCCGAAGGTTTATCAATCCCCAGTATTGCCCATTCAGGTAAGCAACAACAGGCTGATAGGCTAGTAGGTCAAGGTTCAATTCTTCGGCCATGAGATAGCGGTGCATATATCCATCTCTGCAATGAGTATAATTGAAATCCCCACTGGCATTTCTAAGAACCAAACGTTTATAAGATTGATTTTCTCGGTCTTTAAAAAAGGGATAATCCATTTGGTCTTTTTCGCCGTATTGATAATCTGCGATCAGTTGGATTGATTTCATCTTTCTGCTTCTAGATGATTGTCCACCATGAATTTTGGTGCCCAAGTCATAGTTAACAGTTAGCTCATTATCTATAAAATATTCAAGGTGTATGGGTATTGTTATGTCTTTCCAAAAGTTTGCGCCAAAATAAGGCCATAGCGAATCTGCATCAGGTCCGTCAACGAAAATACCAGTTTCCCAGTCGTAGAGTAAAAAAGGATCTGTTGTTAAAGCAATAACAGGTAGTTCATGCTGCACATCCACGAAGTATGTTTTGGTCGCAGGTCTTGAAGGCAAACGGTCAGTAGAAAATGTACTAGCTCTGATGGATAAGGTTGTATCTGTTGTAATTGGGGCGGAGTAAATGGGCGATGTCATTGTAGGCGGACTCCCGTCGGTTGTGTAACGAATAACACAATTGGGCTCATCACAGGTCATAGCAAAAGTCAGGGATCCCTGATGGAATGCTTGGCTTGTGGTAAAGGTCGGTTTGCTATTGAATTGAAATGCAGTGTTACCATTGTTCTCAAAACCAGGGGTAGGGGCGTTGTAGTAAAACCATTCATTGATATTGCTGGCAGAACGACCATAGGAAATGTCTTCTTCTAAAGGAGGGATAATGAGTTGGTCTATAATGGTTCCACTGGTATTCGAAAATAACAATGGTTCTCCATTTTTTGACAATTTGAAATTAGTGTGAATGTAAGTACTAAAGACATCTTCTTCCGAAGCAAAAATCAGACGGTATCCATTTGCTTCAATACTACTATTTGGAAAGGTCCATTTTTGGAGGTTGTCTGGATCGTCACTTAAAAAGTAGCCACTAAGGTTTATGGGCACATTACTACTATTGTAAAGCTCTATCCAATCAGAATTTTCACCAAAATCGTCGAGTATAATAGTTTCATTATCAGAACAAACTTCGTTGATGTACACCTGTCCAAGAAGTAGATATGGGAAGTAGCAAAGGAAGAAAAGGAGCGTAAAGTTTTTTTGCATAAGCTATGTGAGATGAATATTTTATGATCACCTCTTTAATAACGTAAAAAAGGAATAATAATGTTAACGATTATTATTCCTTTTTGTGATACTGTAGTGGAATAGACTAATTTTATTCAATTACTTAAATATGCCACCGCGTTCATTGTGTAGATATAAATGTGTAGATATAAAAAAAGCGCCCCGTGAACACGAGACGCTTTTCTTAATTTTTTGTTGTTACCTACCCATTCTGATCCTCGTAATAATCAAGCCCCAAATGCGTAATCAAATCTTCTCCTTGTAAATGTCTAAGTGTATTTTTCAATTTCTCCAACTGCACAAACAAATCATGCTGAGGGTACAAACCTTCTGCCACCTGAGGTGACTTCCAGTAGAAAGACAACCACTCTTGGATACCATACATGCCCGCTCGTTGTGCTAAGTCCATGAAAATGGCCAAATCCAAAACGATAGGTGCTGCTAAAATAGAATCACGGCAAAGGAAATCAATTTTGATCTGCATGTTGTAACCCAACCAACCTTGAATGTCGATGTTGTCCCAACCTTCCTTGTTGTCTCCGTGAGGAGGGTAGTAGTTGATTCTTACCTTGTGGTACAAGTCACCATAAAGCTCTGGATTTTTCTCTGGTTCCAGAATTTGTTCCAAAACAGATAGTTTAGAAACTTCCTTTGTCTTAAAGTTATCCGGATCATCCAATACTTCTCCATCTCTGTTACCAAGGATGTTAGTAGAGAACCAACCTCGGATACCTAAGGCACGTGCCTTCAAACCAGGAGCAACGATGGTCTTCATCAATGTCTGTCCGGTTTTGAAATCTTTACCACAAACGATGGTTTTATTTTTCTTAGCCAAAGTGACCAATGCTGGAATATCGCAAGAGAGGTTTGGACTACCATTCGCATAAGGAACGCTCATCTTTACTGCTGCATATGCATATAACATAGATGGTGGAATGTCCGGGTGGTTATTACGCATCCCTTCTTCCAAAGATTCCAATGTTTGGTGAACAGGTCCTTCTTCGATGTAGATTTCAGTAGAACCACACCAAACCATAACCAAACGTTCGCAATCGTTTTCCGCTTTGAAACGCTTGATGTCTTCGATCAAGGCTTCAGCCAATTCCATCTTGTTCTTACCTTCCTTGTAATACGTTCCGTTTAATTTCTTAACATAGCGCTTATCGAAAACCGCTTTCATTGGCTTGATCGCTTCCAATTCTGGCTTGATCTGATCCAATAGTTGAGCGTCCAATACTTTAGCATTTACTGCTGCGTCGTAAACGTTGTCTTCAAATATATCCCAGCCACCAAAAGCAATGTCTTTGGTATCAGCCAATGGAATAAAGTCCTTAATTTTTGGATTCTTAGGCTCTGTACGTTTTCCGATTCGGATGGTCCCCATCTGTGTGAGTGAACCAATTGGAGAGGCGAGTCCTTTGTTGACCGCAATTACACCAGCCATAAATGTGGTGGCTACAGCCCCCATCCCCGGGACCAAAATCCCTAACTTTCCTGTGGGTTTCTTAATCATAGTTAGTTTATTGATTAAATGTGTATTTCTCCTTTCCTATTGGTCAGGTAGAAGTATTGTTATTGAATTTTATTAAAGTCGTTATTAAAACCAACGTTCTTCTCCACCGAGATGCCCGCGGGCAGCGGCTCCCCTTTAGGGGCTGGGTTGATCAGTTCTGTTTTAGAGAACTTTGAAGAAAATTATTAATCAAAATTTCAATCAAAATCAAAATTAAAAGCCCTATACATAGAATTCACGGTAGAAGGTTTTGATTTTGATTCACATTTTAATTTTGATTTTAAAAAATCACCCATTTTCAATTAGCACTGATCAACCCTGCCCTTTAGGGGTTTGCGCTGGCAAAAGTACAAACGCATCTTAGCTCACATACTGCGCATATCGCTCAAGCCAATCGTATATTCGTGTTCGTCTGACAATGAAATGATAAATCGAGACAGCCAAAATTCCTGTACTTATTCCCAATATCACATCTATAACATAGTGATGATTGGTATAAACAGCCGCGAACCAAGTGCTTACCATCATAATAAGAGCAAACGTGAACCAGCCTTTCAATCGCTTAGCGGCCGCAAAGTAAAGCAGAATTATTGGGAATGCACAATGCAAAGACGGGATCGCTGCAAATACATTTCCATTCATATCATACATGCCTCGGAACAAAGAGATACCGAAGTATTCGTCTACCTCGATCAATGCGCCAGGATTTCCAGGGGTATTGTATATAGGTTCAAAACCATGTAAGTCAACATACCAAGGTGGGGCAGCAGGGTAGAGGAACTGAAATAAAAGCCCCAACTGACTCACTAATAAGAAGGTAAATAAGTAGTGAACAACAGTGTGTCTTTTTCCTTTGAAAAAGTGATAGAGTCCAAAAGTCAATGGCACAGGAACCCAAGCCAGGTAAATCATAGCCGTATAAACACTCAGTAAAATGTGTCTATGCTGTGCCCAATATTCATTCGGAGTCAAAATCCCTTCTGCTGTGGAAATCCCAAACCAGGCTTTTTCCGCGAGGTAAGGTTCCGCAATATGTAGTGTGTTGACTTCGTAATTTGGAAACAATCTGATAGAGTCAAAGATAAACCAGTAGAGTAGAATGAATCCAAAGGCTTGTACTAGTTTTCTAGTATAGCTAGAAGCAAAAAAAAGAATGGTTACTCCCCCAAAGAATAAGGTGTGATCGGACCGCCAACCTATGGCCATTAATATCCACGTTAAGTAGAGGCCTGCAATAACGGAATAGCCAATGAGGATATCCGAACTAAATCGTTGGAAACTTGTAGGGGCGCATATCGCCTTGCTTTTGGATTTCAATGTACTCTTCTTTACTAGTTCTTTAATCACTTACACGAGAACAACAAAAAATTAAATTAAATCTAAGATAATGAACTGATAATCAGTATCGGTTAAATTTTAATTTTAATTGTCATTTACTTACTGACCTTTCTTCGCCAATTCTTTCTTTGCAAACAACAAACGGCTCAAAGCAGTCTGATTGGCTGTAATAGCCAAAAAGGTCAATGGAAGCGTAAAGATCGAAATCGTTTCAAAAGTAACCAAGGAGAATACCTGAAATTTGAAATCTCCACCTACTAAACCAGCAACAGTCCAACAGGTAACTGCTGAAATACCGATTAGAAGAATACGCTCTGGTCTTTGCATCCAACCTACATCACATTTTACGCCTAGGCCTTCCGCTCTCGCTCTGATGTAGCTCACCATAATGGAACCAATCATTGCAATGAACGCAAACAAAGAACTCAAGAAGTAATCATGAGAAATGAGGTAGAAACAGATGCCTAGAAACATAATAAGCTCACAGTAACGATCCAATACAGAATCATACAAGGCACCAAAGGAAGAGGACATATCTCCGACACGAGCGAGTCGGCCATCAATCATGTCAAACAAACCAGCAAATAATATCGTGAGACCACCCAGACCGATATAGGTCATATCGCCTCTTTCTCCAAATTCTGCTCCGTACATAAAGATGCCTGCGGCAGCCACATTCAGGACCAAACCTGTAGTGGTGATCATATTAGGAGTCACCTTTAGTTTAATCAATAAATTGATAAAAGGGTGAATGATTTTGTAGACTAAGGGTTGTCCGTAGCGTTTTAACATGGTTATAGATTTTAGCACAATGATATTTAGAACTTTATTCTAATGATATTTAGAATAAAGTCTAATTGTATTTTAGTATTATTTAGAACTCTAATCCAGCTCTAAATCGGATACCTAAACCTCTGACACCAAATAAACTAGGGGTGTTAGGATTGTCCAGATAGTTCAAGCGTTTTACAAGGTCAAAAGTCAGTATTTTGAAAATATTACTAATTCCAACACTGGCTTCCATATATGGTTCACGTGATAATGAGGTAGTGGTTGGGTCGCCAAGCTCATTTTTTGGAAATTGTATCTGATCCGAATTTAAATCCGGATTGTTCTTATCTGTTAATCGACCATATAGCATTTTGAAACTAACAATTTCTCTCAATTTCAATTTTTTCAGCAATGGTATTTTATTAAAAATAAAGCCATTGAAGTAATACCTAATATTAGCAGAAACATACTCGTCATTGATAAATTCTAAGAAATTCATCATGTTGTAAGAGAAGGTCTGATAAGCATAAGTCTGATTGGCTCTTGCCAGAAAAGACATAAGATAAGGTACGTCAGAGCCAAATACTTTACCGACTTCAACCGTGGTATGTGCATAACCCAAAATAGAAAAATTCCACTTTTTAAAGATATCAAGAGAAACTCGGTGGTAGTCATAGTTCCCACCAAGGCCATCAATACCTACCCGGTATTTCATTCTGAAAACAGGGTACTTATTATAAATAGCATATCGGAATTCTCTTCCTTGTACAAACTGCTCATTTGGTGCCCACCTTAAGTCCAAACCAAATTCCGAGGTATTGACACTAGCGGTCGTAATCGTATCGGTTGGTCTAGCATCACTTATAGAATTAAAAATCAAATCACCGAGTGGTTTCTGCTTTCTATATTCATAAAGTAGGCTATAAGAAAAATTGCTTCTGAATTCCTTTAGGTAGTCAACCTTGTAAGAATCAAACAAAATCATTTTATCTATATTTCCTCTTTTGAAGGAGAGTAAGAAGTTGTCCTCGTTCACCAGGTTTAAGTTTTGCCCAGGGAAGTTGGAGTCATGTTGAAGAGACACTCTGATTCGATGACGGGGGTTGACCTCAAAATCTTTATTGAAAGAATATTCAACCGCCGCTCCATATCTCCATTTATTGCTCTTAAAAGCATAGAGTGCAGTTCCAGCCAACTTCAGTTGCTTATGGAATTTTAAATTGGTTTCTCCTCCCAATCGAACTCTGGAACCTTCTACATCATTGAAACTATAAATACCACTTAAAGGGCCTACATCCACAGCGCCAAGGGTGTAATAGCCAGTAAAGACCAACTTCAGCACATCCATTGTATTCTTAAATGCGGGAATCCCTTGAATGGTATCTATCATCTGATAAACCGCCGCTTCGCTCACTGATAAAGGCACCGGTCTGTTTTCAGCCCAGAATTCCTGTGGCCTATCAAATACATCTGGATCGTCTTTGACTTTCTGGGTGGTACTGTAAATATCATTATCTCTGGGGGTATTGAAAAGATGATTGGTATAGACGACATTCTTTCGACCAAAGAAGCCCATACTCTTTTTCGTTACCTTAAAATCGATAATGAATTTGTCTTTATTCAAGATCCAAACAGAATCTGACAGTTCAAACTCCTGCTCAATTTGTAGGTCTTCTACCCAGTTCATATTGATCTGATCGACGATACCCATTTTTACCTTGGTAACCGTATAGTTCGAATCATTGGTTATAAATAGATTTCCTATAAAACCAAAGTTCTGTTTATTACGTGGAATGAAAGCCAGATCGATGCATTCCCGACCATTCACCTCGACCGTATCAATAATATAGTAGCGATAGAATTCAACTCCTATAGGGTTTAGCGGGCTGATGAATTGGATGTCGATGATATTAATCTTATTGGAATAAATATCAATATCCTGATATAAGACATCCATTAAAGCAGCTACTCCTTCATTGTCCCAATAATCATCAAGGCCAGACATTTGTACACCGTGTCTGTGTTCGCGTCTGTCGCTGGGGTTTTTTCTGTAAAAAACTTTAGAGGAAGTTTCTTGAATATAAACAGGGAGGAAGGGTTTACCATTGATTTCGGAAGTATCAACGTGATCGAAAATGAATTGAAATGAATTGAAAACCTTCCGTTTCATGAATTTATCTGTGATGTTGTTTACATCCAATTCCACTTTTTCATACTTATCGTATTCATAAAAATCCTGACCTTCTATTCGGTTTCGATCTTTGTTTTTCATGACCTTCCGAATGAGTTCTACTGCTGGATTGTTCTTTTTTCGGTAACGTCCCTTCTTGGCTTTTACAGTAGCCGTAGCTAGAGTAACAGCTCCAGAGCCCATTTCAAAATCAATAGTTTGTCTATCTCCTAAAACTACAGGCTTAGTCACATCATCATAACCAACGTAGGAAACCCGAATTTGATCGGATGCCCATTGGGAAGACATAGAATATTTACCATCAAAATCAGTGGTTGTACCAACAGTTGTTCCGACAAAGGAGACATTCACGAAAGGAAGTGGTTCTTTTGTCTCTGCATCCATAATAACTCCCTTTACCTTAGTAAGCTTTTGCTTGTCCGTCTGAGCATGGGCGTAGAAAGATAAGCTGCTAAAAGCTAGGAGCAGGAATAAAGATTTGAAGAATAATTTAGGAGTGTTTATTATGGGTTTCATTATAGAATGTTGTCTTTTTTTATCCGATGCATTGTAACGCCATTTCATCCTTTTTAGTTTTTGGTCATACTTAATCTTAGGCGAAATGGCCCAAATGGCCTATGAACTGGACTTTTTTGGACTATTGTCCTTTCGCTCAGTTCTTGAATTGACGATTATTAATAGTCATTGGTTGGGTTACTTCATCAGAAAAACGGTGCAAAAGTACGAAGAATATTAGAGGGAGTGGTGGAATATTGGTGTAATATTATCCACGCAATTTATATCGTATATGTACATATCAAAATATGGCTTTCAGTAGTTGGTAGTTTGCATTCCTTCTAACGCGAAAGGTAGATAGCTAACGCTTAGTAGTGCACTTAGTAGTCAACAGTTAAAAGTTGAGCCATAATGGGAAAGTTAACAGTTCTAAAGTTAGTGGTTAATAGTTTCATTAATCTAATATAATTGCATCCACCGCTTTCGTCCGCATCAAGGCATTGAATTCAGGAATTGCTTCTGTTTCAATTTTCTTGAATTTATTCAACTCCACATCAATCAAAGTGGTCAATTCCTCTTTAACCGCAATAGCCTGTACCGTAGGAGGGTAGTTGCCTCCTCTAGTCAATGAATTCAAGTGGGCCAGTTTGTTGGTCAGACGAATTGGGAAATTCAATGGATCCTGGTTACTTCTGTTTTTAGTCTGATATAAGACCTTCTCGATTACAGTCATCGTAGAATCAATGTTATCAGCTAGATCAATCAGCTCCGTATATCCGTCTTTACCCTTTAGGCCCTTACGGTAATGATCCAATTGCTTTCTAACTTTTCGAATATCCTTAATACAGGTATGCGCTTCAGTAACTTTATCACCCACTGATTTTACAAAGTCGAATTGTGCTTGCAACTCCTCTTGGCTGCTTTCACTTCTGGGATCTTTTAAAATTTGAAAAGGTAATGTTATACTATCATTGGCTACCTTCAATCGCAATTGGTACTTACCAGGCACTGCTCGTGGCCCAGACATAGAGGCCCACCATAAGACCATCCCATCAAACTTTTCGACATCAGGATACTGCATATTCCAAGTAATATAATTGCCTCCCTGCTTCACTTCCAATTTGTCTTTCTTCTCCTTTGCTTTAGTTGAAAACGAGCGAATGACATCTCCTTTGCTATCAAGATAACTGAGAGAAATAGCTGTTGTATCCGGTTCGTCTTTTAGGTGAAAATAAGTCATTACACCACTCGGATGATTCATACCTGCATTATCCGGTTTTTTAGACTGCCATCCCTCCATTCGATAGGTTGGCGCTGGCTGGAAGAGATGAAATGGTTTTGTAACAATAGTCTTGTCGAATTGTCGTAAAGGTCCCAAATCATCAATCATCCAGAGACTACGGCCTTGAGTGGCTATAATGAGTTTATTTTCCTTAATGGTCAAATCCGTAATTGGAACAATAGGCAGATTGAGTTGGAATGCCTGCCAATTGGTACCATTGTCAAAGGATATATACATTCCCGTTTCTGTGCCAGCATATAATAAACCTTCTACGGTAGGGTCCGCACGAACAACTCTCGTGAAATGCTCCCGATCAATTCCCTGATCTATTCTACGCCAGTTCTTACCATAATCTTTTGTGTGGAAGAGATAAGGTTGAAAATCCCCTGTCTTATATTTCGTAGCAGCTACATACAAACCGCCATCATTAAAAGGATCAGCTTCGATGCTGTTTATTTGTGTCCATTCGGGTAGATTCTTCGGGGTTACGTTTTCCCAATTTCCACCTCCATCCTTAGTAAGATGCAATAAGCCATCATCTGAACCTGTCCAAATAACATCGCGCACACGTGGTGATTCAACCGCCGCAAAAATGGTACAATAGTATTCCACAGAAGTATTGTCTTTAGTAATTGGGCCACCAGAGGAAACGAGTTTGGAAGAGTCGTTTCGTGTTAAATCAGGGCTAATGATCTCCCAGCTTTTTCCTTGATTATAAGAAACATGCAAGTGGTTAGAAGCGGAGTACAGTTTGTCATTTTGATGTGGCGAAAAGAAAACAGGGAAGTTCCAGTTGAAACGGTAGCGCATTCCCTCTGCGCCGTGTCCCATAGGATTGTCAGGCCAAACGGAGATGGTTTGACTTTGATCCGTTTTATGATTTTTTCTACCTAAATAGCCGTCGTAACAACCGCCATATATAATGTCATTATTTGTAGGGTCAATAGCAATATGTCCACATTCACAGCCTGCTGTTGATTCCCAATGCTCATCCGTCAAGCTACCGCCTGAGCTTCTGTGCAACAATCGAATGGTGCTATTGTCCTGCTGAGCAGCATAAATCCGGAATGGAAAATGATCATCTGTGGTTACGCGATAAAACTGAGCAGTAGCTTGGTTGTGGTAAGTGGTCCAGGTCTCTGAGCCATCATAAGTTATCTGCGCGCCACCATCGTCAGCCACAACAATCCGATCGCTATCCTCAGGAGCGATCCATAAGTCGTGATGGTCACCATGGGGAGTACCGAAGGACTTGAATGTTTTACCGCCATCTTTAGATTGATGATAACGTACATTCATTACGTAAACTTTATCTTCATCTTGTGTGTCTGCATAGATGCGAGTATAGTACCAGGCACGCTGGCGCAACTTCCTTTCATCGTTGGTCTTTGCCCATGTTTTTCCGCCATCGTTGGAACGGAATACGCCACCTTCTTCTGCCTCAATAATGGCCCAGACTCTATCTGAATTCACAGGTGAAACCGTTACACCGCTGATGCCCCAGGTACCTTTCGGAAGACCTTTGTTAGTGGAAATATCAGTCCAAGTCTCTCCAGCATCGGTGCTGTACCAAAGTGCAGAACCTTCTCCTCCTGAAGATAGATCGTAAGGTGTTCTTTTGATGCGCCAGGTGGAGGCAAAAAGTACCCTTGGGTTGTTTGGATCAAAACAAAGATCAACCGCGCCGACTTCATCATTTACAAATAAAACCTTAGCCCATGTTTTTCCACCATCCGTGCTTTTGAAAACGCCACGTTCTGCGTTGCCTGTATAGAGGTTTCCCATTGCCGCCGTGTATACCGTGTTATGGTCTTTAGGATGGATTCGGATTCTAGCAATGTGGCGGGATTGGGTTAAACCCGCAGAAGTCCATGTTTTTCCAGCATCTTCAGATTTCCAGAGGCCGTATCCGGAAGAGACATTACCTCTTACTGTTACTTCACCGCCGCCAGCATAAATGACGTTGGGGTCTGATTCACTTACAGCGATTGCACCTATGGAACCTCCAAAAAAACCATCCGAAATATTGTCCCAGTGGCGACCTCCATCTTTGGTACGCCAGACTCCTCCTCCGGTGCTACCGAAGTAGTAAAGGTTGGGTTTGCCTGCCACGCCTGCCACCGCACAACTTCGGCCTCCACGATAAGGGCCAAGTGAGCGATATTCAACAGCGTCATATAGCGATTCAGAATAGGCAGTAGGGGGAATATTCTTTGATTTTTTTCGCTGCGCAAAAAGCGAGGTACTTAAGAGTAGAAGTATTGTTATTATTAAAAATTTATTTAGGGACTTGAAATCAAAATAAATAATGAAATGATTCTTAATAAAGGAGATGTCGTTAAGCATAGGTTGATGTTTTTAGAAGAGGGTGAAGATAAGTGAAGTATGCTTAATATTCTAAAATGTGCCCCTCACTTATGTTTTGATTTAATTTCGGCGATATATAAAATATTCTACAAGAGTTTCATGAACTGAAATTTTATTTCATAAAAATAAAAAATAGGCAAAACATCTACTGTTTTTTGGAAAATAATCCTACCTTGACGTTTAATACTATCCTAAGAAATTATTTTAAGCAGCAAATTCCCCGTAATCAAAGACTAAAAATTAGCTGTAGAGTGATTTGTCACATTTAATAAATTAAGCTAAAAAATATTGATATTTATAATATACCGTGTGTAAAATCACTGTTGTAAGTAAAATTTTATGTCCCATTGATAAAGAAAACTGGTTCAATAAGTATTGTCTTAGAAATGATAATTCTTGTAGGAACCTGATTGTTAGAATCATACCTATTTTTTAATTAAAAATTTTTATATGAAACGTTTATCGACAATTTTAGCAGTGCTCTTGTTTGCATTGCCATTTACCATGAATGCCCAATCCCTTTCGGGGAAAGTAATGGGCGGTGGAGAAGCCGTTATTGGCGCCAACATATCTGTAGCTGGAACAAGCACAGGTACCGTTACGGACATTGAAGGAAATTACACGCTGAGCTTAGGAGCGGGTTCTCATTCTGTTAATGTGACTTACATTGGTTTTGCTCCACAGACTTTCAATGTAACTTTAGGCGACGGTGAAAGCCAGGTGCTGAATATTACTTTATTGGAAGGTGTCAGCTTGAATGATGTAGTTATTACGGGATCTCGTACGGCTCCACGATCGTCTACAGACACACCACTGCCAATTGATGTAGTCTCAGGGGCAGACCTGATGAGTACTGGTCAAAACTCTTTTGACAAGGCATTGACCTACCGAATTCCTTCGTTTAACTCGGTGAACACACCGGTAAATGATGCCACTGCATTGTTGGATCCATATGAAATCAGAAACATGGGACCTAGTCGTACCTTGATTTTGATAAATGGAAAACGTAAAAATACAAGTGCATTGTTATACGTACAGACTTCTCCTGGTCGTGGAGAAACAGGTGCGGATATTTCTGCTATTCCTCCAGGTGCCATTGAGCGCGTAGAAATCCTTCGTGACGGTGCATCTGCCCAGTACGGATCGGATGCCATTGCAGGGGTAATGAATATCATTTTGAAAGAAGATTCAGAGCATGGTAGTGTAACTTTGACAGGGGGAATGACCTCTGAAGGAGATGGCGAAACCATTGGTTTCGCTTTGAATAATGGAGCTAAATTGGGCGAAAATGGCTTTCTTAATTATACCATCGATCTCTCAAAAAGAGAATTAGCCAACCGTCCAGGTACGGTAGATGCAGAAGGAGAAGCGGGTGACTTTGGCGCCTCTATTGAATCTGTTCGAGAATTCTTAGGAAGACATCCTGACGCTGGAAACGTTAATGGATCGCCAGAAACGACGGCTGCGAAATTTGCTGTAAACATGGGCATTGATCTAAGTGAAAACTCAGAACTCTATGCCAATGCAGCTTATGTCTATAAAAAAGTAAACAGTTTTGCGAACTACAGAACGCCTTACTGGAGAACAATAGATGCTTTTCCTTACTTAGCTGATTTCTTTCCTGGAGATCATCCTACTAACGCAGGTGGCTATGATGGATATGTTCCTACTTTTGATGGTCTCTTAAACGACTATAATGCAACCTTAGGGGTGCGAACTACAAAGAATGGTTGGATCTCTGATGCCAGTTTGACCGTTGGTGGTAATGAGCAGACTTATAGAGTAATTAATTCTCACAACAGAAATGATACGCAAACAGCTGATGGCTTCAATAAATACCGTGAAAATAGCCCGGTAGAATTTGATCCAGGAGGAACTAGGTTCACACACGTAGTAGGTAACATTGATGTTACAAGAAGATTGTCTGATATGGTTGGAATCGCTTTTGGTTCTGAATTTAGATCAGAAAACTTTACAGTAATCGAAGGTATTGAGTCTTCTTACGAAGATGGTGGAGCCGATTCTTTTGCAGGTAACGAACCTAAGAACTCCGGTAAATTCAACCGCTACAACTTTGGAGGATACGGTGGTATTTCAGTGGATCTTACTGATGACTTTTTGATTGATGGAACAGCTCGTGTTGAAAATTATAGTGATTTTGGTTCTGCCTTCGTATGGAAGATAAGCTCTCGATATAAATTAATGGACGATAAATTAACCGTAAGAGGTTCTGCTTCTACTGGTTTCCGTGCCCCTACTTTACACCAGATTTATACTCAGAAAAACCAGTACAGTTTCATTCCTGGTCAAGGTATTCAGGTTGGTGGTCTGGTCAACAATGTTTCGAAGGAAGCTTCCATTTTGGGGCTAGAAGCATTGGACCCTGAGAAATCTACTAACATCACCGTTGGATTAGGATTTAAGCCAAGCTATAACTTTAAGTTTACGGTGGATTATTATAACATTGCTGTTGAAGATCGTGTTATTTTAGGTTCTGAAATAGGTAGAACTGGATTGGCAGGTACTCCGAATGCAACACCGTTAGATATAGCATTGGATAATGCTAACGTTTCTGATTTGAGTTTCTTCACAAATGCTATGGATACTCGTACCTCTGGTCTTGACTTCGTAGCTAGTTACCGTAATATTGCGGTAGGTGGTGGAACATTGGGCTTCAACCTTTCTGCAAATTATATGATTTCCAATGAAAGAGAAGGGGATGTTAAAAACCCTGATATAGTTGTTGCAGCCAATGCAGCTGCAAATGAAAGCCAATCTGTTTCTAACCAAACACAAGAAGCGCTTTTCTTTACTTCTCGTCCTGAGTACAAAGCAATTTTAGGAATTGACTTCCGAATTGGAAAATTCGCCGCTTCTTTGAATAACACTTTATTCGGTCCAACTACTTTCTATCAGCAAGGTTTGGCTGATGGACTGTATACAGAATTCGATCCTAAAGTTGTTACTGATTTAGGTTTGAGCTACCAGGTTACAGAAAAAATCACTTTTGCGTTTAATGTAAACAACTTGTTTAACATATTGCCAGAGTGGGGCTTTAAAGATGATGGTACAGAAGATGGTGGTGCTGCAAGATTGAACGATGCAGCCTTCATGAAAAATCAATCTAACTTGATCACATTCAACCAGCGTTACTCTCAAATGACTTATGATGGTTACCACTTCAGTCAGTTGGGTACGATGTTTAATACGACTTTGAATATTCAGTTTTAATAGGTTGAATTTATAATTTTTAATTCTAAAACAGACTTCACAGGGCAACTTGTGGGGTCTGTTTTTTTTTGTTTCTTACGTGTTGTTTTATTGTATAAAGGGAAAGAGGCCTAGCTTAATAAGTAATGTTATTTACAAAGCTTAAAAAAGTTATTATGTTGGCCCCAAAATAACTATTAAAAAATATTGGTGAATTATCAAGGGGGCTCTCTATTGATATGCTTATGGATAAAGTTCTATTTCTACATAAAATGGAACTGGAGTAATCTATTGTATAAAAAAAAAACATCCCAAATCTTTTGATAAAGATTTGGGATAACTAAGAACGAAAATATTTTTTTTGAAAAAGAGACTAAAGAATATTTGCTACCAATACACTTGAACTGATTTAGTAGCGGTAAGATCGCCCATAAAGTTTGTTACTGTTATATCATAGGTGTATGGAGAACTTCCATTATCAAAATCTCCAAATATGTGTTGTCCATCAGGCCAATACCCACATCCATCATATTTAACATTCCCATTTCTGCTAATTACAACATTATTCCAACCTGATCCGCTTATTTTTATCCATAATTTCCCCCAGTTTAGATCATAGCTGTTAAGGCTTATAGAGTAATTAGGAGGTGTGTTAGAAGGATAAAGTGATCCGATAGCTCTTCTATCGTAATTGCTAAGAGTTGTTATTCCAATATGCTCTGATTGCATAATTGAATTATTATCACCACGTAATCCCCCACATACACCTACTGAAGGACTTACAATATTTCCATCGCATCCGGGAGATGCTGTATTATTGTTATGAACATCGGTATGATGAAGCCCCAATGTATGCCCAGTTTCATGGAGCATCAGAGAATTACTTTCTGCGACACTTGCTCCAGAAGTTGGAAAAGCATTTATTATAACTGCACTTCCCACTTGATTAAACCTTGGGAAAAGACCTGTTCTTGTTCTTCTTAAGTGTTCCATCGGGAGCATAAAAACTATTACCAGAGCCTTGCACATTTTGAAGAGGTGTCCCAGGAAGGTCATTAACTACAGGACTACCTGAAGTAAAGTCAATTTGCTGCCCATTTAAAGACCATTTTGAAATTTGAGCATCAAGGGGAGTGCTTATAAAAAGGCATAGTATAAATAAGAAAAATAATTGGGTTGATTGAATAATCGATTTTTGCATAATTAAAATGATTTGAGGGTTAAGAAAAGAAAAAGCATAGGTATGGCTGGCCAAGACATACGCCTATGACAAAAACAAAAAGTAATACGTTAAATTTTACTATATCCTAACTCGCGCGAGTTCAAGCTATGTATAGAAGTATCTGCTCTATCAAGTAGATAGATAAATCACGCTAAACGTCGAAAGAAGTATAGTTTTATAAAATTGGTTAACCTTAAAAGTCAAAAACAAAAACAAAAACAAAAACAAGAATAAGAATAGGCAGTTTGCTGGTTATTTATTAATTTTTATTATTGATTTTTGCCCCAACAATTCTCCTGCACTATTAGTCAAAAGGACATAAAATATTCCAGCTTGTTCATTTGTTAAATCAACAGACAACTCTATGTCATTCGTTATATTAATACTATATGCTTTAATTAATTGACCTGTTCCGGAATATATAAAAACAGAATATTGATCTGGTTTTTCAGGTAGTTGAATTTATGTAGCCACCCCAAAGGATTCGGCTACCGCCGCCAAAAACGAATGGATTTTTACTTTTTGGCTCAGCTCACACTTTGGCAGTTACCTAGAAGCTTGGAGATTGGAAAATCGATTGATGAGAAGCAAAAACAAATCTATTTTTTCCTTGAATAATAGGATGGTCGTTTACTCTATTGTAGATGTTATTTTAATTTCGAGCATCTATTATTTCTTTGGCCCCTTCGTTATGCTTGCCTTTATTATGGCGGCCATCTTTGGTATTTTGTTACTGGAGACCGTTAACTATATCGAACATTACGGCCTCTTAAGAGAGAAAAACGAAAAAGGAAGGTACAAACCTGTAAGACATCATCACTCCTGGAATTCGGATCACCCTTTTGGACGCGCCATACTCTTTAATCTTTCCAGACATTCTGATCACCACTATAACGGTAGTATAAAATACCAGGTGTTAAAATCCGTAAAAACAAGTCCTCAAATGCCAACAGGGTATCCCGGAATGATGGTGTTAGCATTGATCCCACCGCTTTGGTTTAAAGTAATGAATAAAAGGATAGAAGAGCTTGATAACGAAAAGCAGACAAGCGTGGAAGGAGCAATGGCTTAACCTTGTTGAAGGTTCGGGTTCGTCTAAGACGAAGAAAGTCGTATCATCTTAATAGGGGAGACGATACGACTTACTACAACAAATTATATCCCATGAACATATTATATCTTTAGATCAGAGAAAAAATTGAGGGGTGAGTTATTCCTGAGTCGGAATAACTCACCACCAACAAATTATAATCCCATGAACATATCCGTGTTTGTGGCCAGGTCTTTCTCCTGACTG
>JBLHRR010000050.1:0-31626 GCA_047626155.1 Saprospiraceae bacterium | reverse complement strand
TTTGGATTACTTGCAGTAGTACCAACGATATCTAAAAAGACTAGAACGCCTACAATATATTTTAACTTTACGGGCCCTAGAACGAGCAGATGCATGGAATAATCAGGAGATAGAACACCCGAGGCTACCACTATAGCCATAACACCTGCGGAGGCACCAAGCGCCCAGCTGCCGATGCCATAAGAAGGTGGGAGTAAATTAGCCGATAGGAAATAAACCAAAGCTCCCATAAAACCGCCGAATAAATACAGCGGTAAAATTTTATTATCCCCCAGTAAATCACCCAATATTCTGCCAAACCAATATAAGATCAGCATATTCCAGAGGATGTGCATAAAGCCCTCATGTAGAAACATATTGGTCAATACGATCCAAGGATGTATCAATACATAGATCAAATCTGAAGACATGGCCAGCCAGTGAATAAAAGTAGTATAAGAGCTTTCAGCTTGTCCGTGAGAAAACAGGACATAGACGATATTAACAATGATGTATACTGCCACATTGACAATAATCAGTCGGGTGACCATATTGCCATAGCTAAACTGCCGCTTTACATCTTCCCAAATTGAGGTTAACATAGTTTAAATAGTTACGATTCGATTCCTAAAATAACTTTTTGATAAGAGAAGCTGAAGAATTCAAAGTTAAAGACTTAAGCTTGTATTTACAACTAATTCTGAACTGTTGTATTCTTTATAGTTAGTACCTAATTCTGTTGTCTCTAACGAGACGTATGGCACGCATGTTTCCCCTACACTTATTGAATTGGTCGCAAGAGGTAAAAATGTCATATTTATCGAGAATATCTAAAACTTAGATCCGAATCTATCCCAGTATTTGATTAATAAAAACCCAAATAAAGCGCCTCCTAAATGGCCAAAATGGGCGATCCCTGTATCAAAGTTACCTACTCCCAAAAATAACTCAAATCCAGCAAGGAACATTACTAAGTACTTTGCCTTCACGGGAATAGGGGGGATAATTAACATGAGTCGTTGTTCCGGAAACTTCATACCAAAGCCGATTAAGAGACCGAATATTGCTCCTGAAGCCCCAACTGCAGCTCCACCTGTCCCGTCCAGGAAACCAACGAGTGCAAATAAAATGATGCCACCAAAGCCAGCAAATAAATAATAAAGCAAAAAGCGTTTCTCGCCCCACAATGATTCTAACGGCGGACCAAACATATAGAGCATGTACATATTGAAAAGCAGGTGCATTGTACCACCATGCATGAACATATGCCCAATGAGTTGCACAGGTTGAAAGTGGCCATTAAGTGGGTGTTGGAATATCAGATATTCGTTTATTGCACCATTAAATATAAAGGTAGCCGCTACATACACAATCACATTGATTATGATTAGCATCTTAGTCACTTCCGTAATTCTATTCATTGTAAAGCTATAAAGGTTTGAAAAAGAATAAAGTTGAGTAAAAGTAGCAAAAAATGAGGCTTTTTTCGACTGAAGGAAATGTAGAAGTGATGTAACCACAAGAGGGAGAGTAAAGCGGCTTTCAAAGAAAGGCTTCTTAATAGCGTTTATTTGGCCTCGGATATCAACAGTTTCTCAAGGGAGACCCGTTGTTTCTGCATTATCAGGGGCTATAAATTTTTCCTAAACATTTTTATAATTACGCAGAGAGCGTAGAGCTAACGCGAGTTTTACGTTTGAATCTGTGTGGGTAATTCTATTTAGAAATGCGCGTATTATTACGTTTCGCTCTGCGGCCTCTGCGCTCTTTGCGTGATTAATCTTCGTTCGGGGACGCGCAAAGAGTTATATATATCACTCTGTAAAAAAAAAACAAGCCCCTAAGAAAACTGTTTCTCCAAATCATCCAACTCAAAAGTCAAAAAACATTTTTTACCGAAAGGATTCGCATAAGGATTAGAGCAGGCAAAAAGCTGATCGATCAATTCCTTCATTTCCGTTTCCGTCAGATATTTCCCTTTTTTGATCGCTCCAGTTCGCGCCATAGATTTTGCAATGCTTTCCGCAATCGGTGCATTGGTTTCTAGGTTCTCCTTATATTGAAAAATGAGCGTATCTATTAACTGCTGATGATCCAGCCTAGGCATATCAGCAGGAGTACCGTGGATGACAAAATCATTTTTACCGAATTCCTGCATGTCAAAGCCCATTGAGTTAATTTGAGGCAACAATTCTTTTACAATGTCAGCATCCGCCACAGATGTTTTGATATTGATCGGGAACATTTCTTTTTGCGTCACTCCCTTTTTATCTTCAATGGCGCTGAGGTAGCGTTCATATAGAATACGTTCGTGCGCAGCTTGTTGGTTAATTAAGACGTAACCCGATTTTATCTGGTTGATGATGTAGCTGCCATGTATTTGGTAAGGCTTTTTTTGTCCTTTTGAAAAAGAACCTTCTATGTCGTCTATAGGCGCATTGTCTGTCCACTGGCTTTCGATGGTGGTAACGGTTGGTTCGTTGTCGTCACCTTCCGTTTCTGTTTCGTCAAATTCATCGAGGCCATCATATAGCTTTTTCCAATTGGCCTTGTTGCCCGCCTGGTTTGGATATGAAGGTTGATCGTTTCCCGCAGAGGATTTATAGGTAAAAGGAGTGCCACCTTCCTTTGATTTTCGCTCACTACGCCCGGTGATGCCTGTAGCGAAGTTAACGTTTTGGTCAAAATCCAACATAGGAGTTACCGCCTGCTGTGCAAGGGCATGACGAATGGCCACCTTCAGATAATTGTAAATCAAGCGATCATCATCAAACTTAATTTCCTGTTTTGTAGGATGTACATTGATGTCAATCCGAGAAGGATCTATGTCTAGATACAAAACATAAAAAGGATGCATTCCTTTCTGCAAAGATTCATCAAAGGCAGAAACAATGGCGTGATGTAAATGATGACTTTTTATAAAACGATTGTTGACAAACAGTAATTGATCGCCACGTGTCTTTTTCGCAAAGTCGGGTTTGCCCACATAGCCATTCAAGGTGACTACATCAGTGGTCTCTTCTACTTTTACTAAGTTCTTGTTGCTGCTGTTGCCAAAAAATCCAACAATACGTTGACGGGAGTTCCCTTTTTGTAAATGGTAGATCTCATTGCCATTGTGGTGCAAAGAGAAAAAGATGTCCGGGTTGGCTAAAGCTACGCGTTGAAATTCATCTGTGATGTGTCGCATCTCCACTGCATCCGACTTTAGAAAGTTACGTCGGGCCGGTACATTGAAAAATAAATTCTTTACAGAAATCATCGTTCCCGCTGCACATTGACAAGCCTCCTGTGTTTTTACCTCAGAACCTTCCATTAAAATTCGAACACCCAATTCGTCAGCGTGTTTTCTGGTTTTCAATTCCACCTGTGCGATGGCAGCAATAGAAGCCATGGCCTCTCCCCGGAAGCCCATTGTCCGAATGGCAAATAAATCCTTCGCTTTCCGAATTTTGGAAGTCGCGTGCCGTTGAAAACACATCCGGGCATCTGTTTCGGACATACCGCAGCCATCGTCTATGACTTGCAATAAAGTCTTTCCCGCGTCTTTTATAATCAATTTAATATTCTCCGCTCCCGCGTCAATCGCATTTTCCATCAGTTCCTTCACCACAGAAGCAGGCCGTTGAATGACTTCACCGGCAGCAATCTGGTTGGCAATAGAATCAGGGAGCAATTTTATAATGTCAGACATGTTTGTTAATCTTGAATTTTATTTATTCATGTAGAGGCTTTTAACTATTGGCAGTTGGCTTCCCACTATCGCGTACGTTATAGTGAAGCTAATTGCCAACTGCTAAAAGCCAACTGCTGAAGACTTATTCTACCATTTTCACAATCTCCGGCAAATATATGGTAAGAAATACATACGTCATACCAAAGAGGATAACTATAATCGCAATCAGCCGGATATTTGTGTTCAACAGGTTAGTATTGCCTGTTCCCTGCTGTCTGATATGCTTTCGACGTAAGCCTGAAGAGATACGAGATCTGAGGGCATTGGGATCCCCTTCTTTCACATTTCGTGCTAGACGAAGTCGTGTTTCGAGGTCTTCTTTCTTAGGATCGTAATGTCTGGGGTTGTACTCAAACCGTTGGTGCTGTGGTTTCTTGAAAAAGCTCATTAAAGCCATAGGATTGGATTTTAGTTGTTAAAAGAATATACTAAAAAGATGCATTCCTTCTCCATTTTGATGTAAGTTAAGAACTAATTTTCATTTTGTAGAATGCACTATAGCAACAAAAAACCAAGTTCGGCAATTACAATCATTTGTTTAGTTATAAGGACTTAGAAGAGAGAACGTTAGGCGAACGATTGAATAGAAAAAGCTTGAAATTATTTTTTGTGAAATGCCATACGAATAGGCCTTGTATGAAAACTGTAAATGTGGAAAGATTGGGGATAACTTTTTACTATTACACAAAAAATAACCAGCCTGATCGGAACGCGCTGATTTGACAATCTTTACTCTGGAAGCCTTTAACTAAAACACTCTCCCTGAGGTCGTTAAGCTTTAGCTAAAAGCTTCCAGATTCTCAAGTTAATTTTTGTTGTTGCTAACAAAAGTGTAATTCACTACAATTCTATTAATAATAAATCAATTGCTATTGGTCACCCCAATTAATACATTTATATTTGTGCTTTCTCTTTACTCAGTAGTAACAAAAAGTTAATGGAAAGCTTAATGTCCTAAGTTGGTATTAAATTACTTTTTGTCTAATACTTATTCGAAATTGCATCATAAACTCTGTCCATAATCAAATTTCATGAGTGACCAAATTAAGCACGAGTGCGGGATTGCACTAGTCCGATTATTGAAACCACTTAGCTACTATCAGGAGACCTACGGGACTTCGCTTTACGGCCTCAACAAACTGCGACTCCTGATGCAGAAGCAGCGAAACAGAGGGCAGGACGGCGCCGGGGTAGTAACCATCAAACTGAACTCCAAACCTGGTACCCGCTACATCAGCAGAAAACGCCGAATCGGAAGAAACTACCTCGAAAATATCTTCACCTCGATCTTCAAACGATTCGAAGCCATGAAAGGCGATCCACGCCTTGATGATGCAAAATGGCTCAAAAAACATAAAGCTTATACCGGGGAGTTGTTACTAGGCCATCTACGTTATGGTACGCATGGGAACAATAGCGTAGAAACCTGCCACCCTTTCCTTCGACAAAATAACTGGATCAGCCGTAACCTCGTACTCGCAGGTAATTTCAACCTGACCAATGTACAGGAACTTTTTGCCGAACTGGTTGAATTGGGACAGTACCCAAAAGAAGCTTCGGACACCGTAACGGTACTTGAAAAAATCGGTCACTTTCTGGATGATGAAGTTCAACGTCTAATAGACTGGCACAAACCAGATGGCCATACCAGCGAGGAAATCAATAAGTTCATATTTAAAAATCTGGACATTCAGCGGATGCTGACCAGAGCAAGTAAAAAATTCGACGGCGGCTATGTAATGGCGGGCCTCATCGGTCATGGAGATGCCTTCGTGATGCGTGACCCTGCGGGAATCCGGCCTGCTTTCTACTATCAGGATGATGAGGTGGTTGTAGTGGCTTCAGAACGTCCTGCGATTCAAACCGCTTTTGATGTACATCATACTAAAATACAGGAAGTAAAGCCTGGACATGTGCTGATCATTAAAGCAAATGGCCGAATTTCAGAGGTTCCTTTCATCGAACCTACAGAAAGAATGGCTTGTACTTTCGAGCGCATTTACTTTTCAAGAGGAACGGACAGAGATGTTTACTTGGAAAGAAAAAAATTAGGAGAGTTGTTGGCCAAGCAGGTCATGGAAACGCTGGATTTTGACTTTAAGAATTCCGTATTTTCATTTGTTCCAAATACAGCCGAATCTTCCTTCTTCGGTTTAATCGAAGGCTTGGAGAAAGAGATGAATGAAGTTAAGAAAGAGAAAATTCTAAATTTAGGTGCCGACCTTAAGCCTAAAAAATTGGAGCGAATTCTATCACAGAAAATTCGGGTGGATAAGATTATAATCAAAGACGCAAAGCTACGTACCTTTATTACTGCTGGAAATTCCCGAAAGGAGATGGTCGCCCACGGCTATGATGTGACTTATGGTATCATTAATAACAATAAAGACACGGTAGTCGTTATCGATGATTCTATTGTACGAGGAACTACACTGAAAACCAGTATTCTGGAAATGGTAGCGCGACTACGGCCAAAGAAAATCATTGTTGTTTCTTCTGCTCCTCAGATCCGTTACCCGGATTGCTACGGAATAGATATGTCTGTAATGAATAGCTTTGTTGCCTTCCGGGCTATGGTTGAGCTCTTGGAAGATACCAATCAGATGCATAAATTGGAAGAGACGTTAGAGCGTTGTTATGAACAAGAGAAATTGCCAGTAGAGGAAATGCAAAACCAGATTATTCCGTTATACGATCTCTTCGAGTATGAAGAGGTCTCCGCCAAAATCGCAGAAATTGTGACACCAGAAGGGATCAAACCTAAGGTTGAAGTGATTTTCCAAACGCTGGAAGGCTTGCACAAAGCCTGTCCAAATCATTCGGGGGATTGGTACTTCTCTGGCCACTATCCGACAGCGGGTGGGAATCGGGTTGTGAATCGGGCGTTTATTAATTATATGGAGAAGACGAATGCGCGGGCTTATTAGGCGTTCGGTGCGTTTAGCTACCATTGGCGCTGCCCATTGCTTTGGAATCTGCGGTCTGTAAGCTCTAGCTGGTACTCAAATTTTTTAGCGGCTTTATTCGCTTTGAAATTCGTGCAGCGTAATAGTTTTATTGTTTTATAAATTTAGAAATTCCTATTTTTCCATTAGAGAAAGTCACTTTCAAAAAGTACAGTCCTTCTTTTAGAGCGCTTACATTTAAGGTTGTAGCATTCCTCGCACTTTCTTGCAGTAGGAGTTTACCATTTATATCTAATATTTCAACGCTATCTATTTTTTTCTTTCCTAATTTCGAGATAGTCAACTGATCTAACACTGGATTTGGATAGCTGCTAAACAGATTTTCTGCAATGTTTAAATCCTCCGAATTAGTCAACAGGCAATCTCCCAATTGATATTCGATATTGTCCTCAAAATGATAGCAATTAAAGTCATTCCAGCAATCTTGAGAAAGCATATATATAGGATTCATCGTAGCCAATTCAGCTCCTATTCCTTCGATCCAATAAGTAAAGGGATTCATATCCCCTGCTCTTACGACTTTAAGTCTTTTCCTTTTTTCTCCAGAGATTAAAGTTATCGAGTCTACTGATAAAACTTCAATCAATAACGAAAATGAAGAAGAAGCGTTTCCAATTTCCAATTGATCTCCTTCTTCTAAATTAAAATCGTAAATAATAAACTCTTCCTCGTTTTCATTATATTTGAGATAGACCACTCCACTTTCTTCTCTATAGAATTGGCCAATGTCAAATACCGGAGTTAAATTATTTGTATTTAATTTGTAATAAGTGACCATGTCGATTACAACGGTTTCATCAAATGAATAATGATGCGTTTCGCAATCGAATATGCCCTGTGAAAAGCAGCAGTCTGTTAAATACCAAAGGTTTGATTCGTTTACAAATTGCTGCGATTTAACACTGTTCGAATAGCAGGAGGCGATGATTAGTAATAGAGTGATTTTGAGATTCATAGTTATTGTTTTTTGTAGGTTTAATGTTGTATGAGTATCTTCTCCGTTTTGTTTTTTTCGCCAGCTACTTTTTTAGTTATGAAATAAGCTCCATTGTTTAAATGGGATAAGTTCAAGATCGTTTTTGGTGCCATTGGTATATGCTGCGTTATTAATTTCCCATTAAGATCAGAAAGATAGCTACGAACCGAGTAGAATAGATCCAATAAACAAATTGGAACTATTCTCCTAACAATAATCTAATAACTTCCATCACCTCCACGCTCCGCTCCTCCTCAATCTCCCTTTCCACAACTTCCGCCTCCAAAACAGCTCCCGCTCCCTGCTCCGCCAATCGCAACATCTTCTGTCGCTCCGGCCCAGGGAAATTAGAAAAAGTCCTGCGCAACAAAGGCAACAACTCCTTCATCTGTTCAAAAGGCAAATCATCAACCCATTCATCCAATATTCTCCAAAGCGGAGGATGGTGAATTAATAACAATCCACTTCCGTGTAAAAAACCTTGCAACCAATTCGCCGCATCCATCGCCTGCGCTCCTTTGGAAAGTGCAAAATACATATGCGTAATCACCTCATCAATATCTTTCACAGAACGATCAAAAAGAATACGGGTAGAAGCACCTTGTAAGAGCAGATGGCTGTTACTTATTTCCGTAAGCGAAAACAAAGCACCATACCAAAGTTCTTGGAGGTCTTTGTTTTCCATCAAATGGATATTTCGATTGGTGCTGATGATTTGGTCAAAGACTTTTTTCGCAACCTCTTCATCAATGCCAGTACAAGCGCCGGGAAGAGAAATACAAATACGAGGAATCATTTCGTCCACCACGGTTTGTAAAGCGGTGACATCCAACTTGCGCGCACTTCCATAACGCATGGCATGAATGAGCGAAGGCAGCGCATCCATAAGGTGAAAAATATCACGGGTCAGTGCAGCACTTTCCTGTAGCCGTTTGACTAGGTCGGGTATGACGATACTCAGTTCTGCTTTTAAAGCACGGTCTATTAATTGACTTAATTTCGGTAACGGAAGCGCCTTGTTAAGGGAATCGCGTATTTTGGCAATAGCCGCCTCTTCCATGGTATTGCCCCACATGCCTGCTTCAATGAGGTGGATGGCAAAATCAGGGAGCCACTTGAGCTGCCAGTATTCCTTGAACCGTCCGGTGTTGGTCGGAGGTGCCTTTTGCAAAGTGCCCCAAGGGATGTTAATCAAATTGAGGCGATGTAACATTAGGCTTTTTTTATGATCGGCACTGTCCCGCAAATCTATACCTCCTCTCGGATTTGAGGCAGTAGCTTTCAACCATTCAGTAGTAGGACTGTTTTTATACTTCGTCATTCGGGTGCTTTTCACCCAGGCATCAAAATCCTTTTGCAGCGGAACCACCGGAATGGAACTCGGAACGATCCCGATGTTCTCTCCGTAAATCAATTCTTTATAAATCAATTCCATCTGAGCTTCGTAGCCATCACAGAAAACAGAAACGGCTGATTCTTTCAATTCCTCAATACCTGCCAAAGGAAGCCCGCGCATAACGGCCAGTGTTTGGGCCAGACGCACCGCTTCAATGATATGCGCAGAAGAAGTTGGAATGTCTTTTTTTCTCAGTAAGGTAGCCGCATAAGTCATCCATCTTATTGGCGCGGTCTCCCGATCTAAAAATAGATAATGATACCAGGAAGGGGAAATCGTTCCGGAGCGGTAGCCGCTATCTGTAGACAATCGCTCGTGCGACCAGGGGATAATGGTGGCCTGCGTTTTTACTTTTTTGATGCCTTTCAGCAACGCATTATCAGCAGTAGATTTATATTGGTTTAAATCCATTAAAGCGGGAGTATGCCAGGCCCCACAAACCACAGCGATATTTTCAAAACCCTTTTTCATGGTTTCCCGAATCGTTTTTCGCATGAAGGCTTCGCGGCGCATATCACGCGGAGGAGTTTCCTCTTGCTCCCTCATACTGCACATGAGGTCATTAATGGCAGAGAAAATAGCTGCCGAGTTTTCACTCTCTTCAAAAGTAACTTCCCACCAACGTTCCTGATCGGTATAACCCGCTAACTCCGCGAGGTAGCTCATCGGATCTTGATGGTATTTCTTTTTCTTTATCGGACTTTTAAAACTGATTTGTTTGTTTTCCTCTTTGGCAATGTCTAATGCAAATTGCAAGGTATATGGCAAATCCATAAAGCGAATAGGCACTTCATTTTTCAAGGCCCATTGAATGGCTTGCCACTCTGGCGAAAAAACAGCAAAAGGAAAGTAAGCAGCTTGTTGTATGTTTTTATTATTGTACAGTAAGAAGGCGACGGGAGGTACCAATCCGGGCGTCGCCAATTTAGGAATGAGTCCTTCAGCATCGGCAGGTCCTTCGACTAAAAGGACATCTGGTTGAAGCGCTTCAAGTGCTTTCAGTAGGTTCCGGGAGGAACCGGGGCCGTGATGTCTTATGCCGAAAAGGTGGTGCATTTTTTATTTTTGTAGACTAATTAATTTTTAAAGCCAATCTTACTTTCTTTAATATTAGAATATTTTTCTTGTCCATGATTATAAATATCGGAAACAGTTAATTTTTCATTCCTCTTTTTAGCTCCAATTTCTTTTAGTAGCCTATTTGTTTTTTCTATAGTAAGCGAATTGAACTCATACATTGCTATCATTCTTCCTTTTCTTAATAATGCAGAATCTATCTTTGAAATATCTGTATTAAAGGTACATATAACTTTAATGTTTAGATAATCGCTAAACAACCCATCTGTTAATTGAAGTAATGTCGAAACTACAGATCCGTCTTTTAAGTTTTCTCTTGATCTAATTACTTTTTCAGCGTCTTCAATTACTAAAATAGAGTTGCGTTGTTTTAAAAGAAAGGAAATAAAATCTGGGTCAAGTAAATTGTTGACAAACTCATTTTGAATAAAAATAAAATTATACTCTTGGTACTCAGAAAGTAAGCTTTTAATATATGTTGTCTTTCCAGTTCCTGGTTTTCCATAAAGTAATATCAATCCAGATTCCTTTTTTGTAATGGCAATATTTATTTTTTCAGAAATTTCAAGAAAATCATCATTATAATTACTCGTAATATTGAGTTTGATGTTTTCTGTCCTTACTTCTTCGGTGCTAAAGTTAGAATGTGATTTAGTTAAAACTTTGAAGATAGGAGCTCTTGATAATCCAAATTTTCTCCTCAGCTTATCATTCATTTTTATCACCCTCTTTTCTAACTCAGAATCACTACAATCAAAAAGAAAGTCAACAGACAAAGTATCATCGTTAAGTGAAATCCAAATTAACTCTTTTTTATTTATACTTTTAAAAAGCAATTCATAAGGAAAGTCATTACGAAAATCTGCATTATTAGAGTCTTCGGTATTCCAGTTTTTTAAAACTAATTCAAAGGTGTTATTAGGTAAGTTTAACTCATCTAAAACTTTGCTCATATTGTTTTTTGAAGCCTCTAAAGGGACTTCCAATAAGAGGTTAGAGCCTAAAGCGTCAAATGTTAAAGTAAAATATGAATCTCGATTAAACTCACTATATGAATCAAAAGCTTTTAATAATTCAGACATAATAATATACTCTTATTTATTAGATTAGGATATCTACTGATACAGTAATATCAATACTTTAGTTTGCAGATAATATTATTGTTTTATTTTAATGACTTGAAAAATCGAAATGAAATGTGATAGATTGTATGAAAGGACTTTTAAAACCGCTTCGCCGCTTTCATCGTCAAATAATTAGAAACAAAGCTATAAAAGAAAATACCCAAAAAGAAAATCAAGAAAAATAACTCTACACCTAACAATATTCCTACAATTCCGACGGTAACCAACGATATACTGAAGATCATCTGATTACGTCTATTGGTTGTTCCTTTTTCTGTGTTAAACATGCCACCGATTGGGATGGTAGCAAAAAGAAGCACAATTGCTAAGAAGAACAAGGTCTCGCCCTCTTCGGAAATCATTAAGTTACGTTGCTCAAACCAAACCCGATGTCCATTGAGGTAGAATAAGACTAATGAGGTGAGGCCGGATGTCAACAATACGCCTACAAGGTTAGAGGCCGTTTTTTCATCGTCACTTAAAGCGAGTTTTCCTAATGGATGAAAGCGCAAAAATAAATTGGATAAAGGTCTAGCCATCCAGGTAGAAAAAGCAAAGAGCATATAAAAAATAATCAAGGGCATTAAAATAGGAGAGAGAACAGGAACTACATCTGACAGCCAAATAAGTCCTTGGTAAAGTAGGTAAAACCCAATGATGAAAGCCCATTGATTTTTTTGCGACAGCTTATTCATCCACAAAAAGTATTTCAGAATACCTCTGTAGAAAATGTTCTTAGCTTTGATACTTTCCTTCAAACCAGACTGTGCCCAATCAGAGGTCGGATCCAATCGGAGTGACTCCTGGAAAGATTTAAGCGCATCGTCGTATTTCCCTTGTTCAATTTCCGTCCAACCTTTGTTGGCATGAGAATGTGCGTTTTCGGGGGCTCGATTAAGAGCATAATCCAAGGTTTCCTGCGCCTCCGTATTTCGTTTTAATTTCACCAAAGCCTGTGCGCGGATGTTGACAAGGTCTACGTTCTCAGCATCAATCGAAAGTCCTTTGTTGGCAAATTCAAGCGCTCGTTCTGGTTGCTCATCATGGAAAGCAATCAGTGCTTTTATTTCGTAAATTTCTGCAAAGAAGGGATAGAGTTCTAGAGCGTGATCAGTAGCCGTTTCAGCTTCTCTGACTTTATTACTAAAAAGAAGTGCATGTGCTTTTATGTAAAATAGAAAGGCGTCATCCGGACGAATTCGAATGGCATTGTTAATCATTTGAACCGCCTCCTTATGTCTTTTTTGGATGGTGAAGCAGTTGGCCAATAGTGACATCGCATCCGAGTTCTGAGGATTTTCCGAAAGGGCTTGCTTGAGCTCCTTCTCCGCATCGGTGACTCTGTTTTGTTCCAGTAATATCTTGCCTCGTTGTAGATGTAGGCTCATTGTTTTTTATTTGTGTTTCATGGCTGGAAATAGATCACATCTTTTTCAAATACTCCAAAATGTCATCGTAGAGTCCCGATTCATTTGCAAAAAGAGCATAGTTCTTAGCAGTATTAAACCACTCACGAGTAGACGCTTTATGCTTACCCAATGCTTTTTCCAAGTCACGAGATTGAATAGGAACCGGCTTCCCTAGTTTCATAGACTCGATCAATTTTCCTTCAATAGCAATATCAATAATCGCTTCAAGGTCAGCGCCAGAGAAGTTCTTTGCCTTCTTTGCAATTTTCGCAAAATCAATTTCCTCAAAAGGTTTTCCAGCAGTTTTGATTTGCAGAATAGAAGCTTTTGCAGAGTCGTCCGGTGGCGGCACAAAAAGAATCCGATCAAAACGTCCTGGCCTGCGGAAGGCAGGGTCAAGATGCCAAGGGGCATTGGTCGCGGCCAGAATGAGGATGCCTTCATTGTCGTATTGCACACCATCCAGTTCTTCCAAAAATTGATTAATCACATGGCGTCCTGCACTACTTTTCATATCAGAACGATTGGCGCCAAGCGCATCGGCTTCATCAAAAAACAAAACACAAGGCTTCAATCTTCGTGCTTTTTCAAAAATGGCGTGTAGGTTTTTCTCGCTTTGCCCAATGTACATGTCCAAAATATCGCTGATGCCGACTGGGATGAAATTAGCATTAATCTCTCCAGCAGTGGCTCGCGCTAAATGCGTTTTTCCGCAACCCGGTGGGCCATACATCAAAATACCACCTCCGATTTTTTTGCCATAAGCTTTGTACAAATCCTGATGTTGAAGAGGCGCTATGATCTTCATTCGAATCTCCTCCTTCAACTTATCCATACCACCCACATCTTTAAAGGTGATCTTTGGCCGTTCAATTTCTACCGGATGATCGTCGTCATCGTCGTCTCCTTCAATACCATCAGCAGTTAGTTTTATTCTTTCCAGCTCAGAAGGCTCATCCGCCTGCACTTTCATATTAATGTCCGACTCCAGAAAATTATCTTTTAGATCCGGATTAATAAGAATGGCTTTTTCATAAGCATCTTTTGCTTTCGTTGCTTCTTTGTTTTGTAACAATAGTTTTGCGTGAGCAATAAAAACTTTTGCAGGAGGTCGTTCTGCCTTCAGTAATTCTTCAATCAGCACTAAACCTGCAGTTGTTTTTTTCAAGTAACAAAAAGCATACGCCAATTCAACCTTCAAAGCCACATCGGTAGGAGCCAGTTGCATGGCCTCTTTGATTTCTACCTCCGCCTCCTCCCAACGTTCTGTTTTTATAAGTTGGCTAATGAGAAATTTTCGAAGAGTTATATTTTCTGGAGAAGCTTTAATCGCTTCCCGTAAATCGTTTAATTCGTTAGGGTCCATTTTATATTGAGTTATTCTGTAGTGGAATTTAGCAGTTAAATTGGTCTTAGCCTAAAGTAATCGTTTTCGAATGGTACAGTAGTGGGATTTAATAGTTAACGGGTAATAGTTGAAAGTTAGTCTAAAGTAAATCTTTACAAGCAACATATAAATCTTTCCATTCTTTTCGTTCTCGCATTACAGTTTCCAAATATTCCTTCCAAATGGCTTTGTCCTGCACTGGATCTTTTATAATTGCACCAGTAATTCCCGCAGCCAAATCGTTAGCTTGCAAAGTACCGTTTCCGAAATGAGCCGCCAGTGCTTGACCACTATTGATTACAGAAATGGCTTCCGCAGTACTTAAGGTACTACCCGGTGATTTGACTTTGCTTTTTCCATCCTCCGTTTTTCCAGCGCGTAGTTCTCTGAAGATAGTAACCAATCGTTTGATCTCTTTTTCAGGAGCCGCTTGAGCAGGAAGTTCTAGACTAACGCCTAAATCTCTCACTCGGGTTTGCACAATCTTTACTTCTTCTTCCAGCGTTGCGGGTAGTGGCATCACCACGGTATTGAAACGACGACGAAGGGCCGATGATAATTCATGAATACCTTTGTCTCGATCATTTGCCGTAGCAATAATATTGAAGCCGCGAGTGGCCTGTATTTCTATATTTAATTCCGGAACAGGCAAGACTTTTTCCGAAAGAATCGTAATTAAATTATCCTGAACATCAGATGGCATTCTAGTCAACTCTTCTATCCGTGCGATCTTTCCATCCTGCATGGCTTTCATGACCGGGCTAGGAACCATTGCTGCTTTCGATGGTCCTTCTGATAATAGTTTGGCATAATTCCAACCATAACGAATGGCGTCGTCATTCAGTCCGGCGGTTCCTTGTAAGAGTAATGTTGAGTCGCCAGAAATCGCAGCGGCTAAATGCTCACTCACCCAGGTCTTAGCCGTTCCAGGAATACCCATGAGTAACAATGCCCGATCTGTCGCCAGCGTCGCAACTGCAATTTCTATCAATCGTCTACTCCCGAAATACTTTGGACTGATGGTGGTTCCGTCAGCAAGCTCTCCGCCTAGGAGGTAGGTCACTACGGCCCAGGGGGACATATTCCAGTTGCCAGGTTTTGGTTTGCTGTCTATTTTAGCGAGGCGTTTTAGTTCGTCAGCGTATAGGTTTTCTGCGTGGGGGCGTATTATGTTTTTTGTCTTTTTTGCCATGGAAATCTGTTATTTGTTTGTGGGGCATTTTGAGGTCGAAAGATAGGTAATAAAATTAAGAACCTCGTTCTTCTTTCAGAGCCTCCTTCATTCCTTTCCGAAACCGCAATACTTTAAAAAAAGTCTCAATATCACTCTCCCAACTTCCCCAAGCAGCACTAGTAGTCGGCCAGCTCTTCGTCAGAGAATCCGCCAGCTTTGGCTCAATATGATAGGAGGCATTCTGAATGATGCTTTTCAAATGAATAGCAGTCCAATAACTACTGCTGTATTCGGAAATCCATTCCTTACATTTCATAATGAAAGCCTGCGTTAAAGATTCGTTCCAGGGATGGGTATTTTTTCGGATTAATATAGTGATCGGATCTTCGTCTGTTGGCAGTTGGTCACAGTATTCCAGCGCTGGAATAGCGATCCGATTGAAAGCCTCGGCGGATAAGTTTTCACAGAGCTGCTTAGGCATAAAATCTACCCAGCGATCCAGGTGATGATGGTAAAGCCAAAATTCTAAAATGGCAATGGCCCAGTCGTCATTCCGATGCAAAGTAGCTGCGTGGCTAAAAGATTGCAACAATATAATTGCATAATCACTTTGTGCAAATATTTCAATCAATTTGGTTGGTGCGCGTTTGAATTTCTCTTCCCATTTTCCTGGCGGAATAATGGCCATCATTTGGCCTAGTCTGCTGGCTCTTAGCCCACCACGTAACCATTGCTGACTCGGGTCAATGCCATCGCGGAGCATCGCAGGAGAAATTTCATTGGGCAGTTGAACCTCCGGTTTTTCTTCACCGTCTTTTCCTTTTTTAATGTGTACTAATTCTTCTAAACCTTGCCAAACTCGTTGTAGCAATTTTGATTCTGGAATGGATTGTAATAATTCCGCAGCTACCTTCCGAACCTCTTTCCTTTTGTCTGTCAAAGCTACTTCGAGAATAACTTCATCTTCGAGGCAAACAGTGAATCTCATTACTTTTAGAAAAGACTTTTTTTGACGAAAGTCAATGTCTTTCCAAACACTTTGAAGTAATTCCAGGCTTACAGAAATATTCCGTTCTCGCATTTGTCGAAAAATGTGTACACGTTGTTGGAAGCCAACATCTGGCCAGTCTTCTATAGCTGTTTCTGCAAAGAGCAAAGACCATTCGGGATGCTGCGCCGCGAGCCATTTGGCATGAGCGCCCATCAATGGTTTTAGCAAAGCAGCTTGTCCTGGGTTTTCAGAAGCTTGTTGCAAGAGGGTAGGGACTTGTTCTGGAGGTAGAAAACAAGCTTCCGATTTAGCGATGCTAAAAAACTCGGGCAAGACCTGCTCATACTTCCCATCCATAATTTGCTGAAGATACTTTGTAGCATTAGGAGAGCAGAAACGTTCGTTGGCCGTATCCGGTGCAAGCGGCCATTCTCCCTCGAATCTTGGTGGAATATATGCCGCCTTTTGTTGCATCTGCCATTTCGTGACTGCCCGTAAAATGGCTTTGGCTCGGTCCTTATCCTCCACCCCCAATGCCTTGATCTCCTCTCGAAGCGATTCGGGGAGTTCCGTTCGGTCGGAACCGAGTAGGGCGATACGGATAAGATCTTTCATATGCGTTCAAAGGTATTGAAAAGCGGCTGTATTTTGAATCTATACCCTTAAAAATATACTAATTTCAAGAAAGTACAGATCAAAACGATTGGGGCGTTCGTTTATGTGTTTAATGAATGTTCGCTATTTAATTCTTTTTTCATTCCTTCTTTTTTCCGTTGTCACAAAAGCGCAGGAAGCAGAATTTCCTTTCCATAATGTCGGAGCTAAGGTCGGTGTGCAATTTACTATTGGACAACCGGTGAAACGTCTTGGCCTTGTCCTAAATACTTTCTATCAAAATAACTGGTTTCAACTTAACGCAGAATGGCAGGGACATCGGAATTATGCCAGTTATGGCCCGGACTGTAAATCTTGGGAGAGCCGAACCAGTCTTGGCTTAATAGGCGCTTTTGGGAAACGAATGGAAGAGGCTAATCCATTTGTAGATGTATTGTTTCATCAGACTGGACGTTCTTATGCTGTAGGTTATACATTCCATTATTACAAAGACAATAAGGAAACTACACAGGGTTCGGGTTCTATCGCTATCCACATCAAAGACTTTTACATTCTTACAGAAAATGACGTACTGGGTTCTACTGTAGGTAAAGATAACTTTAGAACAGGTGGGCTTGCTGTTGGTTATCGATATGATAAATGGCTCTACGAATTGAAGACTGTATTATGGACCGGACAAACCAGAGGGGAGCATACGAAAACATATAGAGGGGAAGAAGCAAAAGATTATCCTGCTCGCTGGGGCTATCGAGATATTAGTGAATCGCTTTATGGCAAATACTCTCATGGCGTATTGGCGGCTCGTGTGCAACGTGTTATGCCTTTCGGTCAAACGGTGTATGCCGGACTTGGTGTAGATGATGAACGCATCCGAAACTTCGTACAAAACAAAATGATGCACGATATGTATTTCTGTCCGCCAAGTTGGACTACGGTGCGGAATATTCATTTCCCGATGTTGGATTGTGATGGGAGCGCCTATTGTTATAAACATGATCAGGAGCTAAAACCAATGAAGTTGTTTTATGAGTTAGGCTTGAATGGGAATCGGTTTTATTAAGCTTTTTACCAATTAAAAAAGGCCGCTTCCTCACGGAAGCGACCTATCTCAGTCGTCGAAAACTGTATTGATCTTTTGCCTACTGCAATTTATATTTGATTGGTAAATTATATCGTACCCGAACTTTCTCGTTTCGTTGCTTACCCGGAATCCAATCCGGCATTCCTCTGACGACCCTTGCTGCCTCCGCTGAACAACCACCTCCTACGTCTTTCACAATATTGATGTCGGTAATACTTCCATCTTTTTCAATAGTAAATTGAATAACAACGGTTCCTTCAATGCCACTTCCTCGTGCAATCGGTGGATACTTTATTTGACTATAGATGTACTGCAGTAATTTATTGGTTGCACAACTGCTTCGTTCTTTTTTGTTATCGGTAATGTCTTCACAGCCTTTGAAACGAGGCATTTCTTCAACGACTACAAAAACCCTTTCAATTGGTGGCGCCTCAACTTCTGGTAAAGGTTCCGCCTTAGGAATGGCTTTCGTCACCGGTTGAATAATAGGTTCTATAGGTTCCACATCATCAACGGTAACTTCTGGATCAATAACTTCTGGTTCCGGCTCATAATCAAGGTCCTCCATTATGACTTCAGTGGAAGGTTTGATGACAGGTGGCGGTGGTGTTCGTTTTACTTCATGCTTGGTGCGAACAATCTTCACTTCTGGTTCCAGAGGAATTTCAATAAGATCCTCTACTTCTCCAACGGGATTATAACTCGTCCAATTAAAAGCATAGGTCACTAGACCTATAGAAAGCAGTAAGGAAAAATTAAAAATAGGAGTGCGCCAGCTTTTGAGCATAGCCATATAAGGATGGCGTTCGTTGATATTTGATTTTGACATGATAATAGATTTTAGCCCCGAGTCTAGATGACAGGAGGAGTCATCTCTTCAGGTAAACGTGAACAATAAGTTTTAAAATGTGGTAGTTGAAGCGCTCAGAAACCTTTCTTCCTGTTATTTAATGTTGTCCGAATTAAAGGTCTCCGAGCACTTGACGACTTATATTTTTTGGAAAGCTTTCAACTACATAGATGTGTGCCGTTTATATTTTGGTGTGCAGACTGATTTTTTAGTAATACTTTGTTAATAATGAGGTACTTTTGTTTTTTAGATGGTTTAGAGTAAGAGGTCTTTGATCTTTTGGCAGTCCTAAGTGAATTCATTTAGTCAAATGAACTAGTCTTACCGCAAAGGTACAAAGGTTTGTCCTGAGCTTGTCTAAGCTTTCTTTTCAGAAAGCTAACGTTGCGAACCATTGCGCCTTTGCGGTAAAATAAATAATTGGCGGAACGCCGATTGATTATTGTATAGTAAAAATTAAAACAACAAACCTTGATAGCATATTCCCGTTTTCAATTGGCCAATGGTCTTCGCGTTATTGTCCATGAAGACAACAGCACGCCTATGGTTTCGCTGAATGTCCTTTACGATGTAGGTTCCCGAGATGAATCGCCGGAGCAAACCGGTTTTGCACATCTTTTTGAGCACCTTATGTTTGCAGGCTCCGCTAATGTCCCCGATATTGATGATTGCATTCAATTGGCTGGTGGCGAAAACAATGCGTACACGACGAATGACAATACCAACTTTTACAGCACCGTACCTGCGGCCAATCTGGAGTTGATTTTTTGGCTGGAGTCCGATCGAATGATGAGTTTGAATATTAATGAGCATTCTCTAGATGTACAACGGAAGGTGGTGGTTGAAGAATTTAAGGAAACTTGTTTGAACCAGCCATATGGCGATGCTTGGCATCACCTTGCAGATTTGGCTTATAAAGTTCATCCGTATCGTTGGCCAACTATAGGCTTGGTGCCAAAGCATATTGAAGATGCAAAGCTAGAAGATGTTCGGAATTTTTATATTCGTTTTTACCAACCTGATAATGCCATTCTTTCTGTTGCTGGAAACGTAACGGTAGCTGAGATAAAGCGGCTTGCGGAGAAATGGTTTGCAGACGTTCCAACCCTGAAACTTCCTAAGAGAGACTTGCCACAAGAGCCTGCTCAGTTGCAATTAAATAAATTGGTTAACAATAATAACAATATTCCTGCAGATGCCTTATTTATGGCTTTCCACGTACCTGCACGAGATGAGCCAGATTATTATGTAACTGATTTGATTTCTGATTTGTTGGCCAATGGTGGTTCCTCTCGCCTTTTTCGCCGTTTACAAAAAGAGCAGAAACTGTTCAATCAGATTGATGCTTATGTAACTGGAAGCGTAGAGCCGGGTTTGCTCGTTGTTGAAGGCCGCCCGATGGAGGGTGTTAGTCTGGAAGATGCGGAAGCAGCGATTTGGAAAGAGTTGGAAGAGTTGAAGAATGAAATTATTCCAACAATAGAATTACGAAAGATTCAAAACAAAGCGGAGAGTACTCTTATTTTCTCTGAAACCGGAGCCTTGAATAAGGCGCTAAATTTAGCTTATTTCGAATCATTGGGAAAGCCGGAGTTGATTAATCAGGAGGTGGATTTGTATAATAGAATTACGGTGGAGGACATACAGCGAATGGCAAAGTCGGTTTTTGTGGAGGAGAACTGCTCTGTGGTGCATTATGAATCGAAAGGCTCTACCACCCCCGATACTTCGGTGGCTTCATCTCATTCAATCTAAAATAAACAATTACCTGCCCTCGATGGTGCGTCACATGGTCATTCATCAGGGTCAGGATTTGACGGATATTCATAGGGCCAGCGAAAAAACTCACCTTGTTTCGGAGATCATGAGGCTCTAGGTTATCAACTGCATTTCCTGCAAAAGCAAATCCATCTTTTAGTATTTGAATCACCTCCGCTTTGGAGTATTCCATGTTCTTTAAGTCCTTATCAAAAGAACCTCCATTGAGGTAGTCACCACCTAGCCAAGTCATATTGGCTACCATATGGAGTAGTTGATCTTTGAAGGTACGGCTCTCATCGGTAGGCTTGTAATTGTATAATTCTTCTGGCATCGCTTCCGCAAATTCGATGGTGTACTCACCAGCGTTCTTCCATTTTTGTTTGAAATCAGAAATGTAATCACTGTCTTGTGCTTGTATTGTTATACTGGTGATCAAAAAAAGAAATAGAGTGTTGAATTTCATGATTATTTTTTTATAAACTAAAATCATTTACGATTTGGAATGGGTTTGCCTTATTGAGGTCAAGACGCCAAGTGATTCTAGCCAGATATTTTCCTCCAGAATGAGAGTCGTTAAGGCTTTTAATGTTTTCAGAATTAAATAATGGAAAATGCACAGAGAATATGTCCACAAAATCTAGCATTACTCCACCGCTCCACCATACTTGGTCATTGATGTTATTATCTGATGATGGAAGCTGAGCAAACCCAAGATCAAAATAAGGCTTTAAAGGAATGTCAAAAGGTAAGCTTTGCGGTAAGTCCGCTTTGAAATTAACTGCAAATACGAGCTTGTTACTCTGAGGGCTCGAAGACGATTCTTCCACGCCAAAAGGGGTTTTCATACCGCCGTCCTCCATGTTTACTTGTTGAGACCAAATCCCATCGCCTTCTGTTCTACCGAAATTAAAATGGTCGTATTTGTAATCGTTATACCCTTGGTGGGTTAGCGCAAATGTACCTCGTGTAAAAACTGGATTATAAGAAGTAGAAGACCTTCGCGTGTTTTTAAAAAATGCACCAAAGAAAAATCGGAAGTTTAAATTCTTATCCTGAGCGTAAGTATATGCCGTGTTTAGCTCAAGAGAGGTCTTAAGGTAATTTTCTTTATTGGTCCCTCGAGTATAACTTTGTTGCTCAAAAGCTATTTTGTAACTGTAGGGGTTGACGGCTCTTGTGTTTTTTCCAGCGTAAGATAATTCGTAAATCCGACTATTGTTGGTTGCCGTTTTATCGTAAATACTAACTTTGGTACTATCCATCATTCCGTCTTCTGTAATTAGAATAGTATCTACCTGGTTGAGTAATCCCTTCTCTTTTCCAATGAATAAAGCGCGTGCCTTTATATGGTGCGTAAAAGCAGTGTTATGTTTACTGCCTAGCTCAGCTGTGACAGAAGGCATGACTCTGGTGTAATTTGTATTGTATGCTGTACTTTCAAAATCGGCGAAGTCATCAAAAGTGAATTTCTTGGCGCCTACCTCAAGGCTTAACTTACGAAGGACATTTGACTCTGGAAAAATATTATACCTCAAATTACCAACCCCAGTTATATTTTTAGTTTTAAAAGAATATAATGGAGCGAGTGCAAATTCAAACCTTTTGGCTGGAACAAGACTGTTGTAAATGCCTAAACCCAGCATCACCTTGTCATATTCATTGTAAGCGACTAAAGGCATATAAAATAACTGTGTTCGTTCAGGGTTTTCGATACCTGCAAGTAACTGGAGCTTCAATGGTGGCATCTTCGGAAGTAGACCCGACGTGCGTATTTTGTTGTTTTTTCTATAAACATCCAAAGTTAAATGTTCTTCATCAATGACCAAAGCATCATAATCTCCTTTTGGGAATTCTAACTCTTTTTTGCCTTCAAAGCCATCATACCATTCTGTAGTGACAATTTTCCCATTTTTAGTACCAGATATCGGGAAAGGGGTATTTAATTGTCCCTTATTTTTTACACCGACTTTCAAAGTTGTTTCTTCCTTTTTTAATTTAGTGAAAGCATAGTCCGTTTTGTCATTAGAACCGATGAGTCCATCGAAAAACCAATCCAGATTTTTATCCGTCCGGCTAGTAAAATAAGCCCTCAGATCTTCTGGTTGTGGATGCTTGAATTTCCAATCCTGATAAAAACCCTTCATGATTTTGTCAAACTGAGGAGTACCCAGATATTTTTCGAGCCACTTAAAACAAACAGCGGGTTTTTCATAACCGCCTAAGAAGTAATTTAACAAAGCAAAATCCTCAGAGGGTGTTTCTGGGGCTTGATCCAGGTTTCTACGTGCTTGAAAAAGATAGGCTAATTCCAAGGTGCTGATATCTGAGCCTTTTGTGAAAAACTCGGGAATGAAGTCCATCCTTTGACCTTCATAAAACTGTGTAGAATACCGGTGATCGTAATAAGAGTTAATCCCCTCGTCCATCCAAGGGTGATCCCGCTCATCGAAAGCTAGAATGCCATAAAACCAATTGTGTCCCACCTCATGAGTAATTACCCCATCCAAAGATTTAGGGTCACCCATCAAACCAATGACGGTAATCATAGGATATTCCATGCCTCCTCCGGCACTCAAAGCAGATTGCACGGCAGTGGCATGTGGATAGGGATATTCCCCCACATTTTCTGAATAAAATTTTACAGAACGGTCAACATAAAAACTTCCTTTTCGCCATAGCCAGGACTCCGCGTTGGAAAACATAGCCCAGGTATCAATCGTTTTTCCAGAAGCCAACTTTACTGCTGACTTTTGAACATGAAAACGCTTGTCTGCAAACCAAGCAAAATCGTGTACGTCTTGTGCTAAATAATGTAAGGTCTTTGTTTTTTCACTGGAGGCGGGGAAAGTACTTTTCAGGGCTTTTAGCGTTTCATCGTCCATTTTGGCAAGGAAAGCTTTCGTTTCGTCAACTTTTACTTGAAGGAATTCTTTCTCAGATTCATTTTGTAATTCTCCTGTTGAGCCAACAATATAGTTTTCTGGTAAGGTGATTTTTACATCATAAGAACCGAACTCAGAATAGAATTCGCCCATATCTACGTAAGACATTGGATGCCACCCATCGCGGTCGTAAACGGCAGGTTTTGGAAACCATTGTGTCACCTGATAAGATTGCCCTACATGACCGAGTCTAGAGAAGGAGGTAGGGATTTTTAACTCCAGTGGACTTGTTATGGTTAGCCGTTCTCCGCTTTTCAAAGGTGTTCCCAATTTTATGAGGGCAATGTCAGCTTTGCCTTTCAAGATATTCCATTCGGTGCTCTTGCCATTAATTTTAAAATCGAGTTTATAGAAGCGTCCAAGGTCTTTATTTTTTGCAAAGTAAAATTTAGCATCTCCCTGCGTTACTTTTTGTTTAGCGAAAGCGGTAGTCCTGTTCTTGTAAGCATTGGCCCAGAGGTGCATGTATATTTCATGCAATTCATCAGGAGAGTTATTGATGTATTCTATCTCAATGTTCCCCGTTAAGAAATGCTTTTCGTCATCAAGGGTTACATCAATGCGTGTGTTTACTTCTTGTTGAAAATAATTATCTTGCGCAAAGAGTGATGAGGAGCTTGCTGTAAATAGAAGTACAATCAGGACTGAAAGGTATTGCTTTTGCATAATTGTTAATGAGTGAATGATTGAATGTTATACCGTTAGACTTTATTCCAAAATAGTTAGTATGTCCTCAAATGCTATTTGATTCCTATACAAAGCATTTCAGCATAAACGCTATTATAAAACACTGGACTCTATACTTATTTAGCATTTAGTGATATAAGGGTCCAATGGCGATATGTTCTGGCTGCAAAGTTAATTTTTTGTTCGTATTAAAAAACCAAAAATTTATGCATGTCCTAAGTCTGTTTATTATACTCTGCTTTGCCGTTTTGGGTTGCAAGCAATCAAATGCCGATTCCGTCGTAGAGGCGCCATCTACTCCAGTAATTGGGAAAACAACAATATCACCAAGAGATACTTTACCCTTTCCTGAATCTTGGGCAGGAACCTGGACTGGAGATTTAAAGATATGGAAAGGCAGTACCATCGTGCAAAGCATCCCAATGGAAACCATTATAGCACCAACAGCTACTGCTGATGAATACAAATGGGTGACGACTTACGATCAGGGAGATTCAAAGGAGGAAAACGTAGAAAAGCTCTATGTTCTTAAAATAGTTGATCAAGAAAAAGGGCGCTATATTGTAGATGAAAAGAATTCGATTCTCATAGAGAGTTACCTCTTTGACAATAAGCTGGTCAGTTGGTACACAGTTGGCAAAAGCTTCATTCAGGCCACTTATGAAAAAAGAGGCCCTGAAATAATATTCGAAATTTTTGCTGGAGGAAGGGAGCCAATAAGCGTAACTGGAGGGACAAAACTAGGGGAGGAAGAGATTCCGATAGTAGAAACGATGCCTTATAACGTGATGCAACGGGCGGTTTTAACTAGAAAAGACTAGACCAAGACCTAGTCAAAAAAAACCTTGTCGAACTTACATCCAACAAGGCAGCAAGTCTTCTGGACACCCTATGACATTGCCTCCCGAAGAAGGCCACCCATAAACTTGATTAGGTAAAGATCGAAAGTTTTTAGGAGAATTAAAACAAAAAGGGGATAGTAGATTTTTTTTCAAGTATTTGAGCTATAAAACACCCTTAGTATAGGGTCTTTTATAGCTATTGAAGCTTTAAGACTCCACTGTTGCAGAGCGTTTTTTCTCCCATTCCCACGCGGTAAGCATGATTTCTTCAATGCCTTTTGATGGACTGAACCCCAGCTGGGTCGCTGCCTTGGAATTATCGGCATAAATAGCGATGACATCTCCTGCTCTTCTTGGTCCCAATTCATATTTAAGTTCGATGCCTGTCATTTTTTCAAAAGCGTGAATGGCTTCCAATACAGTGGCGCCTTCGCCTAATCCGAGATTGAAAACTTCACAGTTACTTTCATTTTTGTTTTCCAAGAGGTATTGCAATGCTTTGGTATGTGCATTAGCAAGATCCATTACGTGGATGTAATCACGGATGCAGCTGCCATCTCTGGTATCGTAGTCTGTGCCGAAAACGGTAAATCCATCTCTTCTTCCAATAGCTGTTTCCGTAATAACGGGAATTAAATTCAATGCTTTATTTACTGGAGATTCTCCGATGAGACTAGAGTCGTGAGCGCCAGCAGGGTTGAAATAGCGAAGGAGTACGGCGTTAAAATTTTTATTTGGAATGCAAAAATCGCGGAGTATATCTTCTCCCATTTGCTTGGTTCTGGCATAGGGACTTTCCGCTGTTTCTGTTGGGGTATCTTCTGTTACAGGGAGTACTTTTGTATTGCCATAAACAGAGCAGGAAGAAGAGAAAATGAAATTATCAACCTTAAATTCTTTGCAGCAAGCCATAAGGTTTAGCAAGCTGTTGAGGTTGTTGTGAAAGTAGTGCCAAGGCTGCTCAACAGATTCTCCAACTGCTTTTAAAGCAGCAAAATGGATGACACCAACAATGTCTGGATTTTCGGAAAAAACAGCTTTTGTTTGTTCCAGATTACAAAGGTCTACATTATAGTTCTTTACTCGCTTGCCCGTAATGGCTTCTATTCCTTCTAGTGGTTGAAGATCAGAATTGATATTGTTATCAACTGAGATAGCATCAAAACCATTGCTGATTAAATCCACTAAAGTATGGCTTCCGATATATCCACAGCCACCCGATACTAGTACTTTTTTATTTGTCATAATTGTAACTCTATTACGTTCTTTATGGTAAAGTTAATTATTTTGTGCGTTTAAAGAATTGATAAGTAAAATGTATTTATAGGTTCAGGGTATTTCACTCATTGCGGTAGCACTATAAGGTGAGTGAAATATATAGTAAATAAGAGTTGTATCGAACGTATTTTTTAATCATACAGAGGCCGCAGGGCGAACGCTTGACTCTCTGCGTGAGTATCCGCATCTAACACCATAGAGGGAAGTTAACCGTTAATGGTTAAGAGTTAAAAGTTAAATGAAAATGAATTTAAAAACACTAGCACTAGAAGTATTACCCATCGCACGGGAAGCAGGAAATGCCATCTTATCCATCTATAACAGAGGAGCCGATATGCAGGTAGAGCAGAAAGCAGATGAGTCTCCACTAACTATTGCCGATAAAAAATCAAACGAAGTAATTTGTGATGGTTTAGAAAAGCTGAGTCAGCAATTCCCTATAATTTCTGAGGAAAATAAATTGGTAGACTATGAAACGCGTAAAGATTATGAATACTATTGGCTGATTGATCCGCTGGATGGAACGAAAGAATTCATCAAACGTAATGGTGAATTTACGGTCAATATCGCGCTGGTCAAAAATAATGAAGTTGTCCTTGGAGTAGTATATACGCCTTGCCTGGATGAAATGTACTGGGGAGCAAAAGGGGAGGGTGCCTGGTTGGTAACGGAAAAAGTAGAGGAACAATTAGCAGCAGCAAATTTTAACATGGCAGATGAAAACCTACGCGTCGTCTGTTCCCGCTCACATCAAAACGAAGCAACAAAAGAATTTGTAGATGCATTGTTGAACCCCGTTTTAGTATCAAAAGGGAGTTCGTTAAAGTTTTTGATATTGGCGAATGGAGCGGCGGATTTATATCCAAGACTAGCACCTACTATGGAATGGGATACAGCTGCAGCACAAATAATCTTGGAAGAGGCTGGGGGAGCGGTAATTGATGAAGAAACAGGAGGAAAAGTCCGGTACAATAAACGAAATCTGCTGAACCCGTTTTTTATAGCTTATGGAGGAAAAAAGGACTAGGATGGAAATTGAAATTCATTCTATTGACGAAAAAACAGAATAGCGTTTCATCGAAATGTGTTTTGTTAGAGGAAGCTAAGCCTACTGCTTGCACCGAAGGAGTCGCTCATTGCGGTTCTTCGGTGCAAACAGAGATTGCTTATTTTGCGCAAAGCATTTTTACTCTTCCGCCTTCTTTTGTGCATCAGAAGCTTTTCGATCCTGGTCACGCATGCCTTCCTTGATTTCTCCTTCTATCGTTGCTCTGGCGCTATTGAATTCTTTGATTCCTTTACCTAAGCCACGCATTAATTCTGGAATTTTCTTTCCACCAAATAATAGAAGAATAGCAAAAAGAACGAGAACAGCTTCGTAACCACCAAAACCAAATAGTAATATCGTATTCATAATCAATTAATTTTTGAGTGATAATAAGACTATACAAAAATACAGTCTTATTTCTATATTGTACGCTTTTAGTGTAGGCTTTATTGAGAAAAGAGACAATAAAATGACTTCTTATCTCGGTTTATACTTCGCCTTGGTTAAAATTTTCTGAGCATCTGTAGTCTCAATCAGCTGAGACAGCGTCGTTTCGGGATTCCTTTTCATGTAGGCTTTCACTATTTGCCAACCCGTCCAATTAGCAGTACGGCCCGGAGCATCGGCGGGCATACCAGGGGAATTAGGACTATGATCCACTAGTTTTCGGATATTTCTAAGACTAGTAGAATAAAGTAGTTCTTCTCCTAAAAAGTGAGTCCAGATTTGAAGCTCATTGAGCTCACACCATTCTGTTTCTGCCCCGGTATAGCCTAGTTTAATACTATCCGGCGTATGAGGTAATAGACAATCTAAAACATAGAGCACTTTACCATTGTTGATCATAATGTCTAATAACTTTTCTCCTCTTGGATCTCCAACCAAGTCATTGGCCACAGCTTCCATCGCTCGGGAAACGAGGTGCGGTTTATCCATCGTACGTCGGATGTATCTTGGGAAAACATTAGGATCGTAACGCGGATAATTCTCTCCTAGGAAGAAATCCAATCCTATTCCCAATATGCCTTCATAGGTAAAAGCGCCATAGGTATACTCAGAAATAAAGGTAACTACTCGGGGAATTTCCCTTTCTGGAAAATAATGTTTGTAAAAACGAAAAGCTTCTGTTAGTTGCTTTTTCTCGGCTCCAAAATCACCATAGACCAATCCAACGGTATCAATTAGATGACGAATTTCCTCACTTTTTATAAAAGAAGCAAAGACATCAGGGCGTTGTAAGACTGGCAAAATTTTGCCCATATATAAATCGGTAAAAAAGAGAGAGTCGCTTTGAGCCAGTTTTTCCTTGCCAGCTTCCAGATTACTTGTATCCATCGCTAGTAATTCCCGTTCAAATTGTTTTAGACTAAGGTCAATTTCAATATGTGAAACATCTGGAATATTTTTACCTTTGTCGCCTATACAAGCGAACATAGATAGTAAAAAAGTAAGGCAGAAAAGCCTGATAAAGGATTGAATCATATTTCTTTTTTTTTGCAACAGTTCAGCAGCTGGCAGTTTAACTTCCCACTATCGTACGTTATAGGGAAGCTAAAAGCCATCGTAACTGAATAGCTGTCTTTTTCTTAAAATTAAATCACAAAACACAGTGACCAATCGTTAAGTCTAAGTCTTAATTTCATTGGCCACACAATTGTAAACATAAACCACCAAAGATGAAAAAAATTGCAGCGACTTTTGCATTTTTAAGCCTATTGTTAGTGACTAGCAATGCGCAGGAAGGATTTCGTTTTGGCTTTGAAGCCAGCCCAACCATATCATGGGTTCGTACAGATGACAATACGATAGAAGGTAATGGCATAAATGGCGGAATGCGCCTGGCCGTAAACGGAGAAAAATACTTCGCAGAAAACTATGCCTTGACTTTTGGTTTAGGCTTCGCCTTCAATCAGGGAGGAACACTTAATCATGAAATTGGAGGAGACCTCTGGCCAACCAGCGAATTAAGCGATGACCTTTACCGGATGCTTCCTCAGGACGTAAATTTAAAATATGGAGTCCAATATGTTGAAATTCCTTTTGGATTTAAGATGAGAACCAATGAATTTGGATACATTCGAGCTTATGCCGAATTGCCTCGTTTTATTCTTGGTTTCCGTACGCAATCGCGAGGTGCGATCTCTGCACAAGGGGATGACTTTGATACCGAAAAGGAAAATATCAAAGAGGTTGTGCACCCACTCATGCTGTCTTGGGGGCTCGGAGGTGGTGCAGAATACACCATCAATGAAAATACTTCCATTGTTGCAGGTTTGTACTTTCAAACGAGTATTAGCGATATGACTAAGAATGATGGCGTATTGGACAACGTCGAAATGGAGAAGGAAGATTCTAAAGCTAATTTAGGTTCACTTACTTTACGAATTGGCGTTATCTTTTAATTAGCATTAGCTGAAGAAAAAGGCCTATTTGGTCTCGAGAAAATAATCCTAAACAATATTATTACAAGGAAAGGCACCATTTTTGGATGCCTTTTTTTGTTAGGGGTTTTATTTCTAATGTGTTATAAAAAATAAACGCTACTTAATTTTTCGTCGTTACATAGCTAGGAATCCAATGAACCCCAATTTTTGGAAAGACAGAATATTTGCTAATTTTGGCAGGGTTACTAGCCATTTCGACTCACGTCTAGACAGCAATAAAAAATCAACATTATGCAACTAGAAAATACGACATCTCTTATGTTATCAACAGAACAGATTAGCGCAGACCAAATTTCTCATTTCATTAAAGAAGCCTTGTATGAAGACGTCAGAGATGGCGATCATACTTCTCTGGCTTGTATTCCTAAAGATCAAATCAGTGAAGCTAAACTCTTAATCAAAGACGATGGAGTAGTGGCTGGTATCGAATTGGCTAAAGAAATTTTCAAGTACTGTGATCCGAAGAGTGAGATAAATGTATTCATGAAGGAGGGTGATTCAGTAGCTTATGGTGACATTGTTTTTGAAGTTTCCTGCAACAGCCGCGCTTTATTGCAAGCTGAGCGTTTGGTACTCAATACTATGCAGCGTATGAGCGGAATCGCAACCTTGAGTAATCGATTTGCTTTTGAGGTAGAAGACCTGCCGGTGAAAATTTTAGATACTCGAAAAACAACACCGCTCTTACGTTTCCTCGAAAAGTGGGCGGTGCGTACCGGAGGTTGTAATAATTATCGAGATGGTTTGTACGATTGGATCATGATCAAAGACAACCACATCGATGCTTGCGGAACTATTACGGATGCAGTCAATCAGGTCAATGCTTATCTTAAAGAAAACAATTTGGACTTGGGTATTACAGTAGAGGTGCGTAACCTTGATGAATTGGATGAGGTACTCGCTGTAGGAAATATTACTCGGATCATGTTGGATAATTTTGAGCTGCCTTTATTACGAGCAGCTGTACAGACAGTTGGTGGGCGTTTTCAAACAGAGGCTTCTGGCGGTATCACCATCAATACGGTGCGCGAAGTCGCTAAATGTGGTGTAGATTATATATCCTCCGGGGCTTTGACACACTCCGCTCAAAGTATGGATATGAGCTTGAAAGTGATTAAGTAGTAGAAAATAGCAGAGCGTACAAAAAGAAAACCGTCATTCTGATCTTCAGGATGACGGTTTTCTTTTTGACATTCCAAGCTAATGAAATTCTATGTTTATTGTAATGCGAAAGAGGCGGCTAAACCTTACTGACTATATATAACTCCATTCTTCCAATAAAGTCACAGTTAAAACGAAAGAAAGTTTTGATATTTGTTTGTTTTTAGCTATTTTTAGTCAATATTTGATTATATGCCGAAATAATAAACTTTTATTTAAACATCCTAAACTTTATATTATGCTGAACGAACAAGTACGCAGAATTATGTCTTCTGACCCCGTTGTAGTTGGTCCATATGATAAAGTAGCCGAGGTTTCCAACATGATGGTAGCCAAGCGATTGCAACAGCTTCCGGTAGTAGATGAAAACCGAAAATTCCTCGGAATCATTACTTCTTATGATTTATGGCAAAACGCTAGAAACGGAAAAGTCTCACCAGAGCAGACTGTTCAGCAGATAATGAACACCAATGTCATAAAGATTTCTCCAAAAGATAAGGTGGGAACTGCCGCTGAGCTTTTTATGGATAAGCGTTTCAAAACCCTTCCAGTAGTCAATCTTCAAAACGAACTGAAAGGTGTTATCACAGCTTTTGATGTGATTAAGTATGTATTTGTGAATGAGTATCCACACCCTAGTATCTATGAATCGATTATCAATGAACCCGCCGCGAGCTAAGGGATAGCTTGTATTTTAAAATT
>JBLHRR010000049.1:0-31648 GCA_047626155.1 Saprospiraceae bacterium | reverse complement strand
TTCGGTATGATTGGTTGTTTTGTTTGAGTTACCGATATGCCACATTTTGCTCGCCCTTTTCCCCTCACTTTAATATGACATATCTTTAAGTCGGTTCTCAATTCAAAAACCGATTCTTCAAGTCCGGGCTCGGCATCATACAACTCTCCTCACGGCCAAACCATCGATAACGGTTTTTAGCTATATAATTATAAACGAAATCTCTAAAGCCTTTCGGCAAAAAAAGAAAGACGCTCAATAGAGACCAAGGCAGTCCCAATAGACGGAGCACCTGAAGAGCTGCAGAGGAACGAGTATACGCTTTGCCATTCATAACCAAAACAACCGTGTCTAGACTATCCGGTGATAATTTATGCTTTTGCAAAAGCGCCTTTCCTTGCTCGGATTGTAGTGCTGCAAAATGAATCAAGCCAGCCGGATCCTTTCTTATAACAAATTGCACCGACTGATTGCAGAGGTTGCAAACGCCGTCAAAAAGTAATATGGGATGTGGTTGAGCCATCTATTTTAATTTATGATTAAATTAGTTTTCAAATAGTAAACAAATAAGAAAACAACTTGTTCGCGAATCTGATGGACTTATTGAAACAAAGTAGAATACAATTCCTCCACTTTTCCTACCGTATGAATATTCAAACTATATCTACTTTTATCAATTCCTTTCGTGTTATACTTAGAAATAAAAATATCTTTAAAACCCAATCTATCCGCCTCTGCGATTCTTTGATCTATACGAGTCACCGATCTGATTTCTCCAGAAAGACCTACCTCCCCGGCAAAGCAAACATCTCCAGCTATAGCAATATCTTCCAACGAAGAAATCAAGGCACTTAGAATAGCCAGGTCAATGGCCGGATCATCTACTTTAATACCACCAGCAATATTTAGAAACACATCAAATTGCCCAAAAGGGAAACCGCAACGTTTTTCTAAAACGGCCAGAAGCATACTCAATCTGCGCAAGTCAAAACCAGTAGAAGATCTTTGTGGCGTTCCGTACACAGCGGTACTTACTAAAGCTTGTGTCTCGATCAACATTGGTCGGACTCCTTCGATGGTGGCGCAAACTGCGCTCCCACTCAGTTGCTCATCTGTTTGAGACAATAATAATTCGGAAGGGTTTGAAACTTCACGAAGACCGTTGGATTGCATTTGGTAAATACCCAGTTCATCTGTCGATCCAAAACGATTTTTCAGCGTACGTAATATACGGTAAGAATAATTTCGGTCTCCTTCAAATTGCAAAACGGTATCTACAATATGTTCAAGGAGCTTTGGTCCTGCCAATGAACCCTCTTTGGTAATGTGGCCAATGATGACGATTGGAATGCCCGTTTCTTTAGCAAAGCGTTGTAACTCGCCTGCGCATTCTCTCACCTGAGAAACAGAACCAGGAGTGGACTCAACATGAGGCGAAACCAGTGTCTGTATCGAATCGATAACCATCAGGTCAGGATTGATAGAAGTCGCTTGGGTTAGAATTTTGGAGACATTGGTTTCTGTGTAAATAAAACAATCAGAGCGAGGCTCGCCTATTCGATCTGCTCGCATTTTTATTTGTCCTGCGCTTTCCTCTCCACTTACGTATAGTATCTTGATTGGGACTTTTAGGGCCAATTGAAGCATTAGAGTTGATTTTCCGATACCAGGCTGTCCGCCAATCAACGTTAAAGAACCAGGAACGATTCCGCCACCAAGTACGCGATTGAATTCGCCATCGGGAATAACTAAGCGAGTGGTGTCTCCAATGACGATGTCAGGAAGCGCAATAGGTTTGATTACATTGTCCCTTTTTGAGCCGCCTTGCCAGACCTTCTTTTTTTCTTCTTGGGCAGTTTCTTTGGTCAGGGTTTCCTCTTCGTACGTGTCCCAGGAATCACAGGCGGGGCAGTTGCCAATCCACTTGGGAGAGTTCGTGCCACAGCTGCTACAGATGAATACTTTTCTAATTTTAGCCAAAATCGGATGAGTTTTTAAAGGTTATGGGATTAACGTTGTCTTAACGGTTGCGTCATTATATTTTGTTCGTTTTCTTTTTGTACATAAAAAAAGAATAAAATTTTATTCTTTGCAGGTTAACTACATGTTTATGCTGTTTTAAGCCTGAGTCGGATAGGTTTTTCCTTAATAGTTATAACTATTTGCTACCGTTTATCTTCTTTTTCTGAAAAAAATAAAACTGATCTGTTACTTTGATACAAATGCTCGTCTTAAAAACGAATCGAGATAATAACTGACTAATTAGTCAGTTTAGAGTTGGAAAAACAAAACTGGATTTTATCTCCCCAAGTAAAGATCCGCACAAAGATACAGACTAGAAAGCAAAAGCTGGAAAGTCCATTTAGCTTCTAAAGGGAAGCAAATGTAAAGAATGTTTTCATTTGGTTTTTTGGGGTTATGCAGGATGCGCTTTGCATCCTGTCCTTTGAAAAGAATTGAGGAATCCACTAAGGAGACCTTATCAAAGATATAGGCCATCAACGGTCCATCGGTTTCCGAAAGGGGAGCAGATGTAAAGAATGTTTTCATTTGGTTTTTTGGGGTTATACAGGGTACTGTGCAAGCAATTGTTTGGGTACCCTGTTTTTAAAAATACAGATTCCCCCAGGTAAATACATAGACTTAAACAATAGGCTTACAAAAATATAAAGCTCCACTTCCTCTTAGAGGAAGAAGTACATTATACCTAATTATAATTGTTTAACTGTCTCTCGGGCGAGAGGCAGGATGAATGTTAATACAGGGTATCACCGCCGCCTGTGGTGGGCTGTGTTTTCTTTATAGAACGTACTTATTTACCTATCCGCGCACTGAACACACCTTCTACTTTGAGGTATCAGCATTAATCGCATTGGAGGGATGGGGCGTTTACACATTGTACAATTTCCAAAATCGGGAGAGTCAATCTGAGTGATCGCATACTCCAGATTATTTAACTTTCGACGACTACTTCTAAGGGCGGCTTCTGCCACAGATTTATTATTGATGGCATCCATTCGACTAACTCTTCCAATGGAGTTTTCAGGAGAAATTGGTTTGGTCATCTCTTCCAGCTCAACAATCTCACCTTTCGTTTTGGCTAGCGTTTCAACAATTTTTTCTTTTAGCAATTTTCTTTCCTGGTCATCCATAATTACAAATTGTCTTGGTTAATACAGGCTGAGAGCTGTTTCTTTTATGTTTTGAAGCGTTACCTCATGAGAGGGGAGGTAAGAATTTTTATTCTTTTGTTTCCATGTTTTACGGCTCTAAAATACTAAACTATAACAAAGAAGTACAATTTTAATATGTTAAGTGGAGGTTTTAGGTATTTAAAGTTGCTTCAAAAATGCGTATCTTAGTAACAACAAAAAATTAACTTATAAGCCTGCAATATTTTAATTAAAGGTAAACGACCGTAGGGAGAGTGCTTTAGTTAAGAGCTTGAGTGTAAGGACTTATAAATTGTTTTTTGTGTAATAGCTATATATAAGAAAAAGTAAAATTGTGAACCAGTTCAATTGGACATATTTAGGAGGGAATGGTAAGAACCATAATGTCGGTATGTACCACGGTGCAGAATCTGGGCATTTGCTGGTGTATTGTAACAATAAAATAATGTTGGTTGATTTCAAAATTCTCAAAACATCCAGTTACTCTTTCTTTATAGAAGATGAACTTTGCGAGTTGGAGATCGAGCTACGAGATGGGAAATTTTACTACGGTTTTAATATTAATAAAACAGCCGATACTCCGCTCAATAGAATAAGAAAGAAAAAAGAAATAAAGCACTTATATCAAAGTCTAGGTTTTATTGCCGGTATACTTTTGCTGATATTTACGACTTTCATGATTGTTAATAATTGGCAAGATACTAAACAGGTTGTAGGTATAACAACTCTATTACACGAGTTTGGTGAGGAAGCTTCGGCTAAAATTTTGATTGCCTCTGAAAATGAAGACCATTCTGTTTCTTACTATTTTATTGTTAATGGGAGAGGTTATACCGTGAAATCTGAAAAAGCAAAAGAGGGTGTACAACTTTACCAACACGGAATGCCTTTAGAGAAGGGCGATGAATTTGTGATCCGCTACCTTCCGGAAAATCCAAATACTTGCAGTATAGATTATAACCGTCCAACTCCTAGCCAGGTGGAGACTTACCTGAAGAGAGCGGCGATGCAATATGCTTCTAAGAACCCTAGCGTCACCGATAATGAAAGTGAGTGCTTGACTAAATTGGCCTATGAATTGAAAGGCATCTCCGGCCTTGCTGATTTTTATTTTCAGGATGTAGCAGTATCAGATAATCCAAAACACAATGTTGAATCTTTTCAACGTCTAGTGCGAGATATTCCTTTTCAAGAGGAGCGGGAAAAGCGCTGCGGTATATAATCCTAATAGGCCCACATTCTAAAACCAATAATTCCATTCATCAGTAAGTAGAAAACTACTATCGGCTAATTGTCGGTTTAGCATAAATTGAAGAAACAATGCCATCTCTTTTGCATTCGAACAAAGCTCTCCCGCAGGGCCGCCTTGATATGCGCCATTTTACGTTAATTCACGTAATCGCCCTGATCCGCTCATACCCTGATCAACCCTAAATGCGAAATCCACTAAATATGACCAAGAACCTCTTTTTTCCAAATTGGCAAAACCAACACCGCCAGTATAAATAATCGAACCGGAGCGAACGATGGAAATCATGGCGCTGGGGATATTTTCTTTGGCGATTATACGGTTCAACTCATTTAGTAAAAGTTGACTTGGCGATTGCGCAAAAGCTGTGACCGAAGAGAATAGTATTATCAGGGAAAATTGTAAGCTCGTTGTTGATTTTGCTTTGGTTAGCTTGTTATATCGTAGCGCCTCGTAGCGATCGTTTACAGAATTAATTTGTTTGAAATTGAAACCAAGGTGAGAAATTCTTACCCCGATTAAGGCAAAACCAAAAGCCGTACTGAGGCATAGTAGCACAAATAAATGAAACTGCTGTGCGTCGCGGAAAAGAGATTTTATAGTGGATAGCCTATTAGAAATGGAGTTTGAATTTTGATGTTACGTAGTTCAACATTATTATAGTTTTTTGTCAGCGCAGCCCCAGCCGCTAAAGGGCAGAGGGCTGATCAGTTTTTTTTTAGTGAACTTTGAAGAAAAATTATTAATCAAAATTAAAAGCCCTATACATGGAATTCACCGTAGAAGGCTTTGATTTTGATTCACATTTTAATTTTGATTTTAAAAAATCACCCATTTTCAATTAGAACTGATCAACCCTGCCCTAAAGGGGGGGGGCTGCACCCACAGACGTATCGGTGAAATGAAAACTTGTAGTAGTTTAGAAGAATTCAAAGGCCAACCAGCGTTAATGATGACTAATGATTAGTAAGGGTAACTCCCTTGAGTATCGGTAACCTGGCCAGCCGATTGAATAAGGAATCCACCAAGTGGGGTCTTCTACCACTGGCACGAGCAACGCGATAATGCGCCTGGTACCAGGGTGGAGCATAACCCAATGGATGAGGACAGAGCTTCCGAAATACTTTTGTTATAAACACGATGGCCCTGAATGTTTTGCGCTTAGCTTTGGTGTAGTCTAAGCCATACGCTCTCCTCCAACGAGGAGGCAATCCTCCTGCCGCTAAGGTCTTTGCTAGGTAAGCTGGGAAGAAGGGTGGCTTGAAAATCGCTGTTGCTAAATCCAAAGTCAGTTCATCTACTCGGAGCACATTCCCTGTAATCATTTTTTGAAAGTAGGCATGAAAGGCATGTAGATTTTCGGGATATAAATCCAAAGGAATACCCATCAAGGTTGCCACCGATTTCGTTTCCTCAAAATACTTTTCCTTCTCTTCGTTACTTAATTCCCGACAAGTTTTTTCATAAGCATACAAGGTCGCTTCTACCATAGTAGCTAAGACCCATAAAAGCAGGTCCGGGTCATTTGCACTATAGGCCCGAGTTTGGTTTCGTCCTCCTTCCTCTATTTGTATGGTGCCCCGGATCCTGCCGTGCATGGTATACAAACCGAATCCGGAACGCAATGCGGTTTGTCGATCTCCAAAATAAATGTTGATCATGTTGGTGAAGGTGCGCTCGGCTCGGCCGAGGTAGTCTTTTTTGAAAGCACTAAATTGATGCACTCCATCAGCTATGGCGGGGTGCGCCACCTGTAACATTAAAGCGCGATAGCTGGCAATGATGATGCCCGACTCCCGATACAATAACCAGTGCATACTGCCAGGGCCGAAGAGACCCTCTGACTCTTTGTGACCGGGAGGAAAGGCTTTCTGGATCATGGCCTTATAGTCTGCTATTTTATTTTCTTTAGACATGAGATTTCTTTTGTGATAAATTATAGAGTGGATTGGTAACCGCACCGGCGCAACGAAGACGCTACGTTTCCCACTTTTGCGATTGCTTAAAGTAAAGGCACCTGGGTAGCTTTCCCCTTTCGGAAAATCATTTTTCGTAACGCGCTGCGGTTTTCCCGGAGCAAATAGCGGAAGTCCCATTTAGCAATATTGAGTGCCTGTTTACCCAATTTATAATCTCTATAGAATTGGCCACTGAACTCTGGTAAAAAGAGCAAACCAATGATGATAGTGAATAGGGTAGCGGGGGATGTTTTACCTGAGCCTAGTAGAAAACAATACATTCGCGTTTCTTCTACAATGGTCGTTTTGTAACCAAGTAAGGCGTGGTAAATGTCATGTTCCTCATAATGTTCGCTGATGCTAAAATCCTTTCCCTGGTAAAAATTAAACCAAGCTCTGCCCAGTGACTTTTTCGGGTATTCGCCTAATTGATCAATGGTAATGTCCCATTTTGATTGTTTAGCCTTACTAATAAATTTATAAATCGGTACGGTATAACGGACCTGGGCAAAGAGAAATCGTTCTCTCCATTCCAGACTGGTTTGATAAATAGCCCATTGACTGGCCAACGTATAATGGAAGCCATCGCGGAGACTTATTTTGATTTCAAAATGATTTGTAAGCATAATGTTTTATTTTTAGGATTATTTGACGATTGCTTTTTGGCCGTATGAGTCAATTGTTATTAAAAGTACTTTGAAATTCAAAGTAAAAATACAAAAAAATAGATCAATCTCGACTCTTCAATAAAATTTCCAGCGCATCTAAATGGTCGTTGAATGCTTTTCTTCCTGCTTTAGTAGTAGCATAAGAAGTTTGTGGTTTTTTCCCAACAAACATTTTACGGATTTCAATATACTCCGCTGCTTCCAGCGCTTTGATATGACTAGCCAAGCGTCCATCAGACAATTCGAGCATTTCCTTGAGTGTTTTAAACCCCACCCAGTCGTTCACCATCAGCAAAGACATAATGCCCAACCGAACTTTATTATCAAATGCCTTATTAAGATTTGCAATTATTTTCTTCATGCTAATAGTCCAGAATACGAGTTTACTTTTTTATGCAATACTTATAGCGTTCCTTAGTTTTTTTCATACTTATAATACATCATCACGCCATAAACAATGTGTAGTACGCCAAAGCCCATCGCCCAAAATTCCAACCCATAACCCACATTGAAGAGCGCAACGAGGCCCAAAGCTACTTCAAGCATTCCCAAATTCCCAATGTCTTTCAAAGTATATTTACTGGCATTGATACAAGCCAACCCATAAAAAATCAAAGTAGCCGGAGCCACCAATCCGAATTCATTGTGATAAATCAAACCAAGACAGAAAATACCACCTGCCACTAAAGGAACAACCATACTCATTACCAAACGGCGTGACAAAGCATCCCAGCCAATTTTATCTCCTTTCTGCTTTGCCTTCCGAAATGTAAAAAACACCCCTCCGAGTAATGCAAATAGCAATACAATTGCAGCGTCTAAAAAAAAGAAAGTTATATAATCCATTCCCCATTTATGGGTCGTCTCTGCTACGACATAGTACATTTTTTTATGTGCAAAAGGTATCATACCAAGATAAATATAGACCATCGCAGCTCCGAGTAAAGCAAATATACCGGCCGCAACTCCTGATAAGCCGCTTAGGGAAATAAAGCGGGAAGAGCGCTCCATCAGGGAGCGAATTTCGCTTAAGGTTTCTAAATGTTCATTACGCTTATCCATTACCACGATTTGATTAATTAAAAGTACTTTGAAAAACAAAGTTAGTTTATTGTTTCTTGTTTTGCAAGCAGAAGGAGAATTATTTTTGAAAAAATTGGAGAGGGGCTAGATGCGAAAAGGGGCTTTTATGGCTATAACTACAATTCCCTTAATGCGCTTCGTCTGCGTATCAAGGGAATTGTAGTTGAGGTTGCCTTTGATTTGAAAAGGTTGAGGTCGTTTTTGATTTGAAAAATTTAAAGTTGAGTTACTATCACTGCGAAACCTCCATCGCTTTCACTCGATAAGTGTAAACATAATCAATCAACTGCTCAAGCCTTTCTTCACTGAGTTGAGCAGTAATCTCAGGATGCTCACGCAAGCTGATTTCATACATGATAAAATCATTTACTCGCTTCTCGGGCAGGGCATGGGATAAGGTATATAAACCAGGGAAATCAATCTTAGCAGGAGCCTCTAACTTTTCATAAACCACTAAAGCATTGAACAAAGCTTCTTTTTCTTCAATGATTCGACTGTCTTCGGAAGAAAGGTATTTCATTTTTTCTAAGTAACCAGGTTCATAAGCCCATATCGCTTTAACGGAAGCATAGGCGATCCAGGGCTCAGCAGCAGCTCTGATTTGGACTTGCATATCAGTACTCTTGATTTCATATATTGGATTAAAATCCAGTGCGCGAAATTTCCAACTTTGACTTTTATAGATCTTGCTGAGGGTATCTAGGTAGGCCGTATTGTTCCGATTGAATAAATGAGCCAGCGTTACTTGGCGGCTAGCCATTTTGTATTCTTCCTGTTGGTGGTAGCAATTAGCCAGTTGGAGATAGATGAAAGCGTTACTGATGTCGGTCGTTAATAGTTTCGTATAAACGGTAATGGCATCCTGATGATGATCGCTCTGCTGAAAGCTGAATGCAATCCGAGCCATTACATATGGATGTTGACTTAATTTTTCTGATTTCTGATATTGAGTAATAGCTTCTTTGTATTTTTTATCCCTATAGAAGAGGTCCCCTTTTTTTAAAAACTTCAATTCTTTTTTACTTAATTTACTTGTAATTAGATTAGAAAGTGACGTATCCGAAAAAACTACAGTCTCATAAAAGAAGCTGATAATCTTAGCAGGAGTTTCTGCTAAAGAAGGGACAACAGAATCTAATTGGTAGTCTATGGTAGATTCCTTTTTTATGGTTTCAATTTGTGTTGGGGTATGAAGATATTGAGCTTTTAAGCAAAAGCAAAGAAAGAAGAAGAAGAAGTGGGTGGAAATGATGATGCGCATAATATAAGGTTTTCACTTGGAGGGATTTGGGTCTAACCTACGAACAGGCAGTGCCTGTTCTTTATTTGACAGCAGGTCGAGAATTTCTATTAGAATACTTATATTGCGTGTCCTTTTTATAGAATACGGGAATTAAAGAAACTGGATTCAATAAGTGGACTAAAAGATGTAAATTTTTAATTCTAAATAAATAACAACAATTATGGCAAATTTAATGGATCTGTTGCAAGGTCAACTTTCAGAGGGATTGATCGATCAATTAAGTCAACAATTAGGAGGTACAGATAAGAAAGCGACTCAGGTAGCTGCACAGGGTGCAATTTCAACATTGATGTCTGCATTGAGCAAAAATGCACAGTCTACAGATGGCGCTTCTGCCTTGGCTTCAGCTCTTGATAATGACCATGACGGTGGTATCCTTGACAACTTGGGTGCGCTTCTTGGACAAGCGGCGGCTCCTCAGGAACCTGCTATGCCAGCTGCGCTTAACGGAGCTGGTATCCTTAAGCACGTACTTGGGGGTAAGCAATCTAATGCCATTGATATGATTGCAAAAATGAGTGGATTAGGGGGAAATGAAACGGGTAACTTAATGACAATGCTAGCTCCTATGGTAATGGGAATGTTGGGGCGTCAAAAGAAACAAGACGGTTTAGATGCCGGCGGAATCGCTCAATTCTTGATGAATTCTGTAGGTTCTGCGTCTGCTAAACAAGAGGAGATGGGCCTTATCGGAAAATTATTAGATCAAGATGGCGACGGTTCTGTAATGGATGATCTAGCTGGAATGGGCATGAAAATGTTCGGTAAGTTCTTGAATAAATAATTCGTTCTATTTTTTAGAATAAATTATAACAATAAAAAAACGTTGAATAGCAATAGCTTGTTCAACGTTTTTTTTATGCAGAATGAATTTGATTAATCTGTCAATAGAAGGTAATTCGAAAAGGGAGGGAATCCAACCCAATCATTTTTTTTAAGTTTACAAACTATCCAAAAACAAGGCTCCTGCAGCAGGATTTGTTGCCAGTGGGACATTATGTACGTCACATAAGCGCATCAACATATTCACATCCACCTCATGCGGATGTTTCCCTAAAGGATCTCTGAAGAAGATGACCATCTGGACATTGCCTTCTACCAAGCGACTGGCGATTTGTGCATCTCCTCCCACTGGGCCACTTTTCATGCATTCTACTTCTAAGCCAGACTGTTGCAAATGCTTACCAGTCGTACCAGTGGCAATAAGGGTTATGCTGTTCTTCTTGAAAACATCAATGTGGTCTTTTATGAAACCAACCATGTCTGCTTTTTTGCCATCATGCGCTATGATTGCTATAGTCATATTTTGTTGTATTTAGAATTGGAAAAATATAAGAGTCTAAAGATATCGTTCTTTCAATACCTGCATGTGATGGACTTCATGTCCCGCCAAGACAAAGCCAAGCGCTCGTGGGGTAAAAGGATTGCCACTCGCGACACCAACAGTTTTCAGATGGCTGTCATCCAGATATTCAAAAAGCTGGACACTGGCCTGGCGTACTGCGTCATATTCCGAAATGATAGAAGCAGAACTTCTTTGATCCGCTTTTGAAAATGGCACATAATCATCTTGCTCAAAACCAGGAAGAGGTGTTTTATCTCCTCTTGAAATTCGGAGCGCTCGGTAAGCCATAATCCGCTCGGTGTCTACGATGTGGAGCATCATTTCTTTAATGCTCCATTTGTCGGGCGCGTAGCGATGCATCCATTGTTCTTCTGATAATCCTTTCAAGAAGGCAGTGATTTCAGAACTTGACGTTTTTAAAAAAGAAAGAAAATCTTCCTGAGGTACTTTATCGATGTAGGTTTTGTAATACTGAGGAGATTCTTCGGGTAGGGGACGTCGGACGGAGTGTTGCATATTATTAAGTATTACACTAAAAATAATTTCCAAATCGGGAAGTTAATTTTTCGTTGTTATTAAGTAGCTTTTGTGTGAATAGAAAATTGCTGTATTTGTGTTCCAATTTCAATATTGCGAGACGAAAATAAGAATAAAAGGCATTAGTTAAGAGTTGTGCTTCAAAATGTCCTTGCAATTCTAAACCTTTAGTAAAAATACCTTAATTTTGACCGCTGTGAATTGATTGAAATAAATACAAATATAGAAATGAAAAATATTGTTTATCCACTCTTCCTAAGCCTGTTGGTTTTGACAATGGCTTGTAAGCTTGATTCGAATAAGACAGACACTTCTGCTGCGCCCATACCGCGTACAGGAAACCCTACGATAGATGCCCTTACGGCACAGATAGTAAAAACACCAGGGGATGCAACCTTGTATGCTGCTCGTGGGAACGCCTATTATGAGGCGGAAGGATTCGATGAGGCCATTGTAGATTTGACAAAAGCGATGTCTATTGACTCTATGAATATTGATTTCCGGCATGTCCTGGCAGATGTTTATCTGGATTACTACCAATCCCGACTGGCTCTAAGGACGATGGAAAAAGCTGCCGAATTGTACCCGACGCGGATTCCAACCTTACTGAAATTAGCAGAGTTCCAATATATTCTAAAACAATATACACCCTCTTTGAAAACGGTTGATCAAGTGTTGAAAATTGATCCTCAATTGGGAGAAGCCTATTTTATGATGGGACGAAATTTTAAAGAAATGGAAGAGGAGGACCGTGCCATTGCCAGCTTTCAAAAAGCAGTGGATAATGATCCAGACCTAATCGACGGATGGGCAATGCTTGGAGAACTCTTTGGGAAAAGAGATAACGCAATTGCTGTTCGTTTTTACGATAATGCCTTATCTTTGGATAGTACCTATGTCGGAGCCTATTTTGGAAAGGCGCGCTTTTTTCACAACAAGGGTGAATTGAAGAATGCCATAACGGAATATGAAAATGTTAATAGATTTCAGCCTCAATATGTGGATTCTTACTACAATGCAGGGCTGGCTTATTTTGAAATGGACTCTATGGATAAAGCTTATAAGAAATTTGACCTAGCCATAAATGTAGAACCGACTTATTATATGGCTTATTACTATCGGGGTTCCGTCTCTGAAGTAAAAGGGAATAAAGCGGCGGCCAAAAATGATTATGAACAAACCCTGAACTTGAAATCTGATTTTACGCGAGCACAAGAGGCTTTGGATAGAGTGAGGTAATATTGAACAGTTAGATAAAATAATAATTATGAAAAATATACTTCTCCTAGTTAGTGCATTCTTTTTGCTTGCCTGTAATACTAATGTTGAACAAAAGGTAGAAACGGCTACAGCTTCTGTAACAAGTCCAACTGCACAAGAGTCCTCTGTAAAACGAGATACGATGCCACCTGTAAAAAAGCGAAGTAATTATATGGCGGACACTGCGCGTCCAGAAGCTAAGATTAACAAGACATTTCCATATGACATTCCTCTTAAGACAGCGGCGGGGGAGGTTTTAAATTCTGAGAATGAACTGAAACCTAATGGCAAGCCTACGGTCTTACTTTTCTGGCTCACCACTTGCGCACCTTGTGCAATGGAGATGAAAGCCATCAGCGAGAAGTACGAAGGTTGGCAAAAAGAAACCGACTTTAACCTGGTCGCTATTTCTACCGATTTTTCAAAAAATTATCCTAACTTCGTCAAAAGGGTAGAAGATAAAAAATGGCCTTGGAAAACATACAATGATGTTCATCGCGAATTTCGAAAAGTAATGCCCGGCGGATTGAATGGCCTGCCTCAGACTTTCTTACTCGATAAAGAGGGCAAGATCATTTTCCATAAAAGAAAATATAGAAGTGGGGATGAAGATAAGTTGTACGAACAAGTGAAAGCACTTGCTTCTGCGAAATAGTTGAAAAGAAAATTACCAACAAAGTATTTTTTGTGTAATACTAAGAGAAACGAGCCGAAAATATAACGTTTAATTAAAAGCTGTTTCTATGCAAAACAATTTTACGATGGCTATAATGAACGTTCGCGAAGTAATGGCAAGCTCCTCAAAAAGCTGGGAGGATGGATGCAACGAAGAAAGCAGTTGCTCGTACTGCTAGAGCTGTAAACAATGTGAAATCTGCTTATGTACAGAGCCAGAGCGTTGTTGTGAAGTCAAACAAAGTATCTGAATTCCGTGTGAATTTTAAAATCACTTTTGGAGCGAAATAAGCGTCTCTTTATCGGATAAAAAAGCTCCGCAGGGTTCATCTCTCGTGGAGCTTTTTTTGGATATGCCGATCTTATCCAAAGGCCTAATGAGTCTATAACTATGCAAAAAAATCAAAAACCCTGGCCGCTCTATTTGTTAGCCATCATGCTACTAAACCTCCTGCAAAGCTTTTGCACGGAACTGGCGCACGATGAAGCTTACTATTGGATGTATAGCCAAAATTTGGATTGGGGCTACTTCGATCATCCGCCTGCCATAGCTGTATTGATTGGCTTAGGCTACACCTTGTTAGAAAATGAATTAGGCGTTCGTCTTTTTGTTGTACTTGCTAATTTGTTGACAATTTATTTAATGTTCCGGATCACTAAACCCGACAAGCCATCTTTGTTTTTTGTGTTATTGATGAGCTGTGTCATCGCTCATTTTGGATTTTTTGCGGCGCCAGATATTCCTTTATTGCTGACCGTTGCTTTGTTCTTTTTCTTTTATCAACGATATGTAAAAAAATATGATTGGAAAAATGCATTACTGCTTGGACTGACCATAGCAGCTATGGGGTATAGTAAGTACCATGGTATTGTCGTGTTAGTAAGTGTATTGTTGTCAAATTTCGATTTATTAAAAAAGAAGACTTTTTATCTCGCTGTTTTAATAGCGGTGCTGTCTTATGCTCCGCACTTATATTGGCAATATCTCCATGATTTCCCAACCTTCCGTTTTCATTTATTTGATCGTTCCGCAGAGGCTTACACAATTGCTTTTGTAGGAGAATATGTACTGGGTCAATTGTTGATTTTTGGTCCGTTGATTGGCTTTCTATTATTTTGGGCAGCTTTTAAATTCACCTCAAGGGATGTCTTTGAGCGCAGTTTACGCTTTTCCTTTTTCGGTATTTTCGGCTTCTTTTTATTGAGTAGTTTAAAAGGTAGGGTAGAGCCCAATTGGACAGCAATGGCTATGGTGCCCTTGATTTATATGAGCTATCATTATATTTCAAAGCAGACAAAATTAACGACTTGGGCCTATCGGCTGGCCATTCCCTCTTTTCTATTGATTATGGCTTTTCGACTTATACTTGTGGTGGAGGTCTTACCCCAGAAAATTTTTCCTTTGGCGGCTGAGTTTCATGGTTGGAAAGATTGGGCGGAAGATTTGAGCAGCGCAGTTGGTGATCGTCCGGCTTTATTTATTAATAGCTATCAAAGAGCTGCGAAGTTTAGTTTTTATGGAAATAGTCAGGGATTTGCAATAAACAATGCAGGTTATGCTGGTAGTCAATATGACTTGCTGATTGAAGAACAAGAGGAACTGCAAACCAGGGAAGTGGCTATTGTTCACCTGGTCGATCATCGAAAAAAAGGAATCTGGTTAGGCACTAAAGACAAAGTGAACTTGGAGCTTTTGGATCATTTTTATTTTTACAATAGATTGAAAGTGAAAACAACAGTGCTGCCAGAGGTTTTAGAAATTGGAGCTTCAATTAGTGTTGCGTTTGAGGTTTGCAATCCGACAAATAAAACAGTACAGTTACGTGGAAATAAAAAAAGGCCTCTATCTGTAGGTTACATGATGCTTAATGTCAAACAGTGGGCCGGGCAATCTCAACATCGAGTTCCCTTTGAAGTGGACGAAATCAAGGCAGGCGATTGTATTCCAATGAGAATACCGCTTACCGCACCAGATCAGCCAGGCCAATATCGTTACAGGATGTCTATTTACAACGGTGTCTATGATGAGCGGAATGATAACTTTCATCCACTGGAAGTTATCGCCAAAAAAGAGAAGTAATTTCAAGGACTTACCCGCTGGCTCATATCCAGCATTCGTAACCATCTCCGTTTCCCCAATTTATACGTTCGATATCTGAAAAGATTTTTGATTAAAAAGCCAGTGGTATAAGCAGTGGCCGGAACAATCAATGCCGCCCAGGTCAATGGAAAACCTACAAGTGGCCCCAACAGAGAAAATACGCCCCAGCTCAATCCAAAGCGGTATAGATTTTTAGCAATAGGTACAGACCAGTTCGCAGGTTTGAAAGATCGAATGATCGTAATTTCATCTAACCGGATAGTTCGGTTGTTGAATATCACGAGGTTTTCCCCCATTACAATATCCTCAATGAGACTGGTAGTCCAGTCGTCTGGAAATTCTTTTATCTTATAAGTAATCTCCTCTCCAACATAGTATTTTTTGACCTTGGCAGATCCGTATTTTTCCATCTGTATAAACTTCTGAGCAGAGGTGCCGAAGGTACCAGAAAGAAGGAACAGTGTACAGAGTAGGTATTTCATGAACAAATGGGTTTTATTCTTTGGTTCAGCTAAAGGCCTGAAGGTTGCTTGCTCAGTAATGATAAATGGTTCTTTTAGAAATTAAAGAAATTTACTTTACTATATCTCTCCCCAGTCGATCCAAATTCTTTCGTACGCTTTTCTCAATTTTAGCATAAGTTTCCTTCCCTGACGAGATATAAATCATCATTACTGCATAAGTTTTCCCCGCGTCTTGCTTGAGACTAAGTTTTTCCAATAAAGGTCCTTTGTGTAAGCGATAGGCTTCTCTTATTTGGCGTTTGAGTCTATTTCGATCTACAGCATGCTTAAATCTTTTTTTAGGGACCGTTACCGTAAATTGAAGAGGAGCAGCAGTGGCTTCTTCAACTTCCATCCAAACCACCCGAATAGGGTAGGAGCTAAAAGAACGACCTGTCTTAAATAATTGGGCAAGCGTTTTTTTACTTTTTAGACGTTCTTCTTTTGGGAAGCTTTGGTTGGTCATTATTAAATTTAAGGTTCTTTGACGAACCTGTCGAGCGGTAAGGCGGGATTCCATGTTTTGAGAACCACGTCATCCTCCCTAAAGGGCGGACAGGTTTGTCAAAGAAGCAGATTTGAGTATTCAGGTTTAGGTCAAATTCAACGAGCTAATTGGTTAAGCAGCCACAAGATAATAAAATCGAGTTCTTTGACGAACCTGTCTGGGTTGTCAAGCGGGATCTTGTGTTTTAGAATAACTAGGAGAAGGGAGTTAGACGAATGGGTAGAGGAAGGTGTCATCAGTTGTTTTCTCAGAAATCGACTGACGATACCATAGATGTAGGTACAAATAAGCACCACTAAAGGCTCAATGCTCTAGTGGTGCTTATTGTTTTAGCAACAACGAATTATTACTTTATACGCATATCATCAGAAACAGTCAATTTCGCGCGACCTTTAGCTCTACGACGAGCTAATACTTTACGGCCGTTCTTTGATGCCATACGAGCACGGAATCCATGCTTGTTTGTTCTTTTCTTTCTGGATGGTTGGTATGTTCTTTTCATAACTGGAACATTTTATTTCTATGCCCTAGGGCGTGATCAAATTTTTTCTTATTGGGCGACAAAGGTACATTTATAAAATGAATTTGACAATTATAAACGTAAAAAATATACACCTTTTTGAATATTCATTACTAAATGAACCACTCTGAACGATATTAGCTGTTCATTGCATTCAAGAACTCATCATTTGAAGTTGTATGTAGCATGTGCTTACGCAAAAAGTCCATCGCTTCTACTGGCTTCATATCAGCCAAATGATTTCTCAAGATGTGCATACGCTGTAAGGTATCTTTGTCCATGAGTAACTCTTCCCGACGTGTACTTGACTTCGTAAGGTCGATGGCAGGATACATCCGCTTATTGGCGAGAGAACGATCCAATTGGAGCTCCATGTTACCAGTACCTTTAAATTCTTCGAAAATAACGCTATCCATTTTAGAACCAGTATCAATCAAGGCGGTAGCCAAGATGGTTAAAGAACCACCATGTTCTATGTTACGAGCAGCACCAAAGAATTTTTTAGGCTTGTGTAAGGCGTTGGCCTCTACACCACCAGATAGTACCTTACCACTTGCAGGAGCAACTGTATTGTAGGCTCTAGCCAAACGAGTGATGGAATCAAGCAGAACAACTACATCGTGTCCACTCTCTACTAAACGTTTTGCTTTTTCCAAAACGATGTTTGCTACTCTTACGTGATTGTCAGCAGGTTCATCAAAAGTAGAAGCAACGACTTCTGCGTTAACAGAACGACGCATATCTGTTACCTCCTCCGGACGTTCATCGATCAATAAGACGATCATGTAACATTCCGGGTTATTCTTTGAAATGGCGTTAGCCACATCCTTAAGTAAGAAGGTTTTACCTGTTTTAGGTTGTGCCACGATCAAACCACGCTGTCCTTTTCCAATAGGTGTGAAAAGATCAATCATTCGGTTACCGTAGTCTTTACCTGTCTTACCAATTAAATTGAATCTTTCAGTAGGGAAAAGAGGCGTTAGGTAATCGAAAGGAACGCGGTCTCTTATATTTTGAGGATCAAGTCCGTTTATTTTAGAAACCCTAAGAAGTGCGAAATATTTTTCACCTTCTTTTGGAGGGCGAATGGCTCCCTTTACGGTGTCTCCTGTTTTTAGTCCAAAAAGTTTTATTTGAGAGGGAGAAACGTAGATATCATCAGGAGAGGTGAGGTAGTTGTAATCTGCAGAACGAAGGAAACCGTAGCCATCAGGCATCATTTCAAGAATTCCTTCTCCTTCGATAATACCATCTAATTCGATATTGAATTTTTTATCACTATCTGAATTGTGTTTGTTATTCGCTTCGCGATCTCTCCGAACTTCTCTTTCCACACGATCTGCTTTTTCTACGATGGCTTCTGGAGATTCATATTCCAGTTCTTCCACAGGGGCATCCATTTCTTCATTTCGAGTGTGGAAAGAAGCATTGGATCGTTTAGGTGCTGGCTCTATCTTTCGTTTGATCCGTTTTCTTTCTGTCTTTTCGTTGTCATCGTCTTTAGACTTAGAGGTCTTCTTGTCCATTGGTATTTCTTTGGTGATGGTTTTTTTAGGACGAAGTGACTTTGGCTTTTCGTCTTCCGATCCTTTTTCTTCCTGAGAGAGCGCTTGCTCGTCAAGTATCTTGTAAATAAGCTCTTGTTTATTCATTCGCTTATGTCCCTTAATTTTCAGTCCTTCAGCGACTTCTTTTAAATCAGGAACAAGCATTTCGTTTAACTGCAATATATCGTACATGTATGTTAGTATGTTTTAAATATTATGTTTATTAATATAGTGTGGATAGAAGGGTTAAGGTAGGTGCACTGTTCGTTTCATAGCAATAGCTGTCTCATAATGGTATGAAAGTGAATTAACCTGTAAAGTTTAACATTTTTTTACCGATCAAAGGAGAGCAACCCTTATGGTTACAGTTAAAAAAAAAGGGAATTAGCATATTGTGATTGTCTGTTGTGTTGATCGCGTTATATTGAGTATATGTTAGAATGCCAGAGTAGAGTTGGAGCAGGTTGTGATCCAAATTCTTTATAAATGACAATAATCAGTTTTAAAAAGCGATCTATCTGAAGTTACATTGTTGAGTGTCCTGGGGGTAATGACCGATAAAATAGATGATACAATAAAGATACATATACCATAACATTAATTCGACATGGTTACAGTTCTTACTATCAAAGATACGTTTAATGCCTCGCCACTATATTTAAGTGTGCTATAAAAAAGAGCGAAAGCGGATGTTATTTCAAAAGTGCCAGAGGTCACTGCACTATTTTATTGATAAGACAAGCTACCTTGTAAACGTAATTTTAACCTTGATATTCTTAATGTGAAAATAAATGAAGATAAGAAGGAAATCGTTTTACGACTGGAAGTTGAAGTCAACTCGTAAGTGAAAACGCGGAGTGCATGTCTTTTCGGTTTCGCAAAAATACAGTTTATTTTTAAACCAAATACTATCTTTGTAAAAATATCTTGAATAAACTTTCCTAAAAGGCTATTTAGGGAACGAAATTCGATATATTCCTATTTTATAACATATTTTATACCAGAAATCTTCATTTAGACCCATTTTATGCTACAGCTAAATTATATCCGAGAAAACAAAGAATTGATTATCAAAGGATTAAGGACCCGTAACTTCCCAGAAGGCCAATTAGATACGATCCCTAAAATCATTGATTTAGATGACAAAAGAAAGCACAATCAACAGCTTTTAGATGAAAATCGGGCAGCTATCAATAAATTGTCAAAAGAAATTGGTGATCTCTTTAAAAAAGGGGAAAGAGAGCAGGCAAATGGCTTAAAAGAACAGGTTACCGTCTTAAAAGGGGAGGGAAGTACTCTAAATGAAAACTTAGATAGCATTGCTACCCAGTTACAGGATTTGCTCTACAATATTCCTAATGTTGTTCACGAATCAGTGCCTCCTGGAAATAGCGACGAGGATAATGAAGTTCATCAGGACTGGAGTGAGCCATTACCAGATTTGGGGCCTGATGCACAACCGCACTGGGAATTGGCTAAAAAATACAACCTTATAGATTTTGAACTTGGAGTAAAGATAACGGGTGCAGGTTTTCCTTTGTTTAGAGGGAAAGGTGCTAAGCTCAAAAGGGCTTTAATCAATTTCTTCTTACAAGAAGCGCATGAAGCAGGTTATGAAGAAATAATGCCGCCACTTTTAGTAAATGAAGCTTCTGGAAAGGGTACGGGGCAGTTACCCGATAAAGAAGGGCAAATGTACTACGCAGAAAAAGATGACCTTTATCTCATTCCCACAGGTGAAATACCCATCACAAATATCTATCGTAATGTCATTGTTAATGAAAGCGATTTTCCTATAAAGCTGACTGGACATACGCCTTGTTTTAGAAGAGAGGCCGGTTCTTACGGAAAAGACGTAAAAGGACTAAATCGTGTTCACCAATTCGATAAAGTAGAGATCGTTGTTATAGAGCACCCGGAGAAATCTTACGAGCGATTGATGGAAATGCTCAAGCATGTAGAAGGATTGTTGCAAAAGCTAGAACTGCCTTATCGAATCCTTCGCCTTTGTGGTGGTGACCTTGGTTTTACTTCTGCATTGACCTTTGATTTCGAAGTCTATTCTGCTGCACAAAAAAGATGGTTGGAAGTAAGTTCTGTATCTAACTTTGAAACCTTCCAGTCTAACAGGTTGAAATGCCGTTACAAAGATGCAGACGGAAATAATCAATTGGTACATACGCTAAATGGTTCTGCAATGGCTCTGGCAAGAATTGTAGCATCATTGTTGGAAAACCATCAAACGGCCGAGGGGATACGGATACCTAAAGCGCTACAGCCGTACACTGGCTTTGATATGATATAAGCTGCGTCACTTTAAAACAAACTTAGGTGTTTAGCAGTTGGCGGTTGGCTTCCCACTATCGCGCGTTATTAGAGAAGCTAACGGCTAACTGCCATCTAGTTGAATAGAAGCAAATAAGCATAAATTATTATGGGCGATTATATTATTTATTTCATGTTAGCAGGAGGCCTGAGTATGATTGGAGCTTGGGTGAGCAATCGTCTTAAAGGTAAATTCTAACACTACAGCCAAATTGCCACTAGTAGCGGGCTTAGTGGGAAAGGATTCGCCGCAGAAATGTTGAGCTATTATAATATATCAGACGTTAGGATTGTACGAGGAGAAGGTTTACTAAGTGATCAATATAATCCTCAAACCAAGACCGTAACTTTAAGTACCGATGTTTATCAGGGACGCAATATATCAGCTAATGCGTGAATGCGGCCACGCTGTACAACACGACACCGGTTACCCATTTCTGCAAACCCGTTCTGCACTCGTTCCTTTTGTACAGACCGCCTCTAAAGCTCAGAGTTTTCTGCTCATTATTGCTTTGATTTTGGCCTCTACTATGTCTAAGTAACAACGAAAAATTAACTTCCACATTTGCAATCATATATTTAACTGTAACGACTATAGGGAGAGTAAGTTAGATATATGATTGGAGTGTAAAAATGTTGAAATTATTTTTTGTGTATTACTATGTTATTGCTTATTGTAATTATTGCTTTTGCCATGACTACCACATTTAGCTTAATCACTTTACCTGTTGAATTTTTAATGCTAGTAACCGGGCTTTGAAGTGGTTGGAGAGCAGTGGTATTACCACAGGGCCAGAACAGGCGGGAGCAGAGGATGCTTTGTGGTGGGCTGCAATGACCTATGTTGCTGGTGCACTTTCTTCGCTGATTATTTTGGGGTATTTGGTTTTTAGTTTGATGTCGAAGAAGAGATGAGAATCGAGGTAGAAATATCACGAGGAGATAATCATGGAGAGGGTACCGAGAATCTTTATCAGACCTCGACCTCTCTATTAAAGCACTAAAACATCTTACGAAAAATCGTAATCTTAAAAAGATTTATCTATCTTAGCAGCTTCTTAGAGTCGATTAAAATCCTTCCCTGTTTTAAATATGAAAGCCGTTAAAAGATATACCTTTATTGATTACGAAAATCTTAAAAAGATTAAACTCCGATCACTCGAAAAGTTATCAGAGCGGTTGTACATATTGGTCAACAGCGAACATCAATCTATTCCCCTCAAACTAGTTCGGAAAATACAACGACTCAAATCTGACGTCAGATGGATCATTGCGAATACCGGAAGTGCAGATCACGTTAATTTTCACATCGCTTTTCTCATGGGGAAATTACACAGTAAGGTAGATAAGAAAATTGCCTTCGTTGTGATTTCTAATGACAACAACATAGATGCAATGATCAACTGCGTTACGGATGCTGGCCGTCTTTGTACCCGCGTAAAACGAACAGGGACTAAAGGTGCTAGTAACCACGCTAAAGATCAGGTGAAAATGGAGGACATGAGTGCAAAGTCAGATGAGAAGCAATTTCCATTTGAAGATGTAGACAGAGTGGAGTCCTTAAAGGATAAAACCATAGCGGAAACCATTCGGCGTTTGATGAACTCGAGTAAGCCTCCCGTTAATATCGCTGAACTAAAACACTACATCGAAAGATCCAATCAGGAAATTGCCCGCTACCTCAATATCAGTGAAATCATCGAAGAAATGATCCGACGTAAAGAAATCCGAGTGGTTAATCATCAGATTATTTACAACTTTTTGCCTGCCTAAGCCTTGTGTCGTACTTAATTACGCCTCTCCTTTTTGTTAAACCACTATAATTCCTTTATTTTGCAGTGAGAAGTGACAAATTCGTAATAACGAAAATTAACTTCTTATAGAATAACGTCTAACGTCTAACGACTTAGTGTCTTTTTAGATTTAATCCGTCTCTATAATAGTAGGCCGTGAGACAGCCTCCTTTATTATAAATAAATGTCTTTATATTATGCAAGAAGAAATCAATATTGGCTTAGCAAAAGCAAAAGAAGAAATGGAAGATGCTATTTCGCACCTCCACAGAGACTTAGCTAAAATACGCGCAGGTAAAGCCAGCCCTGCAATGCTCAATGGGATTATGGTAGATTATTACGGTAACCCAACGCCCTTGACGCAGGTAGCTAACGTAAGTGCTCCCGACTCAAAAATGCTAAACATCGCCCCTTGGGAAAAATCAATGATCGGCCCGATTGAACAGGCCATCTTTGCCGCTAACCTAGGAGTAACGCCTCAAAATAATGGAGAATCCATTATCATCAACATTCCGCCATTGACAGAGGAACGCCGTATCAGCATGGTGAAAACGTCAAAGGGCTACGGCGAAGATGCAAAAATCAGTTTCAGAAATAGTCGCCACAAAATAATGGACTTCATCAAAAAGTCTGTAAAAGAGGGCTATCCTGAAGATGCTGGTAAGCGAAGTGAAGAAGAGGTAGAAAAATTGGTTAAGCATTATGTAGAAGAAGCTAATACCCTCATTGCAGCTAAGGAGAAGGATGTAATGACGATTTGAGATCATACTGAAATGTCTAGTTCTTCCTGAATATGAAAATCAGGGAGACCTAGTAGATAGTCACTACTGATTTGGCGGGTATTATGTATCTTACGAGAAAAAGATGAAAAAATACAGAGTTACATTAACCTCAGAAGAAAGGTCAAGTTTAAAATCACTACTAAAGAGTGGGAAGTATAAAGGCACGAAGAGTAGACGAGCGCAAATTCTATTGGGAACCGACGAGAGTGAAGGAGGAAAGAAGATGAAGGATGAAGAAATACGAAAAGCCTTTGATTGTGGAATACGGACGATAGAACGATTACGTCAGCGTTTTGTAGAAGATGGTTACGAAATTGCGTTGAATGGAAAACCAAGGCCACTAAATAAAGCAAGAATATTTGACGGTCGAGTAGAGAGTCATTTACTTACATTACGTTGTAGTGATGTACCAGCGGGAAATAATAGTTGGACGCTACGTTTGTTAGCAGATAAGATGGTGGAATTGGAGCATGTAGAGCAGATGAGCTATGAGAGTGTGCGTCGTATTTTAAAAAAACGCAAATTAAGCCTTGGCAAGTAAAATCTTGGGTAATACCTGAAGCGAGTGCAGATTTTGTATGTGCGATGGAATTCGTATTAAGTATTTATGAACGACCTTATGATAAGAGTAATCCGGTAGTCAATTTGGATGAATCTCCGAAGCAGTTAATTAGCGAAACGCGAAGTCAGTTTATGGATAGTCAGGGCGTATTACATGAAGATTTTGAGTATAAACGTGAAGGAGTGGTTGATATGTATATGATAGTTGAGGCTTTAGGAGGGAGACGCGAAGTCCATATTAAGGATAATCACAAAGCGACAACATATGCAGAGGTTGTATCTTATATAGTGGAGCAAATGTATACTGATGCGAAGAAAATCACACTGGTTGAAGATAATTTAAGTGCTCATAAACGGTCTGCGTTATATGAACTTTATGAACCGCAACGAGCGCGGGCAATAATTGAAAAATTAGAAATTGTCAGAACTCCCAAACATGGATCGTGGCTAAATATTGCAGAATGTGAGTTGAGTACTCTAATCCGTCAAGGGTTGAAAAAAAGAACACCAAGTAAAAAAGATCTCCAGAGGGATGTTAAAGTATGGTATCAGGATCGAAACAAAAAACAGAAAAAAGTAGACTGGCAATTTAAAACCAAAGATGCTCGGATAAAACTCAAACACCTTTACCCGTCATATGTAATATGATAAAGCACTAGGCAATTATTTGATTTATTAAGAGCTCCCATAAGGGGAGAAAATCCAGTAAAAACTTGTACATTGCATATAGCTGGCAAGCTAAGGTTTTATGAGTATACTCCATTCGCTTTAAAAATAACATAAACCATTGCCGCTTCCCCCAGAAGAACCCATCAACCTTTGGGAATTTCCCAAACCCATTTTCAGAAAATATTGTCAGGCAAGTTGAACAAATGAAACACTTTTATGTGTTTACATTGTAATGTCCTTATATAATAAGGATTAACGGAAAGTACTTCCAAAATGAAAAAACTGTGTTTCCTACTTTGTTATCTATGTGGCACTGTCCTTTATGGTCAGGGCTTTCCTGTTATGGATAATACAGAATTAGGAGCATTACAATCTATTCATGACGAATCCCAACCGGTTATGGCTGCAGATGGCAAGACGCTATACTTTTCCCGAAAGGGGCATCCACAAAATATTGGGGATGACGATCAGTATGACATATGGATTGCTTTTCGAAAAAATGAAGAGGACTGGGGTAAACCCATTCACATGTCCTTACCAATAAATAACAGAGCCGATAATTTTGTTGTTTCTACTAGCTCCGATGGTCAGTCTCTTTTTTTATGGGACGGCAGTCAGGAGGCAGGGACTGAATTGGTTTATACCAAAAAAAGAGGACGTAGTTGGACAAACCCTAAACCCGTGGAGATCCAAAACTTCACATCGGAAAGTCCGGTTAGTTATGCAATGGCTGACGATAATCAAATATTACTGCTTGCAACAGATCATGCGAACGGTAATGGGGGGCGAGATATTTATGTGGCGAAAAAAAAAGAAACAGGGATTTGGTCAGAACCTTTTAATTTAGGAACGACCATAAATAGTAGTAGTGAAGAAATCCATGCCCAACTCGCAGCAGATAATAAGACCTTATACTTTCTAAGTAATGGTTTTGAAGATCCGGTCAGCATGACATTAATGGTAAGCTATCGAACTGGAGAATCTTGGAAAGATTGGTCAACGCCTAAATCTACTGGAATCTCATTAGATCAGGATCTGTTTCGTCCTTATTTCTCTATCGCTGCCGATGGGAAAACGATGTACGCCTCTGGTAAAGAAACAGCGGAAGGAGAAGAACAGCTCTTCAGCTTTTTGTTGCCTGATCAGTATCAGCCGGAACCGGTTTCTTTGGTTGGTGGAAAATTAATTGATGCGGAGACCGGAATGGAATTGGATGGGGAAGTAATGTTAGAGGCTTTGGGTTCTTCAGGTGAGTCACTACAGCAGGAAACGAATAGGGGAGGGCGTTTTCAATTTGTTTTACCAAATGATGAACACTTTAACCTGTCCGCTGAAGTGCCTGGCTATTTTGCAAAAAGTGAAACAATCGCTAATGAATCTCTTCAAGAACTGGATAAAGAAGAAGGGACAAGAAACACGAATAGAGAAGTGGTCATGTCCCCAGAAGTGGATCAACTCAATGTGCGATTGCAGCAACTTAATAAAGCGATGCAAGATTTAGGTCAGCGCCGTGCAGCCACTCAGCAAGAAATGGGGCATAGGAAAAGGCTCAATTGGTCGCCCACTAAAGAAAGTACACAGCTAGAAGCACTCCAACGGAAATATGAAAAAGCGCTGGGTTTGACAAGTCCATTTGTTGAAGCAGTGTCTACAGGAGATTCAGAGTTGGATGCGATGAAACGAAGGTTCAATAAACACAATGGAGCTGAAGGTAGTAATACTACTGTTACGAAAAAGTCGGCTGCTCCTAAAGGTGAAAGTCAACTGGAAGCGATGAAACGAAAATACAGAGAAGCGAATGCTCTTTCTGAAGATAATGAAGGAACGGAGGATGTTGTTGAAGAGGAGATTGTTGAGACGAACGAAGTAAAAGAAGCAGTAGTCATGTCAACTACTTCTGTAGATTATAGTTTTTCGGAAATGGTGGCTCAGTCTCATTCTGATTTAGAAGAAGAACTTAGTGAGCGGGTTATTAAAGAATTGCGTGCAGACCTTCTACCGGAAGTCTCTTTCAAAATGAACGCGGCTATGGATGCCAATTATCGGGAACAATATGCGAATAGATTGCAACGAAAAACCGCAGCGCTGGAATCGGAGGCAAAAAGAGAGTTACGGAAGAAATATAAAAGTGAGGTGAAGAGAGAATTGAGAGGTGAGCTACTGGAGGAGGTAGAAAAAGAATTGAGGGAATTGCTTCGGGATGAGGTTAAACGAGAACTGCGGAAGGAGCTGGAAGATGAAGTGCGGCAGGAGCTACGTTTGGAATTGGAATATATACTCACTCAGGAAATAGCCAGAGATGTACAGAAACAGTTGAGCGTTTTAATTAAAGAATTAAAGAAAAATACGATTGCTACACCAGGGAATTATTACGGTGGCGCAGTAGCTTCTAATGCACAGCGAAAGAGCATAGATAAAGCACAGCGGGACATTAGCCTTGAATTATATCCGTTGAAAAATGGTCGCATCATTCCATTAAATAATATTTTCTTCAAAGCAAATTCTGACCAATGGAAGGAAAGTGCTCTGCCCGAATTGAACCGAATTTACAATTTACTGAACCAGAATATTGGCTTGAAAATAGAAATCGGAGGGCATTGTAACGGTTGGTGTAGCACAGGCTTTGCAAATAACTTGTCTGCAAATAGGGCAAAAGCCGTTGCGGATTTTCTAATCGAAAAAGGTATTTCTTCCGATAGATTGTCATCGAAAGGGTATGGGAAAACGCAGCCTTTAGTGCCAAATGATTCGGTGGAAAACTGTAAGAAGAACCAGCGAATGGAGATGAAAGTGCTTCAGGAGGAATAGAAGTTTCTACGAAAAGGACCTATTGTATTTTATAATCACTCAGAGGTCGCGGAGCGCACAGCGCCAGATTATTTCGTACTTTTGCACTTCTTATTTACTTTAAAACTGACTCGTTTAATATATGAAATTCATTTCCGAATCCCAGATAGACCAAGTTACCGACATACTACAATCCGAAGCAGATCAAGAGGCTTTCTTCAGAACTCTTGGGGAAGATCAACCCATCGTCCTTTCTTTTTTAGTTTCTGAAGATGTAAAAGTACTTACGCTGGAAGAACAAGAGCTAATGTATTTATTGGCCGCTATTCTATATAAATCCATTCTAAATACGCACCCAGATTGTCCAATGATTGATGAAGATATCCTAGGAAAAGCAGAAGAACAAAACTGGGCCTTGATGGAAGCTAATATTCGAGGAACCTTTAGTGAGCGAATTACTCCGTTTTTTGAAAACTATCCGCAGGAAGATTTGTTAGCCTTCGTGGAAGATGCTTTGGTATTCGATGAAGATAGTCAGGTTACAAATGAAGGAAGAAGTTATTTATTCGTAGTACTGAAATCGATGATTGATGCATTTGAGAAGGTTGCGAAGTAATGACCACTCCAGTCAAAAGAATCCTCTCCTCTAAGACCTGATTTCTAAACAGTTAATTTATTCGCAAAGATGAACTTATCCTACAAGATATACTTATCCACTATCTTCCTCTTGTTTATTTCACTTTTAGCAAATGGCCAAAATTCCAATCGCAATGCTAAAGGTCTTTTTTCAAAACCAGTTATAAAAGGTAATGTTATTGATTCCAATAATGAACTCCCCCTGGAATTCGCCACGGTAACGCTGATGAACGCAGCAGATAGTAGCGTTGTAACCGGAGGCATTACCGATGAAAAAGGTAGTTTCTTAATTGAAAGCAGACCAGGTAATTACATTGTAAAAATTGAATTCATCTCCTATAAGAATCAATACAGAGATAATATCAAGTTGGGTAAAAATAATCCTAAAGCAGATTTGGGAACGATTTCGCTAAGCCCTGATGCGAACTTGCTCAATACCGTAGAAGTTCGGGCAGAAAAAAGTCAGCTCAATATAGCCTTGGATAAAAAGGTATTTAACGTCGGAAAGGATCTGGCCAACAGAGGAGGAAGCGCTACCGATGTACTAGATAATGTTCCTTCTGTAAGTGTTGATATAGAAGGAAACATCGCTTTGCGCGGAAGCGGCAACGTTCGTATTTTAATTAATGGAAAACCATCAGGATTGGTATCAGGAAACACCAATGGTTTGAAAAGCATTCCAGCTAGTTCGATAGATCGGATAGAAGTCATCACTAATCCATCCGCACGATATGAAGCGGAAGGGATGTCGGGAATCATCAATATCATTTTGCGAAAAGAACAGCAAAAAGGATTGAATGGCTCCTTTGATTTGACCCTCGGTTACCCGACACAATATGGAGCAGCCATCAACATGAATTACCGCAGAAAGAATTTGAACTTCTTTACTAACATAGGAATCAATCAACAAGAAGGGCCTGGAGGAGGATACGAGAATCGGGAATTCACCACTGGAGATACGACCGAAATAACCAGACAAGAAAGAGATCACCTACGAGGTGGATTGACAAGGAATATTCGCCTAGGAGCGGATTACTTTATTAATGATAAAAATATATTAACGACTTCATTTTTATGGTCTGTCAGTGATCAGAATAATATTACAGACCTGAAGTATGAGGATTTTATTAATTCAATAAATAATCCCATTGGTATCTCTAGGCGAGAAGACAATGAAGAAGAGGATGAAGTAGAATTAGAATACGCAATGACTTACCGAAAGATTTTTTCCAAAGAAGGTCATGAGCTAACAACAGATTTACGTTATCAGGATAATAGCGAAATCGAGTTGTCTGATTATGTGCAATCGTATTTTAATAAGGAAGATTTACCTTCCGGGCAAGCCAATGATTTTCAACAATCGTCAAATGATGAAGGAGAGCGGCAGACCATTTTTCAGATGGATTATGTGCATCCTTTTTCCAAAGAAAAAAAGTTTGAAACAGGTATTCGTTCTTCCTTTCGGAGAATTAAAAATAATTATAAGGTAGAAGAATTGGACCTCAATGAAGAATGGCAAGCTTTAATAGGACTGACCAATGAGTTTTCTTACAATGAAGATATCTATGCCGCTTATGCTAGTTATGGCGATAAAATAGGTAAATTTTCTTATCAGGGTGGTTTGCGAATGGAGTATACCGATATACTGACCAAGAGCAAGGAAACGAATGAAGAGATCCCTAAATCCTATATTAATTTCTTTCCGAGTGTCAACCTTTCTTATGATTTGCCAAAGTCGAATGCCATTCAATTGAGCTATAGTAGAAGAATTGTTAGGCCACGTTTTCGTTTGCTCAATCCATTTTCTTCCTTTAGTGATGACCGAAACCTCAGAGTAGGTAATCCTGACCTCGATCCAGAGTTTACAGATTCTTACGAATTAGGGCACATCAAATATTGGGATAAAGGATCATTAGCTTCTGCTATTTTTTATCGCTATAGTACGGATGTGATTGATAGAATCAGAGAAGTAAATGAAAATGACGGGACGACGATTAGCCGTCCGCAAAACCTGGCTACTCGAAATGAGTATGGCTTTGAATTCGTTGCTTCCTACAACCCAACAAAGAGAATACGAATTAATGGTGACGTTAATTTCCTGCGGTCTATAACGGATGGCAGTAGTCAAGGACAAGATTTTAATGCAGATACTTATACTATGAGTGGTCGTATCATGACGAAACTTACGATACTAAAATCGGTGGATAGTCAAATCAGTTATAATTATCGTGCTCCTCGAAAAACAACACAGGGAACAAGAAATTCGATTCATTCGATGGATGTAGCTTTAAGCAAAGATGTCTTGAAAAATAATGGAACTATTACCTTTAGTATTCGAGACCTGTTTAATTCCAGAAAATGGATCTATACAACCGAATTGGAAAACCTCTATGCGGATGGCGAATTTCAATGGCGTGCCCGTTCTTTGGTTTTGACTTTTAATTATAGGTTGAACCAAAAAAAACAACGAGGACGTGGTGGAAGAGGTAGAGGGGGCAGTGGTGGTGGTGAAGGCTTTTGATGAACTCTAGTTAATTGGCGTTCCGCCAGTAGTGTTTTTTTTACCGCAAAGAAACGCAACGAAACTGGCTAAGGGCAGGCATTTGCGGAAAGATTAATCAATTTAACTCAGAATAAAAAAAGCCTTTGCTGAAATTTCAGCAAAGGCTTTTTTAAAATGGAGTTTGTTTGTTAAGTAAGTGGTAGGGTCAGCCGTAAACCGACCACCGTAAACCGACTAACCGTTCCCTACTTCTCTCCCAACACCTTCTTTTCCTGCGTTTTCTTAAAGGCTTCTAACCCACATTGTAAGAAGTTGGAATATTCATCGGCGTCCGGTGTGTAAGAAACTGGGGTCGTTAATAATGTTCCATCAGGAGAAACTAGCGCGTATTGTGGCTGTGCATTCGATTTGAAATACTTGTATTGTAGGTGTTGCCACTTACTGCCGGTTGTTCGCAGTTTACGTGTACCGCCGTTTGGCTTATCTACTGTTCTTTGTTCTGATTCTGGTAAGTCGATTTTTTCATCAACGTAAAGAGAAACTAAAACATAATCGTCTCTGATGTATTTCAATACGTTGTCTTTTGGCCAAACCAATTCCTCCATCTTTCTACAGTTTACACAAGCATGTCCGGTGAAGTCGATCAACATTGGTTTGTTGACTTCTTTGGCGTAAGCCCAACCAGCATCCAGATCTTTGAAACAGTTTAGGTTGTTCGGACATTTTTTTGGGTAAATCCAGCTATAACCAACTGGTGGAGCCAAGCCACTTAGTAAAGACAAAGAAGAGAAAGACTCTGTTTTGTCATTGTACATAAAACCAGTAGCGAGGTAAATCGAGAAAGCGATAGACGCAACACCTAGTCCCATTCTGATCGGGCCAATTTTTGGATTTGGAGAATCATGAGGGAAACGGATTTTTCCGAAAAGGTAAATACCTAAGCCAAGGAAAATGATAATCCAAATAGCCAAGAATGGTTCGATTTTTAATAATCCCCATTTCATAACCATATCAGCGTTGGATAAGAATTTGAATGCCAATGCTAATTCCAAGAATCCTAACACTACTTTTACTGTTGTTAACCAGCCACCAGATTTTGGTAACGAACTCATCCAACTTGGGAAGGCCGCAAATAAGGCAAATGGTAAAGCTAAGGCAAAACCAAAACCTGCCATTCCAGAAG
>JBLHRR010000048.1:0-32905 GCA_047626155.1 Saprospiraceae bacterium | reverse complement strand
TTTACAGAACATCTTTTCTAAGGGTTTTCTGTAAAGATCGTAAGATCAGGGGAACCCTTATTTTTTCTGTAATTCTTTCCAAATTTTCAATCAACTTTCTGTACACTAAAACTGTACGGTAGAGAAAAAAAAGAAGTAAGTAAAAGTGTTTGTTTTTAAGTTGGGGAATTCAATTAGGTTTAAAGGTACAATTTTTTACGATATAAAGTCAAATTATACTAATAAGTATTTTTACATATTATACCTTTAATTATATAATACATATTACTCCCTTCTCGAAACCTAATTTCAATCAAACTATTTGCTTTAATAGCTATACATTCGAAATCAAATATTTACCCTAAGGAAAGTAATCTTCTCGTCTTGAAAAGAGTAAGGCAAATCGGAGTTATCGCTGGTATGGGCTAAGCCGAATCAAAACACAAAGACCAGGGGACGACATTTTATTTCATAAAAAAATAACAATTCTGTTACGTTTAAAATGTAGTTATTTTCATTTCTCAAGAAGTCGAATACTTTCCTGTTGCATATAAACAAGCTGCTCATCCCCCCGAATCTCCATCTTGGAAATCGTTTGCAAACAGTTTTGAAAATCTGACTGCTTAAAGTAATTAAGCGCCAGGTTTTTTAATAATGCTCGATAATTTGGGGTTAGTTTTATACAATCCAAATAAACTTTCTCGGCCTCAACATAATTTTCCATTTGAGTGTAAATAGTCCCCTTGGCATTCAATACTCTGTAGTTATTAGGATGATGTATTTCTGCCAATTTAATCTCCTCCAACGCTTTTTCTAGTTGTTGGTTATTTTGATAGACCAAGCTGGATAGGACTTCAACCGGGTCTGAATTAGGTCCTAGGTTTTGCCAATATTTTTTTGCCTTTGTGGCTAGGTCAATGGTGGTTAAAAGATTATTAGTGGCAGCCTCATCAAATGCTTTTTTCCATATTTTCTGAAACCGGAAATTCTCAACAGCATGATAGGTATTTGCAACTAATAAAATTGCAAGTCCTATAAATAGTAATTTTGGCAACTTAAAAGGAGACGAAACGCCCATCGAATTTATATCTAATCGATCATAGCTAGCAATCACCAGTCCTGTCGCTATTGCCAAAAGCGTGTTTTGTCCTACTTGGATATGAGGGAAACCAAAAACCATATCAACAGCAAAAACCAATAGACATCCTAGAAGCGCCATGTAACTAATCCGTTGTCTAAAAGAGGTTGCTCCTCGAATAATTTTATATGCCATATAAAATAGTATACTCCAAATAGACAAGAGGATTAATAAACCAGGAATCCCTCTTTCCACTCCAATCTGCAACCAAGAATTATGAGGCCGAAGCAGAAAATAATCACCATATGAAACCGGAGGGATATCATTAATATAGAGTGGAGCTGCTAGCTTCCAGTTACCTTGGCCAACCCCCATAACAGGATGATCTTGCATCATTTCCAAACTGTGTCCCCATAATAAAATTCGTTCATTGATAGTAGAGCTGGCAGAGTTGATCGCCTCACCTCCTTCAAACAAACTTGATATTCTACTGGCCGTAGATTGGATTGTTTTTCCTCCAATATTGAATTGAGTTACCAAAGTAAAAGCAAGTACCAATGCCAGCAATCCTCCCAAATTTAATCCCCACCATATACGCAGTTGTTTTTTAAGGAATTCGGAACGCAATGTAAAAATCAGAACGTTTGCTACCAGTATCAATAAGGCAATCCCAACCCAAGCAGATCGACATTGAGAGAGCAGTATCGCTAATATTTCCACGATTAATGCAAACCCGCCTATCGCACGCCATCGATTATTCCCAGTGAATAAGAGTGCCAAAGCAAATGGAAAAAGCATGGCCATAAAAGGACCATAAAATGTTCGATTAAAAGCAAATCCAAATGGAAATGAATTACTCATTTCTTCATATCCAATTTCGAAATATTGAGCTATTCCTATGCTTGCATGAAACATCCCGATAAGAACCATTGCTTTTATAACTAAAGGCAAATACTTAGTTGTCTTTTGGAAAACTCCTACTACCAATAATATAAAAATGGCAATTGAAAGATCTTGACCAACCGTAATAAACGCTTCTGGAACATTAATAGCGTTCAAAGAAACTATTACCCCCCATAACCATCCTCCTGCTAACAATCCGAAAAACCATATCGACAACTTACTTTTGAGTAAAATCGTATTTTTTTTATAGAAATATTGATACCCTAGAAAAGTAAGAATCAGTGCAGACAGGCATATCGCCCTCAAACCATTAGCTGGCTCTAAAGTACTGAGTGTATACACGGTAGATATCAACAAGAAGGTGAGTATAGTCCAGTATACTCCTACTCCACTAAAAGGTGATTTAGCGGTCGCTTTTTCTGTAATCTTCTTATTCGTTGGTTTCTTTTTTTTAGCCATGACTAAAACACGGGTTTTACTTTCTTCTACTCTTCGTTTAAATAATTATAAATCACATCTCCGACAAGTCGATGCGCATGTGCATTCCAATGACCGTCTTCTTCAAACTCAAAAACTAGTTTGTTCTGCTCATAGTCCTCAATGAAAAAAGGAATTAGATCAATATATTCAAATCCTTGCTTCTTGCATTGTTGTGCAAGATAATCATTTAACCAAATTCTCGATGATTGGTTGCTCCCCTTATTATAGATCGTTCTTCTTGGACCATCTGCTACAAACAAAATACGTTTTTCAGGAAACGCTCTTTTGAATTCCATAAAGATATGTGCAATTACTTTTTCAATTTCCGATCTATTTCCTAGAAGCTTATCCACCACTTTCACCTCTTTAAGTTTCTTTTCCCTATTTCTTCTTTTTTGTAGTTTGTGTATTGTTAAATTGAAAAACAAATATCTATAAGTAGCTGAATACGTCAATCTCCTCTTCAACCAATGATGAGGGACTTCTATCAGTGGTTCTACCTGTCGAAAAGTAGAATCAGATAAAATATCATAAGTCCAGAAATATTCATTACGATTGAGATGATTTAAGCTTTCATCAAAATCGTTGTAACATAGGTTTACAATAAATAGATCCGGGTGAAAATTAGCTTCTGCATATAGCGCCATCTTCAAATACTGGGACAAAGGAGCACCACTATATCCAAAACTATAGACTTCTATACTATCGCCATATAGTTGGTCCAATCGTTGATGAAAACTTTCATTGGGTTTGACCTGAAGTGCTGCTACAAAAGAATCTCCTATTACTCCAATTCGTGGTTTGATTTTTTCCTTTTGGTACTCTAAGGGATTAAGCCAACCGTCGCTATTCACTTGATATTGAATCGGATGTTTCCCCCATTTCCCAATCGTGTGCATTCCGCTACTACTCCAATCATTATCGTAATGCAATATCTGATAAGATTGATTGATATTAGGTGCCGGTTTATGGCAAGCAGGAATACAAAAACGAAAGAATAATTCCAATAAAAAATTCCAATAAAAGGAATAACAATATTAGTGTAGGAACGGTAACAAACAACAGGTTCTTAAGAACACGAATTAGTTGACCAACCATTAGAAAAATTAATTGGCGTTCAATGTAGCTTTTTGCTCAGGTGTCAAGACTTCATCCATAATCTTTTTTCTCAGTTCTTGATACTTGGCTTTTTCTTCACTTGAGCGTACGCCTTTACTCATCAAACCTGAGGCTTCAGTCAGAGTAACAATTTGAGTTTTCTGCTCGGTAGTCAAAGCAACTTTCTTTTCTAGTCTTGAAGTAATTTCATTACTGGCTTCCTGACTTGTCATTTTGGTTTCTGTGCTTCCACAAGAAGCGATTACCAGAACAAAAAAGAAAATAGATAGTAGAGATGCAAACTTACGCATGTTGGATAGTTTTTTTTTTAACAAAGTTATCATTAAGGGTGAAGTAGAGGTCATTGTTACAAATATAGAACTATTAACATGGGATTAGTAACACTCGTTTATTTTTTTTTAATCAATGCATAGACTGCAGGTAATTCCGTCTTTTTGTTTTTTTCGATGATCAAGTTGATTGGAAGAATTGTAGGGCCGGAATCAATCAGCTCATAATCTTCCAATTTAAAATACTCCTGGATCTCAGGAATAGAAACTCCAAGTGGCGGGTAATGACTGGTAAAGACTTTTTTGAAAGCGACTGGTAGCTCCGTAAATCGCAGGTTCATACTTTCAATGAATTGTTGAATATTGGGCGCGGTTTCAATAATGAAAAGAGTTCCTGATGTCCCCATCATTTGTTTTAGATGCTTTATAAAAACGGGTCTTTCTTCTATAGGGATTTGGTGTAGGACGCCCCGGACATAAACATTGGTATTACCAATTTGGGTGCAAAAACTTCCAACCTCTTCCTCATCCAGTAAATTTATTTTTTGGAAAGTGGCATTATCGGAATCGTTCATCTTTTGTGCCATAGCGATTGCCTTTTTAGAAGCATCTATTCCGACTACCTGAGCGTATTTACTGGCTAAAAAATTGGTTTGAAAACCAGAACCACATCCAACATCAACTACGGGTAAGTTTGAGTTAAAGGAGGATTCAAAAATAGCGAAATCTGGAATGACTCCCATAGAAGGTGGCACCTCCCATAGGGCTGGTTCATTGGTCGCTTTTAACTGGCGGTAGAGTTGATCCCAGTATAAACTTATTTTTTCTGAATTTGAAAGTTTATTCATTCCTTACTTGTTCTAAATCAAAGCGAGTATTCTTTACATACTTTTACAAGACAAATGATCTACTTCATTTCTTTTGTAGACTAAATTCTTATATCGAGCAAATGTTTTTGCATTTTCTAACTTGGATAAAAACTGATCGTACATTTCATACTTATCGAAAAAATCTCCAGCCAGAATATGATGCATTAATCCAATTGCAGAATCGGTCTTTTCAAAATGTCCATTTATTTCATAGAAATTAATCGTAGTAGGATTATAGTATTGTTTGATCAAACGTTCAATCAAACGATAAGCTCCATTAATAGAATCATAAGTTCTGGACAAAGCTTCAGGTAAATGTTCTTTTCCAAAAGCATCTCCAACAGTAGCAGAAACCAAGAATGCACTCTTCATCGCAAGGAAAACCCCTGTGGCAAAAATAGGATCAATAAAAGTCCCCGAGTCACCGATCATAGCAAAACGATCTCCAAATTTTTGTTCTACTTTGTACGAATAATTTCCATTGACATTTATAGATCCAACTATTTCGGCATTATCAATGACCGATTGGACATAATCCGTTTCTTTCAACTCATTGAGGTAAAATGATTTTTGCCAATCATCCGAATCTTTCAATTTTTCTTTTTGCCGTTTGATGTAATTACTATCAGCAACTACACCAATACTCATGGTATCCTCAGCAATTGGTATACACCAAATCCAGCCTTTTTTCTCGCCTCCCAGGTAAACGATCTGCTGAATACCTTCCTCCAAGCCATCGATCAAATTTGCTCCTTTCCAATGCGTTGAAACCGCAGTTCGTTCCAGGTTTTCAATTTTCTTTTTGGTTTTAAGCTTGGAAGCAAGAAATGTATTCTGACCACTAGCATCTATAAGAAAAGCCCCTTCACATGTTTCTTTTTTTCCAGTCCGATCAATACTAACGGTGACACCTTCAGCATGAATATCAACTGACTTAACTTTGGCACCTTCCATCACTTCAGCCCCTTCTGATTTGGAATTATCCAATAATAATTTGTCAAAATGAGCCCGATTAACATGAGAGGATAGTGCTGCAGGACCTTCGATGTGGTTAGCAAAACAATAGTTGGAATACGATTGGTTACTAGCATCTAAAAATCGGGCGCCAGGCTTGGCAACTCCAAGCGCTTGTACTTTCTCTAACAAACCTAATTCTTTCAGAAGGTCATAACAGAAAGGTAATAAGGACTCACCTACATGTGGTCTGGGGAAATGTTCTTTTTCAAAAACGATACACTTCAATCCCTTTCTTGTCAAAAGCGTAGCAGCCGTTGATCCGGCAGGTCCTCCTCCAATAATAATTACGTCATATGATTTCATAAGTCAATTTATCTTTTTTATCATCCAAGCTCATCTACTTGTGGATTCCATTTAGTTTATAATTTTAAATACCTGGCAATTATATTTTTTTGAATTTCTGAAGTTCCTGAATAAAGTGTTGCAGCTGCTGCATCTCTTATCGAACGTTCGATATCTGAATTATTTATATAGCCGATTGCTCCATGGATTTGTAAGAGATGCATCGTTTGTTTCTTGTACATTTCACTTGCGTATAGTTTGGCTATGGAAGCAGCTTCATTGGCTGTTTTTCCTTCGCTCAATTTCCAAGCGGCTTTGTATACTAGATTGCGGGCTGCTTCTAATTGTACTTTTACTTCTACCAACTGATGTGCGATCGATTGGTGTTTGCTTATCGCTTGGCCCGACAATTTTCTTTCTTTTGCATAAGCAATGGTTTGTTCCAACAACCGTTGGACTGTCCCCATATGAATGGCACTCAATCCGATTCGTTCCCAGGTCATCGATTCGCTAAACTGTCGCATGCCTCCTCCTGGCTTCCCCAATACTGCTTCTGGTGAGCAAGTAATATCGTTCAACAATACTTTGCTCATCAGGCATGAACGTAAGCCCATTTTTTCAACAGCCTCACCCGTGGAAAATTGTTGTTTTTCTTTTTCTAAAATAAAACCGGTGATGCCACCCATCGCTCCTTTTTCCTGATCGGTCGCTGCATATACCAAAGCAACATCTGCGACCGGTGCGTTGGAACAATAGTTTTTCTCGCCATTTAGTTGATAAGTATCTCCAACCAACTCTGCTACTGTCTCCATAACAAAGACATCAGAGCCACTATTTGTTTCGGTAATAGCGTTGGCAGCGATCCAGGTTCCATTGCATAAGTTCGGAAGATGTTTTCCTTGTTGCTCCTTAGATCCAAATTTCCAAATTGGAAAAACACAAGCTAATAGATGAGCGCCAATTGCGAAGCTCAAACCATTGTCGCGACAGCCATAGCCCAATGCTTCTAAGGCAATCACCATGGATAATGGATCTAATCCCCGGCCACCAAATTCTTTTGAGACCATTAATCCCGGCAAACCAATAGCTCCACACTTTTCCCAAAGGTGGCGATCAAAGCGTTCGGCACGATCTCGTTCTTCAACTTCCTGATTCAGGTTTTCAGTTGCAAAATCGACCATCTCTGTCCAGAGTGCTTTCTGCTTATCGTTATATTCAAAATTCATAATTGCACTAGTTTTTGGTAATCAATTTTTTGCGTACTGGTGTAGGGCATTTTTTCAATTTCGACAAACTGATCCGGCAGCATATATTGGGGAATATAGTTCATGCAATGCATTTTTAAATCAACTATTTCAAATACCGTTTCTTTTGCTTTTTCATAAAATGCAATAATTTTCGTTTCCCCTTCTTCTTCTTTTTTTGCTACAGCTACAGAAAGTAGTTGTGGGTTTTGCCGAAGGGCTGCTTCTACTTCAGCCAATTCAATTCTATAACCTCGGCGTTTGACCATTCGATCTTTCCGACCTGTGAAATGGTAATCTCCGTTTTCATCTTGAGTGGCCCAATCACCTGTTTTATACCACATCTCGCCGATTTCACCCATAACAAACGCCTCCATTGTCTTTTCTTCTTGCTGCCAATAACCGGGACTGACACTATTGCCTTGCACCCAGATTTCACCTTGATTGATAGCTGTTCCATTATCGCTTGTAGGATCAACCAATTTAATCTTGGCAAAAGAACATGGCCGGCCAATGGGAAAAGGTCTGCTTTGATCAACAATCGTTTCAGGAATTTTATAATAAGTACAAACATTGGTTTCCGTCGGACCATATAGATTGTAAAACTGAGCAGTGGCCCAGGCATTTTTAATTTTCTTTAAAGGCTCAATGGGAAATACTTCCCCAGCGAATAGGACATATCGAAGTGATGCATGATTGAACTTTTCCAACTTACCGTAACGAAGCATGAGTTGCAACAACGTTGGTGTAGCATAGACCACAGAAATCTTTCTCTCCTCAATCATCGTCGAGATCATTCTTGGATTTTTTGCAACATAAGATTCAATCAAAAATAGTTCTGCACCAGCTTGCATGCTAACATAGATATCAAAAATGGAAAGGTCAAAATGAAATGGCGCAATCGAAGCAAAAACATCATCTGCCGAGACATCAAACTCTGCACCGGCCCATTGGATAAAACTTAACGCATTTTCATGTGTGATCATCACGCCTTTTGGCATTCCTGTAGAACCAGAGGTATAAAGAATGAAAGCCAGATCTTCTATAATTAAGGGTTTAAACTTAGCAGATTGTTGAAGTATTATTAATTGGAGATTTTCAAATCCTGGAATAAACCTGATACTATAGTCGAATGCTTCTAAAGTCGAAGCATAACGCTTTAGAGAATTCACTTCGATGATCATTCCGTCGAGTTGACAGTCTTTGATGATGTGCAAGTTGCGAACGATAGGAGCTTCCACATCCATCGGAACATAAACGGCACCAACCGAAAGTATGCCTAAGCAACTTGCGACAACTTCTGCATGTTTGGGCGCCAATAAGCCTATCCGATGTCCTTTCCCTCGATGCGCTTCTTCGAGCGTAGCGGCTAGTTGCAGCCGCAGTTCATTCACTTCAGCATAGCTGTATGCCGGCTGATTAGTTTGACTTACAGCAGTTTTATCAGGCGTGTTTTGTACACCAAAAGATAATATGTCTTGTAATTTTTTCAAGATACTGTAAGGAGCTTATTGTTTGGCTATCACAAAATTCGTAAGGGTTTCAATAGAGTGCAAGTTGTCTTGATCTACTTCATGTGCTTGAAACTCAATTCCAAATTGTTCTTCAATAAAATCTACCAATTGTAGTGCCGAGATAGAGTCAATTATTCCCGAAGAAAGCAAGGGCGTTTCTGAAGTCAATGCAGCTTCATCACCTTCAAAAAACTCTTTCAGTATATAAGTTTTGATAGCTGTTTCTATTTCTGTCTTTTGTACCATCGTATATAATTTATTCAATATCCTATCAAAGGAGATAGGTCGTTTTTAATTTTTTGATTTAAATAATCTATTTCCTTTTTGTCAAGGTAATCTAGGTAGCCACCTACTTTACCTTTTCTGACTTTATAAGATTCTGCATCAGTGTGATCAACAGGTGCTAACTTGAAGGTACTATAATGATTTTGCTTTTCTAATTTTTTCAGGTTTTCAAAATCTGTGAATTCTATTATTTCTCGCATTAATGTTTTGTCCGGAGATTCTATTCCAATGAGATTCAAGACTTTTTCAAAACTCTGAAAGGTATCCTTTCGCAAAGTTTCATATTTCAACATTTCGAAAGTATCAGGGACTTTCCTACTATTTATCCAATGATTGTAGTAAGCAATCAAAGTATCAATTCCGCCATGCTCATCATATACAAACGATTGGAGACTGCCTTCAAAGACGGGTTTATTTAACTTCTCTTGTCGTTCTTTCGAAACGAGTTGATGTCTTTTGGTTTTTTGAAAATAAGCTGACACAATAATATCCCTGGGATCTCGCACCAGGAGTAGCACCTTTGTGCCTTTAAATTTTGACTTATCTGTTTCCAATTCAGCGGGTGTTTTCCAAAGTGTCCGATCTTCACCATGACTGAAATGAACCGTAGGTATATTGGGGATTTTATTGGTATACAAATGTGTTTCTAAAACATCAACTACATCTAGTTGGTGTTTACGTTTAAAGTATTCTCCCACCATAATGCTGAGCCAGGTTCTTCCTGATTTGGGGAAAGAAACAATATGGACTTCATTCCTTCTACTGAATCCAAGTCGGTTTAAACCTTTTTTAAATAAGCTTCTCATACTTCGACTCGGCTAATTTCACTTGATTCTACGATACAATGTTTACTTCTACTATTGACCAACCAATCTATATTCTTCATAGATGGTGGAATTCCCCAGGGGTTTTTCAGTCGTAGCGTTGTAGGTACCTTTTGCGACTGTAAGTAATCATCAGACAATAATGTCTTTACCCTTTCTCTGATTAGGACAGGGAGTTCCTGCCATGAATTTTCTTTTTCCGATTTGGATTTTTTATCCGAGGAAAGTAGATCCGTCGTATTTAGAATGACCTCCTGTATATCTTTCCAAATCTGATGTACGTTGTAATCAAAATCATATTGAGGTTCCGGACGCCAGGTAGGCTTGGGCGAAATCATCATATTGTAATTGATGATCGCTTCCAATAGTTTTCTTTCTTCGTGCGTATCACAACAATTATGTTTCAAACAAAGGGCTGTATAAAAATCTTGCATGAAAGCTCGTAGTTGTGGTTCATTATTAACTCTCAGTCCCGAGGCCTCTGTCCTAAACCAAATCTTAAAACTAAGTGCCATAATATATTGGTTGTCATCCACTCCAAACTTATGGGTATAATAGTCAAACAATGTTCGGAATTCTGTTAAAAGGGTCGCATGCTTTTCTTCATTAAAAGAAGCTAATTTGCCGACTAACAATCCTTCCATGAATAGAAAAACATCTTTTTGTGAAATACCATATTTGCTGAGAAAATGATTGACTACTTGTCCGACATTGTGATTGTGCATCAGGTGGACGATACCCATCATATACCGAGCCCGCACCATTTCTGTAGTAGACATCAAGGGATGGCTAATCACGGTACAATCATAATAATCAGATTTTTCTCCTGCTTCCATTTCTATATCAATAGACGGATTAGTTTTCAGACCTAATTCTTTCTTGTTATCAAAAAAGGCAGTACCAGGTATCAAGACCAACTGATGAATTTTTACAGAAGGCACAGAAGTGGTGGTCACCGTATCTAATCCTTTGATAAAATCGTCGAGTGATTCTCCCGGCAGGCCGATAATGATATCCGTATAGGTGTCGATATCTTTTTGATGAGCGTTACGTAGTAAGTTCATGAATTTCACCGGCGACATGGAATATCGTTTGGAGAATTCCTCTGCTTTTGCTGTTACTGTTTGCAAGGCAATTGTTGTAGAGCAACTCATTTTACCCTTGTGAAATATTTCGGCAATTTCCAGGATTCGATCACTACTGTTTTTGGCCCAATTGACGCCAACCGACCGAAAAGGATAGCCATATTTGACATTGATCTCAACCATTGCTTTTGCAATATCGGCATCAGAAGGAAAGATGCCAAAGTTGGCATCAGCAAGCCAAAATGCTCGTACTTTATTTTTTGCAAAAAACTCCATTTCTTCTTTTACTCGCTCTACGGACATGCGATAAACCTTTGAGTTTCCATTACCCCAATAACAGAAAGAGCAGCGATATGGACATCCTCGGTTAGTTTCATAAAATATAGGAGAAGGTCCGGGAGGAATAATCCCTGTAAGATAAGGAGACGGAATTTCTTCGAGCGCACCTATTCTGTGTCCAATGTTTTCCCTAAGTACCTCTCCATCCTTTCCGCGTACAACACAATTCCGGGATTCGGCAAAGGGGTTTTGATCAGGTTGTGTTACCAGCGCCTGACAAATATCTAAAAAAGCAGGTTCCCCTTCACCATCCACCAGCGCAGAGACCATTGGGTATTCTGACAATATTTCATCACCTAGTTTACCTGAACAATTGGGTCCACCTAATAAAATAAGTGGTAATTGATTGTTGGTGGCTTTCAATATATTAAGCGTATCACAAATCTTTTTATGGTTCCAGGCATAATCCGAAATAGCTACAAGGTCAGCCTTTGCCTCTAAAATAGCATCCGCAACTTCACTAGCTACTGATTCGCGGTGATGTTCAGAAAAGGTAAATTCAATATTAGATTTCACTGCGGCATCAGTACAGGCATAGGCGACCAATAGCCCAAGTTGGTATGGAGGAGATGGATAATAGGATTTCAAATCCAGCATTAAAATTTTTTTCATCTTCATCTGTGTTGTATCTAACTTATTGAGGTCAAAAATTAGCCTTTTTTACTTTATCAATAGATCTATAAAAACAAATTTATTGTTTATGGAAATTGTGGAAATTAGAAAGTAGCTAATATTACATCTTGCGAAGGATGTGCAGCCTTAGATTGGTGACTGATCTTAAAATCGTATTTTTTAGCCAAGCGGGTATAAAAACCTATTCCCGAGTGGCTCGATTTAGTTATGGGCTGATTTCCAATATACAAAAAATCTTGCTCTTTCTGTTTATTTAGTAAGACCGTAAATAAGAATTTCCCTCCTGGTTTCATGACCTTTTTAAGCGCTATGAAGCAATCTTCAATTTGTGAATAAGAAAGGTGAGTAAACACAGACTGGGCCATTGCATAATCAAACTGACGTTCAAATTTTTTAAATCCAAAGTTCCAATCAGTAATCAGATGAAATGCTTTATCCGTTTGTACTAATTCACTCATATATCGCTTAGCCACTTTTATATATTCCTCTATTGGATCCATCCCACAATATCGGTCTGTATCAAGATATTGTATGAGGGGTATTCCCAATCGGAGAATTCCACATCCCACATCGAGAAAGTGATGTTCTGGTTTTAATCCAATTTCTTTTAATGCTTTCATTTGCCAGTCCTGAAACATTTTAAAGCGCCCCCACAATCCGCGATAAAGGTAAACATGCGTTGGAGATAAGCCCTCTTGTATAGCGATCTTCATCATGCGCGCAACTTCATTATCATAATACAATGCCTCTCCTTGCACTCTAACCAGCTGCTTATTCGTGGTTAATTTTTTAGCAAAATTTGGCTTCTTTCCTGTTAGTCTAGATTGGAGTCGAATACCATACATGCTTATTTTTTTCTTCATGACAAACCAAGACGAACTGTCGCGTGTGTCTACGACTTCCAACGGCATTAGCATTCGATCAAATCCTTTTCCGTTTGGTTTAGATTTTACAGGTGCTACACCATGCGTGTGTGCATAACGAAACAAAAGCAAATCACCCGCCTGGAGGTTTTCTTTTTTGGAAACATTAACTGGCTGGCCATTTCTAAACTGATCATTGATCAGCATACCGCCTTCCGTATAATCTTCTCCATATGAAGAAAGCATCAAGCTCACTTGTATTTTTGCATGATCCAAACTCCAATCACTATGAAGTGGTACTGCTACACCTTGATGGGTACATACGACGCGATAAGAGCTTGTATAGCGGAGGTGTTTCTGTTCGCCCGGTGTATAGTAATGTGGTAAATACCCCCAATCGATTGGTTGGCCTTCTATTCTATTTCTTAAAGATTGTAATTGCCAGGCCAAGTTATAGGTTGCTTCTTCTCTTGGCTTATTCCAGAAAAAATTATAATGGATAATCTGATCTTTATTTTTCATAGAAATATCAGGACATTGAAAACCGATATCTCGATATTTATTAAAGCCTTTTTGATAGGACCATCTTTTCTCATTTTTCCAAAAACGTTGCAGATGGGTGATCGTATTTGGAGGCACAACAGCACGAAGTACAACATAGCCTTTACCTAGGTAAAGTTCTTCGCGAATAGATTGAATTTGTTCTGCTTCTAAATTTAGCATAAATAAAAATACTATCTATTTAAGGTAAGGAAGTAATTTGGTGTATAAGGTGTCAGCCAATATCTGGTGAGCCACCGCATTAGGATGATTGTCCCAAGGTGCTATTTGTAACTCTTCGATACTATAGCCATCATAGCAGCCATTAAGATCAACGAATGGGATGTTCAACTCGGCAGCTATCCTCTGAAATGGCAATTCGGCTTTGTCGCGTGCCAGAAGACCAGGGTTAAAGACCATAATCATTTTCATTCCTTTCTGGTCGCATATTTCCTTAATTTCCTGATAACCCCATTGAACAACTTTCCATCCACCCTTAGATCTTTCTCGGTTGGTAGAAATTTGAGAATAAGTAATTTCTTCACGTTCTAAGAGCTCCATGAATGGAGCTATCCAGGGTACCGTATCACAAAATACACTATATTTTTCGGTTGAACCGCTACCATCTAAAAACCATTTTATAGACTTATGAATGTGCCGATCCTCTCCATGGTGCGCAAAAACTAATATTGTCTGTGGTTGAAAATTCACGACTTGCAAACGGAGTTTTTCAATATGTCGAAGTACAGACATGCCTGAAATGGCAAAGTTCAATATTTCAACCTGACTCGAATCTGTTGCTTTTTCTCGGTTCAGTTTTTCTTCAAGATATCGGTCGAAGACTTCTTCATCATTGACCCCTGCTCCCATTTCAGGCGATCCTCCCAATACTGCGAATCGCATGGTGCCAGGTGGTCGTTTTTTAGTATAGTCTTTATCTCTAAACCCCCAACGATTGGTCGTTAATTTTCCTTTTTTAAATATGGTTTCTGATGATGGTTCTAATTCCAATAAGTAACCTGTATTTTTCAATAATTCCAAATCGGCAACGTCAAGCCAGGTGACCGGTTTTTTGTACTCCATTTGCCAAAGCACAGAAGAAAAGTTATCAGCAAACATGAGCTCTTCATAATAGCCATTAAATTGCTTGCGTTGATCACTCAAATTCAGATGATGGTTGACAAATCCGTCGGTAGAAAAGCCTGTAGATCCTTTCAAAGTCTTATTAAGCATGCTAGAGGAGGAAAAAATGATGATCGCCAAAAGAAAAACATTGAGAAAGGCTACGTTATTTGATTTTTTAAAAATAGTAAAAAAGGTGTTTAGTTTTTTCTGATCGACCAAACGCAGTAACCAGCTCCCTGTTCCCAAAATCAGAAAGCCGCCAAATAATACAATGCCCCAATCCAATAAGCTTCCTTGTTTTACATTACTCAATGTTTTCAACCAGGATGCTAATGAAGGACTAAGCATCAAGCTATGAATCAAAGTCATGAGTATAAAGGTTCGAAGTATTGAAACTGCTGTATTAAAATAAATTCTGAAAGAGGTATCGGTAGATTCAGATTTCTTTTTCGATGTTTGCCCTTGTTGTTTTAAAATAGATACGAGTACTAAAAATCCCAATAAAACCCAAGCCAATAACTCTGTAAATCTAACGGGGAATTCGCCCAATATCCAAAACCACTGATAAGCATGGAAAGCCCAATTAAGTACGAAGGTGATGATGGTTCCAACAACCAGAGCAAATATTTTTCCTTTCTTTTTAAATTTAAAATACAACGGATAATAGACCACTTTCACCATAAAGTCTTTCCAATAAATATTGACTCTTCGCCACAAATCATCAAAGCCTCTGGCTAAATACATGTAGTTAAAAATGTCCGGAAGATTGAATCCAAAAAGCCGCAAAATACCGACTGCAATATTAAGTATTCCATTGAGTCGAAATAACATTAAATAAGATAGGAAAAGATAACGAAGCAATATCCAAAAACCATCAACCTCTTGAGCAGATGGTGTCAGGTAGTATAACACTCTATAGACCAATAGCTGAATAATACCAAGGGCAATTAAGTTCATTCCCTTTTGGTAAATGGCCAAATCGTCCTCGTTGTAATAAGTTTTATTGAAGGTCTTATAATCAACAATCGGAAAGATAGGAAAACAAATATTGGGTAGCATAAAGAAGTAACTCAATCGATGCCAAACCGATGCTGACTCCTTTTCGTATTTTAACTCATACATGTAAATGATCATTCGAAACATAAACATTGTAGCCAACACCGATATCATTTGAGAAGAAGCAGAGAAGCCTTCCGGGAAAGCGCCTTTTTCCATCATGTAACCAGACAGATAGTATTTGGTAAAAGCCAAAGCACCTGCTAATAGAACCAGAATTAATCTCCTAAGGGATAAAGCAATCGGAAGATGACAGGTACCAATCATTAGTACTGCGATACTCGTCAAAAGGCTACCATCACGCCATCCAAAAAAATAATAGATGGGGATTAAAGAAGCAAAAAAGAAAAACGAAATTCGATTTTCTTTAGGCAGAAGGGCATTTATGATAAATGCGATTAAGGCTATGAACATTAATTTAGGGAGTCCTAAATGTGCCTCTATATTGAAACGAAAGATTGCATAGCCCGCCAATGCGAGTTGCACGATCAATAGAAGAAAAGGTTTGATGGTCTCTTTTCTTGCCCAGATGTTTACTGTGACCAGTGATGATGATACGTTCGTTTCCAAGTTTGCTTTTATTTTTTCCATTGGTCATACCAAAACATAAAGATAAGAATACTCCAAAGTTTTTTTAAAGCATTTTGATCTAAATATTTTTGCACCTGATCTGTATTAATCAATCCATCTATAATCATATTAGAGGATCGCCAATGTGTTGGAAATTGTTTTCGGTCAAAAAAGTGATTGAGCGACATACCAAAGCCCTTTTTAGCTTTATTCAACAAGGGTTTTGGGAATCGGTTTTTCATTATATCAAAAAGTATTTTCTTTTGTGTCTTTTTATTGTGATACACTGTTTCATCTAATTGGAGCATATATTCCACCAATTCGTGATCTAGAAAAGGCACTCTGACTTCCAGACTATGTGCCATACTTGCCCGATCAATTTTATGCAATACCACTTCTGGCAAAAAGTATTGATAATCCAGGATTTGTAATGATTTTACGGGTTGATTTTCTAAAGGGTGCGAAATACTAAACAAATCAATATCAGCACTATTCTTTTGCAAGCCCGGTCCCAGAAGGTTGGCTACTTCTTCATTATCCATTCCTGTCCAATTCATGGCTCGTCGATAATGATCAACCAAGGTATTTTCCCCTTTTAGCAGGTTTCGTACTGCTCCGCGAGGATGCTTATACCAAGGCTCTTGATAAGATTGATGCCACTTATAACCTGCAAAAACTTCATCTCCTCCATCTCCACCTAACACCACTTTTGTATTAGATGAAGCCATTCGAGCCAACTCATAGGTCGGTAAAAAAGAGGTCCCACCAAGCGGCTCATCATAATAATAACTGACTTCCTTGAGCTTATTGTAGATGCTCGAATTGACAAACTGTTCGTGATGATTGGTATCAAATGTTTGAGCAGCCAGCCGAGCCGACTCATGTTCGCTTAGATCCCAGTCTTCAAAGCCGATGGTAAAACTATCAACCGATTTTCCCATACGAGACAAATAGGATGCAATGGAAGAGGAGTCAAAACCACCGCTGAGTAGAAGGCCCACTGGTACATCTGCGATTAGGTGCTGGCGGATGGAAGTTTCTAATAATCCATCCACTTTATCCACAACCTCTTCTATGGGCAACTGTTGTCGATCGGTTTTTAAAGACCAATAGGGTTTTGCAACAGCAACACCGTCTGACTTCAACAACATATAATGAGCAGGAGGAAGTTTGTAAATTCCTTTCCATATGCTTCGAGGGCTGGGAATGGATCTATATTTAAAATAGTCAACCATCGACTGTTGATCTACCTCGCGTGGCACCTTCGGATCGGCCACAATCGCTTTTAGCTCGGAGGCAAAAAGGAATTGATTCTTTCCAGGGTAATAATATAACGGTTTGATACCGAAGCGATCTCTGGCGATAAAGAGTTCTTGTTTCATATCATCCCAGATCCCAAAAGCAAACATCCCTTTAAGACGATTCAGCATTTGCACACCCCATTCTTCATAGCCATGTACCAGCACTTCCATGTCTGATTGAGAGTGAAAATGATGGCCGGCCAATTCTAGCGTTTTTCGAAGTTCTTTATAATTATATATTTCGCCGTTGCAGGTAACCCAAATCGTAGCATCTTCGTTGGACATGGGTTGGTGGCCTGTTTCCGAAAGGTCGATAATAGACAAGCGGCGATGCCCTAATGCAATTCGGTCAGATTGGAAGAAGGTAGAACCACAGCCGTCGGGGCCTCTATGCTGGAGGGTATCCCGCATTTGGCTAAACAGCTTTTTATCTATAGCTTGATGATAATTTATTTTACCTAATATTCCGCACATAATGAGAATTCTATTTCTAGTGGTTACATTTGACAAATCTACATGAATAGAACTGCCAAAATAAACAAAATTGCACTATTACTCTATGGCCTTCACGGTGGTGGAGCAGAACGTGTAATGCTTACGCTCGCTAATGCATGGGCGAAACAAGGAATTCAGGTTGACTTTCTGCTGGGGTTAATGGAAGGGCCCTATCAAGATATGCTTGGTAAGGATTTAAATATTTTTGTTTTTAACAAACGTATCAAAAAGCTCTTACCACCAGTCGTCAAGTATCTGAATAAACATCAACCAGACATATTGCTATCTACCCTTCAGCCGGTAAATACGATGGCAGCTCTTGCAGGTAAAATTAGTTCTGCAAAAACCAAAATCGTTTTGCGCGAAGCAAACTCCCCAACACAAAAGTTAAAGGTGCGAAAAGGCCGAGGAGTTAAATTTTATTTTGGTCACCTACCTCGATTTGCCTACCCATTTGCTCAAGGATACGTGAGTGTTTCTGAAGGACTCAAAAAGGAAATGACTCAATTTTACAGCTTGCCAAACCAAAAGATCCGAACGATCTACAACCCCGTCGTCAATGATGACTTATACCGAATGGCTCAATCTCCTGTCGATCATCCTGCAATGAAAACGGAAGAGAAAATCATCTTAGCGATAGGGAGAGTGGTACCGCAAAAAGATTTTGCTACCTTGATCAAGGCTTTTGCGCAAGTAAAAAAAACCAACAATTGTCGATTGGTTATTCTTGGTGATCGTAGTGCTAATTCCAGTTACTATCAATCAATGATAACGTTGGCAAAACAGTTAGACGTTCAAGACAGCATTTATTATATTGACTTTCAGAGAAATCCTTTTGCTTTTTTAAAGCGAGCAGATGTGTTTGTGCTTTCTTCCAAATTTGAAGGTTTGCCAGGCGCATTGATTCAGGCCTTGGCTTGCGAATGTCAGGTCGTGAGTACAGATTGTCCACATGGGCCATTGGAAATTTTGCAAAATGGAGCATACGGAAGTTTGGTGGCCATGGAAGATCACAATTCTATGGCAGCTGCGATAACTCAGCGCCTGATCAATCCAGATCACAGTTTGGACTTTGGTGAAATAACCAAACGCTTTAATCACACTAATGGCGTTCAGGAATACTTAGACTATTTCAAAACATTATAATTTATTTTTCTACCACATTGAATATCAAAATCATTTATATCGCCAGCCCTTCTTACAGTGGATCTACTTTGCTGTCGCGATTATTGAATTCGCATAGTCAACTGATCAGTGTGGGAGAGCATCAGGTTTTGGGTAGACAAATCCCAAGGGCTGATCTTTTAGAAAAACGCCAATGTACTTGTGGTGTTGAGCCATTGAAGAATTGCGATTTCTGGAAAGAAATTGAACTAGAATTAACAAACAACCATAAGCTCTCATTAGGAAAATTGGATTTAGATGCTGATGATGATCTTGTTTTCCAACAACATAATCATGCTTTTTTTAAAGCCATTGAAAAGATAAGCGAGCAAAACATAATTGTAGATTCTTCTAAAAATTGGAATCGACTGGAGCGATTGCAACAAGCTGGATTTGAGGTCACTCCTATTCGATTGCAACGATCGATATACGGCGTGGTTAATTCTGCAATTAAGTATCAAAAAAATTGGTGGCAACAAACTTTTAATTATTGGTACTACTATCAAAAACTTTTCGAAACTGCGGGGAACAACTTTCCTAATTTACAATACGAAGCATTGGTTAGTGAGCCAGAAGCACAGTTATCACAATTGATGGAAGCACTATCACTCTCATTTGAAGCAGATCAATTAAATTGGGCAACAGCCGATAGTCATTATATTGGTGGTAATCCGATGCGCTATCAGAAAGAAAGCTCGCTTAAGATAGATTATGCCTGGAAACGAGAGTTGAGTTGGTTTAAGAAAGCTGTGATTGGTGGGTTTGCCTTGATAAGTAAGTTACCTAATAGTTTGCAATTTGGTTTGTACAAAGGTATATCGGCATTAAAGTTCATATTTAAATTTGGCCGATAGCTCACCCACGTATTCCCTAAATTCCTCTTCCTCCTCCTCCGTCCAGGCAATACTAGATTGTTTCTTTTTACTTTTATTGGGTTTGCTGTCTGCAATTTTATTAAAGGCTCTTTCAGTCAATAGCGATTCCACGTTTAAAAACGAAGCTACCTCTTGATATACTTCATAAGTAAAATCTTCTAATCGAATGATTCTATATTGTTCTTCTGGCAACGCTTGAAATTTCGCTATTACTGCTGAATTGATTGTCTTCCAAAACCAAGCTAGCTTGCCTACTCGAGATAGATGACTCCAAGTTTGTCCTTCATTTCCATAAGCTACAATTCGACTGAAATAATGATGAGGTTTTTCTAGCTCAGGTTGTATAGCCGGAGGCAATTCTGGTGCATTTCGTATCATCGGAACTTCATACCAGCCTTTTGTAAAATAAGATTGGACAACGGCTCTGGGATGCCGGATTAAAAGAATAAAACGGGCATCGTGTTCTGTATATAGTTTGGGAATACTCAATGAAAGATAAGCGCTTGATTCGAAGTAGTCTTTTCCTTTTTGATGTGCTTCACGTATGATTTGACTTTTCTGATCCCAACAAGAACTCAAGTCAATTGGCAATTGATACCAGGAGGCATAGCGAATGAAGGCATCACTGAGTGGATTCTGCTCATGATAAGCGACCGTGTTCTTTGATCGATCAATCAACTCATATAGAAAGTTGGTACCGCAACGACCGGTGCCTAGAGCAAATGCAACCTGTGATTTTTTTTTCATATAGTCTTACTATCTATTAATTACTTAAGAGGGTAATGAAAATGCGCCTGTCTGACTTGATACCCTCCTAGGGGTACGCTGTTTTCAAAGCAAAAACTATTACTCGTTTACACGATAGCCAACCAACTTCATCAACCATCCAGTCAGCAACAAAATTACTCTTTTATCTTTATTTGTAAGCTTGGTTTCCCAGGAAACATCTGATCGAAAATCTGATTCTAAAAGCTTCCTAACTGAATGACTTCCTGCTATTATATTTCCTAATTTGATAGGATATTTGTGAATTATTATTTTTTTTACTTGCGAAAAATCGAGGCCTATTTTTGTTCCAATCTTTTCTAATGCAAGATCAGGATGATCACCTAATTCTTCAAATCGGATTTTTAAGAATGATGCCCAAAAAGATATAAAAACAAAGAGTGTATTATTTAGCAGCCACTTTAAACTGGTTCGTTTTAGGTTATATTTTTCTTGATCAGCCTCTGCTCTTTTTTGTTTGGACCAACAATAAGCTCTTGCATCCCGAATCAGTAGAATCGTTTTTAAATCAAAATCTCCGGATAGTCCTAATGCAAATCGGCGAATCATATTTTTCGAAGAATCGCAAATCCAGGTTTTGTTTTCTTGCTCCAACAAAGCATCTATCAACAATCTATTGTATTTCCAGTAAGCAGCTAGTTGTTGGTTTTTAGTTATAAAATGAAAAAGCAACAGCGGTAGGTTTCGCCAGCGTTCGTATTTGTCTTTCAATTTTATTTGCTGCTCAAAAACATCTGCCCCCAATTCCTTAGTCAACAAAGCATGGATTGATTGCCAATAAGGCATTTCACCAATCCTTTGATCACCACTAACTATACGATTCTCTAGTACTGCCTTAGCATGAAATTGCAACTCTCCAAAATGAGCAATCGACTCCTGCATCCCCAACAAAGCGCCGGTAATGGTAGAACCAGACCGATCGAGTCCAACTAAGTAGATGATTTTATTTTTTGGCATTAAGGAATAGTCTAAGCAGGTTTTCTAGAAATGAAGATAGTACCTCTACGAATTACCTTGGTTCCTAAAATAGTTGATTTTGAATAATCTTGAAAATTCAAAAATTCAATATTCAATTGAGCATCAATACTAAGTATCTGTTGCTGAATATGACTTTGAGTATATGCCCAACTCATGGGACTAATTTGTAAGTTCTCTTTATAGGAAGCCATTCCTATATACAATTTGGTTGTGGGCCCGAGTAGACTTAATATCTTAGTAAAATAATTTGTCAACTCAAATGGAGGAACATGAATCAACACACCATTACTAAAAATATAATCCACTCCACGATTGGCGATCGTATCAAGCACACTATCACCAATAATAGAAAGCTGTGGCTTTTTCTGTTGAATCAATTCCTGCCCTAACATCTCTTTTCCGATATTGAAAAACTGATCTGTAATGTCCAATCCATAATAATGTCCTGGTGCTAAAGCCTTGATCACGTGCTGCCCAATCCTTAAGCTCCCACAACCGTAGTCTACACAAACATGACGCTCCCGCAAACCCCAATTTTTAAGTTTCTCATACTTATCGAGTCCAGCTTTCTTGAAGTCCCCGGTGTTTAGATTAGTCCCTAAGGAAACGTGTTCAGAAGTCTGGTCTTTTGCCTTAACAGCCTCTCTCTCCACATAAAAAGCACCAAAATTTTTCTGAGGATTACCCTTACTCCAATCGCGAAATTCCTTGAGCATGTCCTTCTTCAAGCAGCGATATTTCAGTAACTGACGAAAGCTATATCTTTTTCCAAACATATTTCATTTTTAAATTTGAGAAGCTCGTACAGATGTAATATCCAAAATAATCTGTTCTTTTACTGTATTAGATAATAATAATTAATGACGTTGTTTAAAAACTTCAACGCATCGCAAAGAAGTTGCATTAGGTTATTCTAGAGGCTTGATTACAAGTCATTGATTCTCAATTCTTCAGCTATTTCTGTTTCCCGTAGTTTTGGAAAAAGAAAGGAACTTCGACTTGAAAACCAAGCACTTACAATCAATCTCTCTACAAAACCTAACACAACTTCTAGATTAGAATTCGTAATTTTAGCACATGCAAGTGATCAACAGCCAAAATGAAGACTGGCGTATTATTCAACAGGATGCAAAGAAGCTCTTCGGGCCGAATGATCTGTCATTCACCTCAAAGGATGTCATTGTACTCGTAAGAGTTCGAAATGGGGCCGAATACATGGTTCCTTTTGTCCAATACTATCTAAAGCTTGGTGTACGTCATTTGTTTTTTTTAGATAATGGTTCAGACGACAATACGGTGGAATTGGCTAAACAGTTCGAGCAAGTTACCGTATTGACGACGACCTTGCCCTATAAGAAGTATAAGGTTGCCTTCTTCCATTTTTTATTACGGCAGTATGGCATGAATTGTTGGAGTTTGGTGGTGGATATAGATGAATTTTTTGATTACCCGTTTTCTGAGTTTATGCCACTCCCCGCTTTGATCGATTATCTGGATGAACATCAGTACAAGGCTGTGGTTGGCCAAATGCTGGATCTTTTCCCTAAGGACCTACCACTTGATGATGATGCAGGTCAGACCCAAGATTTCTTAAAAAATCATACTTATTACGATGTATCTGCTATTAGTAAACATCAGCTTGCTGAGGCGATTCAACAAAACGATTGGAGCAATTATAATATTTCGATTTATCGTGGCGGTATTCGTAAGCAGTGGTTTGGATTGGATAATATTTTATTGAGCAAATTCCCTTTAGTTCGTTATTCGGCCGATTGGAATTGGGAAAGCATTCATCGATTATATCCATGCAAGGTCGCTGATTTTTCCGTCGCTTTATACCATTATAAATTCAGGTCAGATTTTAAGGCTTTTGTCGAGAAAGCCGTGACAGAAGAAAACTATAACAGAAATTCAGCTGCTTATAAAAAGATACTAGACGCGCTTCATGAAAACAAAATCCTATCTACATCTAAGGCCTCTATTCAACAATTAACCAACAGCATCCAATTAGTGGAACAGTCGTTTCTTGAAACTTCTGCTACTTATTTGAAGTATACAAATGAATTGCTTGATCAGCAAATAAATTCTACGACGCCTCTTAGCGATCATACAAAACAACTATTCGTGTATCAGCAACAATTGCTAAACATGGTTTTCAAAAAAATGAAAATAACCAGCGACGCACTTTCCGAAGCAAAACGTATACATCACGAAGAAATAACCAAAGAGGTCCAAACTTTAAAAAATACACAAAGCTGGAAGTTGGGGAATGCCATTGTCAAACCAATAAAAAGCATCGTCTCATGGCTTCCTTTTTGGAAAAAATAAAATCAACAACCGTTCTTCAGCTTGCTTCACGAGTGAGGCAAGATGCGATTCGTCCTTATCGCGGTCAGATTCGGTGGATCGTTGTCTTTCAGATTTTGTCCGTCTTGGCTAATTTTGGAGCCTTTGCTGTATTGTATTACTACGTTGATTTGGTAGAAAACAATCGGGCTTTTTCAATTTCAGAATACACCTTTGAGCCCCGACAGTCTCAGTCCTTACTCATCATTATTGCTATTACAGTGGGCTTTTTGTTTTTAGGAAGTGGGAGTTTAGAATATCTTTTTCAAAAGCGTTTGATCGCAATCAATCGATTATTTGAGGTCAGTTGTGTCAAACGTTTATATGAATCAGTCGTCTCTAAATCGGCTTTATTAAACTATCAGGACAGTCCAATTCTTTCTGCCTACAACATTAAGAAATCATTGATAAAGGATACTAAATTTTATGGTCGAGCACTTTATTCAATAGTCCGATCTATTATCCCTATTGCCAAGCTGGCAATCAGCATGATCTTTATGTTTTATCTGGCTTTTAGCTTCACGCTCCTGGTTGTTTTGTTAATGCTTATTGGATTCTTTTTCATTTGGAAGGTTTCTAAGTCTGTTGTGAAAGAGACCAATCGAAAAGAAAAATACATCAAGCCTTATGTAAGAGAGTTGGCCAGTGCATTGGCAAAACCTATCCCAAGCGATACCTTAGTATCCAACGACAGTGCTTCCAATTATTTTTCAGCCTTCTATACCTGGTTACTCAATAATGCGCAAAATCAATTTATTATTAAAATATTGATTGCTGTTATTACTACCTTTTTATTGCTAATCATTGGTCACCTAACCCTATTTGGAAATGCGTCTTGGGCACTCTTGATTGGCTATCTATTAGCCTTGCGTTATTTCCTCAACAGCTTACAAGGCATCAATGGAATTTTAAAACAGCTAAGTACTTTTTATGATTATATTCGAAACTACTATGCGATCCTGGATGGACTTTTAGATCTAGAAAACTTGGACCTTAGTCAACATTCGATAAAGCAGGAAAATTTAGATACGGATTTTTTCCAGTTCCAACCAGAGGATGATACAGGAGATGATTTAGTGGATGAATTTTGATTGGATATCTTTTGCCACTTTAGTAGAGATTTCGCGTGCCCCTTCCCCTGCTAAGTGATGACCATCTATAAAAAGTAGGCTATCATTTGTTGTAAGGAAATTGAAATAATCGACCTCATATTTATCAGCCATGGATTGTATAATCGAATCAAATGCTGGCAGCATCTTCTCCTCATAGTTCTGATACTCTTCCGTAATCGGCAGTCGAAGTAAAGAAACCTGACCATGCTGTTGCAAAAAGGCAATGGTTTTTTCAAGATAGCTTTCGCGTAAACTCGAACGATCAAACTGACGGTTGGAATTGAGTATACCACCAAGCCCCAATTTCAATTGTGGTTGGAGTTCTCCCCAGCCATCTTTATGTGGTATTTCCCGAGGTCTGACTGGTTGTTGTTGAAGAATAGCCTTAAAATATTTTCGAAAATATTCAAATAAAGACCCACCACGAACTGGAGATTTTAAAATATATTCCAGATTAGGCTCACAGGTTTGGCACCAAAGATCATAAAAGAAGAAAGATTCTTCTCTCAACTTTTCTCCCTTTTTATACTTTCCAAATTCCAGAATCGCTCCTGGCGAAACAGATAAAATAAATACACCATTTTTTTCACTAGCAACTACTTTTCGCTGAACGGCAGCAAAGTATTCTGGACCATAAGGCGATTCCATATTATTGAAAGCGAAATTGATCATACGTCCTTCCAAGTTCAACTCTTTTTCAAATACGGAAGGCACCAATCCTCTCTTTGCTCTGGAAAGTCCTAAAATTAAATGATTAGCCTTTCCGGTAGTTTTATAATAATTGCCATCCCAGTGCCGTACATAATGAAACTTGACAAAGAGATAAGGAACTGCTACGAACAACAGTAAGACGACAAGTTTAAGAAATATTTTTTTGACCATAAGTAAATGTTCAAAATAATTAATAGTATAATCGTTGAGCCTTTTTAATCTACTCTTCCTAACTTTTTGGTTCCAGCTAAGCGGATGAAGCAAAAAAGTTAGTCGATTACAATGAACCACCCCGCCACAAGCGGACGGGGTATCACTCCCGCAAAGCTCTACTCGGAAATTACTTTTCCGACGCAAGCATCGGGGAATTCTTTTAGATTAAAAATTCTTCACCGATTAATGTAAACTTATTTATGTCCCGCCACTTACTTAATTTAGAAATCAAAATAAATAAAATCTACTTTCGAAAAGTAACTCAAAAATAGGATGGCGTTCAACGTTAGAATATAAAAAGGCCAGCGCTGGAAAGTATTCCACCCAACTAGGAATTCATAAATTTGTTGATCTTTCATTTTATAATGCATCCATTCTAAAAAGAGGATTAGCAGACCATTGATACCGAAATTCCATTCACCAAAAAGAAAGATATTTTGAGTCGAAAAAGTCATACTTCTCTCCAACAAGGTAAAGGCCGTTGGGATCGAATCCGCAACAAAGAACACCGCACTAAAAGCAGTCAAACTAAAAACCAAAACCGAGGAGGCTCCTTTTTTGAGCCAAGAGTCTGAGAGACCTTGATTGTTTAAAATATTCTTTTGTTGCCACCAGTTTTCAAACACTAAATACAATCCATTTAGTCCACCCCAAACCATAAAGGTCCAATTGGCGCCATGCCACAATCCTATCAATAAAAAAACCACTAACCAAAGCCAAGGACGTTGCCAGGGCTTTCTAAAAATTCGAGCTAGCGGCATGTACAAATAATCCCGTACCCACCTTGTCAGAGTTATATGCCATTTCTCCCAAAATTGCGTAAACGATGTTTCGAAATATGGGCTGTGTCCAAAATTCAAAGATAACTTTATTCCCAATATCCTCGCCGTACCAATCGCCATATCAGAGTAAGCCGAAAAGTCGCAAAAGATCTGAATAATAAAAAAGGCTGTAGCTAGCCAGATGGTCGCCCCCTGATAGCTTTCCGGATTTTGATATACCTCCTGCACATATTGACTTAAGCGATCTGCAATTACCAGCTTTTTAAAAAAGCCCCAAAGGATTAATTGCAAACCTTCTACCACACGCTTGTAATCAAACTTAAATTTGCCATGAAACTGTGGCAACAAACTTTTAGCTCGCTCAATAGGCCCCGCAGCCAATTGAGCAAAAAAGCTTACATAGAGTGCATATTTCCCTATGTGTCGTTCTGCTTTAATTCGACCTTTGTACACATCGATGCTATAACTCATCGTTTGAAAGGTAAAGAAAGAAATCCCCAGTGGTAAAGCCAACGAATGTTCAACTCCAGTAAAAGATGTTCCAAAAAAATCTGCCAACTGAGCTATTTGATCAAAGAAAAAATTAAAATATTTAAAAAAGAAAAGCATGCCTAAATTCAAAAAAATACTGGCATATAATATCATCCGCTTGCCTTTCTTGTTCTTAGTTTTTTCAATCTGGACACCTGTAGTGTAATCCACTAAAGTTGAAAAAAGAATAATGAGCAAGTACCAATTGTTCCAGTAACTATAAAAACAATAACTGGCAATCAGCAATAGCAACCACCGCCATCGCGGAGCCATGCCGAAATAGATGGCCGCCACCAAAGGGAAAAACAATAAAAATTCAAGTGAATTAAAAATCATATCGAATTCTCCTTCTGGCAAATGTGGAAAAGATAAGCGGAATAAGGAGCATGATGCGAAATACTTAGGTCAATCTCTGTTTCGGGGTTTATACAAATCACTGTGGGAATATTTGATGGTGATTGTATGATCTTATCTACTTTAATTTGATGATTTATTTTGAGGACTTCTATTATTTTTACTCTGAGTTCTTGACTAGCAGTATCCACATCCGTGTTTAAAATCTCCGAATGGTAAGATTGTTCTTCCAGCGGAAAGTCACAACAGATGCTATGTACCCAATGCTTGTTCATCGAAGAAATACCATAGAATTTTTTGCGTTCAAAAGTAGCTATAAAATTTTGCGTTCCCTCTCCCGTTGACTCTCCATAGACAATTTCAATTCGTTTTGCATTCATAAAAGGAGCAACGCCTGTTTTGATCAGGACTTTATATACACTTTCCTTGCAAGACCACAATCCCCACCTATTCTGATTCACCTGGTGCGACGCCGCAAGATAAGCAGCCTCATTAGATGTACACACTTTCTCAATCCAGCGACCTATTCTAGCATCCGTTTGAAAATCAGAGTCATCTAAAGCCACAATATCATTGCCCCAGTAACTCATGATAAAGTCACGTATTTCTTTAGTATCGCTAACGACTCTCCTACCGTATACATTTCATCCATGTCGTCTGGCTCAATCTCTACATCCAGTTCAAATTCCAAATCGAGTACAACATCTGCAAAACGAGCAGATTTGATTTTCAAGTCTTCTCTCAATTCCAATTCATCCTTAGGATCGGTTAAAGCGTCTTTATTTTTGGTGTATTTGGCTAGGACTTTCATTAATAAATTTCTCAATTCCAGCTCATTCATTATTTTCATTTTAGTTGAAGAATCAGGTTTACCTTATGGGTATAAAGATAATCCTTTCTAATACGGATTCTGTAGTTTCTAGTTTCGGAATGCTTATATTCACTGATAATGGAGGCTCATCGATAGCATTTTTGAGGGAAGCTCCATAGTCCAAATCATTCATATGCTTCATCTGGTGATAGTGTGGGTCGGGTACTTTAAAGAAGTAAGGTCGACCAAATAATGCATGTCGCTTAAGTCGCACCTTTAGTTGGTTGAGTACTTCCTGCTTATCGACTCCTGGTTTTACCACTACTGGATGCCCCGGATAAAAGCCTCCTTTTATTGCTTGATGCACCACTGTTACTTTGTCTAGTGTCGCTATATTTTTAGTTAATTGTTCAAAACGATCAATGGCCTTTCGTTGAAGCTTATTTTTTTTATCTAAATATTTGAGGTCAACTGCAGCCATATTAATACCCAAAGGATTGGCGCGTCTTTTTGTTCCAATTCCTGTAGCCAACAACTCCCGATAAACTGACTTTTCGATAACAATTTTATTTCGTCCAAAATGACCATACAAACTCAAGCGATTATGATACTCCTTATTATTGGTTATCGCAATACCTCCTTCCGCAGCAGAAACTGCCTTATATCCTTGAAGGCTAAAACAACCCACATCACCCCAGCTGCCCACCTTCTGTCCATTTATGGTGGCACCATGTGCATGCGAGCAATCCTCTACAATCTTCAAATTATATTTTTTTGCTTTAGCTCTGATTCGAATCATATCCGCAGGATTCCCCCAAAGGTGTACAACGATCAAACAAACTGTATTATCCGTTACCTTTCGGTCTATTTCTTCCGGGTCAAAGTTAAGACTGTCGGCTTCAATATCAACATAAACAGGCTGTGCCTCCAGGCTAATGATGGACATGGCTGTTGAGTGAACAGAGCAGGTAGAAACCAATACTTCGTCTCCTTTTTGCACACCCACAGCAAACAATGCTGCTTCGATCGCAGACGAGCCATTACAATAAGTTACTCCATATTCGCAATCGTGATCAGTCGCAAACTGTTTTTCAAATTGAAGTACAAAATTGGGGTACTTACTTAAGCGGCCAGATGTTTTGATAATCAACTTCAACGTAGACCAGATCTTTAAGATCAACACCTTATATTTAAATAGAACCCAATTAATCATTTTGTTGATTTAAATGCTTTGCCAATCGAATAGCTAATGCAATAATAGTAAAAGTTGGATTAGCATTTCCAGAAGTTGGAAAAACAGAGCTTCCTGCTATATACAAATTGGTGAGCCCGTGTACCTTGCAGTCTGCATCTACCACCCCATCAGCAGGCTGGCTACTCATCCGGGTTGTTCCCATATGGTGAGAAGCATCACTCAATGATGGAGGGTTAAGGATATCAAATGGTGCTTCCAAAACTCCGATCTGATGGTTCGTCAAATATTTTTTCAAATAATGATGTAGCCGTTCTATTGATCTAAATGCACGATCATCAACCTGCCAATTCAAAACGGACTTTCGTTGCCCCAGCTGATTTTTCTGATTTGATAAATACACCCGGCTTTCAGCTATCGGGGCCTGTTCAAGGTAATTAGTGATTTTGAAGTTGACTACTTTTGAGGGACGTAGTGCATTTTTCAGATAGTACCTGGCTATCTTTTTTGCGCTAGAGTTTATCTTTTCTGTTGATTGATCGTCGGATACTTCTTCAAGAATTGTTGAAGTCTTGGAATCTTGATTTAAAAAGACAGGGCTAATTGTCAAATGAGGATTTAACAAATTTTCCTTTTGCTGAATTACTGGATCAAGTGCCAACCCTAATCTAACTTTCCCATCCAGCATTGGTCGCCCAATCATATGGTTCAAGGTCATTGGTTTCAATAGCTTTATAATACCTTGATCAAATTTGGGGTGATCCATAAAATACCGACCAACGTTGTCGCATTGATTACCCAGGCCATTTGGTAATTGCTTATTTGAGTTTAAGAGTATACTTGCATTTTCGATTCCCCCACATGCCAAAACAAAACGCTTTGCTTTCAGTGTTAAGCTATTTCCATTTATGGAATTTGCAGTTATAGTTGCTACTGTTTTCAAATCTTTGTGTAAGCTTAAGTTAGTAAGGTTAGCCCAAACAACGGTTGTTATTTTTTCAGCCGCTTTGATCCGACTTTGAGTTTTCGATTCGAATCCAAATCGGGTATTTTGTTTTGACCAGAGCGAAATAGTTGGTGCCAGGTTCGTTTCATTCCAAAATCCTTTTTCATCAGTACTTAATTTATCTGACCAAAAAAGCAAGTTGAATTTCTGTTGATCAGGAAGATTTAAGTAGGTACCAGCTTTCGCATAAAAGGGTTTGATATCAGCTAGTGTTATCGGCCATTTATGTAGTGGAATGTTTTTTTGTCCAGTGAAGTCAATTGCTTGAAATTGCATTGCTCTCCCTGTCCAGGTATTACAAGAGCCACCATATTCTCGTACTCTGGAAACAAAATTTTTCCGAAAAGGTAACCTTGTAAATTCCAGATCATATAAAGATTGGGTGTCGGGATTGGCTGTTGCCCCTCCACTTTCGAGTAGGATGATTTTCTGATTTGACTTTACCAATTCTGCCGCCAGGACAGATCCTGCCACCCCAGCCCCTACGATGCAGACATCAGCTTCTAGGCTGTTGTCTTTTCCCATCATTCTTAGATCAAGGTAAGGCATTTGATTTTTATCTTTTAAATACTAGACAAGAATTGACATCTCCAAAACCAAAACTGGCTTTCATAATGATATTTAAATCATTCAATTTTATCATTTCTTGCGGTATTCTTTCTGGAGGTATTAATTTTGAAATCTCTGGGTGAACATCTTCACAATTAATCGATGGATGTATAAACTGGTGCTTGAGCTGTAAGACGCAAGCCACCGATTCCAAACCACCAGCGCCGGCTAAGGCATGTCCAAAAATAGACTTCGGCGCATTAATCATTGGGAAGTCATCAAATGGTAAACCCAAAGCTGTTTTCCAATTTTTTATTTCTAGTGGATCCGCTTTTGTGGCTGTTAGGTGTCCACTAATTAAATCTATTTCATCCGATTGAATATCAGATTTTTCCATCCCCATTCTCAGACAACGAACAACTCCTTCGTCATTTGGATAGGTCATAGAACCATTGCCCCGTTGACCACCAGAATTACAACATCCACCCAATACCTCAGCATAGATAGGAGCCCCTCTTTCCAGTGCACTTTCCATTGACTCAAGTAAAAGAACACCTGCACCGCTGCTCAGTACTGTTCCTCGCGCACTTTCACTCATTGGTCGGCAAGCTGCCTTAGGTCGGTCGTTTGCCTTTCGGTTAAGTACTCTTGCTGCATCAAACTGTGCCCAGATGTAAGGCGAATATCCTTCTACTGACCCGACCATCATACGTTTGGCCAGTCCTAGTTTAATTTTATAATAGCCATCTAAAATAGCTTCGGTGCCAGTACAACAGGCATTGGAATTGGAGGTCACCAGATTTCCGACACTCAGCATGGAACCTAGCTGAGCAGCGGCACCGCTCCCCATCGTATGTTGTACACCAAAGCTGCCAATCTTTTTGGGCGCTCCTTCATTTGTAAAAGGAACTACCTTGTTAGCAACTACATCTAGTCCGGCGAATCCAGAGCCTAGAATAATACCGGTATCCCAATCTACTTGATCACTTTCGAAATCAGGCAATTTCAGGCCACTACTTTCCCAGGCTTCTATCCCCGCTTTGCAGGCCAATTGGATAAAGTTACTTGCCTCATTTAGGTCAAAATAATCAAACCAGGCCTTATCCTCCATATTGCCGATTTTGGCAATCCCTCCAACGTGACATTGAAACCCTTTTTGTTCCAACTCCGGTAAAAATGTATTAGTAGATTGGCCCAATTGGAGGTTTTCTAAAAATTCGTTTATATCTTTAGCAGCTGGTGCTACAATGCCCAGACCTGTTACTACTACTCTTGTTTGAACCGTCTTGTTTGTCATAATTAAATACTATTAACGCCAACAGACTTAACAAGTTTTACTCATTTTTAGGTTAAAAGTTAAGCATCAACTTACATTTGGTTCGGATTCGAAATTATAGATTAGGAAATTGTTTAAAGTTTCCCTTTATGACTGTGAAATGAGATTTTTAGCCAACTCTTCGGCTTTTTTCTCGTCTTCAAACAAAAACATTAAACAACTTTTCATTGCCATACACTTTTAGTTCATGGGAAGTTCTTTGAAAATTGGAAAGAAATACAGAGGCCTTTTTTAAGGTAATACAGAAGTCCTCTGAAGCCTATTTGGAAAACAGAAAGGTGATCAACTC
>JBLHRR010000047.1:0-32910 GCA_047626155.1 Saprospiraceae bacterium | reverse complement strand
CCTCCATCTAGAGTAGGTGCGAGTGCAAATGCTTTGTCAACGCCGGAGTATAAATAGGTTTGGTAAAAGGTGGAACTTTGCCCATATAAGGTGGAAGCCGAAAGGAACCAACAAAAAGAAAGGAAAAGGAGCTTCCGTAAATATATTGTTTTCATGCGTTTTAGTTTTATGTGGTATTCTTGTTGTTTTACAAAAGTTGGTATAAAAAAAAAACTATCAAAGGAAATTTTGATAGTTTTTAAAAATAGATAAAATCTTTGTTAAAGATATAATAGGGGAGAATATTTAAATAAAGAAAACCTTTTAGCTTAAGCTAGCCAAGGCGCATTCTTCTGCCAATCTCCTGCCATGATAGAGCAAGGCATCACCTCATTGATGACGGTTCCCAATCCAAATTCTTCCATCTGCGCTCGTACAGTATCCGGCATGTATTTATCGCATAATGGCGTAGCTCCTTTAGCAAGGTAAAACAAGTCGCCATCTTTAAAAACGAACTTGTGTTCATTCCAAAATCTGTCAAGATCAACGAACAACAAATATCCGCACTATGCATCCCTGGATGAATGGCATTCTTCGAGCACCAATATTCCGCTAACGGAAAACGATATGAATGTCCTTTCGGAAACGGTGGAAATGTTGAAACAGTTCAAAGATTTTTCTTTGTTTTCTGACTTAGGCGGCGTCATTCAGCGATTGGAAGATAAAGTATATACAGAAAAAACAAAAAGTGCAGCTATTGTGTTGAAAGTTGATCGTACTAATGCGTCTTATGTTTTGACAAAACCGTTTCATGCTTCACAGGAAGTTTTGGAGAAGCTGCTGGGTGGTAGTGTAACAATACAGTTACGAATTTATCAGAATTTGGACTTTGAGCGCTTGGTGTTGGGCTTTGGAGATGGAAGAGGTCGTTAAACCGAAGAGCTTTCGGAAAAGAATAGAGAAGAAATTGGAGAGGGTGGCGGCTTTGTATGTCGTTGAAAAGGAGTAACTTTAAAAGCTAAAAAAATGTAGAAAAAAAAAGTTTAACTTGCCCCTAAATTGAATTTCGTTTGACTAAAAATAAAATTATGACTGTCAAAATAACACAAACCTTACTTTTTGTATTTTTTATTTCCATTGTCTCTAATGCGCAAACTCAAAAAGTACTCTTTATCGGGAATAGCTACACAGGAGTAAATAACCTTCCTCAATTGGTTTATAATGTTGCGATTTCAGTTGGGGATACTTTGATTTATGATGCACATACTCCCGGAGGAAATCGATTATTAAATCATGCTACGAATGCCACGGCTCTTGCAAAAATAAATTCTAACAATTGGGATCATGTCGTGTTGCAGGCTCAAAGTCAAGAACCTTCCTTTCCTATAGGACAAGTGCAAACGGAAGTATTCCCCTACGCTACAATTTTATGTGACTCTATAAGAGCTAATGATGTTTGTACCCGCCCGGTGTTTTATATGACATGGGGGCGTGAAAATGGTGATGCTTCTAACTGCGCTTTTTTCCCTCCGGTATGTAGCTATGAAGGTATGGACAGTCTACTGAACCTGCGTTATAGAATGATGGGCAATGACAACGATGCTTATGTTTCACCAGTAGGTGCGGTGTGGCATTATATAAGAGATAATTATCCCAATATTGATCTGTACAGCGGAGACGGTTCTCATCCATCTTTGGCGGGTTCCTACGCTGCTGCCTGTACTTTTTATACTGTGTTATTTGAAAAGAATCCAACGCTGATTCAATTTAATTCCTCTTTGTCGGAATCCGATGCAAACCAGATCAAAGAGGCTGCAAAGGCAGTTGCCTTTGATAACTTATCAGAATGGAATGTGGGATCATTTGACCCCGCTGCTGAATTTTCATTTACCAAAAATGGAACTGAAATCGCTTTTATCAATAGCTCAACTTTTGCAGATTCCTTTCTATGGAACTTTGGAGATGGAGAAACCTCTACAGAGATTGAACCGGTCCATGATTATCAAAATAACAATGTTTATACAACTCAACTGGTGGCGGACAACTGTGGTATTTCAGACACATTCTCCATGGAGCTTATGATTCAGGTCGTTGCTACAAATGATTTACTGAAATCTCAAGTGAAGATCTATCCTAGTCCGACTAAAGGTTTGGTTAATATTGAATTTGAACTTGAAGAAATGGTAAGGGTCAAAGTAACGGATGTTAATGGCCGGGTGGTTTATCAGGGAAAGAATATCAGTAGTCCCGGGGTTCAATTTGAGCTAAGAGGAAATGCGGGGCTGTACTTTGTACAGGTTGCTAATAAATCAAATACGCAACTTTATAAGTTGATTAAGATCTAGTTTAGGCGATCAATCTCTTCGACTTCTCTCCAAAGGTGGGTACTTCAAGAGACATTATAGCATTCTAATAAATTAAATAGAATGTCTTCGAAGGCAATATTACTTTTGAATTCTACCAAAAAAAGAGCGCAACTACTTTATTCAAAATAGTTACGCTCCTGTTTTGTGGTCCCACAAGGATTTGAACCTTGGACCTACTGATTATGAGTCAGTTGCTCTAACCAACTGAGCTATAGGACCTGCCCGAAAGCGAGCACAAATCTACATATTTGATTTTCTTTATGCAAGTGATCCTTTCCTTTTATTTCAAACTAAAAAAATAGTCGAAAAGAGAGAGACAGAACTTTTCAATTCTTACTCATACCTTTAGGCTTTCAAAGTCAATAAATAAGACCAGAGCGAATATCTATTACAATGCAAACCAACTCCTACCCCGCCAAACTGCTCCTTTTCGGGGAATATACCATCATCCAACGAGCCAAAGCGCTTGCAGTTCCTCTTCCAAATTATGCTGGACAATGGATTTCAGTAGCTAATTCCACCGAGAAAGCAGATCAAGAAGGGCTTATTAAACTCCTGAATTATCTCCAAAACGACTATGCGGACAAATACAATACTGCGGCTTTCGCAAATGCATTGGAAGCAGGAGAAAACTTTCACTCTACCATTCCTCAGGGATATGGAGCTGGAAGTTCAGGTGCGGTTACCGCTGCAGTTTATGATCGTTTTGCTTTTCGAAAGACGGAACTGAAGACTGCTTCAGACTTGAACGTGCTTCAACAGGAATTGGCAAATATAGAATCTTGTTTTCACGGAGCGAGCTCGGGGGCTGATCCCTTAGTCTGTTATCTGAAAAAAGGGGTATTGTTTAATGGAGATACCCCAAAATTGATTTCAGCAAAACAATCAACTCTTGAAGGGTTCTTCTTAATAGATACTGGAGTCAGCAGAAAAACAGCGCCTTTCGTGGATTTGTACAAAAAATGGTGTGAGGAAGAAATGTACCCGTTACGCCTGGAAGTAGAGTTGATTCCATTGGTAGAAGATGCAATTGATGCCTTTTTGAAAAAAGATAAAAGCTCCCTTTTGGAAACGATTCATCAGATTGGCCATTTTCAATTCAAATATTTTGCAGAGATGCTGCCAGCTAATTTTAGAAAACCTTGGTTGGATGCGCTGTCCTCTGAACATACGAAGTTGAAGTTGTGTGGGGCAGGAGGCGGAGGTTTCATTCTGGGCTATTCTGTAAATATGACAAAAACAAAACAGCTGCTAAAGAAATACAAACTGGTCATTCTCTAAGCTCCTATTCCTATACCCTGCTTGGCCTACTTCTTGCATTTTCGATCTATTGATAAATGCTAATGTTTTCTAGGCTATACCAAATGTTACGTTTAGACGTTTAATCAAATAATTCGTACTTCGCTAATGCGATTTCTAAAGCGGTTAAAACAGTGTAAAATGCTGATTATAAGTAAAAAAATCATTCAGCGTTTATAATTCATAATCAATAAGTGGCAACGAAAAATTAAATCCCGATTTGGCAACGATTATGTAAATTAAAACGACCACAGGGAGAGTGATTTATATAATTGCTTCCACGAAAGAAATCAGGAAATTATTTTTTGTGTAATACTAATTGGCAAAGCTTGAATATTCACTAACTTTGCCGCGCTTTTAGAACTCATGAACATCATATAAATTACTACCGGTGAAAAACTCAATAATACTATTCGTCTTTTTATTCTGCACTTCTTTTGGACTTCAGGCACAGCGAGGCTGGGAAGCAGGTGGATGGATCGGAGTCTCTCATTACTTTGGGGACATAAACAGTTCATTCAATCTCAAATCGCCAGGCTTAGCAGCGGGGGTTAATGGTCGTTATAACTTTAACAATAGACTTTGCGCTAAATTGTCTGCTAATTACGGTTCTGTTAGTGCCAATGATCAAGACTCTAAGAGTAGCTATGAGCAAAATAGAAACCTGAACTTTAAGTCTACTATTTTTGATGGTACTGGACAATTTGAATTCAACTTCCTACCTTACGATCATGGAAGTAGCCTCAATTTTTATACGCCTTACCTATTTGTTGGACTTTCTGTTTTCTATTTTAATCCGACTACAGAATACAAGGGGGAAACTTATGAATTGAGAGACCTTGGTACCGAAGGTCAGTTTAGAGGGGAGGAATATTTTTCTCTTCAGGGAGCATTGGCTTATGGAGCAGGTTTGAAATTAGACCTCAGTTATGAGTGGAGTCTGAATATAGAAATAAGCGCCCGCCGATTGTTTACAGACTACCTTGATGATGTAAGCACCGTATATCCTGACCTTGATGATTTGGACTCTTTGAGAGGTCAAATTGCCGTAGCCCTTGCTGACCGAACGATAGATGATATTACCGGAGGACAGGAAGGCCGTCAACGAGGAGACAGTAATAACAACGACAACTACGCTTTCTTTGGCGTAAGTCTGATGTACTACTTCGGAGATATTCGTTGCCCGACTTATTCTAGGTAAGTCACTTTGTAGGCAAATACATTAATTAAAAGGCCTAGCTGGAATAACCAGCTAGGCCTTTTAATTAATCAACTAATTTACAAATCAAGAAATATTCAGTAGCTTCTAAAAAAATTAGCTTTGTAAGATCGTGATTTTGCTAATATGGTTTCGCAAGTTCGTTTGCGTAAGACCCCCTTGGAGGAGTCGACCCCATATTAACCGGAAGTAGTAAGTCTCGGTTAATAAACGCAAATCAATTTTCTGCGGTAGCCAATGATTGACAAACTTCTACCAAAGGCAAAAACTCATTTCTATAGCCTTCTTTGTCATCACCCATCGCTCCTCTAGCTAATTGCGCCACCGCTTCAAAACTGCTATTACCTTTGTATTTACTATCTCGAAGGAGTAAACCGAATTCGGCTACTGCCGCAGAAAAACGAAAATCCTCAGAACTATTAATTAAGGACTTTTCTTGATCATTTGCAGCCACTTCAAATAATTTACTCTGTTCTCCTTCCGGTTCTTTGTATCGTAATTTTAAAGAGAGAATATTAGGATCATTTGCTGCGGATGCTTTTATATTTTGCTCCTGATATTTTAATGGGTCTACGGAAGTATTTTGTTTTGTAGAAGCGGGAGCAGGAACAATTTCGTACAGCGCCGTTACATTATGGCCTACGACCATCTCTCCAGCATCCTTTTTATCATCGTTGAAATCCTCATTGTTGAGCAGTCGGTTTTCATAACCAATCAAACGGTAAGCGCTAACATGTGCCGGATTGAACTCGATTTGCAATTTCACATCTTTAGCAATAGCAAAGAGGGTACTCATCTTTTCTGTAACAATAACCTTACGAGCTTCTCTGACATTGTCGATATAGCCATAGTTACCGTTGCCCTTATCTGCCAGTTGTTCCATTTTAGAATCTTTTAAATTACCACTTCCAAAACCGAGAACAGATAAGAAAATACCCTGATCTCTTTTCTTTTCTATAAGCCGAACTAGTTCGGCATCACTACTCTGCCCCACATTGAAATCTCAATCAGTAGCGAGAATTAAAATAATAATGGTAAAGGATGAATAAATGGCAGTTTTTTTCATGGTTGATGGTTTTAGAGTATCTCCCTAAAGGACGGGATAAGATTGCTAAAATTGAAAAATAGCCCATCTTTCTTACTTGATGAATATTTCTCCTATTTTGGTGCATGTAATAATTTTACTGCAAGAGCGCGAAGAGCGCTACGTTTTTCGAGCGAATGGGAATTTACCGAGCATTCGTAGTGCCGTTGCGGTAAAGAAAATAATTGGCGGAACGTCAACTTGCTATGTTCTACCAAATAAAATCATTTTCATGATAAAACAAACTGAAATCCAACTCTCCGCTTACCCTCGTGGTTTTCATTTAATTACTCGAGAAGTGCTCCGCCATTTTAAAGAATTACCAAGCATAGGCCTTTTTCATCTATTTATAAAACATACCTCTGCGGGATTAACAATCAACGAAAATGCGGACCCCTCCGTTCGAGTAGATTTTGAATCGGTGTTTAATAAAATCATTCCTGAAAATGAACCTTACCTTACGCACACAGTGGAGGGCCCGGATGATATGCCCGCCCATATTAAGGCTGCATTAGTCGGCAATACTATAATGGTTCCGATAACGAATGGCCGGTTAAACTTTGGGACATGGCAGGGTATTTACTTATGTGAGTTTAGGAACTATGGTGGACAACGAAAGTTAGTAGCTACCGTATATGAGTAATAAGAAATTTAGTAACTATTCAGCAGTTGGTTGTTATTCTTTGCTTACTGATTATGCATTAGTGGGATTTAATAGCCAACAGTTAACAGTTAACAGTTATTTATAAAACATGCAGCCATTCCTTAACGGACTTTTTTTTGGTTTAACCCTAACTATACTGTTGGGTCCTATTTTCTTTGCTTTGATTCAGGCAGGTTTGGAACGTGGATTTCGGGCGGGTTTTGCAATGGGAGTTGGAATATGGCTAAGTGACCTTATTTTTATAATTGCGGTATATTTGGGTGTATCTCGTATCGTTAGTGTTACCGAAATTGAAGGATTTAAACTATGGGTCGGAATAGCAGGAGCTGTGGTATTATTGTTAATTGGATTCTTAACTTTGTGGGGTAAGCCACCGGATATGAATGAGCCAATCTTAACTAAGAAGAAGCTGGGCGCTTCCTATTTGGTGTTGGCCGTAAAAGGCTTCTTAATTAATACGATTAATCCTTTCACTTTTTTCTTCTGGATATCTGTAATGACGGCTGTCGTTTTGAAGAAGGAATATTCGAATTCAGAAGCCAGTCAGTTTTTTGTAGGAATAATGTTGGTAATTGTTTTTTCTGATTTGCTAAAAGTCTCTCTAGCGAAATACATCAGTAATAAGTTGAAAGCCCATCACGTCCTTTGGATGCGACGAATCTCTGGATGCGCTTTAATTGCTTTTGGAATAGCTTTGATGGTGAGGGTACTATGGGATATTTGACACAAACTACTTAAAAAGATTATATTTCAATATACAGTAAATAGCCCTAAAGCCATCTCTCCATCCAATTTTTTTCCCTTCTTCATAAGTTCTGCCATAGTAAGAAATCCCCACTTCATAAATTCTGACATCAGGAATTCGGGAGATTTTTGCAGTAACTTCCGGCTCAAAGCCAAAACGGTTTTCTTTTAATTCCAACTGTTTGATAAGATCACTTCGGAATAACTTGTAACAGGTTTCCATGTCTGTCAAATTGAGATTGGTAAACATATTGGAAAGACCTGTTAACCACTTATTTCCAAGAGAGTGCCAATAGAAAAGGATACGGTGAGGGTTTCCTCCCATGAAGCGAGAGCCATAGACCACATCAGCAAAGCCCTTGAGAATTGGCTTTAGTAAAATGTTGTACTCCTCTGGATCGTATTCCAAATCTGCGTCTTGAATAATCAAGTAGTCACCAGTTGCTTTTTTTATACCTGTATGTAATGCAGCCCCTTTGCCTTGATTTACTTCGTGGACAAAGTACTGAATGTTCAAACTAGGATTAGCCGCCATATACCGCTTGACCGCACCTTCCGTATCGTCTTTAGAGCAGTCGTTGGTAATAATGATTTCTTTCTGAATATCCTCAATAAGGACAACCTCCTTTACCTTGTCCAGTATAAGGTGAATGGTTCGCTCTTCATTGTAAGCGGGGATGATTATGGATAAAGTTTGGCTCATGATTGGAATTCCAGGTTTAGTTTGGTATCAATTGAAGCGGCAAAGATACGAGGAACTTATGGTAAATCTTATTATTACGAGTTTGGAAGCCGTTTGTTCATCAGACTAAATCAGAGAGGAGGTACCAGCGCAATCAGCATAGAAGTCGGGTACCCATAAGGCAATTTTGGACTCTCCTTCATGTAGCGTAATGTCTGATCATTTCATTGGAAAGACGTTACTTTCTTTGGCTAATTTCTCTTCTTGCTCGCTTAGGGTTTCTTTAGAATTCGGTGTGAAAAATTCAAATTCTACTAGAGGAATCAGCACAAAAGCAATGATGACGACTCCGAAGGAAAGGGTGCCCTGTTAGTACAAAGAAACAAAACCAGTAAGCGGTACTGCGTAGGCAATTAGGTGTTTTAACTCTCTACTTGTCATGATCTTATGATTTTATATAAGGGGGGAATTGTACTCCTTCGCAAAGATGAACTATCCTGCAGTCAACCGCATTCCGAGAAAAATACAAACCATACAAGTCAAAATACTCCAGAAAGCATAATTGAACATCGCAAGATAATTTCCCGATTCGATCAGCTGTAACATTTCGGCAGAAAAGGTTGAGAAAGTACTAAAGCCACCACAAAAACCAGTAATAAAGAATAGACGACTGTCTCCACTTATCGCATTTTTTAGTGCAAGCCCTACTACAATACCAAGTATCAAACTACTTAAGACATTAGCGACAAAAGTACCATAGGAAAAGTTAGAAGAATGAGGAACGAGTTGAGCGATGCCATACCTGCAAATGCTGCCTAAGCCACCACCCAGAAAAATGAAAAGGAGTTGTTGCATTTCACGAAGATACTAAAGAGCAGTTTCTTTTAATCTCTCTTTCTTTTTTGGTGTTTCATTCATTTGCTCTTTTATCTGATTCTTCCGTCGGTTAACAGCTGAATACAAAACATACGTGAGAGAAGAGGCAATTACAGAGATTAAAAGGATAAGGCTATGATTTCCAAGTTCCTGAAGTGCGATAACCAATAAGATGAAGAAGATATTAACAAGGACGAGAAGCCCTGTTGCCTGCATGTGAGATAATCCAAAGTCGAGTAGTAAATGATGAATATGGCTTCGATCCGGATTAAGAGGTGACTTCCCTCTGGCTGCCCGAACAATAAATACACGTAGGGTATCAAATAGGGGCAATATCAGAATCCCAAGTGCAACCGCTGGTACGGCAGAAAAGGCATAAGGACTGTTTGGCGAAACCTGATGGAGCTCTATGAATTCAATAATCAAAATCGAACAGGTCAGACCAACAATGAGCGAACCCGTATCCCCCATAAATATTTTAGCAGGGGTAAAATTGTATTTTAAAAAAGCAATACTGGCTCCGGCTAGCGCATAAGCGATGATGGCCATATCCATTCGTTCCATTAACAAAAACCAAGTACCCAGAGTAATGGAAATCAGCGTTGCTATACTCCCTGATAGACCATTAATCCCATCGATCAGGTTAAAGGCATTGATAATAACCAAAATGGTGAAAATAGAAATTAGGATGCTTGCCCAGTCATACAACTCGTTTATACCCAAAAGGCCGTAAAAACTAGTAATAACAATGTTGGATTTGAAAACGAGAATAATGGCAGCTAAAAGCTGAGCAGTCAATTTCTTTTTTGCAGATACGGGTGCAATGTCATCTTTCGCACCAACTAAAAATAGAATAATGAAAGCACAGAGAATGTATTGTAAGTCACCAAAAACATTGAATGGTGTCCACATAATGATGGAAAAGATCAAACCAGCAAAGATAGCGATACCGCCAAGTGAAGGAGTACTTACGCTATGAGATCTACGTTCCCCCGGTTCATCGCATAAATTTTTGGAAATAGCAATATTAATGATTGGAGGGATAGCGAAGTATGTGAGTGTAAATGAGGTAATAAAACTCAAAATGACGTCGTACATTACCTGTGTGTTTTAGTTCCGATAAAATAGGGTGTAAGTGCAAAGGTACTAGCTATAGAGGATTATACCCCTATGTTCTTGTTATTGTTTCATTAATTTCACCTGAAAAGGAAGTTTTTAGGGGATATGCACATTAATCCTTCTAACAAAGTGAATTCTTTTTATAAGGGATTTTTATAAGAGAGATCCCTTCAACTAAAATTCTATTGCATTGTTCTACCTACTATAATAAGAGGTTGGAATGAGCAAGTCTTTATAAGCAGGCCAATTATAACACCTACTTTTATTAAGTAACTATCACTACTAAACTGTATTTTTGTTCCTCGCTCTTTGACGGATTGTTACCTTGCTTAGTTTTTAATGATCTGTCGATGAACATACTTTTTTAATGCGATTCAATATACTATGGCTAAAGTTACTACCCAGAAAAAGAACTCTCCCGTTAAAGAACAAGAGGTAATTGAAGTACTCGGCGCTCGGGTACACAATCTTAAGGATATTGATGTAAACATACCTCGTAATAAATTTGTGGTCATTACCGGAATCAGCGGCAGTGGAAAATCTTCACTGGCCTTCGATACCATTTATGCAGAGGGGCAACGTCGATATATGGAAACATTCTCCGCCTATGCCCGCCAATTTATCGGAGAGATGGAACGGCCTGATGTAGAACAGATTACGGGACTGAGCCCCGTAATCTCTATTGAGCAAAAGACAACCAGCAAAAACCCCCGGTCAACAGTCGGTACCATTACAGAAATTTATGACTTTCTTCGATTGCTTTTTGCTAGAGCTTCTGATGCTTATTCTTACGACTCCGGAAAGAAAATGGTGAAGTACAGCGAGGAGCAAATGGTAGAACAGATTTTCAAAAATTTTAAAGGAAAAAAAATATACTTGCTTGCTCCTATGGTTCGATCCCGTAAAGGTCATTACAGGGAACTCTTCACTCAAATTGGAAAACAAGGCTACACAAAAGTTCGGGTGGATGGAGAAGTATTAGACATCAAACCTTCGATGCAATTGGATCGGTATAAAACCCACGACATTGAGGCCGTAGTTGATCGACTCACGGTTGATAAAAAAAATGAAGAAAGAATAGCTGCTTCTATTCAGACAACCTTAAAGATGGGCAACGGTCTGATGATGCTATTGGATGTAGCTTCTAACAAAGTGTTTCCGTATAGCAAGCACCTCATGGATCCGGAAACAGGGCTGTCTTATGAAGAGCCTTCGCCAAACGCTTTTTCCTTCAATTCGCCTTATGGAATGTGCCCCAAATGTAAAGGCCTCGGGACGGTTCAGACCATTGATATGAAAAAGGTGATTCCCGATGATTCTAAAAGTATCAACGAGGCAGGGATTGTTCCTTTTGGAGAGGTGCGGGAGAACATGACCTTTAAACAACTGAAAGCTATTGCTAAAAAATTCAAGTTTACTTTTTCTACCCCTATCAAGAAGATTCCTAAGGAAGCATTGGAAACCATCCTAAACGGAGGCAATGATAAATTTGAGGTGGATGTAAAATACAGCAAACACGATTTTGTTTACAACCTCGCTTACGAAGGCTTGATGAACATGCTTATTCGTTGGTATCAGGAATCTGGCTCTGATAAAATTAGAAAGTGGGCAGAGGAATTTATGATGGTTGATAAATGCCCAGACTGCCAGGGACAGCGTTTGAAAAAAGAATCGCTTCACTTTAAAGTCCATGAAAAAAATATATCCGAACTCGCTCGAATGGATATTGCAGAGCTTTCGGATTGGTTACATAAACTAGATCCGCACCTTTCTGAACGCCAAAAAGTAATTGGAAAAGATATCTTGAAAGAATTGAAAATGCGACTCGGCTTTTTACTACACGTCGGTTTGGATTACCTTGACTTATTCCGTCCGGCAAGATCATTGTCAGGTGGAGAGTCACAACGAATTCGATTGGCGACCCAAATAGGTTCTCAACTGACAGGAATAACCTACATTCTTGATGAACCAAGTATCGGATTGCACCAAAGAGACAATCAACGTCTAATAGAAGCGCTTCGCGAATTGACAGAAATTGGAAATACAGTTTTGGTCGTAGAACATGACAAGGATATTATGTTGGCTTCTGATTACCTTATCGACTTGGGGCCGGGTGCTGGAAAATATGGAGGTAACCTAGTTGGTGAAGGCGTTCCAAAGACTTTCCTAAAGAAAGATACAATTACAGCGAATTACTTAAACAATAGTTCTACAATTCCAACGCCGAAAGAACGAAGAAAGGGGAATGGCAAATTCTTAGAGTTGAAAGGGGCTACTGGTAATAATTTGAAATCTGTAGATGTCAAAATACCACTAGGCACTTTTTGTTGTATTACCGGTGTATCGGGAAGTGGAAAATCGACATTGATCAATGAAACCCTGTACCCTATTTTGCGCGCTCATTTTTATCGTTCCAATGCTCGTCCAATGCCTTATAAAGAGTTGAAAGGTTTGGAGCATTTGGATAAAGTTATTGAAATCGATCAGTCTCCAATTGGCCGTACACCTCGTTCAAATCCGGCCACTTATACGGGACTCTTTACGGATATCAGAAAGATATTTTCGGTACTACCAGAGGCAAAAATTAGAGGCTATAAACCGGGTCGTTTTTCTTTCAATGTAAAAGGAGGTCGTTGCGAAACTTGTGAAGGCGCAGGTCGCAGAGTGATAGAAATGAATTTCTTACCTGACGTACAAGTAGACTGTGAACAATGTCTCGGCCGTCGCTACAACAGAGAGACGCTAGAAGTGATGTATAGAGGGAAATCTATTAGTGATGTACTTGATATGACTGTAGAAGAAGCGGTAGACTTTTTTCAAAATATCCCCTCTATCTTTCGAAAGACAAGGACGCTAAAAGAAGTTGGCCTTGGATACATCACGCTCGGGCAGCAGGCAACTACTTTGTCCGGAGGTGAAGCACAACGGGTAAAATTAGCTGAAGAGTTATCCAAACGAGATACAGGAAATACCTTTTATATTTTGGATGAACCAACAACAGGTTTGCATTTTGAAGATATTCGGAAATTATTGGAAGTGCTTATGAAATTGGTAGATAAAGGAAATACCATTGCTATTATAGAGCACAATATGGACGTCATTAAAATGGCAGACTATGTGATTGATATGGGCCCGGAAGGAGGATATCGCGGAGGTGAATTATTGGTGGCGGGTACCCCAGAGCAGGTAGTAAAGAATAAAAAAAGCCATACGGGAGCGTTTTTGAAGCTGGAATTATAGCAATGACCCAACTATACATCATTCATTTTACGTTAACTCCACTAGTAATGAAAAAATAAATCTACCTCTATTAGGAGATGTTTTATCATTATTCTTATTTTAGAGTGTAAAGAAGTCGTAACTTTACGGATTATCATTCAGCTAAATCGCTGATTGCCAATCCAGAAAATTAGAATTTCCACCCACACTATTACTATTATCTAAGCCCAAAAGTTATTATTTAACATGAGAACGCTGGCCAATTTTCTTTTCCAGTCTTACTATAACTATCGCTTCAGAGAGATAGAGCATTTTATGAATAACCCTCATGAAGCGCAGCAGGCGGTATTCAAAAAACTAATGGAAGGAGGTCGCCAAACGGAGTGGGGAAAGAAACATCATTTCAATGAGGTGAAGAACCTCAAAGACTTTGGAGAGAAGGTTCCGGTACAGGACTATGAATCGCTCAAGCCTTTTATTCAGCGAATGATGGAGGGAGAGAAAAGTATTCTTTGGCCAGGTGCAGTTACCCAATTTTCAAAATCCTCTGGTACAACTAGTGATAAAAGTAAGTTCATTCCCGTTTCTGATGAAAACTTTAAAGATTGTCATATGAAGGGGTCCTGGGATACGATGACTATTTTGTATCACAACAGACCCGATTGTACCATCTTCTCTGGGAAGAACTTTCTCATGGCAGGAAGTCATCAAAAATATAAACCACACCTGAATACGATTTATGGAGATGTATCTGCTCTTATGGTGCGTAGTATGCCCAAGATAGCACGTCCATTTTTTGAACCAGACCTGGATACCGTTTTTATGGAAGACTGGGAGAGGAAGATTGAAATAATGGCAGAAGTGGCGATCGAACAATCATCGAAGATCCGGATGGTAGGAGGTGTTCCAAGCTGGATCATCGTTTTCTTCCGGAAGATATTAGAAATGAGTGGCAAAGAGCACATGTTGGAAGTGTGGCCTAACTTTGAAGCCTACATTCACGGAGGCGTAGGGATCAAACCTTACCGAGAACAATTGTATCGTTTTTTACCTTCTAGTGATGTGACCTATCAGGAAGTATATAATGCCTCTGAAGGATATTTTGGCTCTCAGTTGGATTTTGATAAAGACGATATGCTGCTGCTTTTGGATAATGGCGTTTACTACGAATTTGTTCCAATGGAAGACTGGCAGGAAGATAACCCTGTCGCGATTCCATTAGCAGATGTGGAAGTTGGAAAAAACTACGCCATGCTTATTAGTACCAACGCTGGTTTGTGGAGATACCTCATAGGGGATACCGTTATGTTTACATCCACCTTTCCATATAAGATAAAAATCACAGGAAGAACAAAGCAGTTTGTCAACGCATTCGGTGAAGAAGTTATGGTGTCGAATACGGATAAAGCAATCGAACTAACTTGTCAAACTACCGGTGCTATTGTTTCTGAATATACGGTCGCTCCTATTTATATCGAAGGCACAGGAAAGGGAGGACACGAATGGTTGATCGAATTTGAAAACGCGCCTGACAATATGGAGCAATTCAATAAAATACTGGACTTGAATTTGCAAAAAATAAATTCCGACTACGAAGCCAAGCGCTATAAAGACATGGCACTGGAACAACTCCGAATGACAGCCATGCCTAAAGGAACGTTTCTAAGCTGGATGAAAGCAAAAGGAAAATATGGTGTTCAAAATAAAGTACCACGACTGGCTAATAACAGAAAATACGTGGAAGAAATTTTAGAATTCACAACTACACAATAAGCTAATCTCCTCTTTCCACCGATGTTTCCCAAAATGTCGCAGTGGGCGAAAGCTCTCCTTTAGGCAGAGTAAGCGAAAGGAAAAACGATATTTTGGAATCTCCCGTCTAATTCCCAATAATAAAAAGTCCCCTCTCCTAACAAAAGAAGAGGGGCGCATCCCAAAAACAGATTCAAGAAAAGCTCTTTGTACCCTACCTAATATAGTGGGTACTTGATTTGTTGATGTGTTGTTTGTCCTATTGAAGGAACGTTAAAGTCATGAGATTACAATGCGAGCCTAACATACTTACAGAATCTGAAGAAGAGATAATTCCCAGATTTAATTGTTCATAGGACTTGAAGACAGTACACAATAGCGCATACCTCTCCTTATAATTTAATAATACAGGAATTTAACCAATGTAGATTTCTCAGAAGTATAAATGCGGAGCTATAGCTTTGTTATGGCTATAGCAAAAGAAGGAGCCGTCTATAAATAAATAGACGGCAATTTTAATAAATCGGTTGTGGGAAAGATTGATTTTGGGAATGGAACAGTGTTTTTAACCCTTTATTGGAACAGTTTGAAAAATGATAAACTCTTCCTTAAAAACACTTGGCGAATTTATACCATATATTTAAATCCTATATACCATAAAAGAGGTATTTTTGCCTTTTCTTTGAGAAACTTTAAAAACATGAAATTCTTCAAAGAAGCTCGTAACTAAACGATGATCTAAAAGAAAAGTTACAAAAGAACACACTTTTCGAAGCTGGTTTGCCACTAAAGCACTTTGTCTTTAAATGTAAGAATAGCAGACTGTGATTGTGACTACGAATGATTTGATGCTTCCATGGGCCCATTCTTAGAACTGATTATTGGAGCTGCTGGTACTTATGCTGTAACGATTACGGATGCTGGGGCTTGTACTTCGGTTTAGCTTAGCACGATATCAAGTCCGGAACCGATAGTATCCAGCGTAACAATCTATTTACAAAGGGCAAAGTCATCTAATAGGCTTAGATGTTGAAAAATGGGATGCCGGAATCTCTATTATAGAACTGAAGTTAAAGAATGGTAGCGCATACAGATGATTAATGGTAGAATAGATTTATCGAAATTTAGATCCCACGTCTCAATAGCTCAGGTAATTTTCGCATGGCCGCTATCATTCGGAAATACTTCCGCGCCTCTTCTGCTGGTGCACCAAAATAAGTTTTCCCACCTTCCAGAGATTTTGAAACCCCGGATTTTGCCAGGATAATAGCATCGTCTCCGATGGTTAAATTCTGTGCGATTCCGACTTGACCATACAAGATGACATTATTTCCAACAATGGTTTTACCGCCGATACCTACCTGCGCTGCTAGCAAACAATTCTTGCCCAGTACGACTCCGTGGCCGATGTGAACTTGCCCATCTAGTTTTGACCCTTCGCCAATAATGGTGTCACCAGAAACACCTTTGTTGATCGTACAGCAGGCCCCAATATCTACCCGATCTTCAAGTATGACTCGTCCACCCGAACGCCATTTTTTATAGCTTTCTTGATTTTTTTTGAAATAGAAAGCCTCCGTCCCAATCACAGAACCACTCTGAACCAGAACATTTTTCCCAATTAGGCTATGCTCTGCAATAACAACATTCGCTTGTATATGAGATCCCGCTCCGATTTTCACATGAGGTCCAATAACTACGTTGGGCTCAATGACCACAGAAGGATGAATATTAGCGGTAGGATGGATACCCCACCTTAGCGATTCATAGGGGCGATGCTCCAATACTAGGCTGTTGTAATCCTCAAAAGGCTTCTCAGACAATAACAATGCTTTCCCAGGAGGGCATTCCACCCGTTCACTGACGATGATGATGGTGGCTGCAGAGTTTAGTGATTTGTCAAAATACTTGGCGACATCGACGAAGGTGATGTCGCCTTGCTCTACTTTGTGTATTTCGTTAATACCAATGGCTAGTAAAGTATCATCACCAATGATTTCTGCATTGATCTTTTTAGCAATTGTTTTAATAGGGATGGGCTGTGGAAATTTCATAGTTATTAGTTAAAAGAGATCTTCTATTCAGAGAACTGGACATCTATAGGTTTGCCGGGGAATCTTCAATTATGGGTGTTTTAAATCAAAATCAAAAATTGCCCTATAACGTACCAAAATGTGTTTAATCAACTGAAGATCAATTTCTTATTGGGCTCGAGGTATAGTGTTTTTGATTTTGATTGCCATTTTGATTTTGATTGAAAAATTGGCAGACACACTTAAATGAACATCCTCGTTTGCCGCAACTCCTTTAGGAGGCTGGGAGGTAGAATTGGAGAAATGTCTAGTTGTCTGACTTCTATTTATATAATTCCTCAATATCGCAAATAAATATCTTTTCCACAAAAGCAAAAAGGATTTATAAACGGCAATACAAATAACAAAAAATTACTATATTCCCTTTTTTTGCTTTTGTGGTCTAAATTGTTTTTGTGTAATATTAAAAAAACAAATCGCCAAAAATGAAAAATACCATTCAAACCTTCTCAAACCTAATACTGCTATTGCTGCTTATGACGACGACGACAATTGCTCAAGAACTAACTGGATACCAAATGCCTCCCAAGGGCATTGCTGATTTAATTGATGCCGCACCTACCCCAGGCCTCAGTATTAGCCCTACTTCCGACCGAATGCTTTTATTAGATCGGCCTAACATGCCAGGTATTGAAGAAGTGGCTCAGGAAGAAATGAAATTAGCAGGGATGCGTATCAATCCTAGAACGAACGGAGCTAGTCGCTCTGGCCACTATACCGGAATGAAGATAAAAGAGTTGGGAAAAGACATAGAACAACAAGTACAGGGGCTCCCGGAAAATGCAAAATTAGGAAACCTCAGTTGGACCCGAGATGGTTCTAAAGTGGCTTTCACAAATACCATTGCAAATGGGCTGGAGTTGTGGTACGTAGATTTAGCAACAGCAACAGCTAAAAAACTTACGGAGGCTGTCATCAATGATGCGATGCCAGGTCGGCCATTAACCTGGTTTTCTGATGACGAAACCTTGTTGTATAAAAGAGTTCCAGCCAACCGTGGTGCTTTGCCAGAAGTTGAAGACAAGCCTTTTGGGCCAACCATTCAGATCAATGAAGGAAAGAAAGCGCCGGTTAGGACTTATCAAGATTTATTAAAAAATGCACACGATATTGCTTTGTTCAAATATTATACAATATCGCAAATTGTAACCATCAATGTTAAAACGAATACAGAAAATAAGATGGGCAAAACCGGGATCGTCTCTGGCATGAGTACTTCGCCAGATGGGGCTTATGTACTTTTACAAACCATTCAGAAGCCTTTTTCTTTTATGGTGCCTTATGGGCGTTTTCCTTCATCTGTTGAAATATATGGAAAGAATGGAAAACTGGTAAAGAGAGTAGCGGACAAGCCTTTGGCAGATAATATTCCTAAAGGTTTTGGAGCGGTGGCAACAGGCCCTCGCTCTTTTTCCTGGAGGGATGACAAAGCAGCGACGCTAAGCTGGGTAGAAGCACAGGACGGAGGCGACCCTAACAAAGAGGCTACAATCCGCGATCAGTTGTTCCTATTGCCATCACCTTTCGATAAAGAACCGGAGGAAAGTATTTCCTTCGCTCTTCGATATGGTGGCGTTACTTGGGGAACAGGTGATTTGGCTATGGCTTACGAATGGTGGTGGAAAGACCGGAAAATTATTACGAGTAAGTGGAAGCCGGATGCAAAGGACAAAGATAAAACCGTCTTCTTCGAACATTCCTGGGAAGACCGATACAACGATCCGGGGGATTTTGAAACAGAGCAAAATGAATATGGCCGCAGTGTCTTAATGACTGCGGATAAAGGCAACACCCTCTATCTTTCCGGACAAGGGGCTTCGCCGGAAGGCAATCGTCCCTTTGTAGATGTGATTGATGTGAACACCAAAAAGAAAGAGAGACTTTGGCGCTCGGAAGCTCCTTATTACGAAGTGCCTGTTGGTATTTTGAATAAGGAAAAAGCAGTAGTATTAAGCAGAAGAGAATCCAATGAGGAGAGGCCGAATTATTACCTTAGAAATTTGAAAAAGGGTACGCTGGATCAAATTACTTTTTTTGAAAATCCATATAAGTCCTTAGAGAATATTCAAAAGGAAATGGTGAAGTATAAGCGTGCAGATGGAGTGGAGTTGATGGGTACTTTGTACTTGCCAGAAGGTTATGACAGAGAAAAAGATGGACGACTTCCTGTTTTTATGTGGGCTTATCCCAGGGAGTTTAAAAGCGCCAATGCTGCTAGTCAGGTAACGGACTCCCCGTATGAATTCATTAGAATCGGCTGGAGTTCTCCTTTGTTTTGGGTGACTCAGGGATATGCCGTAATGGATGATTTTGGAATGCCAATTATCGGAGAAGGAGAGAATGAACCTAACGAAACCTTCATTGAACAATTGCGCTCAGGAGCAGAAGCGGCCATAGATCATCTGGTAGATATTGGGGTAGCTGATCGAAAACGAATAGCGGTAGGAGGTCATTCTTATGGAGCATTTATGACTGCAAATTTGCTGGCTCATACTGATTTATTCGCAGCGGGTATAGCTAGGAGTGGCGCTTATAACAGAACACTTACACCTTTTGGGTTTCAATCAGAAGAACGGACTTTTTGGGAGACACCGGAAACCTATTTCAAAATGTCTCCATTCAATCATGCAGACAAAATTAAAGAACCACTTTTGCTGATTCACGGAGCAGCAGATAATAATTCTGGAACTTTTCCTATGCAAAGCGAACGTTTCTATGCGGCATTAAAAGGACATGGAGCTAATGTTCGTCTGGTTATGTTGCCTCATGAAAGCCACGGATACCGAGCCAGAGAATCGGTGATGCACATGCTTTGGGAAATGACGGAATGGATGGATAAATATGTGAAGAATCGAAAAGAAATCACTGAGGAGTGATGAAGATAGTCCGATAGAAAGAAACAACGGCGGCACATGAAAATGTACCGCCGTTTTGTTTACCAACTTAATGGGTGATTCAGTGATGGGTTATAACAAAAACTATGTGTATATTTTTTAAGGATCGGTGTGTACGAAACGTGATTCTTTGTCAAATCTAAATAAGCAACCTCTGCTATTTCCATTCTGGAGTAATTGCATTTTCAAAAAGCAAGGTCCTACTTCCTCCATCCAAATCCATTTTCCAGATGTCCTTTTGTGAGATGCGATCATTGTTTGTATTTACAAAAATAATGAAAGCGCCGTCTGGTGAATATCGTGCGTCAAGATCATTGGTTCCAGCTGTTTTGTTGATGGAAACATCCGTAATCATATTGGCCGCTAAGTTACGAAGGTAAACTCGGGAATCCAACGGTCTGCCATCACTTCCTTCATATCCGGAAGCATCTTTTGTATATAAAACGGTACTGCCTGAAATCGAGAACATTGGTCCCCCCAAACCTCCTCTAAAAAGCAATCGTAAAATTGCTTTGAGTCGGAATGAAAAGCTAGTATCCCCGCAAAATATGCCTCTTTTGGCCTAGTCCTTATAAGAAAATATCATTTTACCAAACCTTTCGCTTGCTAAAGATCAGTTACGTAATTTATTGACATGATACATATCAATATAACCTAGATTCTTTGCATCAATTTTCCCTCTTGACTCTATATCAAATAAGTAACGAATTTCTTCGAAAGTTTCTTTGGAGATATTGACTTTGCCAACTTCGCAATTGTGCTCCAGACGGGAAGCAATATTAACGGTCTCGCCCCAAATATCATAAGCGAATTTCTTAGTACCCACTACTCCAGCTACCACTGGCCCAGTATGCACTCCGATGCGCGCTTCAAAACTAGTGAGACCTTTTCGATTGCGTTCTTCTTTGTATTCCTTTAAGAATTGCTGCATTTCCAAAGCAGCCTTGAGCATATCTTTCGGGTTGGTTTTTCCGTCCGTCAAACCGCTGGCACACAGATAAGCATCACCAATGGTTTTTATCTTTTCAATTTTGTAATGAGAAATGATGTGATCAAAACCTTTGAAACAATGGTCTAATTCTTTGACTAATTGTTCGGGAGTTAATTTTTTTGATATTTTAGTAAAATCTTTAAAGTCTGCCAACAATACAGTTACGTGATTGTATTTTTTTGCGGAAGCGGTGCCGGTATTCTTTAGCTCTTCGGCAATGTTGGCAGGAAGGATGTTCAGTAACAATTCGTCAGAACGACGTTGTTCCTCTTCTAGCGCCTTGTTGGCTTTTTTCTTTGCTCGGAAGCGGCCATATAAAGAAATGGCCAAGAGAATGAAAAACAAAGACAATACACCAGCCAATAAAAGTAAGAGGTTGCTCCTGGAAGCTTTTATTTCTGCCATCTCCCTCTGGACTTGCTCTATCTCTAGTTGCTCTGTAATCTCTTTGTTTTTACCAGTGAGTTCTTCCGCTTTCTTTTTGTTTTTATAGGCTCGCTTTTCTGCTTTTGTTTTTTGTTCTGCTACCGTGGCCAGTTCTTCCGATTTTACATTTATTTCCTCGACTGCTTTTTCATTGGCCTCCAAGAGCTCTTCTTGCTTTTCGGTTAGTTCTACTTTTTCGTCACTCAATTGATCCCTTTCACTGGATAAGATTTTAATGTCTTTTTTCAATTTTTTCTTTTCGGTTTCCAACGTTTTTTTCTCCTTATTGATTTGCATACGTTGCATTTCAAATGCTTGCTCCAAATCACTAATGCTGGATCCTTTTTTACTAAAATAATCAAAGGCCTCTTCCATCACTTCATAGGCTTTGCGAAAATTGCCTTTCCTCTTTGCCACCTGGCTCCTTTTAACAGCACTTTTGATAATCAAATCAGAATCATGGGCGCGCATCGAACTTTTGAAACAGTTTCTCAACCAAATATCCACATTCCGTTTGTCTCTTTTATTTTCATAAGCCAGCGCAATCAGATAAGCAGCCTGAGCAGCTACATTATGATTCTTGATTTTAACGGCAGTTTGATAACCCTTCTTCCCCAATTCAATGGCCCGCTTTGGATTAGGACTAACATATCTTTTGGATAGCTCTACCTCTAAGGTCATTTTTCCTCTAGTACTTTTCTCAGACTTAAGAGCTGCTTCTAAATCAGAATTGCTTTTCTGCGCAGAAAGTAAAAAAGGGAATAGGAATAAAAAAGACAGGAATAATAATCTCATTTTTAATATAGAGTTGAAAAACGAATCCTTTCAAATACTTTTAAGTACAAAAGAACTTAAAGTTACGAAAGTATGATTCATTTTTTTCTCATTTTTGAGAAATGACGTGGTTCCTTGAAAAGATGTTGTTAAAAAAGACGGAAGTGAAACGGAGAGACTTTTGAAACCCATTTACATCCTGTCCGCAGCTGTACAAGACAGGGGCAACAAATAATAAAAAAATAATGTATTTTTGCGGCGATTTTAAAACTTATTAAAACTCATACAACTATGGCATTTGATATTGATATAATCAAGGCGTACTATGACAGCTTAGGCGACCGATTAGAAAAAATTGGAAAACGTCTGAAGCGACCTTTGACTTTGACTGAAAAAATTCTGTACACTCACCTTCACCCAGAATCTAAATTAAAAAATTACAAGAGAGCAAAAGATTATGTTTTCTTTTCTCCTGACCGTGTAGCGATGCAAGATGCAACAGCACAAATGGCATTGCTTCAATTTATGATGGCGGGTAAAGATAAAGTTGCAGTTCCTTCTACTGTACACTGTGATCACTTGATCGGAGCTAAAGTGGGTGCGAAGAAAGATTTGAAAAATGCCATCAACACAAGTTCCGAAGTTTTCGATTTTTTACAAGATGTTTCTAATAAATATGGTATAGGTTTCTGGAAGCCAGGTGCAGGTATTATTCACCAGATCGTTTTAGAAAATTATGCTTTTCCAGGAGGGATGATGATTGGTACGGATTCTCACACGCCTAACGCAGGTGGTCTTGGTATGGTAGCCATCGGAGTAGGTGGTGCGGATGCCGTGGATGTAATGGCAGATATGCCTTGGGAATTGAAAATGCCTAAAGTTATCGGTATTAAATTAACAGGTAAATTATCTGGTTGGACTTCTGCAAAAGATGTCATCCTTAAAGTGGCTGGTATCCTTACTGTCAAAGGTGGAACTGGTGCTATCGTTGAATACTTCGGACCTGGTGCACGTAGCTTGTCTTGTACCGGTAAAGGAACCATCTGTAACATGGGAGCAGAGATTGGAGCAACGACTTCTACTTTCGGTTACGATCCTTCTATGGCGCGTTACCTTTCTGCAACAGGAAGAGCAGATGTTGCGAAGTTGGCTAACAAAGTAAAGAAACACTTAACCGGTGATCCGGAATGTTATAAAGATCCAAAGAAATATTTTGACCAGGTGATTGAAATCAACTTGTCTACATTGGAGCCACATATTAACGGACCATACACGCCGGATTTAGCATGGCCAATTTCTAAATTTGCTGCGGCTGTAAAAGAGAATGGCTATCCTGCAAAATTGGATGTTGGTTTGATCGGTTCTTGTACAAACTCTTCTTACGAAGATTTGGATCGCGCAGCTTCTATTGCTGTACAAGCGGTTAAGAAACATCTAGATGTAAAGTCAGAATTCACCGTAACTCCAGGTTCTGAGCAGATTCGTTTCACTGTAGAAAGAGATGGCTTATTAAAGCCTTTCGAAGATATGGGTGGAATGGTTTTGGCAAACGCCTGTGGTCCTTGTATCGGACAATGGTCTCGACACAAAAACCCAAAGAAGAAGAATTCCATTATCACTTCTTTCAATAGAAACTTTACAAAACGTAATGATGGTAATCCATTAACACACGCTTTTGTTGCTTCTCCAGAAATCGTAACAGCATTGGCTATCGCGGGTGACCTAACTTTCAATCCTTTGACGGATAAATTGGTTAACAAAAAAGGTAAGAAAGTAAAATTGAGCCCTCCAAAAGGAGTAGAACTTCCACCAAAAGGCTTCGACGTAGAAGATGCGGGTTTCAATCCACCAGCTGAAGACGGTAGCAAAGTGAAAATAAAGATTGATAAGAAATCAAACCGTTTGCAATTACTTAAGCCTTTTGTAGCTATTGAAAGCGAGGACATGAAAGGAATGCGTATTTTGATTAAGGCAAAAGGGAAATGTACAACGGATCATATTTCTATGGCTGGTCCATGGTTGAAATATCGTGGTCATTTAGCGAACATTTCTAACAACTGTTATATTGGAGCGATCAACGCTTTCAACGATGAACCGAACAATGTAATCAACTACGCGCTCAAAAAAGCGAAGTACATGGCAGTGCCGGATTCTGCAAGGGCTTACCAAAAGAAGAAAATCGGAACAGTTGTTTTCGGTGAGGAAAACTTGGGAGAAGGTTCTTCAAGGGAGCACGCAGCAATGGAGCCTCGTTTCTTAGGAGTGAATGCAGTGATCGTAAAATCATTTGCACGTATCCACGAAACAAACCTAAAGAAGCAGGGAATGTTGGCTTTGATTTTTGCTGATCCAAAAGATTACGACAAAGTACGTCAGGATGACATCGTTGATATTCCGGACTTTAGTAAAATGGCACCAGGTGAAAACCTAACCGTTGTGTTGAACCATAGTGATGGTAAGAAGAGTAAGTTCGAAGTGAAGCACACCTATAACCAATCTCAGATTGACTGGGTTACAGCGGGTTCTGCTTTGAATAAAATTAGAAAAGATATGGCCGTGAAGTAACAATTCATTTCCGTAAGTAATACTTAAAAGCATAAAAGGCGCTGTCATTCATTTGGCAGTGCCTTTTTTAGATGACTATCATCACTCAGACTACTTAGATTCCTTTTAGATTTTTAAATGTCAGAAGTGTGACATTTATTGTTAATTTCGTCTCAAATCCGTGGACCTATCGGAGTTGTTATAAAATAGACTGTCGAGAAAACGTCAGGCAACTTCGACTTCAAAACATTTTATCTAACCAACTAAATTATTAACTATGTTTAAAGAGTTTAAGGATTTTATTATGACGGGGAACGTCGTTGACTTTGCTGTTGCCGTAATTTTAGCCGGTGCCGTCGGCTTGGTTGTAAATGGATTTGTGAATGATATCGTAATGCCTGTTATAGGACAAGCAGCTGGAGGGATGGACTTTTCAGAATTGAAACATGTATTAGCCCCAGCAGTTATGGCTGCTGACGGAGTAACTATAGCTACTCCTGAGAACGCAATTCGTTGGGGAGCTTGGGTTAACAGTATCATCAATTTAATTATTGTTGGTTTCGTTTTATTTATGATTGTAAGATCTTACAATAAAACAAAAACACCTCCTGCACCAGCAGCACCTGCCGGACCAACTCAGGAAGAACTACTTGCACAAATTAGAGATTTACTGAATAGGTAAGTCTTAGGATCGATTAAAAAATAAGTTATAAAGGTTTGGGTAGCAAATTTTGTGTCTAATCGAGGCGGCGAAATGCGACTTATGCCTTAGCATAACGAGTATTTTGGCAACGAAGAGTAGGTGCAAAAGTAGCAGCCAAATATTATAAGTTATTCTTTTATTGATCCTTAACTAAATAGACATAAAAAAGAGGCAGCCCCATTTGTTGAGGCAGCCTCTTTTGTGTTAGTCCTTTATTGAGTAACTTCGATCATCTTTTATCACTTCCCACCACTCTCCAAATTCCGCATCAAATAATTCGTCATCAAAGTATATAGATGCCGAGTAGTGTTCTCCCCTTCATAAATACTATGAGAGCGATTTGGATAAGGCATTACCTGGAACATCTTATTATGTTTGATCAATTCGTTGATCAGCACTTCCGCATTTTGATAATGCACATTGTCGTCACCTGTGCCATGAATTAATAATAAATTTCCTTCCAAGTTTTTCGCGTAAGTAATTGGTGAACCCTCAATAAAATCCGCTTCGTTCTCCCAAGGCACGCCCATATATCTTTCTTGATAAATATTGTCATAATACAACTGATTGGCAACCGGTGCAACGGACATTCCCGTTTTATATATTTCCGGATACCTGAATAAAAGATTCAAAGTCATAGATCCACCACCACTCCATCCCCAAACGCCAATTCTTTCTGGATCAACGAAGTCCCATTTTTGAATTTCTTTTGCAGCCATTGCTTGATCTCTCGAATTGATAACACCAATTTTACGATAAATACTTTTGCGCCATTCTCGTCCTTTTGGACTTGGAGTTCCCCTGTTGTCTAGCGTTATAACGATGTACCCTTTTTGTGCAAGCATAGTATGCCATAAGCTACTGTTCCAGCTGTCTTTGGCCGTTTGTCCCGCAGGTTCTCCATAGACATAAAAAAGGACAGGATATTTTTTTAATGCATCAAAACTTGGTGGTTTGATCATGTATCCATCCATCGTTACTTTGTCTTCCGTTGTTATCTGGAAAAATTCTGTAGCGGAACGTTTAATGGTTGCGATTTTATTGTTATAAGTTTTATTATTAATTAAAGGGCGAACTACTTTATGGTCAGGAAGACTAACCAATTCCGTAATAGGTGGAGTATTAATATTTGAGAAAGTGTGAAAAGCGTAAGCTCCATTTGGTGCAACCTGATAGCGATGTGTTCCGGATTGATTCATTGGGCTGAGTCGTCTGGCAATACCTTTTTTATACAAAGGAAGCTGATATAAATAACGCTGTGTTGCATTGTCTGGCGAAGCCATGAAGTAAACCCATCCTCCTTTTTTATCGATCTCAACAATAGAAATCACATCGTACTTCCCATCAGAAATTAACATTTTTTCTTTTCCATCTGCGGAAATGCGATACAACTGTTTCCAACCATCTCCTTCGCTGAGCCAGGTAAAAGATTTTCCATTGTTTAACCAAAGCCAGTCTTCTTCATTGATGGCGTCAATCCAGGTTTCGTCCTTTTCCGTGTAAGTCTTGTTAGAAATCCCAGTTGTTTTGTTGCAGTTCCAAAGGTTTACCGTGTTTTGCTTTCGGTTCAGTTGAAAAGCAAGTAGTCCTTTGCTGTCTTCTGTCCATTTCATTCGGGGTAAGTAATGTTGTTGGTTATCGCCAGGAATTCTCATCCATACCGTTGGGCCACCTGAGGCAGGGGTAATTCCAATTCGGCAAGCAGAGGGTGTTTCGCCAACCTTGGGATATTGTACGGGAATGGTTCGTGCGTAAATGGAATCGGTGTTGTTAATCATCAAGAAATCACGAATCCCTTTTGCATCTACTTGCCAAAAGGCGATGTGCTTTCCATCAGGGCTCCAACGGAAGCCATCCCGACAACCAAATTCTTCCTCATAGGCCCAATCAAAAGTGCCATTGATTAATGTGGAGGAACCATCGTCTGTGATTTGATTGATATTTCCAGTACTTAGGTTTTCTACAAAAAGATTATGTTCACTTACATAAGCAATTTGAGAAGCGTCCGGCGAAAATTTTGCAAACATTAGCGACGACTCAGGAAGAGGGGCACCAACTTGATTCAAGCGACCGCTGACCATATTTAAAACCCAATAATCCCCTTTCGTATTCCGTCTCCAAACTCGTTTTGTATTGGTGAAAATCAAAAGTTGTTTCTTGTCCGTGGACCACTGGTAGTTTGCAATTCGCAAAGGCGTTGTCTGTCCTTTTGGAATTAGCTTTTCTGCGCTAACGAGAATGGACCGCTTCCCTGTTGCTGTTTCATAACGAATAATCTCCTTAGCTTTTTTATAGTCCAAAGAAGATTCTAACGAAGTATAGGCTGTGCCATCTTCTATCCAGCGTGCTTGCGCAAAACGGTCTAGTCTGAATTCGCTACTTTGAAAAATACGATCAATGCTGAGTAAACCGGAATCCGATTGTTGTGCGTTTACTTCAAAGCATAACAATAGTAATACGATAAAAGAAATGGCTTTATTCATGATTTGTGATTTGGTCTTTTGTTGGATGAATTAGATTTTATTCTTTCAGGTTAATTAAAAGTATCGACGGATATTAACTCCCTTTGCCCATTTCCTTTTCCCGCAATATTCTTCGTAAGATTTTCCCAACATTACTTTTGGGTAATTCCTTCTTAAACTCAACTGACTTCGGCACTTTATAGCCTGTCAGATGTTCTCGACAATAAGCGACGATTTCTTTTTCATTTAAAGAGCTGTCACTTTTAACAATGAACAACTTTACTTCTTCGCCAGATTTTTCATTAGGGATACCAATAGCAGCAGCTTCCAAAACCTTCGGATGAGCGGCAACAACTTCCTCGATTTCATTTGGAAAGACATTAAACCCAGAAACTAAAATCATATCTTTTTTTCGATCTACAATCTTGAAAAAACCATCTTCTTCCATTAAGCCAATGTCTCCACTACACAACCAACCGTCAGTTGTAATTGTTTTGTTGGTTTCTTCAGGCCTGTTATAGTATCCTTTCATGACCTGTGGCCCTTTTATTTGTATTTCGCCAACAGCACCTTGAGGGATTGGTAAACCAGAATCGTCCACGATGCGAAGATCTGTTGAAGGAACAGGCAGGCCAATGGTGCCGATTCGACCAGTTCCATCCAAAGGGTTCATAGTCGCCACCGGTGAGCTTTCTGTCATGCCATATCCCTCTGAGAGAGTGCACTTTGTTATTTCCTTCCACCTTTCTGCAACGGACCTTTGCACAGCCATCCCTCCCCCAACGGAAACTTTCAAGCTGGGAAAATCAAGTTTTTGGAAGGCCTTGTCATTGACCAATGCATTAAATAAAGTATTGACTCCCGTGACTAGTGAAATAGGATACTTTTTGAAGGCACTAGTAACCGTTGGTAAATCTCTAGGGTTTACAATTAGTACAGTTTGTGTACCAATGCTCATTAGCGCCAGACAATTTACACTAAAGGCAAAAATATGATACATCGGTAGCGGAGATAAAGCAATCTCCTCCCCTTCTGTCAAAAAAGGCATCATGTATGCTTGTATTTGAAGCATATTGGAAACCAAATTCTTGTTGGTCAGCATCGCACCCTTGGAGACGCCTGTGGTTCCCCCAGTATATTGTAATAGTATGACATCATTAGGTAGGCCCTGGTGCCTTTTCAAACTGAATTTTTTGCCATTTCTCAGGGCCTCTTTGAAAGTAACCGTATTGGGAATCGTGTAGGCAGGTACCATTCGCTTTATATTCCTGACTACAAAATTGACCATCGTTCCCTTAAAGGCACCTAGTAGTTCACCAATGCTAGTAACAATGACGGTTTTAATCCTCGTTTTGTCAATAACCTTTTCCAGGTTTGCAGCAAAATTCTCCGCTATGATAATAGCCTTAGCCCCCGAATCGGTAAATTGATGCTGCATCTCGCGGGGGGTGTAAAGTGGGTTCGTATTGACAACCACAAGCCCTGCTCTAAGTGCACCAAACAAAGCGATTGGATATTGTAGCATGTTGGGCATCATTAAGGCTACCTTGTCACCTGGCTCTAAGCCCCGGGACAAAAGGTAAGCTCCAAATTGAGTCGACCATTTATCTAATTGCTCAAAGGTGATTCCCTTATCCATGCAGGTAAAGGCGGTCTTATACTTATATTTTTTGAATACTTCTTCAAATAAATCTACCAAACCCGAGTACTGCTCTGGATTAATATTGGCAGGAACGCCTCCCGGATAATTGGAAAGCCATGGACGATTGTTTGTCATTTTAATAAGGTACTTAGGTTATATAATACGGAGTCTTGTAGAGACTGGATCCTCATTAATGTAGGAGCTATATCGGACTCTAATTAGGATTAGAGTCCGAATGTATCGACTAAAAGTACAAATTTTCAGGGAAGGACAAAAAATATACCCTCCAAATGCCTCTAAAATATAATAAATATATTGTTTGGTTTCTTAAAGTGAAAATTGTACCTTTGCACCCGCAAAAATATTTCTTAACCTCGTTCCGTATATTATATATAGGAGCTACAAATTGAGGATTCTTTTATGGCAGACGAAAAGAACCTAAACGAAGAAGCAGCAAATACTTCTTCAAATCCAGCGGACAATAGTCCAGAGAAGATTGGCATCGATGAGCTTATTCAGCAAGATGACCATTCTAAAACTCCTCACGACGATTTTGACTGGGAAAAAGGCAACATGCATTCATTGCCTTACTCCGAAAGTGAAATCGAAGCTTATCTAAAAGAATACGAATCTACCTTGAACACGATTGGCGAAAGCGAAATCGTTTCAGCTTTGGTTTCTTCTATTACCGCTGGAGATGTGGTATTAGATGTGAAATTCAAATCTGATGGTTTGATCTCTCTTTCAGAATTCAGGGATACACCTGACATGAAAGTAGGAGACTACGTAGACGTATATGTAGAGCAGCAAGAAGACGACAAAGGACGATTAATACTTTCTCGCCGTAAAGCAAAATTATTACGCGCTTGGGAAGATATTGTTGACTCACACGTTAATGGTACCGTTATTAAAGGTACAGTGGTTAGCAAAACAAAAGGTGGTCTTATCGTAGATACGGGTGGATTGGAGACATTTCTTCCTGGGTCTCAGATTGATATTAAGCCTATTATCGATTATGATGCATATGTTGGTAAAACAATGGAATTCCGTGTAGTTAAGATCAACGAGACTATTAAGAACGCGGTTGTTTCTCACAAAGCACTTATCGAAAGCGATTTAGCAGATCAAAGAGACGCTATCATCGGAAGATTGGAGAAAGGTCAGGTACTGGAAGGTTTGGTGAAAAACTTAACCGACTTCGGTGCATTCCTTGATTTGGGTGGTGTAGATGGTCTACTATATATTACAGATATTTCATGGGGTCGTATTTCGCACCCAAGTGAAGTTCTTTCTTTGAACCAGAAAATCAATGTAGTTGTACTTGATTTTGATGAGAATAAGAAGCGTATTTCTCTAGGTTTGAAGCAATTGCAATCACACCCATGGGAAGTATTAACTGCTGAGATAGGAGAAGGAAGTACTGTAAAAGGTAAGATCGTAAACATAGAAGATTACGGTGCATTCTTAGAAATTCAGCCAGGCGTTGAAGGTTTGATCCACGTTTCGGAAGTTACGTGGAGCAATCACCCCATCAATGCAAGAGAACACTTCAAGTTAGGTCAGGAGTATGAAGCAAAAGTAGTTACTGTAGATAGAGAAGACCGTAAAATGTCTTTGAGTATTAAGCAGTTGAGTAATGACCCATGGAGTGAGATCGAAAAGCAATTCCCTGTTGACTCTCGTCACAGAGGAGAAGTGAAGAACTTAACACCTTATGGTGTTTTTGTAGAATTGAATGAAGGGATTGGAGGAATGGTACACATTTCTGATTTATCTTGGACTAAGCGATTCTCTCACCCTTCTGAGTTTACGAGTAAAGGGAAGACAATTGATGTTGTTATTTTGGAAATTGACAAAGACAACAGAAAATTATCTTTAGGTCATAAGCAAATCGAAGAAAATCCATGGGATACTTTCGAAAATGTATTCCCGGTTGGTTCTTATCATCAGGCAACCTTGTTGCGTAAGGATGATCGTGGAGCCATCGTTCAGATGCCTTACGGTTTGGAAGCTTTTGCTCCTATTAAGCACATCAAAAAAGAAGACGGGACACCTGCTAACGTAGATGAAGAATTGACTGTAAAGGTGATTGAATTCAATAGAGACGATAAGCGCATCTTAGTTTCTCACTTACGTTACCTCGATGATATTCGCAGAGAGGCTGACGAAACGGTCAAAGAGACAAAGGTCAAAGCAAGAAAAGAAACTACTAAAGTGATTCAGAGTCAAACTTCCAAGTTAGAAAAAACCACCCTTGGTGATATGGCTGCTTTCTCCGAATTGAAAGTTCAATTGGAAGATCAGGGAGATAAAGTAGAAAAAGCTTCTGCGGCTCCTACTCCCCCAACAGCTCCTAAGAAAGAAGAGCCAGTTGCAGAAGTTGTTGAGGAAAAAGTAGAAGAGTTGGTAATGGAAGAAGTACCTGTAGCAACAACTGTTAAAACAGCTGCTGATGACTTGAAGAAGATTGAAGGGGTCGGACCTAAGATTGCAGAACTTCTTCAAAATGCGGATATTAAAACTTTTGCTGCACTTTCTGAGGCTACTCCTGAGAAAATAAAAGAAGTTTTGGAAGCTGCTGGATCCAGATACAAAATGCATGATCCAACCACTTGGCCTGCTCAGGCTAAAATGGCTGCCGATGGCGAATGGGACAAGCTAAAAGAATGGCAAGATGCCCTTGATGGAGGTAAGGCATAACTCTAGCACTCCTTCTCGATAAAGAATTAAATCCCTGGTAGACGTAATGTCTGCTAGGGATTTTTGCATTATAAGGCTTTACTCTTTTGAAAGTTGTACCTCAAATGATAAGAAGTACTATCACGAGGTAGTGTCGATTAGTTAATGACTAGAGGGCGGCCTCATAATGGACAAGATTTACTGCAGAAAAGCTTTATGATTTATACCCTGGATGAAATCGGAGTTTCGCTATTGTTAAGGGGGAAATGAGTGAAAAAAGAGAAAGTTTAAGAGATATGAGAAAAGGCTTAAATTTCCACAAAACAATATTAAAAAAGCTTTTTTAATATTGTTTAATTGATAAAACATAAGTAGCTGTTAATGAGTGAGTTAATAGGTGGCTTGGGTTTTAAAACGAATAGAGGCTCCTGAATTTCTTTCTCCTCGAAAAAATAACAGGAAAAAAAGTAAAAAAAGTTTGGTTATACGATTTGACTTCCCTATCTTTGCAGTCCCGTTTTACGGAGGGTGTTTAAAACCTTCTAAAAAACAGGAAAAGTTCATTGAAACTCGGAAGGAAAGAGGAAGAGAGAAGAAGAGGAAAAAAATAATGTAGATGCGATGATTTTCATCGAATTAGAAGAGCGAACAATTAAGGAAAGATCTCCGGTTCTTCGGAACCAATAGTAGGTTTTAACT
>JBLHRR010000046.1:0-32989 GCA_047626155.1 Saprospiraceae bacterium | reverse complement strand
ATTCCATGTCACGAAACCGTACATTTAGAATAATTAAATTTTGTGGAATTAAATATTCCTCTTAATATTGTATTATAAATAACAACAATAAAACAAAATAGTAACTTTAAGATAACCGCCCGTTTATTTCCTTCCCAAGACCCGCACATAAAGCACCTATAAAAAGGCGCGAAAAGCATTTAGAAAAAATTTATTTTACGAAGAAAAGTGTTTCATTTTCTATACGATTGAATTGAGCTATATTGAATCTCTATTTGATCAGGCGTATGGGTACGCCATGTGTTTCTTATGAGGTCTTCTTTTCCCCACCCCTGGAAAATAACAAGCAATATACTAGGGATTTTTCACTACACAACAAACAAGCTCCCATTAGATCTATAACCTCAGTCTAGTGGGACTTTTTTATTAGCCCTCTACGTTACAATCCTCTTTTGGCCAACTGGCCATAACGGAAGAGGTCTTCTCCTTCATCTCTATTTCTTCCTTTTCCGCAGGCTTATAACTGTTTAAAGATTTATATACAACAGAGTGTACACGCTGACGTGTTCTTTTCCGCATCAGTCTATTGTTTTTATAATTGGGATAAATTCGATTTGTCAAAAAGATATAAACCAATTCATTCTCCTTATCTACCCAGACACAAGTCCCAGTAAATCCTTTATGCCCATAAGTACCATTTGGCGCACGAAGAGAGCAGCTCCCTGTTCCTCTTTTGGTCTTTACCTCAAAGCCCAAACCACGCCCTCCTCTAACTCTTTTGGTAAATAGATCTACGGTTGACGGCTTTAAGTATTGATCGCCTCCGTAGCTCCCTTTATTCAGTAACATCTGAAAAAGAACGGCCATATCCGATGCTGTAGAGAATACCCCCGCGTTACCTCCTACTCCTCCGAGTAATGCGGCAGTTTCATCATGAACGTAACCTTGTACTTGCTCCTTACGCCATTTTCCATCAAAAGCGGTAGGGACAATATCCGTTTTAGAAAAATGCCTCATCGGGTTATATCCGGTACGTGTCAGGTTCAGTGGCTGATAGAATTTTTTATCCACGTATTTATCTAAGGAACTATTGGTACGCTGTTCAATGGCGCGTTGTAGTAAAATGAAATTAAGGTCAGAATACAAATAGCGCTTTCTTCTTTTGCGCTTAACCTCATAAGAAGCATTCCAAATGCTATCCATATGGTGGTAGTTCATATACAAAGAATCACCGACACGCAAATTGTAATCACCTTGTTGAGTATAACAGAAGTAATCATTGCAACCATTGACAAAAGTATCTCGGTTGTTCAAATACTTTGTGATGGGAGCATAAGATTGCAGCCCCGTACGATGAGTCAAAAAATCCTTAACGGTTATGCCCTTTAATTTGGACTTATCCAATCCCAGAAGGCCAGAAAGCCTTTCATTCAGCTTAAAGCGCCCATCTTCGTAGGCTTTCATAGCTGCTAGTGTTGTAGCCGCTACCTTAGTAACAGAAGCTATATCGTAGAGATGGTTGCTCCGAACGGGCTGTTGTTTTTTATACGTAAAATGACCAAAGGATTTATCATAAATGACCATCCCTTCCTTCACTATAAGAATCTGACAACCCGGCATAGCCTTCGCCCGAATCGCATCGTAGATGATGGCGTCAATGTCTACCAATTTATGTGGCGCGATACCTACTTGCTGCGGCATTCCATAACGGAGGCGGGTAATTGGATTGGAAAAACCCTGTCCCTGTTCTAAGCATTCCGAGAGCGCCAATGGTAATTCCCCCTTGGCCTGCAAGCCACCAAAAAGCAATTGGGCAACCTGAGACTGAGTGGTTCCATTAAATTCGTAGGCCTGAACCATCGTTACCTTTTCAGAAAAATAACGAAGATTGAAGGGGCTTCCAAAATTGGCTAGCACCACCTTTGTCGATTTACTCAATTCATTAACGGAAGCAATAAAAGCCTCATCCCGATCAGCATCTAACAATACATCTGCTAATGTCAGTACAATTGTTTTCCTTTTCAATGACTTATCATTTAAAGACTGCCAACCACCGTCTTCTTCTCTCGTTAATTTTCTATACACACTTAAATTGGCATATTTCCGGAAGGTCTTTTCAAAAACCCGCATGGAAGGATCACCCAAAGCTATCAGCTTAAAATATTGCTTATTCAATTGGATAAATGGAATAATAGAATCCATATTATTGGCAAGCGTCAACGCTGATTCATAAAGATCGTAAATAGGGTATACATGATCTTCTTTGGCAAACAACCTCGCTATTTTTTCTTCTGACAGGTTAGGACGCCTATGATCCAGGTCGAGCCAGGTCTTTGCCCGTAACACTTTGCGCACTTTTGCATTGAGTTGTTCTACACTTAGAAAACCTTCATTCACTGCCTTTCGAATGGCAGCCACTGTTTGCCAGACTTGTCCATTTACCAATAAAACATCCACTCCACCATGTAATAAATCAAAGGCATTGGTCATGGAATCAGCCTGAGCAAAGATCAACCCATTGAAAGAAGCATATTCTTGTAAGTATTCTGTTAGAAAACCATAGGGATAAAAACGATTGGTATCCGCACGAAAAATAGCATTGTCAATCATCAACCCAGACAATCCATTTTGACTTAGGTTGAAATATCGGTTCATTAGGCTGTCTCTCCATGCTTTTGCGGGTTCATCTGTTTCGGCTGCGAAGAACAAGTCCCGAAAGGGACCAGCGATGGACAACACTTTTTCTTTTTGCAATTCATCCATAGTCGAATAAGAAAGAAAGAGTTGTTCTTCTGAATTATTCTCAAGGGCATAAGCATCAAAAATAATCTGAGAAGTATCCGCCATCTGAAGAGCGGGAACTAAACTAAAGTGAACATTTAATGCCTTGCATTGCTTGACATACTGTGCCAGTAAAACATCTTTCTTCTGCCGAGATAGAATGGCAGAAATGGTAGCAGGCAAAGGATAATCAATAACATCTGTGAATTGATTGTTAAGTGCCACTGTTTGAGCAGTTCCCATTAGTAAAGGAATCCGGGCAATGCATTGTAAGCTGTCTGTTAGACTCGTATAGTCGGACAAGGAAATTCCTTCAGGCATCCAACCGCCAATACCGAGGTTCCACACCCAATATGCCAATGAGTCTTTATCGACCTCTTCTGTTGTTTTCAAAACCAGTAACTGTCCTATTTTCTCATCCATCGTCATTTCCAACAACATAGAGTCTGCCCAAACCGTCTCCACCTGTAGAAAAGGGGCATATATTTGCTCAAAGTTCTTCTCCTCGCGGTGGCAAGAACAGATCACAAGCAGCAATGTAAGATAGAGGCAAAATGGACGCATGGGCTATTTTAAATGAAAAAGGTAATTAAGCAGTTGGCTTTTAGCAGCTGGCAGTTAGCTTCCCACTTTCGTATTAGAGAGGAGCTAACTACCAATAGCTAAAAGCTACATACTCAACAGTTATATGAAAAGTTTATTTGGTAATTAGAAACTAATCACTAATCTAATACACGTAATTCAACGAAACTATGTTGGGGTTTTCGGTATCTGATTCTGATTTTAACCGAAAAAAGGTGGTATGTGTCGGTTTAACGAAGATAATATAAGTTATCGTCCACTTTCAAAAATAACATTTTTCCGAATATGTTATATGGGTTTACTCCTCGGCTCTCGCTTTCACTGCAAAATAAGCGGATAGCTCGTGGCTAACAAGTCATCGGACACCGAGCACCTTTTTGTACCAGTGTTTCATACGCTCCTGCGAGTAGCCCAGGCGATACATGTTGAATACCGTCAGGTTAGCGAGTTGCACTTTCAGATAACTGTTCTCTTCGTATTTCCTTGCCGAAACGAGTACATCTTTTGGGATAATTTTGAAAGGGTAATTTTGGCGGGCTCTTGCAATAAGATCGTATTCTTCCATGATGAGGTGAGACTCATCGTAGCCATTCAGCTCACTGAATAATTCACGGGTAACAAAGAGAGTTTGATCTCCTCCCCTACACCACATTTTGTCAAAACGAGTAAAATAAGAATTCAATTTTAACAATATGCGCCCGGAGTCAAACAGAAAACGAAAACATCCGATTGGAAAACCACTTTCTACCGCTGTAATAAGGTCAGCGACATAGGTCTTCGGTGGCAGGCTATCTGCGTGAATGAAATATAGAATATCTCCCCTTGCCTGCTCCGCTCCGAAATTCATCTGTACTGCTCTTCCGCAACAGGGTGCTTCCATTACAGTAGCGCCGACAGTGGCTGCAATTTCGCGAGTACCATCTGTGCTTCCTCCATCTATTAACAATATTTCTACAACTCGCTCATCTCTGTTGGATTGTAAGCGTTCCAATAGATGACCGATGTTCTCAGCTTCGTTAAGGGTTATTATTATTATAGAAATTGTGGTGTTCAAATTTTTGATTAGTCTTTATGAATTTTAATTGAGCACACATAACGCGAATCTTTGTTTTCCAGCAAAAAGCGTCAGCAACAGGTTACTCCATTCAATATTCCGTTATTTAAAATGCCTCCCCAAACGTCAGATAAAAACCCACATTATCCTCTCCTACTCCGACATCCAAACGCAGGTTCAACTTCTCTTTTTCATCCAGCATAAAACGAATGCCTCCGCCATAATTAAAGTGCAAATCATCTAGGCTCAGGTCTTCTACTTTATCCCCTACTCTACCCATCCCAGCAAATACAACCGCGCCCATTCGCCAAAATAGTGGAATTCTGTATTCTCCTTGAAGAATAAGCATCTGCTTATCCCGAAAGCGACCTTCAATGTAGCCTCTCATCCTTTTGGTTCCTCCCAAGAGGGCCATTTGATTAAAAGGGACTTCTCCGAAAGTAAACTCACTGTAGACATTTAGCGCTAGCGTCTGCTTCCATTTATTGCTAAAATATGCGCTTGCATCTAAGGTATATTTTGCAAAAGAAAAATCAGAACCCAGAGTTTTTGCATTATTAAATAACACTAGTTCTGCATAACTTCCTTTTGAGGGAGCAAAAATATTATCCCGGCTATCGTAATTGAATACCAGACCGAGTCCGGACAATAATCCACCCGCTGCTCCGGTCACCTCCGTTGATTCTAAGAGTCCATCTTCTTGTGTATCCGTTATATTAAAATTATCCATCCAATAACGAAGCCCGCCATACAGTTTTGGGCAAATCAAATATAAAACATTTATCCGAACGCGGGGATAAAGCGCTTCATAATTTTCTAGTTCATTTTCCAGCTCATTCCCGACGCCAAAATAGGGGTACATATATCGGTAGTAGCCAAATTCGCCATAGAGTTTGTATTGTTCTTGCCGGAAGAACAGCTGGTAATTTAGGTAGCTGAGTATTTGTTTCTTTAAAGTATAAGCGCCTCCTGCCAAAACCTGAGAAGGACGACTTTCGGGGGATTCTCCTTTGAAGCGGAAGGAGAGGTTTCCGGCTGCGCCAAATATCCAATTGGTCTCTGGGGTGAAAGCAACTAGGGGAAGTACAATGAGCTTGTAGTTCTTTTGTTTGCTACTGTCTGCTTCGGGGACTTCGTATTCCGTGGCTGCAAGGTTCGTATTCCAACAAAATAAGAGAATGGTAAGTAGCCTTATTGTTTTCATAATTTCGTTTAGAAAGCTTTTCTTAATTAAAAGACTTTAAGGTATAAAGAAAAAATAAGCTGCAATATTATTTAACAGATATCATGCTAACCTTTATTTATCATCTATTCAGGGAGGAAAAATATTTTGTAAAGGAGATAGATTTCTCGGCTCCTGCCTCGCTCGAAATATAAAGGTCGGAAACCTTGTCTTCCCTCGACTCGCTCGTACCTCCCTCGCTCGGGATGACAGAATAAATGTTCTTCATTTTCTGTTACTTTTTCCCGTCCTACCATTATATATACGAAAACGGTCTTTATGGCACTAAAGATTTTCTCTTCACCACCCGAGTTGCCTCTCAGATATCAGAACAACTTAGGGTGGTAAGATTTGAACTCTGCTTCATAAAAAAGCCTCGACGTAGCCCGCTATGCCTACGTTTTTTCATTCGCATAGTTCAAAATTTACGATCTTAAATCGAAAATCTATTCGTGCTTTATCGCTAATACTCACTAAAAACAGGTTATTTATGCTGTCCAACTTACAATTAAGTCGTACCATTAGGGAAGAAAAAGTAACAATAATGGATGTACCGCACAAGGCTGTTTCTAATGAAGCGATGCTTACTGAATGGAAAATAATTCAGCAAGCCCAATTAGACCCTACCCATTTTCGACCTTTATACGACAAGTATTACCGGTCCATTTTCCGTTTTATCTATCAACGTATTGGAACTCAGGCCCCTGCTGCTGATGTTTGCTCGCAGGTGTTTCTCAAAGCGATGCAGAAACTGAACAAGTATCAATTTAAGGGCGTTCCCTTTTCTGCTTGGCTCTACCGAATAGCTAGTAATGAAGTAGCACAACATTTTAGAGACAACAAGAAAAGCAGAACTGTTTGTGTAGACGATCGACAGCTCAATGACATCATCGACGAAGTGAACGAGCAGCCTAATGAGCAATTGACTAGGAATCTGCTGACTTGTCTTGACAACCTAAAACCATTAGACCTTCAGCTTATCGAACTTCGATTTTTTGAAAAAAGACCATTTAAAGAAATTGCTGACATTCTCGGAATCACCGAGAGCAATGCGAAAGTAAAGACTTATCGTATTCTGGAAAGATTGAAAAATAAACTCATTGAGTTGCCTCTTCGTTAATTGTTAATTGTTAATTTAATAAACTTCTGATAACTGCCATAAAAGACCCATTTACGAACTAAAAAAAAGCGAGTTAATATCGCTAAAACTTCCATGTTATGAAAAAGAAAAATTACAATTGGAATCTTAATCAGGACCAGCCATCTAAAGCGCAGATTGACGCGCATAAAGATTTTGACGCTGTCCTAAACGCGTACAATGAAAGCGCGCCACAAACACCGGGGAGGGCCCCGACCATTCGCCGGATGTATTATCTTGCAGGAGCGGTTGCCGCAGCTCTCGTTGGTTTGTTTTTCTTCTTTGGCCTTAGCAATGGCGACAAGGACAACAATACCATTACAAACTTCAAAGAGTATGCTGCTACGATGCCTTATGTGAACCCACCATTGGGAGAAGCAGCGGCAGCGCAATTTGTCAGCAAAAGCATTTCTGCCAATGAAGGTGGTGTTTTTGAATTTGAAAATGGTTCAAAACTAACGGTACCTCCTGCTGCCTTTACATACGGTCAGGGAGGTGTTGTGCGAGGAGAGGTTCAAATCCGCTTCCGTGAATACCACGACTTTGTTGACTTCTTCCTTTCTGGTATCCCAATGGAATATGACTCTGCGAGTGTACAGTACAACCTTGAATCCGCTGGCATGGTGGAGATCATTGCGGAGCAGGATGGCAAGCGTTTGAACATGGCGCCTGGGAAATCCATTGATGTAGAGCTGGTTTCTTATGTAAAATTGGAAAACGGAGAAGTACCGAATTTCAATATTTATTACCTGGATACGCTGCAACGAAACTGGGTTTATGAAGGCGTTGATCAAATCAAACGCATCGACGAGGAGGAGACTTCAGCTTCAGCATTCTTGTCGGAAGAAGACGAGATCAAGGCGGAACTACAAGAAGAATTGGCTAAAATTGAAATCAAGCAAACGCAGCAATTGGCGGCTATTGAAAGAAGCTTACCGGTATTGGCCGAGCCAAACAGGCCTCAACGTGCGAACGGTAGCGATCAGGTATTCGGTTTTACATTTGAAGAAGATGACATTGATTATGGGACAAAGGTACCTGGTAGTAATGAAGAGGTTCTTCGATTGGCAGATGAACAAATTCGTAGTCTTCGCCGACAATATGCCAATACCATGTGGCAGTTTTCTCCTAAGAATACCGCGGTGAATAAGACAGCTATTAGCCAAAACACCTGGGATGATATGTCGCTGAAGTTTATTGGCGATCAGGATTATGAGATGACACTTATCGGTGGAGACAATAGTATTTCCTTTCTTGTAAACCCAGTGTTATTGGGTAACGATTATGATAATGCGTTGGCGGAATTTAATAGCCAGTTCTCTGAATATGAGAAGGACTTGAACGAGCGAAAGTCATTCATGGATGGGAAGTTAGAGGAGTTTAAAGCAATTGCAGCAGAGGATGCTCGAATTGCGCAATTGGCTCACGAAGATAAAATGACCGCCTACCTTGAAAAGGGTTTAAACCACCGAGCGACGGACGAACTTTTAAAGGCAAAAATTGTAAACAGTTTCAGGGCTACCAGTTTGGGTACTTGGAATTGTGACCGCCCATTACCTCTTGCCACCTTCGCATTGAAAGGTAGCTTCAAAGGTGCAGATGGTGCAGAATACCACCAAAACATTGCCTACCTGGTAAACAAAAACAGGAACACGGTATCTCGTTTCTATACTAGAAAAGGGGTTCGACTAGACATCAACATTGGCACTGAAAATTTGCTTTGGTTGGTAACCAACGATAACAAAATAGCAATTCATCCTCCAGAAAATTTCAATCAATTGAGGGGAAAGAAAACTTCAGCGACGGACCGCTTCGATCATACCTTTGTTATGAACTTGGTGGATCAGCCGGTAGCCACGGAGGAAGACATTAGAAAAATTTTGGATTTCTGAGTAGAATTAATTAGCTTAGCAGAAGTATCTACCTACTTTGGTAGATTATAGTAAGTTTCCTTTCTCTCGACGTTCCTGCGCTTTTGGTGCAGGAGCGTTTTTTTTTGGTGGGGGGAGTGGGTGTAACTAGGAGATATGTATTTTTTAGAGTTGTTCTCTGCTATCCGTTATATCGAATCAAAATAGAAAATATGAAAATGACCTTTTTATTAATTTCCATTACTTTAATTCTAATGAGTTGCACTAACAAATCTACTAAAACCGATTTACCCAGTCATCAAACAAAAGAGATGGTCTTAGACTTCAATGTGGGATACTTGGACATGCGAGATAGTCAATTTTCAAAATATTTAGAAAACGATTCAAAGTATTACGGTAAACAAATTGAATTAACTTCAAAACAAGATGGTGACACCTTAATTGTAAAATTCCTTAGGCTTGGGGGAGATACAAAAATTGATTATGTGGCAACCAGCCGAAATCAAAAATTAATAAACATAGAAAACTTTGAATCTAATTATCTAAAGGAACTCTCATTAAGAAAAATCGAATATAAAATACTAAACAAAGAGCTCTACAAACTTGGAACTATTTCCTTTAAATCAACAGAGGGTATATAATGTGGTATAGCACTCTATATGAAATCATAGCACCCATCGAGATGTTAACACTTCATATACCAACGTCCGCCCTCCAACAAAAAAATCGAAAACATAGCGCTCCTAAGTAGACACCCTAATAATAAAAATGAATTTAAAAAAACTAAAATAAATTGGGCCAGTCGTCGGAAACCAAAAAACCGTTAATACTTCACCACCTTCCTCACCAAACGCCCAGTCCCCGTTCTCAACTCCACCAAATAAGTCCCCGCCGATCCCGAACGAATATCAATCGCCATTTCTATCTCAAAACCACTCACCTGCTGATAAAACACCTTTTGACCTAACACATTGTACACGACAAGCTCCACATTTTCATTTTTGCTGAAAGTAGCCGCTATACTAAAGACGCCATTAGTCGGATTTGGAAATAAATTAAAGTCCAGTAATCCATCAATGTCATCTGTGGAAGAAATTCCAAGTTGAACAGAACCTGTAGCAGTACAGCCATTTGCATCAGTGATGGTTACGGGATAAATACCGGTAGACAGATTGGCAATGGTAGCCGTTTGTGCGCCATCCCAGTTGTAAGTATAAGGTGCTGTACCTCCACTTCCTAATACCGTAGCAGAACCATTGGAACCGTTATCCGCAGGAGTCGTTAAGAAATTCACTGTCATTGCAGCAGGCGATTCTATCTCGTAGGTACTGGCAAATAAGCACCCAGCATCATCCGAAATAAGGACGGTGTAATTCCCTGGGGCCATATTAAAGAGGTCTTCTGTCATAGCGCCCGTACTCCATAAGAAGTTGTACGGAGGCGTTCCGCCAGTCATCGTAACATCAATATCCCCATCAGATTCACCAAAACAACTTACGGCGTCTACTTGTGTTTCTACACTAATCCCTGCCGAGTTAACTTGCACCAAAACGGCTTCCTCATTGGTACAGCCGTTGGCATCCGTCACCGTTACCTGATAAACGCCAGCATTCAAGTCTTCGATAAATTCGGAATTCATTCCATTACTCCAGCTATAAGTGTAAGGAGAAGTTCCGCCTGAAACCGCGGCCAACGCGGCGCCAGTTGAACCACAGTTGCCATCGTATGCAATGGTATTAATTTGTACCGAAAGTGGTTGCGCAATAATTTCCTGATCGGTTACAGTACAACCCACAGCATCTGTTACCGTTACCGTGTAAGGGCCTGCTACGAGATTATTGATACTAGCTGTGCTCGCACCATTACTCCAATTGTAAATAAACGGAGCCGTTCCGCCAGTCAATTGGGCGATGACTGAACCATCATTTTCGTCAAAGCAAGAGATGCCTTCTACGATCATATCCATGGAAAAACCAGAACAATCAGAAGGAATGGTTTCTATGAATACTTGTCCACTAACACTACACCCACTTGCATCTGTAACAGTAAAATTACAACTACCTCCAGGAAGATCCGTTGCCATTTCTGTTGTCTGTCCGTTACACCAAGTTATACTGTAAGGCCCTCCTACCCCTCCGAAAGGTGTCAAAGTAGCGGTTCCATCATTGGCACCAGGCTCAGACTCAGCCATAGTAGCAGTCATATAAGTAATCTCTTCTGGCTGAGAAACGATGATTGTTTCTATCACTTCGCAATCATTCGCATCTACAACCGTTACTGTATATTGATTTGCAGGCACATTGTTAATGGAAGAAACATTGCCCGCTCCATTTGACCAAGTGTAGCTAAATGGTGCCAGACCTCCGTTTAAAACTGCAGTGACTGAGCCGTCTTCCTCCCCAAAACAACTGAGGGGCTGGGAAGTAAGCGTTACGCCAAAGTCGCTACAGTCTGCATTCCCTTCTTCTATAAAGAAGGTTTCTGTAATCGTACAATCATTCGCATCAGAAACGGTAACGGTACAGAAACCAGAGCTTAGACCAGTTGTCGTAAAACCAGTTTGGCCATTACACCAGGCGACAGTATAAGGACCCGTTCCGCCGGAAGGAAAAACAGTGGCTGTTCCATCATTGGCGCCAGCCGTCGTTTCGTTCGTCGTGCTGAGCATAAAGGTGACCTGATTTGGCTCCATTATGGGCTGTGATTGTTGTACGAGTTCACAACCATTTCCATCAACCACCGTCACCGTGTATGTCCCTACAGACAAACCACTAATAGTCGGTGTATTTTCCATTGTATTCCATGTGTAAGTGTATGGTTGCGTTCCTCCAAAAACGCTCGCCATTGCGGTACCGTCCATTGCTCCATTACAAGTAATATCTTCTATTAAAACGCTTAGCAAAAGGTCAGAACAGTCTACTACATCGGAGCCGATAAGGACTTCAAATTCTTCGGAGCAACCGTTCCCATCTGTTATCGTTAATGCGCAAATGCCTGCTGGCAAATTAGTTACGGGATTCGTTGAGGCTCCATTGCACCAGTTGAAATTGTATGGTGGAGTTCCTCCTGAAGGAGTTGCTGTTGCTGTTCCATCCATTGCGCCGGGAGATGTCTCATTTGTAGATGTAATGTTGGCTGTAATTTCATCAGCTGTTCCTACAAAGCCAGTAGCCGTGGTCATACAACCTTCGAAGTCTGTAATGGTAACAGAATAAGCACCACTCATTACATTTGTAATGTTATTTGTTGTAGCCATATTCGACCAGAGATAAGTAAAAGGCATTGTACCGCCAGTCACTATGGTATTGGCCGTTCCATCTGAACCACCGAAGCAAGTCACTCCTTCCGTTTCTATGGCGGTGGAAAAGTCAGAACAATCTACACCTCCAGCACCGACAACAAGAGATACGGATACGGTACATCCATTTCCATCTGTCACGGTGACGCCACATAAACCTGGCGGTAAATTCATAACTGAGGTTCCGGTACTTGCATCGCACCATATATAAGTATATGGAAGCGTTCCTCCAATCGTACTTGTCACCATCGCTGTACCATCATTGGCACCAGCTGCCGTTTCATCTGTTCCTGTAATATCCACATCCAATAGTGGTGGTTCTGCAATATCAAACGTTTGTTGAATTGTACAACCATTGTTATCGGTTACCAATATATCATAGGTACCAGGTCCCAAATTATCAATGGATGAATCGGTGGAAGCCGTTCCCCAAATGTAAATATATGGTTCTGCTCCTCCAGTTGGTACCGCCGTTGCCGTTCCATCATTTTCATTAAAACAAGTAACATCTGTAATTGTTAATCCCAATTCAAAGCTGCTACAATCTATTCCTGTAATTATAGTAAACGCGGTAGAAGTACATCCGTTTTGGTCCGTAACTATCACACTGTAACTGCCAGGTGCCAAGTTGCTTATCATAGCCGTACTCTCTCCCGTAGGTGCCCAGAGGTAAGTATAATTTGGTGTTCCTCCTGTAGGAGTAGCAGTTGCTGTCCCATCATTCACGCCAGGTGTTGACGGTTGAGTACCAGAAACCGTTACGATTAATGGAGCTGATTCGGTTACTGTTGTATTAAGAATAGCAGAGCAACCGTTGCTTTCCGCAATAGTGACGGTATAAGCTCCTGCACATAAATTCGTTGGATTCGCCTGACCATTCAGACTTCCATCCGACCAAGTATAAGTGATCGGCATAGTGCCACCTGATACTGATGTTGTGATTGAACCATCACAGATTTCAAAACAAGTAACGTTATTTGTATTTGTAATGTTAGCAGAAAAACCAGCACAATCAAAAGGATTGATGACTACACTTTCTGTTTGCGTACAATCATTATTATCGGTTACAACTACGGTGTAAGTTCCTGGTGCTAATGGGCCGATCATTGCGGTTCCTTCGCCATTCGGTTGCCATAGGTAGCTGTAACCGGCTGTTCCACCAGAAGTCATTGCTGTTGCGGTAGCATCGTTTGCTCCGGCACCACTTAGTGGCGTGCTGGAAACAGACAAAACCAATTCGGCAGGTTCGCCTACTATTTCTGTAACAACAGTTGTACAACCATTATCATTGGTCACTGTAATCATATAGGTTCCGGCACAAAGTCCTGTTTCCATATTACCAGTAGCTCCATTACTCCAGTTAAAAGTATAAGGTTCATTATTCGTTGCGGAAACGTTAACCGTTCCATCGCAGAGGTCAAAGCAAGATGCATCTGTGTGCGAAGAACTAATGTCATCTGCAGGTGGACCGGGAACGACTATCATTTCTGTATAAACACAATTATTGTTATCTGTAATGGTCAAAGTATAAGTCGTTCCGACACAAAGCATATTAAAAGAACCTCCTGTAATATCTATATTATATGGCCCCGTTCCTCCCATTGGTGTTACGTTAATCGTTCCATCACAAAGGCCGAAACAACTGACTGACGTTTGCTGGATGGTAGCCGATAAAACAGCAGGCTCGCTAATGACCTGAGTGAGCGAAGCGCTACAACCATCGTTATCTGTTACGGTGACCATATAGGTTCCAGGACAAAGATCAGTTGGGTTTTGTGTACCATCCAGATCATTGTCATTCCAGTCAAAGCTAAATGGAGTGGCCGTACTATTTACCGTAAGTGTAATGTTACCATCGCAATCACCATTACAAGGAATATCGTTAAAGGATGCTATACTAATGTTAAACCCAGTACAATCTACAGCTCCTGCGTTAACCGTTCCAGAGGCAGTGGTGGTACAACCTTCTGAGTCCGTAGCCGTCACGGTATATGGTCCCGGAGCGAGGTTGTCTATCATCGCTGTATTGCCTGTATTGCTCCAACTATAGGTGATCGTACCTGTTCCGCCTACCGGAGTGGCTGTTGCTGTTCCGTCATTGGCGCCAGCCGCTGTTTCATCAGTAGTAGCTACCGTTACGGTAATTGCCGCTGGTTCTATCACTTCGTAAGATCCAGTTGCGGAACAGCCATTGTTATCCGTTATGGTTACAAGGTATTCTCCGGGAGCAAGGCTTGAAATCATTGTCACGTTCCCTGCGGCATTGCTCCAGTTATATGTAAAAGGGGCTGTTCCTCCGCCTGCGTTTACAGAGGCGGATACTGTTCCATCATCATCGCCGTTACAGCTGATGTTTGTACCGGTTACGGTAATCCCGTAGGTTCCACAATCGTAAGGATCAATAATAATGCTTTGTTCGAAAGTACAACCAGAGGCATCGGTAACCGTTACCGTATAAGTATCCGGGGCAAGATTATTTATGGTTTGAGTATTACCCGCATTGCTCCAGAGATAAGTGTACATCGTGTTATTTCCACCGGATGGATTTGCGGTAGCTGTTCCATCATTGGCCCCTACTGCCGTTTCATTCGTTCCTGTAACTGTTGCAGTAAGTATATCATTCTCTATAATTGTAATCGTCAATACCTCTGAACAAGCGGGGCCTTCTGATACCGTGACCATGTAATCCCCAGCGCAAAGGTCAGTGACAGATTGAGTGGTAGCATCTCCAGCGTTGGCATCCCATAGATAAGTATAGGAGCCAGAGCCGCCTGAAGGAGTAATGTTAGCAGAGCCAGTGCATTCTCCAAAGCAATCCACGTTTACATGGCTTTCAGTAGCCGTAAGTGCACAAGGCAAGCTGATATTTATATTATCTAAGAAAAGTCTATTTCCAAAACCGTGGTAGTTCACGAACATAACTGTGAGGTTGTCAAAACCATCAAAAGCAGAAAGGTCTACGGTTTCCGTTCGCCATTGAGTTGGGTTTGGCGTAAATGATCCGGTCATTGGTGGTCCGGTTGCTAGTTCAGCACCTCCTTTCACAAAAATTTGCTGTGTAAAACTCTGCCCACAATTGGTAGAAACCAACATAATCAAAGTATCCGTAAAAGTCTGGCCGGGATCCTGATAAATGGCATATGCCACATCAAAAGTAACTTGTGCTCCCGCAACAGAGGAGAAATCATAAATTTGCGTAATCAAAGCATCTATGGTACCGTTTGGACGCTGCGTGGCAAAATTATCGAACACGGCCGAACCTGTTCCTGTTCCAAAGGCAGAACTATTACTTCGTTCCCACACTATACCATCTCCAGTAATATCAAAAGTAAACAAGCCATTAATGGTCGGGTTGAAAGCTGGGTTTTCAAAGTCTTCCAACAAAGGCAATGGCAATGGAATCACTGCCGTGGTAGAAAGGATGGTAGAATCGTTTTCAATCTGTTCATCAGTTACACCATTCGGTAAAGTGGTAAATACAGAAAAGGTATAATTACCCGCAGGAGGAGTATAGCCTGCCAATGTTACGGTTTCCATTTCCGCTGTAAGTAAATTAGTCGCATGTACTAAACTTACAAGAGCATTGTTATTTATTTGATAATTAATGGTGACCGAGGTCAAATTGGCCTGACCAAAATTCGTAATCACAACCTCTGGAGTGATCTGTCCAGATTCACAAATAAAAGTGGATGGATTGTTTATTTCTGTTACCCCAGAATCGTTATCAAAGAAACTACAAACGGAAACAGCATTATTCGCTAAGGGTGCTCTACTAGCAAACCCTGTCCCACCTGTATTTCCTAAAAGGACAGCCCGCATCAAAGCAATCTGCTCATTAGAAAAAGAAGTGTAACAATAATTATCGTTTACATAATCCATGTAATTGACGTACATGTGCGCGTTACCACAAGTAGTTGGTCCCGTTGGAAAGTTGTTAGGAGAACAATTCAGGTTGGGTTGGTAGAAAGCCGTTTCTCGTTCAATGTCTGGCGTATCTGCAAAACCATCGTCAGCTCCACAGGCATCTCCGTCAAAGGTATGTGGGAGGCCAAGGTAGTGTCCCGTTTCGTGGGTCAATGTTTTGTCTCCGGATTGGCCAAAGCCAGGTCCACCAAACCAATTGAAATCGATAACCGATCCATCAAAATCCGACCCTACGGCACCTCCAGTAGGAAGGTAAGCATAGCCGGTGGTTCCTCCTCCAGCAGTGGTCCCTGGAATGGGTACAACCCAAATGTTATAGTAAAGGTTAGAATCCCACCAAGTCGCGGGTTTTATTTCATCTTCAATATTAGAATTATTCGAATTTGATCCAGTCACTTCAATGTTATCCCGGGTAATACCATTTGTTGGATTTCCGTCGGGGTCAATGGCTGCCAGACAGAAATTTACTTCCGGATTACCAATTGCTCCTTGCCAGATGGCTGGTGTTTCATCGAAGTTTTCATTGAGGGCATTGAAATCTTCGTTCAAGACTGCAATCTGCGCTTCGATCTGCGCATCGGAAATGTTCATTCCAGTTCCTACAGGTTGTCCTTCGTGGATTACATGAACCACCACGGGTACATTGATGACCACAGCGGATCGGTTTGCCTCTCTTTCTCTTTTGACAATCGTTGGAATGTCTCTTTTTAGCCTTTGGAGGGCTTCTCCATAGCTAGGGTCATTGGCCATCATAAGTTCCATCATTTCGTCGGCGCCGCATTGGCGATGGAAGTCGTGGTTTTCTGTGTCCGGCACCATGAAGGGGGTGTTGGGCGTTTGGGCCCAGAGGTTGGTGGAGATGAGGATGTTGATTGCTAAGAGTAGCAGAGTGAGTAGTGGGTATTGCTTTTTTAGTTGCATGAGCTTTTTTTTTTCGCGAGCCCCGACTGTCTGTCGGGTCACGACTTGCAGTCGGGGTTAATGTAGGGTCGACTCCTCCAGAGTCATTTTGTGATGATACGTGGCTTGACTCCTTTGGAATCTTTTGTTTGATATACGGTATTGGCGTGTGGAACTTACTAGATGTATGGATAAAATCAGTAATTGGATAGAGGGATTACAAAAGTAAGTTATGTATGCCTAAGATGAGAGGATATAGTTCACAATTTGTGCCAAGGAAGGTTATTTTTTTGACTCAGATTCGACAAATTCGGCCCAATCGCTGAGGGCGCGTTGGCCGGTGCGGCCGAAGGCTTCGATATCTTCGGCCTTGATTTGGAAGGTTTCGCTGAGTTTTTGGTAGAAATCAGCCGAGCTGCCTGCGGTTTTTAGCTGCTGGTTGAGGTTATTAGGATCGACTTTTTCTTCTGGTTGCCGGGCGGCTTCGCCGAAGATTTCTTTTACTTTGGAATATGTTTTTTGAGAGGTACTAAGAATGCTGTACCAGTCTTTGGCCGTCTCGATTTGATCTCGGAAAGAAGCTTTCTTGCGTACGCCTTCGTAGTATTTTTTTTCGTCGGAGCTGAGTTTTTTTATGGGGGCTTTTTTGGTATTGGTTTCCTTTCTTCTTTTAGGGCTGCTCCCTGCTTTTCCTTCTTCTGAGAATTGCTCTGCCATGCTGCGTAACAGTGATTCTACAGACTCTTCATTGCTTGTATTGTAGCGCCTTGCTTTTTCTTTGGGGCCATTGGGTTGGTCTAGTATTTTTATGGTTTCTGTTTGTTCCATGACTTTGCCTCCCCCACTCTGTAGGGTGACATAGGCGATGATGCCTAGGCCGAGGATTAGCATTAGGATTTCTAGGGGCCCTAGGAGGGCGCGTTTTTTGTTTTGTTCCATGTCTTTTTTTGCGAGCCCCGACTGTCTGCCGGGTCGCGACTTTCAGTCGAGACTCCGACAGGCAGTCGGGGTTAATATAGGTTCGACTCCTCCAGAGTCTTTTTGTGATGTGAGTTTTGACTCCTTCTGTGTTTTTGTTTTTGTTTTTTAGAAATCCATTTTTAGTCGGAGGTTTATTCTTCTTCCGGTTAGGTAATTGGGGATGGCGAATTGAGAATTATAAACCGTTTTGATCCAGGTATTGGAGGCTGCGTTTTGTACTTTGAGTAAATTAAATACTTCTAGACTCAACCAAGTGGCTCGGGAGAAACGTAGTGGATGGTTTGGTTTGGTGTAGCGCCATCCTTCTTTCCAAAGTTGAAAGGAGAAACCAATATCTACCCGGTGGTAGGCGGAAAAACGATAGGTGTTCCTGAAGGTGACATTGTTGTCTTTCAGGCCGTAGGGCAATCCGGTACCAAAGGATAAATTGATGTGTGTTTTGAAGTTTTTATTTTTTGGGAGGTAATCCTGAAAGAACATATTCAGGGTCATGAAACGATCGGTGGGTCTTGGCGCATCGTCGACTTCTTCCGCTTCTGGCTCTCCAAACTCTCGTTTCATATGTTGTACGCCATCTAGTTTTTCACGGGCACGTAGAAAGGACATATTAATCCAAGACTCCGCGCCGGGAACGAACTCTCCATTCACACGCATGTCTATTCCGGTGATGTATCCAGTGGCATCGTTTTCACCGGAGTATCGAATTCGGACATTGTCTACGTCATAGGAAACGAGATCCCATAATTTTTTATAATAAATTTCAGTAATGAACTTGAACTTCTTCGGACTATATTTTCCAAGATAAAAATCGAGGGTCATCCCACCTACAATGTGAAAGGACTTTTGCGATTGTACCTCATCACTTACTAAGCCTTGGGGGCTTCTAAGCTCTCTGTAAAAAGGAGATTGATAATATAAACCCGAAGATAATTTATAGGAAATATCTCGTTTGGACTTCAATGGTTTATATAAAAACTGGGCACGTGGTGTTACAAAAAACTCCTTGTTGAAATCCCAATACTGACCTCTAACTCCTACTGACAATTTCATTTCATGGATACTGTCCTTTTGGTGCGTAAAGGTTTCTTGAACGAAAGCGCTATACCGATTCGAGTTCAGGGAATTGGTTGTTTTCAAAACCGACTGTATCCTCACCTCGCTGGTATCAAAAGCAATGGAGTAACCCGCAGAATCAAGACGCTCCCATTCATTGAGCTCGTCTTCAATTCTTTCGTTTTGAATTTTGGCGCCCCATTGTAAAAAATGACTTCCGGAAACACCTTGTTTTGTATTACTGAATGGGATTTCCAATCCGCCCTTAACCTGTCCGTTGAAGACGTTAGACTGCAAAGCATTCCGAGCATATTGATGCTGGGTTCCAGTTCCTAGTACAGAAACGATTTCTCCAAAGTTGTCAGAGCCTAAATCCGATTCTACTTCCCCCAAACGATAATCACCGATAATGTCAAAACGTTCTGTTTCGTCCGATTGATAGGCAGATGCTAGGAATTTTAAATAAAATGGATTCTTTTTTCTATCCGGTAAATAGGTAAAAGAAAGCCCTCCCATTGTGGTGGTAAATTCGTCAACTTCCTGACCTTCAAATACGGTGAATAGTTCCAGTGCAAAATCAATTAAACCCAGAGCCGTTGATCTGGTGGCTGGAATAAATTCGTATTGAGATTTATTATAGTTTCCTAAAAAACCAACTTGCCAATCGCGGTTGATATCGTAAGTCAGGTAGGTTTGAATGTCTACAAAATTGGGGGTATACTCTCCAGTAACATCCAGAGAACCTAATATATACTTTGTTGTTTTGTACCGGGCTCCTGCTAAATATCGGAATTTACGGTAGCCTAAGGAATCTACTTTTGCAGAGCCTTCTACGTGAGCAGAGGCCCCTAGAAAACTCATGCCGATGGAGCTACGCAAAGAATCCGGTCGTTTGTATTTAACATCTAAAACAGAGGATAATTTATCTCCATAAATGGCTTGAAAACCTCCGGAGGAAAAAGACAAATCCCGGATCAGATCGATATTGGCGAAGGTCAGTCCTTCTTGCTGTCCAGAACGAATCAGTTGTGGACGGTATATTTCAAAGTCATTGACATAAACCAAGTTTTCATCATAATTTCCACCTCTAACATTATATTGGGAAGAGAGTTCTCCTCCAGTTCCACTATTGGTCCCCAAGGCGATGTGCGGCAGTACGGACTCAAAATTTCCAGTAGTGATGGGGATGAGTTTTAGCTCCGTTACTTCTTCTTTTATCATTCCGTCTTCTTCGAGACGGCTTTCGGTTACTTCGATTTCGATGCCTGCGTCATTGGATTGCATGGCGACATCTATTCGCTTTCGAGCTCCGGCTTTCAAGGGATTGACGGTCACTTTTGTCTCTTCGTATCCAATTCTGGTGAAAACGATTTCTGCCTTTTTGTCTGCTGGAATTTGTAATTGGAATTTACCATTGGCATCGGCATTCGTAGATAGCGCTGGCTTCCTGATGAAGATGGTGGTGAATTCGATTCCTTCGCCCGTTGTTGCATCGGTTACTTTTCCGACAATGGTGGCGTCTTGGGCTTGGAGGCTGGTTGTAAAGAGGAATAGAACTAGGATGTATAATATTCGCATTTTCTTTATTTTCGGGTCTGGTGTGGCGGGCGAGCTACAATCGTCTCCCCTTTTAAGGGACCGCGGAATTGTGATCGACTTATATAACGTATATCTACGGATTTATTTTGGTTTGGTTTGGGGAAGGGTAGTTTTTGGGTTTTGGCCTCCTTTTTTCGAGCCCCGGGCTTGCAGCCCGGGGTGAATGTAGGATCGACTCCTCCAGAGTCTTTTATTTATACCACTAGTTTTATTTATACCACTAGTCCGCCTACTGCTTTCAATTTGTCTATGGTAGCTAGGGGGTCTTTTGCTTTGAACACAGCGCTTCCGGCTACTAGTACTCTGGCTCCTGCTTTTACTAGCTCTTCTGCGTTTTGGAGGCCTACACCCCCATCTATTTCTATGATAGCCTTCGCATTCTTAGTGGTGATCATCTCTTGTAATTGTCTTGTTTTTGGGACTGTTTGGTAGATGAATTTTTGACCTCCGAAACCGGGGTTCACAGACATCAGACAGACCAGATCGAGGTCTTCAATAATGCTCTCCAAGACGGAAACGGGGGTATGTGGGTTGAGGGCTACTCCGGCCATGGCGCCTGTGGCTTTTATTTGCTGAATGGTTCGGTGTAGATGAGTGCAGGCTTCGTAGTGAACGGTAATTACATCTGCGCCTGCTTCTCGAAATTCTTCGATGTAGCGTTCCGGCTTTTCCACCATGAGGTGAACGTCGAGGGGCTTCGTCGCTATTTTTTTAATAGCTTTGATGATGAATTGACCATAGGAGATATTAGGCACAAAGTTGCCATCCATAACGTCGAGGTGGAACCAGTCAGCGTTACTGTTGTTGATCATTTCTATTTCTTCTCCCAGGCGAGTAAAATCGGCTGCGAGGACGGAGGGAGCGATAAGATGTTTCATGACGCAAAGGTAATTTAAGTATTAGATATACAATAGTTTGTCGGCAATAAATGATTTCATTTGGTGGAGGATGGCAAATTGGCGGAACACCAATTATATTTTTTACCGTAACGGTGCAAATGCCGGCCGGGAACTTATCGAACGGGAGCGTAACGTTAATCCACTTTCGCTATAAAAAACGTAACGCTCTTTATAGCTCTCGGCTGGGTCGCGCTCAAATTAATTCATTTGACCAAGTAAATTCACTTAGTATTACACAAAAAATAATTTCTAAGGAATACAAGGCAACTGGGTTTTACTTCATAACTTAGCTTAAACACTAGAATCGATTTTATTTGACCGGCAAAACGAAAATTATTATTAGAGTTCAACTTTAATTCATAATATTATATTTTTTAAATATAATATTTGGACTTTGAAGGTCATTTTCATGAAAAAATAAGAGCGCTTTCGCTTAAGCTCCATAAATCTTCATTAAACCAAAACGGTTCAGATTATGCAAAACAATACATTAAACATTTTACTTATAGAGGATAATGTCTCTACTGCTTTAGATATGGAAATAAAGCTGACGGACATGGGGCATTCTGTTATTGCCACCGTTGACAGAGGGGATCTGGCTTTAAATTATATTGGTAATTCCAAATTGGACATGGCGATTATTGATATTGGTTTGAGGGGGGCTATAGATGGCGTTCAAGTGGCGGAGCAATTTAAGGAGGCATTGATACCTATTATTTTTTCAACGGCGCGCCAGGATACAGATACTTTTGAACGGGCACAGGCTGTAGAGCCACTTGCCTATTTGGTAAAGCCTTTTGATAAGTTGACTTTACACAGTTGCCTAGATCAGGCCATCCGCTTGAAAGAAGCAGCCGAATCTGAAAAAATGGAGGAGACTGCCATCCAGGCCAATGACTTTTTCAAGGATTACTTTTTTATCCGGAGCAGGGGTTCTTTGCATAAAATAAAATTTGATGATATAGATTACATCCAATCGGATCGAAATTACAGCATAATTCATGCAAAGGGGCATAAGTTTGCGGCAAAAATTTCTTTGAACAATCTGATTCAGAAGTTACCGGTTGCTAAGTTCATTCGAGTTCATCAAAGTTATATTGTTTCCTTTTCTAAGGTGGATAAGATCAATGTGAATGAGGAAACGATTAGTATTGCGGAAGTAGCCCTTCCTATGGGGAAAACTTATAAGTCAACTTTGATGAAGCGGATCAATAGGATATAAATTAAAATGCATAGTAGTTTAAGGATATCATTATATTTGTTCTGTGAAAAACCATTTGTTTCTTCTATTATTTCTTCTTCTTTCCCTCTCTGCTTTTTCTCAGGAGCATGCCATCACCGTCCAGCATTTGACGATCGAGGACGGGCTTTCCAACAGATTTGTAAATTCTGTTTTCCAAGATAGTAAAGGTTTTATCTGGATTGCTACTAATAATGGTGTCAACCGTTGGGATGGCAATGATATGAAAGTGTTTGCGGAATACAGTTCAGTTCATAAAGTGATGGAAGATGAAAGGGGACGAATCTGGTTTCAATTTGCAGTAGACAACAGTACCTTTCTGGAAAAAGCCAATAAATTCGCGATTCATCATTCAAGTATAGGCACTGATTCGCTGCTGGCCGATGAGTGGTCTGTTTTCGCGAATCTACATGGGACCATGATCTTACGCTCCTTGAAAGATACAATGCTCTATTCCTATACAGACCAACTCAATCCACTCCCCGAAGTTTCCGCATTATTCAAAAATAATAACTCCCGTTCTTTTACTCCTGTTTCTAAAGATCGTTTTTGGAAGATTGCTAACCAGCGAATTTGTCTGCTCGATTTAAAAGGAACCATTCATGAGGTAGACAGTATTTCCAAACCTTATATATATCTAAAAACGGGTGTAATGGAGGAGGATACTCTTAATTATTCGGTTATTAGCTATTTTGAAAAAGAAGAAACCCAAATGATAAGCTATCAACATTATAGAAAAAAGCCTGGACAGGCCCCGGAACACAGTGCAACATTCAGTCCCCAAACCGTTTCTGAAAAGAACTTAACCCATCAAAGGCCTCCTTTCAAAAAAGAATTAAAAACAGGAATAATCTGGGAACGAAAAATAAACCATTTAGAAGCGCGAGACAAAAAAGGAAAACTCGTTTTTGACTTCTATGACTATTTTGGCCGTCGATTAACCTGCCCTGATGTTTTATTTGACCGGCAAGACAATGCATGGATTTGCACTAATAATGGAATATATCGTGTCAGTATTTCTACCTCTCTCTTTGACTCTTACCTCAAGGATGGAACACCTTCTAACTACAGTACTCGCGGAATACTATCGTTGAAAGACTCCCTACTTATTCTCAGTTATCGGGGCTCCAATATGGTCTCTATTGCAGATGGAGGAATAAATCCCTTGGGTGATACCCCTCTGGGTATTGGTTTTGGGGTAGGCATATACGTTGACAAAAAAGGAATTCTCTACTGGGGAGAAGGACGCTATAATGCCATCAATAGATATGATCTTAGAAATAGAAAATTGGAATTATTTAAGGGCCCTCCCAAGGTGAATAATACCTGTTATCTTCCCTATCGAGACCAAAGCAGTAATACTCTTTGGGCTAGTGGTACACTATGTTTAAGTATCCTTGATGAAGAAAAAAAGGAACTAAAACCTTTCCTTTTTGATGCAGATATACAACCCCTAAATGTTCGTCATTTCTTTGAGGATGAAAGCGGACTTTGGATGATTGCAAGAAATGGATTATTTTTGATAGATCCTGTTGCAAAAAAAATACTGACTCACTATTCAGCAGAAAATGGCAAACTTCCTTTTAATCAATTCAATTATATTCATAAAGATAAGGATGGTAGCTTTTGGCTGGCGACACAAGGCTTTGGTTTGCTACATTGGGATCCTCTTGATGGAAGTTATGAAAGCTATGCACGGGAAGAAGGCTTCATTAGTCCTATCATTTACACCATTTACGAAGATCAGAATGACCGTCTTTGGTTACCTACTGAATATGGCTTGGCCCTTTTTAATAAAAAGTCTAAAACCATGCAGGTTTTCCTAGAACAGGATGGCTTATCTCATAATGAATTCAATGGCTTCTCGCATCACCGGGGAAACGATGGACGCCTTTACTTTGGTGGATTGAACGGTGTCATTGCCTTCCATCCCGATAGTATTTTCATACAAAACACCAACATCAATGAACCTTTGCGGATTACTGCTATGGAATTACTAGACAATACTAAAGGTGGTCAGTATATTGATGTAGCGGAGAAAACTATTGCAAAAAACCAATTAGTACTTACGCCTCAAAACAATTCTTTTACAATTCGCTTTTCTTTCCTCGACTACAACAGTCAACCCAATATTGATTATGCCTATAAGCTTAAAGGCTTGGATAAAGAATGGAGCTATCAAAAATCTAATAACATTCGTTTCACAGGATTGCCTTATGGCAATTATGAACTTTTAATCAAAGCAAAAGGTAACCGTGGCTTTTGGTCTAGTCAGCAAATCAGACTTCCCATAAATGTGATCAAGCCTTACTACCTCCGCTGGTATTTCATCTTGCTTTGCATAACGGGTTTAGGCCTTCTTGCCTACTCTTATCTGCGGTACAGAACCCATCGATTAAAATTGGATGCCCGAAACCTGGAAAGGTTGGTTGCCTTAAGGACTCAAACTATTGAGCAACAAAAGAGTGATCTTGAGCAACTGACTCAAACCAAAGACCGGCTCTATGCCATCATTGCACATGATCTTCGTGACCCCGTAGAATCTTTTAAAGGAATTGCTGGGAAGATTAATTTCCTATTGAAAAAGAAGGACATGAATCATGTACTGAAGCTTTCAGCTTTTGTAGAAAGTTCAGCGGAAGAATTAAGCAAACTGCTGGAGAATCTATTACAATGGGCGCGTCATCAACAAAAAGAACTTCCTTTTCAGCCAGAGCACCACAACGTTGAAAATCTGATAAAAGAAGTTTTTGGTAGCCTTCAAATTGTAGCGACTACAAAGTCCATCAAACTTAGTTACGATGGCACTCCAGGACTGGACGTCTACGGTGATTACAATATGCTGACGACTATTTTCCGAAATTTAATTGACAATGCCCTTAAGTTTTCTCACCCCAAATCGAGTATTAAGGTAGCAGCAAGTATTGAACATAATAAGACAATGATCCTTTTCCAGGATTTTGGGACCGGCATGACTAGGGAGCAAAAAGATATGTTATTCCATATTAAAAAGGGAAACACCATGGAAGGAACCCGGGGGGAACGAGGGACAGGGTTAGGGATGCCTCTTTGTAAAGAACTGCTGAAAACCCATGGCGCTAAGGTTCGGGTACAATCAGCAGTTGAAGAAGGAACAAAGGTATGGTTGTATTTTTCTGGTGGGGCAATTAGTTAGACGAACAATCTGCATCTTTTTGAGTAGTAATCCGTTCGATATGAAATGCAAACGCCAAACTCTACCCTTGTAAGTGCCGCAGAGCTTTTCGATCAGGCTAAGAGAGAAAAAGAAGTTTCTGTAAAAGAGGCACTGATTATTGCTACTTCTGCTATGATTCAGGCAGAGGAAGAAGCCGATCATATACTCCATTGTGATGTACTTTTCTTTATTGCGCGAACCTACCGCAGACAAGGCAAAGCTTTTGAGAGTATTGAACATCTCAACAAGGCTTACCGTTTACTAAATAAGCATTTTCGACATGACAACATCAGGCTGTCCAATATCTATAGGGAATTTGGCTGTCTATATGCCGACAACTTCAACGACCCTATTACGGCTCTGGATTATTCTTTTAAAAGCTTGAGTCTAAAAAATCCGGTAAATACCTGCCCTTTACATAGCAACATTGCCAGTATGTATGTGGCTATTGACCAGCATGATAAAGCACTCTCCTATTTGATAAAAGCAGAGGAAATTTGTAAACAGAACGAAGACCTTCATACCCTGGCTTTTGTCTATGAAAATTATGGGGCTTTGTATTATGAACAAGAAAAATACGAAGAAGCGATCACGTACTACAAATTGGGTATGAAGACCTGCCAAACTGCTTATAAGGTATCTGAAAGCCCAATGGCGGTCAATTTTATTTATTCTTATACCATGATTGGCCTGGCTCAAACTTATTTAAAATCTGGTGATCTGGACCTCATTCCTGAACTTATTGATGAAATAGACTACCGGTCTTCTAGTTCAAATCTACATGGCTGTCGTTCACAAGTTGGTTTATTAAAAGGAGAATTGGTTTTACATAATAGTGAAATCAATAGCTTCAAAGAATTATTTGAGCAAGGCATCCAATTCTGTTCTGAGCACCAGTTGAATGATGAAAAGAAAAAGTGGCTCGCTAAAATGGTTGAAGTTTGTGAAGAATCCGGTGACTATAAAGCTGCATTGACCCACAGTAAAACTTTAATGAAGTACAATACTGATGATAAATCCAAAATAAAATCAGCCAATGTAGCTAGAGTGTTAGAAAATAAGGAAATGGAGATTTTAGTTTTGGAGAATCGAAACCGAGACATGCAGTTAAAGAAGGAGCAAATAGAACAATTTGCCTACATCGTAGCTCATGACTTAAAAACACCTTTAAATAACATTTCAAACTTCATTGGTTTATTCACTAACAATTATGGCGAAAAGGTGGACAAAGAAAACAAGTATTATTTAGATTTTGTGCTCGACAATTCTAAAAAAATGCATGAGATGCTTGACGCACTTTTGAAGTATATTGATGTGGTTGTCGTAAACGAAAAATCTACTTGCAATGTCAATTTATTGCTTTCTGAAATTTGTTTTAGACACGGAAAAGCCATCGAAGAGAAAAGCTGCACTATTGAGTATGATGAGTTACCTCAAGTCCCGATCAGCAAAAATCACCTGAGCACCATACTGGAACACCTGATTAAAAATGCACTTAAATTTTCGAGCGCGGACCGAAATTGTCACGTTCAAATAAATGTAACGAAAAATGCCTCGGAATTTACTTTTGAAGTCATTGATAATGGCATTGGCATTAAAACAGAATACCACGAACAAGTCTTTCAACTATTCAAGCAACTCGACAAAACCAAATACGCAGGCACCGGAATGGGGCTGGCAATCTGTAAGCAAATTATCAATACTTATGGTGGCGAAATTTCTATTGCCAATAATGAAGCGGGAGGGACGACTTTTGTATTTACGGTCCCGAGGAGGTAAGTTGTAAGGGCTTTTCATTCTCCTCACATACGCCGCAATTCACTCAGCTCTACCCCATAATCATATTGCAAATCTTCATGCAATTTCTCTATAGCCTTTTCAATCATATCCAACTGCCGGTTATATAAATTAACCATCGAAGTATTTCGTTTAACGGAAGGCGTAAAAGCATAGAGTTTACCACAAAAATAAAGGAGCAATTCTACCTCCGTTTGTTTCTTCTGGGAATAGCGGACAAATTTCTTTATCTCCCGTAAAGTTTTACGAATGCTCTTTTTAATGAAATAAAAACTCTTCGTATTAATCGCTTCGAAGTGGGTATCAATTTCGCCCTTCACAGAAGCAATATAATCCGCCTCCTCATCTGCTTCAAACAAGAGATAAGTCAGCAGCTCTTTGTTTTCCTTTTTAAATTTGGAAAGTCGTAAGCAAATTTCTAACAATTCTTTTGGAGCGCGGGTACTAAGCTCTGTTTTTAATTCTTTGACCGTGACGGCTTTCATGCTGCTTGGTGTGAGTTGTGGAAAAATTATTTCTTTAAAGTATGGCGATGAAACCCCCAGCTCATAAAGGGGAGCTACATCTCGATGAACTTACTCCGTCATAAACGCTTGCTCAAGCAACAGGTTCACCCAATTGTCTTCACTAACCGCCATCATCGTAAATTGATAACTGGTATTCGCTTCTAAGACCGGGGCCGGATTCTGATCTGCAATATTTAAAACGACATTGTCCAAATTATAAAAAGTAAATTGCTTTTCAATGGTATAGGTTCCGGAGATTAGATTCCCGTCGGCATCAGAGATCACTTGGAAATAGATGACGTTTTCTGCTATGGTTCCATCTTCCCAACTAAAACCTGGGTTTATACCGTCTGGCGTTATCGTCAACAGTGATGGATTCAATTCCGTGGGCTTGGGGTTTACTTTGAGTCGTATTGGAGTTGAGCTATGTAAAGCGCCATCGCGCTGGTAGGTAACCACAGCCATCCGCTCTCCTGTGAATGTGTTGTTATTAAACTTTTGTAAATAGCCATTAAAGACGGGGGAAAAGGACAAATCTTTTTCGATGTATTTAGAGAAGTCGAGGGAGTCGCCTAGGTTTTCTGTTTCGAAATACTTGAAGTCTGTGGCTCCTGATTTAGGAAGGAAGAATGTACTTGTTGGAAATTCTGGCTGGCCATCAAGCCCATCTGGTCTTCCAGCGGAGCAAGCGATGACTTCGTCGGAGAGGTGGGTTTCGTATTCTTGGATGTGGTCTGCGAGATTAAGGAGGTCGGTGGTTTGGTCGTCGTCGTTTTTGCAAGACATTACAGAGAAGAGAAAGAGAAATATTGGGATGTATTTTTTCAAAATGTCTATTTAATTAAAAGTTGAAAATTAAGTGAACGTACTGATGGTGGAAATAACCGTTAAGCTTGTCGAACGGGATTGCTACTTAAGGCAACTGACTATCGTAGCTCTAATCGCCTAATTTACAAAGGTAGCAAAGTAACGAATAATATGGCCTTCCTATTGAAAGGGGGTTAGGGGTATCGTCTTCTTATGAACAAAGGTAATGATTTCGATAAAGCCTTCCAGACTTAGAAATTCAGGTTCAATAGCGAACTAGCTACCACTAAAACAGATACTTATCTTTCCTCTAAGCACTTCATAAACAACAACGCTTGAAGCCGTATAGCTCTATTTCCCCTATTACTTCATTCCTACCATAATTGTTTTGTTTAATGAAATGGTTTAATATATTAAACAAAACAAGCTATCCAATGTTTCCCTTATGAAAGCAGATTTGAAGCATAGGAGTTCATCTCCCGTTCAAAAATCCTAAAAAACAGAAAAAAATAATACCCCAGGCAACCAATCTATCCTGCCTTGCATATATGATTTTGTAACGCCGTTAAAACGTACCAATTGGACAAAGCAAATCAACATATAATTCTTGCCAGAAAGGCCGCTTCAGGAAATGAAGCCGCTTTCAAGCAGTTGTATGATTTGTATAGCAACAACTTATTTACGGTTTGTTTGCGATACGCGAAAAACCGGGAATGTGCGCAAGATTATTTACAAGAGACATTCATTAACATCTATAAGAATCTTGCTAAATTTGATGACAAGAAAGGTGCACTATATACCTGGATGAAGCGAGTAACCATCAATACTTGCTTAATGGATCTTCGAAAGGGAACGCTGTATCTTGTCAGTTTGACCGAAGCGAATCACTTGGAAAATCAGCAAAGCAATGCCTTATCCAAATTGTCTTTGAAAGAAATGCTAGGGCTCATTCAAAAACTACCTACAGGATATCGAACCATTTTTAATTTATATGTTATTGATGGTTTCGCTCACAAGGAAATTGCGGAACAATTGAATATTTCCATCAGCACTTCTAAGTCGCAATTGATGAAAGCTCGAAATTTACTGCAAAAGAAAATTATTATTAACCAACAACAGCACCATTATGGATAGAATGGACGACATATGGAAAGATCGCTTCAACAGCGATGATCTCCCAATGGAGAGCTGGAACAATCCGGATGATAAGGTCTGGGAGGAAATTGCTGAGGAGACTGTTCGCAAAAAGAAGTTTCGCTTTGCAGCTTGGCTACTTTGGGGAGCAAGTATTGTTATTGTTAGCTTTATGGCTTTTTATGCATTGAAAAGTACAGTAACGAATAGAACCTCTCTGGCTGATCAAGCAGTTTCGTCACAAATAAGTGAGCAAAAGAGTAATACTAGCATTTATAATGTTCCAACAAAAAACACAGCAACCAAGCTTATAAATAACAATAATAATACAATAACTCCAGAAAGCACTCCTGAAGAGTATCCTAAAAGAAATATTGTTTCAACCTCAAACAAAAAAAATAATACACAAATAGTAAAAGACAAGCTAAAAAATAAAAACACAGCTCAGGTACCTCCTCTTTTTGTAAAGACAAAAAGTACTACGATCGACTTAGTGCTTCCAATCACAAAACAAGACAATAGGTCGACGGCGGAAATTGCCTCTATTTTGCAGAAGCAAGAACGAATAAGGTCAAATCGTTCAGAAATAACCGTTGCTCCGATTCAAGCTCCCTCGATTCAAAAAGAGCAAAATTTCGACACAACAAATTTTGAAGTAAACTCCAACAGTTTTGAATTTTCGCTTCCTGTAGCAGATGCAGGCAATCGAAATATCAAAAAACTTAAAAGTAAAAATAACCTCTTTATCAATGTTAGCATGGGAGCTACTTATTGGCAACATAAAATCAGCCAACAATATACTTCCGACCTTTCCGCTGCCGACTTCAATTATACAGATGAGCTCGGCTACCTCTTTGATATTGATGTAAATATTCCGCTTAGCAAAAAAATCTTATTCCAGACTGGGGCTGAGTATGAGCAAATCAATATTTCTTCGGGACACAATTCAGAATTAGTCTATAATCCAGCACTGGAAGTTGATGAGACAGACAATAGCTATGCTCTTGATCTGGCAACACCTTATGGTTTAGCTGCGGCGGAGTTTCGATTCAAACGAACAGAAGAACTGGGAGATGATCCAGTTGATTTGAAAGTGGATTTTCATTCGGCACATACCATTCGTAATTTCAGTTTGCCCCTTAGTATTTTATACGCTCCTTTAGCACACAAAGGAAGATTTAGTCCCTATGTAAAAGTAGGAATGGGGATCAATTACCTGAGCAGAATTTCCAATAACATCCAATCTATAGATACACACCATAGTGCCATACGGTATGACGATACCGGAACCTCCACTTTCAAAGCTGCAGATATAAAACAATGGCATTACGATTATCGATTGGGACTGGGAGCCAGTTATCAATTGCGAAACGGGTTACACTGTTTTGTAAATTATGAATATGCCGGCGGTATAAATTCTATTTTTAAACAAGATGATTACAACACTAAAATAAACCGTCATCATTTGAGTGCAGGCTTTAGCAAAGCGCTTTTAAAATTTCCTTAAAACAATTATAAATAAATCTTAATAACCTTTTATTTGGACAGTCATAACTAACTGATCCATTGGACTATAATGTCCATAACTAACTAACGAAAAAATTAATTATCATGAAATCCAGATTACTTCCTACTCTTTTCTTTTTGCTCTTTAGCTTGTTTGCCTTTTCCCAAACAGTAGTAGATGTTATTGTCAATAGCGATGATCACACAACTTTAGAAGCGGCCGTTATCGCTGCAGAATTAGATGGCCCTTTGTCAGGCGATGGTCCTTTCACCGTTTTTGCACCAACTGATGATGCTTTTGATTTATTGCCTATGGGCACAGTAACCAACTTATTAGCTGACCCAACTGGAGACTTAGCGCGTATTCTTTTGTATCACGTTTTAGGCGCAGAGGTAATGTCCGCCAGTTTAACGGATGGACAAATTGCCACTACTCTACTCGGGCAAAACATCGATGTGAGTATTACGACTGATGGCGTTTTCATCAATGGTGCAGAGGTATCTGTAACCGACATTCCTGCTTCTAATGGCGTAGTCCATGTATTGGATGCTGTAATTTTGCCACCGGCTGCCACTGTTGTTGACGTGGTAGTCAATAGTGCGGTACACAACACTTTGGAAACGGCTGTAATTGCTGCGGAACTGGATGATGATTTAAGCGGCGACGGTCCTTTCACTTTGTTTGCACCAACTGATGCTGCTTTTGCTATGATTGATCCAGATGTACTAAACACCTTGTTGGCTGACCCGACTGGCGACTTAGCAAGTATATTGTTATACCACACCGTATCCGGTGAAGTACTTTCTAGCGATTTGATGAATGGCATGATCGCTCCGACATTGGAAGGAAGTGATATCGAGGTAACCATCAATACCGACGGTGTTTTTATCAACGATGCAGAAGTAATCATAAGCGACATCAGAACCTTTAATGGGGTGGTACATGTCTTGGATGCAGTACTCTTGCCTCCGGTTCCTCCGGTTCCTTCTGTTGTTGATATTATTGTTGAAAGTGATGTACACACGACCTTGGAAACAGCTGTAATAGCTGCAGGATTAGATGGCCCTTTATCAGGCGATGGTCCTTTCACCGTTTTTGCACCAACTGATGATGCTTTTGCGTTGATTGATCCAGATGCACTAAATGCTCTTTTAGCTGACCCAACTGGAGACTTAGCGCGTATTCTTTTGTATCACGTTTTAGGCGCAGAGGTCTTGTCTACCGATTTAACAGACGGACAGGTGGCTACTACTTTATTGGGACAAAATATTGAGGTGAGTATTACGGCTAATGATGTTTTTATCAATGGCGCTCAGGTTATCGTTACAGATATTCCTGCTTCTAATGGCGTAGTCCATGTATTGGATGCTGTAATTTTGCCACCGGCTGCTACGGTTGTTGACGTGGTAGTCAATAGTGCGGTACACAACACTTTGGAAACGGCTGTAATTGCTGCGGAACTGGATGATGATTTAAGCGGCGACGGTCCTTTCACTTTGTTTGCACCAACTGATGCTGCTT
>JBLHRR010000045.1:0-33008 GCA_047626155.1 Saprospiraceae bacterium | reverse complement strand
CATACCACAGGCCATTCATCAACCACCCAAAAAGTCAAATCAAAAATAACAAAAATATCTCGAATTACAAGTACGACTATAGAAAAACCACTCGAGCACTATCTGCATTTTTTTTAAGAGAGAGAGAGAACGGAAGCAAGGGCTACAAACAAACCCCGTTTTTACCACATCGTCCACTATCACAAAGCGCTATGTGTCCATCTGTCAATTGTAGTAATGTCGAAACTACAGAACCTTCTTTTAAGTTTTCTTGGACCCCATCACTATAGACGATTCCATCTTCTCCTGGAAAAGTGGGAAATCGGAAACGATAACGGAGCCTGTGATTGGTAATTTTAGGAATAGGGAAAGGGATGCTGAGTTTGAAAAAAAACTGGAGGAATTGATTGAGGCGATAAATGTTGATCTGGCGGATGATGCTCCGACTTCTTTTCTTTGATGTTGGAAATTTGGATGCGAAATGCCTAGATCATGATTTTACTTGTCATTGCCCCACAAAAAAAAGGCCCTTTCCAAACGGAAAGAACCTCTTCTCAAGGGTGAAAGACGGGAATTGAACCCGCGACCTCCTGAACCACAATCAGGCGCTCTAACCAACTGAGCTACAATCACCAGAACTTGCCGAAAGTCGCATCTTACAAGACAACTCCCGGTTAAAGCGACGCAAAGATAGTAGAGTTTTGCTAAACTCAAAATCATTTCCACAATATTTTCCTCACATAACGTAACTATTTAGAACTTTAAGTAGTATTGTATCTAATCATAATGTGACCGGCAAACCCGCAATTCGCACATTTTGTATTCAAGAATTAAACATACATCCCTCTCAACAGATTTTAAAAAGAATTGACAAAGTTTAATTACTGATTGTCATAAGCTTATACCGTAAGTTCAAAGTAGATTAGTTTTATCCACTAGCCTTCGATGAACGAATTGGCATATTTGCTATATGATAAACGGTGCTGCCTCGTCCTGTCTACTTGAGGAGGCAGAGTAGCAAAGCACCGTTTCGGGTTCTGAAAATAAAGTCTATAATTACGCATACATGAACAAAACATTTGGCATTATCAACAAACATTTACTATTCACTCTAAGCCTCTTAATTTTTTCCCAAGCAAACTTCGCTTTCTACCCACACAAATTACTAATGACTTGCCCCAACGGAAACACCGTTTTAAACGGCATGTCCGAAGTTTGTAGTGGAGGAGGCACCGGTAGCTTTGCCGTCTGGCAGACCAGTGTCAACGGAGCCAATCCATTAGACGCCGGCCAAGATCCTGATGGCCTCGGCAGTATCGTTTATTCCTCCGTATTGCCTGTGGCTGGGAGTTCCTTACCTAATAATGTTTTGCCTACTGGTGCGACCATTCAAGCTGATCAGTGCATCGTAGAAAATCAATCAACATCGGCTTACCTTTATTGCGACACTGATGCCAGTGGAACCATAAATACTGGAGATACCTACACCTTGTTATCTAACTTTTCTCTTTTTGTTTATCCAGAAATACAAGCTCCAGTAGTAATTGACAATAGTTGCCAAATCACCCTCACCGCAGCATGTACGGGTGATGTTATAACATTGACCAACCAGTCCGTAGCAGCAGGTGTCATTACCAATAATGGAACGAATGAAGTTACCTACACTGCCAGTGACGGAGATCTAGAAGGAACGATAGATATTAGCATTTTTTCCGCAGTGGCCAATAGTCTTTGTACTTATACAGATAACGTTGCAACTCCGGATTGCCCCATAGCGGGTTGTCCAATTCCAGTGGTTCTAGCAGATGATACAGGCGCTGTATGTAACGAAGGAGGAGTGGATGATTTGGACGCTTGGCAGCAATTGGTGGAGGAGGCGAATCCGTTAGATAATATTCAGGATTCAGGAGGATTTGGAGCAATCGTTTATTCTAATGGGACACCAGTTCCCGGAGGTCTGGATCCGGACGATAAACTTCCAACGGGTATCTTTGATGGCACTGATTTTTGCCGACCAATAACTCAATCAGTCACTGCCTATTTGCATTGTACACAACCAGGGAATGAGACGTATACTATCCTAAGTGCTTATACTTTAACAGTTTATCCGCCTCTGATGTCTGTTGTTGTAACAATGGATGGCTCTAGCTGTGATAGTCCAACAGTAGAATTACGTGCCGGAAATGGAGATCTTTGTGAAACCCTTTCGGGAACTTGTTCGGCCAATGGAACCTCTTTTGATTATGATTTTGCAACTACAGCAACTGGAATAGCGCTGGCTGATGCACCCGCAGGATGTGCCTTGCCCGATGCTGGATCCATTGCCTGCTCCAACTGTTTTAGCATCATGCTCACGGATGATCCCTGCTCTTGTGAGGACCCTTTGAATTTTTCCTTCAATGCTAATTTTTTCTTTCATGAAGTCATTGAAATAACGGCAACAGCGGGGCAGTCTTGGAATTTGACAGGATTAAATTCTGGTACATTGTATGACAATACTGGTACAGCGTTAACTTATACTTCGCCTCTTCCTCTTACCGACAATATGGATGGCACCTTTATCATTTCCGTTTGGGTTCAGGACGGACTTCCTTATAATGCCACTTTCGAGGAAACTGGTGGAAGTACATTAACCATAGGTAACAACTGCAGCTTACCAAGCTTGGATGTTGTTTGTCCGGGGACTACGAATCTGGGAAGTTATGATTGCACCACTTTAGTTAACATCCAAGATTGTCCAACAACAATAGTGGAACTAATTGCGGCACCTTACAACCTTACTATTGATCTAAATTACTTTTGTGGAACTCCTGTTATAATATGTGATGATGATGAGGTTCCTGATGTTTGTGAAGGAGATCTAACAATTACCCGGGAAATTACGGTTTTTGATGATTTGAATGAGAATGATATTCAGGAAGGAGCAGAGCCCTCAGAAAGTTGCGAATTCACTTTTATGATTATAGAAGATGAAGAGGTACCTACAATCAATGAAGGAGAGGGGGACTTAGACGGAATAATCTACTTGTCAGATCCTGAAGGTTCCTGTCCTGAGGAAATTGTGGATGAATTTTTTGACGAGCCTGAAGACTTTCTTTTTGAGGACGCCAATCGTTCTATTACTGGGTTTTTCTTTGAGGATCCCGAGACAGGAATGACTTGGACTTTCAATGCGCCAACGAGTACCGATAATTGTGGGTTTACCATAACGGAGTTGGATGATTTTGAAATAGTAGAAGAAGAAGATTGTTATATCATCCTATATTTTGAATGGCTCCTTTATGATGAATGTGAGAACGAAATAGACGAGCTCTATGGACAATTTATTACTATTAGAGATAGCGTTCCTCCAAATATTGAAACGATGGCAGCGGATGAAATAGTCAGTTGTGAAATGGCTAATACAAATCAACTGTTAACAGACTGGCTGGACGATAACGGAGGAGCTGAAGCTTCTGATAATTGTACGTTAGTGGATTGGTCAAATGACTACACCATGTTATCTGATGACGGTTGCAGTCAAACGGCTACGGTAATTTTTACAGCCGCAGATGAATGTGGTAACGAAGCAACTACCACCGCAACCTTTAGCATAATTGATACCTTGGGACCAATAATCGGAACCCCATCAGCAATCATGAATTTGACTTGTTTTGAAAATGCAGAAGAATCAGCATCAACAACCGCTGAATATCTGGCATTGGGAGGAACGATAACAGATAATTGTTCAAGCAGCTTTACGGTATTTAGTCAACAAACAACCAGTGGTAATTTTTGTCCAAATGGAACGCCTTATACCATTTCAAGAACGTACTATGCTGAAGACGAATGTGGCATCACGAGTGCCGTTTCGACTCCTCATATTATTCAATACTTGGAGAGCCAGACGGGCCCGATGATTACTGATAGTCTTCCAACCTGCTATAAGTATTGTGCTGATTTGCTTAATCCAATGGTGACAGATATTTCCTATACCACAGATTGTGCTTTAGGTGCAACAGTAGCAATCACAGGGCCTCAGATATTTGGCTCCGAAAATTGTAATGGAACGCGCTATCGTTTCACTTATATCGTTACGGATGATTGCGGACGTACAGATAGCGCTACGCGTAGTTTTATAATTGGAAACAATGCTCCTACAATAGAAACACCTCCGTTCAGTTTAATGATAAATTGTGGCGATGGCAATAATGCAGATTACATTACAACGCATTTAGGTTTAACTTCAGCGAGTACTTCCTGTGGCTTAGATGCTACGATTAGCTATGCACCAACTTTTTTTGACGACTTGGTTTGTGGAGAATCAAGGGTAGTTACTTTTACGGCAACAGATGCTTGTGGTCGAACAGCTACGGCTACGACAACAATAAGTTTACAAGATCCCGAACCTCCGGTATTTACAGTGATTCCTCCACCGTTTTGTAATGAAATTCCTTGTTCCGCAGATGTAAATGGCTGGTATAGTCATTGGTTGGATTACATGGTAGAAGGATTGGAAGCAACAGATAATTGTACGCTAAACCCAACGATTCAGGTAGGTCATCCAGCTTTAAATACAATTTGTACGAATGGAGCGGCCCTTACCGTTGTTCATTTTGTAGCAAGCGATGATTGTGGAAATAGCTCAACGGTTACAGGAACTTTTACCATTCTTAGTCTACCGCCGATCTTTACATTTGTTCCTCAAGACGCTACTATCGATTGTGGTGATTCTCCTGTTTTTGAAATGGCAACCGCCGAGGATGAATGCGGTAATTTAACCATTACTTTTGAGGATGTCCAAGTAGGAGACAACTGTACTGGAATGATTACACGAACCTGGACGGCAACGAATGATTGTGGTGTTACGGCGACGGCTGAAAGTACCATCACGGTTTCTAATGTACCAACCGAAGCCCCTACGGCTAGTATAAGTGGAGTTATTGTTACGGAATATCAAGAGGGTGTTTCCGGAGTGAATATAAGTTTGGAAAATGCAATGGGGATCAACTTTAGCCAAGGGGCTGAAGTAGATGGTGCATATGTTTTTTCTGATTTAGCATTAAATGAAAATTATACCGTCACTCCATTTTTAGATGAAAATCCGCTTAATGGCGTTTCGGGTTTTGATCTCGTATTGATAGCCAAACATATTTTACAAATTCAAACATTAGACTCACCGTATAAATTAATAGCGGCAGATGTAAATCGCTCTGGTTCTATTACCACGTTGGATTTGGTAGCACTTAGGAAGTTGATTTTATTCATAAATGAAGAATTTGAAAATAATACTTCTTGGCGTTTTGTAGAAGCCGATTATGTCTTTCCAAACCCTGCCCATCCTTTCTCAACTATTTTCCCAGAAGCCGTTTATATAAATGGATTAGCAGTTCCTGAAAATCATGATTTTGTTGGAATTAAAATTGGAGATGTCAATAACAGTGTTCAAGCAAGTGGTTTGTTAGAAAATGAAGAGCGTGGAGGAAAAGGTGCTATGAACCTGGAAGTAGAAGATAGGTTGCTTCTCCAAGGAGAGCAATACGAAGTTGCCTTTAAGGCTGCGGATCTTATGGAGCTCTCTGCCTTTCAATTCAGTTTAAGCTATGACCCGAATCAACTTGATTTTGTACAGTTATCAAAAGGAGATCTAAAGGATTTGAATGAATCTAATTTTGGTTTTAGTAAATTAAATCAAGGTGGAATTACAAGCAGTTGGCATAGGGTGCAACCAGTTAGTCTCAGCGCTGGGGATACTTTATTCAGGGTTACTTTTAAAGCGAAAGAAGCTGTTCTCCTGAGTGAAGTTCTTTATATTAACTCTCGCTTTACTAAAGCTGAAGCTTACGATGCAGGATTGAATTTTTTAAATGTAAGTCTACGATTCAATTCTAGTAAAGAGAATAACAATACATTTGTATTGTACGATAATAAGCCAAACCCATTTAAGGAATTAACGACTATCGGATTTAATTTGCCAAGAGCAGGAGAGGCAAGGATACAGATTTATGACCTCTCGGGAAGAATGGTTTATCGTATTAGTCAAAGCTATCCCGCGGGCTACAATGAAGTAGGAATTGCTCAATCAAATTTATCCAGCGATGGAGTATATTATTACCAATTGATAACGAGTGGATTTGAAAAAACAAAGAAAATGCTACTTCAGAGACTTTAAGGGATTCAGTATTTGTCAAAAAGCAGCGCTGAGATTCTTAAACGATATGAGTGCGTGACGAATTCCCTACTTTTGGCAGTTAGCAGTTAGCAGTTGGCTTCCCTCGAACGCGCCTTTTAACGCGTCTGAGCGAAGCTAACTGCCAGTAGCCAACTGCTAGCTGCCAAAACTTGGATTCCGGAAATATGTAACACACTCAAACGATATTTACTAGAATCTCAGCCCTGCAATTTTATTATTTCAACAATATACGCACTGGTTCCAACACTTCTATTACATAGCTGTGTGCCACAACTCCATTACTCCCTTTCATAATCAAAGTCTTAGTCTCCGAATCATAAGTCCAGGTTCCAGTATCGCTCGTATGTGCATCGTTCGCTGCTAAAACAGAAAAGGTACAAGTTCCGTTTTCAGCCAGTGTAAATTGTGCTCTATATCGACTCGGCTGGAAATCTTTAGCATCACAAGGCAGATAGGTTTCGCGCTCATCAGTATTGTCTTCATAAGAATGGGTCCAACAATTGGCCAAGAGGCTTGTGTTATTATCAAGGTTTGCTTTGTTAGAAAAGCAAGAGCTGAAAGCCGTTAATAAAACAAGGCAGACGATAGGGAAACGCAGGTGATTTAATGTCATTATTATTATTGTTTTTGTTTTTGTTTAAAAATTAATAACTAATTCCCTCAATATTGAAATATGGAAAATGTACTGAAATCACGACCCTTGATAATAAAGAGGAACTAGTGAAACGCTATCTGTTGATATTCAGTTGAATGAAGTTACTTAATCTTTTGATAAACGGCTCAATATTGTTCATAATAGATTTCATAATAGATTAATATCAAACGAAAATAATAATTTATATTTCTAATATAAATAATAAACGATATTTTTGGATATCCAGTTGGCTGAATTTGGAGCCCCCAATTTTAAATATATGTCATTTGGCACTCAGATCAATCCAAGCCCAGAACGCTTATTGTTTCATCTGTTAGAATAGTACAACTAGCTTTCACGTGAATTACACCAAGACAATTTTTCTCTTTCTATTTCTCTTGTTGTACAATTAAAAAGGAAAGGTAGTCTACATGGCTGACCTAATAGGAGATGCTTCTTTGGAAGATTTGAACTTGGCTAGGGGGATATACGCCTACCAAATCTTAACCGCTGGAGGAAAGTGGACAGGGAAGATTTTAGTAGAGTAGGGTTTCTGATCAAAAGTTCTACAGCAACTAAGTTGAAAATCCAGCTTGTCCAGGATACTAAAATGTATTGAAGTTTTGGGTTTATGTAAAAGTAGTACCCTAAAATGAATTGAAACAAACGTAAACTAATTGCTGACAAGGTCAGGGCGTAACTTCGCATCATCCATTTTCGATGTGCTTTGAATTGCCCTGACCTTGCTGTTTGCAGCCCTTTGTAAGTAAACCACCACCATAATGGCGTAAGAATAAGGAAGCTCGTTTTCGCCATCCAGCCTCCATTAGCATAAAAAGCCATCACAAAGCCTGAGGGCGCAGCAACAAGCAATAGCAAGGCAACATAAAGCTTTCCTAGGGTACGATGTGCTGAAGGCCAGTTTTTTAACAATGCATCTACGAATAGAAAACTTCCGCTAATCAAGATGACCAGACTGCTGAAAATATGTGCATAAAAAGAAATTCGATAGTGATCAAGATGAATGATGAACTGCTTGGTTTGTAAAAAATCAACATCCCATTCCCAACTGCTGTATGGAAATATAATCCGGAACATCAACCAGGAAAAGATGCTGGTAAGGAAAATCCAGAGCGCAATTGAGCGTGTTTTCGTCATAGGAAAGGAAATGGTTATTTTGTCTATTGAGTTTTTTGTCTGTTTATTGTTATCCAATCTTAAGTAATTAATAATCCAGACTCGCTCGATCTTTCGATCCTTCATCGATTTTGACTGCTAGAACCCCACTAGTACTAAGTTTGAACTGTTCTGTTTTCTCTAAAACGTAATCTGTAATTTCATTGTTAATAATACCATTTTCTTTAAGATCGTTTTTCCAAATTGCTTTGTAGGTTTTTTGAATGATCAAACCATTTGCATCAATGCTGAAGGTTTGTGTGACTCCATAAGGAGAACTTTGTCCGAGTAGGAAGGGTGAACTTATTGCTAAGTTAGCATCTTTTTGTTTAGATAATATGTCGCCTTCTATGTTAAAAAGGGCAAGTTTATATCTTGATCCATAAGAGAAGCCATGTAGGTAAGACATGTATATTACAGCTATGGTTTTCTCATCCGGGTAAAATCGTGCTATTGGCAAGACGGCAGGAGGCCCCATCCTTGATATGTACAATTCGTCTTGTGTGAACTGCATAAGTATTCGTTGTTCTTCTCTTGAGTTTCTTTTTCTTGATGTATTCGCTAGTATTTCTGTAACTGCTTTGGTTTTATTTTTTTCAAAATCATCCAGTCTTATTTCAAATGGCAGTTCTACTTTTTCAAAAAGACTTAGAAGTTCTACAAAAGAAGGTTCCACAATTGTAGTGTCTGAGTTATTCGTATTTATATTGTTAGGGTTTACAAATGCGCTGGATAGAAAAGCGATACAGCCAAGTGTGAGGAGGAAGAAATAAAGAGCGCAGGACGAGATGCACGTTTAGTCCTGCGCTCTGCGCTCTCTGCCTGATGAATTTCGTTCGGGGATATATCTTTTATTCTTTCACCTCATATCCTTTCTCCTTCGCCAGCTTATTAATATTTGTAATCACAGACTCCTGCAAACTAGATTCCTTTTCATTGGATCGATTCTTCGCTTTAAATTCCCGTCTCTTCTTATCCAAGCCCTGAATCTCTTCTTGAATAGCTGCTCTTCTCGTCGCGACCACTTGAATTTTTATTTCCAATTCATCAATCGTCAAACCTTGCAAAGTATCCGCATGAATTTCCGCTGTTTTCAAAACATTTTTATCTTTTTCATAAGCATCCACTAAATCCCATTCCGTAGCTTTATATTTTTTAGAACTTTTAAAAGCAGCTCTATCTCCAGCATTTGACCTGCTGTAAGAACTTGCGTTTTGGTCCTGCTTCGTTTGGTTTTCTTTTTTCGCTTTTCCATGTTTTCCAAAAGGAATATAGGTCTCATTCAATTCGCTATTCAGCTTTTTGATCTTCTCATCATAAGGTGTAGGAACATAAACCGTAGCTTTATTTTGTTCAATAAAAAGGTAGTCGCCGCGCCCCGCAATCGCACCCGCTTTCCATTGTTCATTGATGCCCTCCTGTCGTTCCCCACAGTAAATGGTATTAATGGTAATGTCATGCTCCACCGCATTTTGACAAGCCGTTTTAAACGAAACAGGTCCCTGACCAAATCCTTCATTCCCAGCGATGTACATTATTTTCAAACCATTACCAGCAGTCCAAGTCAAATCGTCGAAAGCCGTTTTGATCATGGCCCCGCAGTATTCTTCACCACCAGAAGTTCGCAGAGAAAATAGTTTTTGAGAAACCAAATCCATGTCTGTTGTAAAAGGGGTCAATTGATTGATCTGGTATTGCTTCGTCGCTTTTCCTGGGTTTCCATATTCGTACAAAGCAATTTCCAATACGGTCTCCTGATCGTTCTTCACCGTTCGAGCCAATTGATTCAAAATATTCCAAAGTTGAGATTTTGCCTGCTCAATCAATCCACTCATAGAACTACTGGTATCTAATAACAAAGCCACTTGAATGGTCTCCTGATCTCCTTTTTTTACAACCTGATTATCTGGGAGGTCATTGTTTGTAATTGGATTGTTAAAAGGGGCATCCACAAATAAGTCAACAGTAGCAGTACTGCTTGCTTGAATCATGTAATTTGCACAGAGATAAAAAGCCACACCAAAAAATCCGAAAAATAACTTGCGTACGATCATAATTGTTTTATTTAAAGGGTTTGTGAATAGAAGAGTTAACGAAGGCCAGTGCAAAAGCTACAAGTATAAATAGGAACGTTATTATTCACTGACTCCTACACGTTATTGACAGTCCAAATGTCTGCGAAAAAAACAATAAATAAAATACAGACTTGGCTAAGGAGACGGTAAACTTGGTGAAGGTGCCGTTCGACTTGGTAAAGGGCTGTTTTGCACAGATTCACTTTTGGCCTTTTAGTCAGGACGGGGAAAAAATTAGGAAAAGAGTTGTAACTTTGGGGAGGAAGAGGGTAACCGCTACGGTGCAACGAGAACGCAACCTTTCCCGCGAACTGATCGAAATCTAAGTGCTGCAAGGGCGACGTATATGTAAGATAGTAGGCCTGTCTTACATATACGAATTGAGCGCACCAACTAACTAACACTACTAATTCACAAATCAAATAAATCACGTGCAAAAAACAAAGCACCTTCTCATACTACTAATCCTAATCCTAGCCATAAATCTCCATGCGCAGGAGAAGGAAAATGCTAGATCTAAAAGTTATAGCAATCAGCAAAGTGCGACTGAGCTTTTAGCGCAAGCCAAGTCCCTGAAGGATTCAAATCCTACGGAAGCCATCTCCTTGGTGGAAGAGGCTATTAATTCCTTTCGCAGTAATAAAAAAAGAAAAAGGTCAGAAGAAGCAGATGCAATTATATTGTTGGGAAATATCTATGAACAAATAGATCAAAAGGAATTGGCCATAGAACGTTATCGTCAGGCACTTACTTTAATGAGGAAAAAAGATGGAGCTAAAAGAGCATCTGCATGCGAACGACTCGGTCAACTGAGTCTTGCTTTGGCAAAAGTAGAAGAGGCAGAAGGCTATTTTCAAGAATGTATTTCCTGGAGCAATGATAAAAACCTTTCGTTGATTTGTCAGGAAGGGTTGGTTGATGTGAAGTTGTTTCGGAATGAGAATTCGGCTGTAACGGCGATCTTGGATTCCATTGCTACGAATTACAACGAGGACAGTTTGGTCATTTCAAGAAACGAAGCAAGGCGATCTCAAAATTATATCCAACAAAATGATTACAACAACGCCGCAGAGTCTTTTCAAAATTCAATGGATGTCTTGCCTGCGAAGAAAAAGAACAAAAAAGAATCGTCTATGCCTTTAGAGCAGGCGAAGGAAAAACTACTTGCGTATGAAGGCGTTAGCACTTCCGATAAAATTGAAATCCGATCAAACGTTGCTTCCAATACCAATCTCAAATACAATACTTCTAATGAAGCTTTGGTTTTGGAAAATTTAGAAATCGCTGAGCTTTATGAATCAAATGAAAACTACCTGGACGCAGAAAGATTCGTCGTAGTAGCTAAAGATTTGATTGATGTAAACACAGATGCAGGCGTGGTGGCAGATGTGTATAAAAAGTCTTCAGAGTTAAACCAACGAAAAGGAGAAGTAGATTTGGCGCTCAACGATTTAGAGCGATATATTAAAGCAAAAGAGAATGCTATATTTGAATTAGAACTGGACTTGAAGCAACAAGTGGAAATCGTAAAAGGCCAGCAAAAAATTGATCTCCAACAAAAAGATTACGACCTTGAAGAAAAAGACGAGGCTATACTGGAAACACGTTTGCGTACTCAGCAAATTATAATAGGATTGCTTTCCTTAGTGCTTCTTGGTTCCGCTTTCTTTTTCTATTTTTTATATAAAAATGTAAAAGAAAAACGCAAAGCCAATCAGCTGCTTTTGTTGAAGTCATTACGGACTCAAATGAATCCCCATTTCATTTTTAATGCGTTGAATTCCGTTAATAATTTCATTGCTAAAAATGATGAAAAAGCCGCCAATAAGTTTTTGTCTGATTTTTCTAAACTAATGAGAAAGGTATTGGATTATTCTCAAAAGGACTTCATTACTTTCGAAGAGGAAATCGAATTAAATGAACTTTACCTCAAATTGGAACACTTTCGTTTCCGCGATAAATTTGATTACCATTTTGAAAATAAAGTAAGCTCTCAACATTACAGTCAGTTGGTTCCTCCTATGCTCATTCAACCCTTTATCGAAAATGCCATCTGGCACGGACTACGGTATAAAGAAGAAAAAGGCGAATTGAAAGTAATCGTCCATGAAGAAGATGAAAAGTTAATAATTAGCATTAGCGACAATGGAATCGGTAGAGCGAAATCGAAAGCGTTAAAAACTAAAAATCAAAAGAAGTACAAAAGTACAGGTATGGAAAATGTTTCGCGAAGTATGGCTTTGATTAATGAAATCTATGGTAGAAATTATTCGGTAAATATCAGTGATCTAAATGAAGAAGAGGGGAGTGGTACCTTGGTCGAAATACAAGTGCCGCTAGATTCAGACTATTAAGAAGGAATAGGACTGGGCTAATTGCAAAGTATACGACCAACAAGCTACAGGAAAAGCAATAACTTGTGACAAAAGACTCCGTAAAACAATATAATAGTAGCTTTGTTAGATTCCTTTTAAACGATCACCTCATTAGTAATAAATCATAAGATGAATAAATCTACCTTCGTTACAGCTATCCTTCTTTTGGTAGCCAGCTTTTCTTTCGCTCAAAACAATTCCAAGTTCAGTTCCGCCTTAAACGTACAGATGAAAAAACAGGCCGCATCTGAAGATATAACGGTTTGGATTTACTTCACAGATAAAGGAACGAACCTCGATCAAAAATTGGCCAATGCTAGTCAGAATATTAGTGAAAGGGCGCTGGCAAGAAGAAAGAGATCCCTAAAGAATAAACCACTAGTCACACACTATGACATTCCTGTTTCTTCGGAATACCTTCAACAAGTCATCCCTTTGCTCAGCAAACTCCGCCACGAATCCAAGTGGCTTAACGCAGTATCCGCTGAGGTCAATCAATCGCAGTTGGAAGGAATCGCTGCAATGGATTTTATCAAAAAAATAGATGTTGTCAGAAAAGGAAAGCGAGACGAAGCTGATATTTGTAACATTGACGCTACAAATACAACAATCGGAAATTCCAAGGCCGCGTTCTACAATCTAAACTATGGAGGATCTTTAACGCAGTTGGAGCAAATGAATGTCCCTGTAGTTCATGACCTTGGTTATACCGGGGCAGGTATGCTCATTTGCCTCATGGATTCTGGCTTTAGAAATATATCGACCCTCCCTGCTTTTGCGACTATGGACGTGCAAGCAACTTACGATTTTGTAAACGATGACGAAAATGTAGACAACCAAGCAGATGATATGGGCACTGGAAGTCACGGTACATCCACGCTAAGTACCATCGGAGGTTTTGATGAAGGAACTTTAATCGGGCCTGCTTATGGCGCATCGTATCTATTGGCAAAAACAGAAAACACAGATTCAGAAACAACAGTAGAAGAAGACAATTGGGTCGCTGCCGCTGAATGGGCGGAAGGATTAGGTGCAGATATTACTTCTACTTCATTAGGCTACATTGGTTTTGATGATGGCTCAGGGTATACGGCTGATTCCCTTGATGGCAATACAGCTACAATCACAATTGCTGGTGATATTCTAGCGGGCATGGGTGTCTTGGTTGTCAACTCAGCAGGAAACTCTGGAAACGGCGTAACCACCATTGGCGCCCCAGCGGATGGTTTCGAGGTTTTTGCAATAGGAGCAGTAACAGCAGATGGCAGTAGGTCGGGCTTTAGTTCCGTAGGCCCCACTACTGATGGGCGAATCAAACCAGACGTTATGGCAATGGGCTCAGGAGTATTAGCCGCCAGTTGGAACGGAGGTTATAACAATATAAATGGAACTTCTTTCTCTTGCCCGCTCGCTGCAGGTGCAGCAGCATTGTTATGGGAGATGGTTCCGACGGCCACCAGTACAGAAATCAGAGAAGCCCTCAGAATGACCGCTGACAATGCAAGCACACCAAACAATCAATACGGCTGGGGAATCATAAACCTCTACGCCGCTTTTGAATCTTTAACAATGGCAGATACAGAAGCACCAATGGCAAACTGCCAAGACGTTACCTTGTATGTAGGTCTTGATGGAGGAAGCGAGTTACAAGCAGAGGCTGTAAATGATGCGTCTACTGATAACATTGGAGTTACGGCACTTAGTTTGGACAATACTTTGTTTACTTGTACCGACATTGGAGCAAACAATATGGTTGAATTAACAGTGGCTGATCCGGCTGGAAATACAAGTGTATGCATAGCCACAATCACGGTATTGGATACTATGCCGCCCGTCGCAAACGAGAGTAGTCTACCAGATCTGACAGCGGAATGCGCTATGACCATCTTACCAATACCTATGTCTTCCGATAACTGTGATGCATTTGTATTTGGAAGCACAACCGCCACCCTACCTATTGAAGATCAGGGAGTTACGGTAGTGAATTGGGCTTACGAAGATGCTAGTGGAAATACGACCAACCAAACCCAAAACGTCATAGTAAATGACGTAACGCTCCCCAATGTCATCACCCAAAACATCACCGTCGATATCAACGGAGCCTCTTCCATTGACATACTCCCCTCGGATATAAACAATGGTTCTACAGATAATTGCAACATTAGTACTACGATTTTAGATATTTCTACATTCAACAGTATCGGTGACTATCAAGTAATTCTTTCCGTAACAGATGAAAATGGAAATACGAGCACAGGTTCAGCCACAGTTACTGTAATTGACAGCTCCATAAGCAACACGAATGACCTTCTGAACGATCAGTTCAATATCTATCCAAACCCAGCAAATGACAAGGTATTCGTTACCTTCCAAAATCCAATTTTCACAAGCATAGACATCGAAATCTACGATCTAAGAGGAAGTCTAATAAAGCAAATAAAGAACTACAAAACCAATACTGAAATCCCCGTCAAAGGTTTTACAAATGGCCTATACATCCTAAAAATAAAGCAAGACAAGCAAAGTACCCACAAAAAAATAATCATAACAAATTAAATACAAGGAGTAGTGCAACCTCGTAAAGACTCCAAAGGAGTCAGCAATAACTCCCCCCCATACGATAGGTACAAACCCCACGCAAGACTCTGGAGGAGTCGAACCTACATTTACCCCGAGCAGCAGCTCGGGGAGTAGAGCGTGGCCACGAGAGCAAAAGCCAGCCACGAGCAAAAGCAGAAAACACCCAAATGCCCATAACAACCCTCATAGTAGACGACGAACAAGACAGCCGCGAAACCCTCCGTGCCTACATAGAAAAGTACTGCCCCCAACTAAGCATCCTCGCCGAATGCGCCAACATCCAGGAAGCCCGCGCCAGCATCCTCAAAGAAAAACCCCAACTCGTTTTCCTCGACATAGAAATGCCTCACGGCAACGCCTTTGACCTCCTCGAGCAATGGGGCGAAATCGACTTTGAAATCATCTTCATCACTGCATTCAGTCAATATGCCGTCCAAGCTTTCAACCTTAGCGCCGCTCACTACCTCCTCAAACCAGTGGACATAGAAGAGCTAGAAAATGCGGTAGCAATCGTAGAAAAATCCTTAGCACAAAAAGAAAAACTAAGTCATGCAAATATATTGTTAGAAAACATGGCAGTAGTACACTCGCAGAATAGAAAGCTCGTACTCCCTTTAATGGAAGGATTCGAAGTAGTGAAAATGTCAGAAATATTATACTGTGAAGCAGAAGACAACTTCACCCGTTTCTATTTTAAGGATGGCAGGAAGACCCTAATTTGCAGAAGCCTAAAATTCTATGAAAATGCCCTAGACTCTTTTGGCTTCTTCAGAGTACACCGCTCCCACATCATCAACCTAGATTATGTAAAAAGATACATCAAAGGAAAAGGCGGTTCCATCATCCTAGAAAACGGAAAAGAAATCCAAGTCTCTAACAATAGAAAAACAGAGTTGATCGAAAGGATAAAAGGGTAGATCAGGGTTTCCACTAACCCAAGACTCTGGAGGAGTCTTCCCCGACAAAGCCAGAGCCGCTCCATGCGATAGGTACGTTCCCTCACGCAAGACTATGGAGGAGTCGACCCTACATTCACCCCGAGCCGCAGCTCGGGGCTCGAAAAAACTACCGCAGCTCATCAAACCCACGCCCCCGCTCTTCATCCCAACGATCCTTCTTCGCATCCTCCTTCAGCGGCGCCAAAATCTTATCCAGCCCATTGATCTTAATCACATGCATCGTCTCCAGATACATCCCCAGCTTCCCCTCTGGAAACCCCTTGGTCGCAAACCATTCCAAGTAAGAAACCGGCAAGTCACACAACAAGCGATCTTTGTATTTGCCAAAAGGCATTCGCATACGAACGAGTACAAGAAGAATTTTTGGATCTGGTCCCATAGTATAAAGGAAAGAGTTGATGAAAGAATTTGTTCAGCAGTTGGCTACTAGCAGCGGGCGATTAGCTAAAAGCCACATGCTGAATAATATCAGCGGTAAAAGTAAAAAATGTCCGTCAAAAAAAGCGAATGCCCTGAAAGTTAATTCAGAGCATTCGATATATTTTAGAAAATAAAGTTCAATACAATTGTCCGTATTTCGTTTACCATGGTACGTTCGCCGTAAACCGTCCACCATAAAACCGTAAACCGTCCACGACTACAAACGCTCAAATACCCCAGCAATCCCTATACCCCCACCAACGCAAGCCGTCACCATTCCATATTTCTGATCGCTACGTTTCATTTCGTTCAATAACTGCGTGGTCAATTTCGCTCCAGTACAACCCAGCGGGTGTCCCAAAGCAATTGCTCCACCGTTTACATTGACAATGTCAGGGTTCAAACCAGCCTCTTTGATAACCGCCAAAGCCTGAGTCGCAAAAGCTTCATTCAACTCAATGGCATCAATGTCTTTCAAGGTCAAACCACCTTGCTTCAGCGCCTTAGGAATTGCAGCACAAGGACCGATACCCATGTACATAGGATCAACACCAGCCACAGCACAAGAAACCATTCTTGCAATAGGACTGAGGCCCAATTCTTTTACCATCCGCTCACTCATGACGAGTGTAAAGGCCGCTCCATCAGAAGTCTGCGAAGAATTACCCGCAGTAACGACTCCCTTTACTTTGAAGGCAGCTCGAAGTCTTGCCAAAGCATCCACGTTGGTGCCACGTCTGATTCCTTCATCTGTATCCACCAAGATTTCGCGCTCTTGTCTTTTATCGTTAGCAACGAAAATATCTTTAACCGTCACAGGTACAATCTCCTCTTTAAACTTGCCCCCATCAATTGCCGCAATTGCTTTGTTATGAGATTCCACAGCGAAGGCATCTGCCTGCTCGCGAGTGATCTCCCATTTCTGTGCAACCGCCTCCGCCGTGTGCCCCATGCTCGTCAAGTAATTCGGAGTAGTGTTGGCAACTGCATAACTTGGCGCCAGTTTATAACCCGTCATCGGAATCATGCTCATGCTCTCTGTTCCACCAGCGATGAAACATTCGCCCATGCCTGCTTTAATTTTTGCAACAGCAATAGAAATTGTCTCCAAACCAGAAGCGCAATATCTGTTCACGGTAAAACCAGGAACCGGTTTCCCCAGCGCTCTAAGAGAAATCTGACGTCCAATTTGAAAACCCTGTTCTCCTTCCGGATTGGCACAACCAACGATAACATCGTCGACTAAACTAGGATCCAATTCCGGAACCTGAGCCATCAAATGATTAACGACTTCCACAGCCAAATCATCCGATCTGAAATTTTTAAAAGCACCTCTTTTAGATTTGGTAACGGCGCTTCGATATACTTTTACTATATATGCTTCCATTATATTTTAATTTATTTTTAATGAGTGAATTTTAAATAGAGAATATCCTCCTAATTCAAAAAGCTTGAGTCGTGTACATTTTGTTAACGAAAAAAGTAAAGATACATTCGTTTAACAATAAATGGTACGATCGCTCTGCGTTCTCTGCGCCCTGCTGCGTGAGGAAATCACGCTACTCAGAAGGCAAAGAACGTCTCACCGATTAATTCCGCAAAGGCTTATTCTTCTGCAACATATGCTGAATTCGCTCCAAAGTCTTCTTCTCACCACAAAGGCTCAAGAAAGCTTCCCGCTCAATATTCAACAAATACTGCTCAGAAACTTCCTGAGGCCCACTCAAATCGCCACCACATAATACGTAGCTAACTTTACGGGCAATTTTTGCATCATGCTCAGAAGCATAACCACCAAGCACCAACTCATTTACAGCAGTATATAAAGCACCCAACCCATTTTGACCCATTACTTTTATGTTGTTTCTAGGAGCAGGTTGGACGTAATCTTTAGCAAGTTCAAGCACCTTTGCTTTTGCATCACCAATATTACGGGTACTGTTTGTTACAACAGAATCTTTGGTATGAAGCAAGTAGCCTTTTTCAAAGCCTTCATAAGCTGAAGTACTAACAGAAGCCATAGCAATCGTTTTCAATCCCTCCACTAATTTTGGAATGACAACATCGCCTGGATACATAGAGTCAGAAAGACGAACAGCGAACTCTTTCGTTCCACCACCACCGGGAATCAACCCAATGCCTACTTCTACTAATCCAATGTAACTCTCTGCGGCACAGACTGCTGCGTCACAATGCATGATGGTTTCACAACCACCACCAAAGACGTAACCCTGAGTAGCCGCTACAACAGGAATCGAAGAATACCGACAACGCATGGTAGTTTGCTGGAATAAATCACAGGCCATATTCAAGTCGTCAAACTCTTGTTGGAAAGCGAGCATCCCGATCATCATGAGATTGGCACCTACGGAGAAATGCTGTGCATTATTACCAATGACCAAACCTTTCCATCCATCCTCTTCTGCAATGCGAATCGCTTCATTCATGCCTCGCAAAACACCCTCACCAATGGAGTTCATTTTACTGGTAAATTCCAAACAAAGAACGCCATCTCCAATATCGTGAAGTGTTACTTCGTCATTTTTGAAAACCGGAGAAAGCTCGCGGTAGTTATCCAAAACGATGTATTCTTCGGTACCAGGAATGGTTCTATAGGCGTTAGCAATTTGATCGTAATATTGATTTTTGCCACCAGCAGATTTGTAAAAAGAAGTATGACCATTTTTCACCATTTGCTTCACCCAGTCACTTACTTTTTCGCCTTGAGCTTCCGCTAATTCAATTCCCTTTTCTAAACCAATGGCATCCCAATACTGGAATGGTCCCATTTCCCAAGCGAAGCCAGCACGCAGTGCATCGTCGATGGAGTATAGGTTGTCAGAAATTTCAGGAATACGATTAGAAACATAAGCGAACAAACCAAGTAATGATCTTCTAACCAATTCTCCACCTTTATCTTCGGCATCAAAAACAGCTTGCACACGTGCCGTCAAATTATCAATCTGCTTCGCCGTTTCTAAAGAAGGAAGAGAAACCCTTTCGGATGGTTTGTATTCCAAAGTCTCCAGATCCAGAGCCAAAATAACCGGACGGCCTTTATCATCTCTCTCCTTAGTTTTTTCGTAAAATCCTTTTTTAGTTTTATTACCTAAAAATTTATTGTCAAGCATAAACTGCAAGTACTTCGGAATTTCGAAAGTAGCTGCCTGTTCATCATCCGGACAATTTGCTTTGATCCCTTGAATCACTTTCGCTGCGGTATCATGACCAACCAAATCACCCAAGCGGAAGGTCCCTGTTTTCGGACGACCAATTGCTGGCCCAGTCAATTTATCAACTGCCGTAATCGGCAATCCCAATTCCTGTGTCAATTGATAAACTTTCGCCATTGCATAAACCCCAACTCGGTTGGCAATAAAAGCAGGCGAATCTTTACAAAGTACCGTTTGCTTACCCAAAATACGGTCACCATATTTCATGAAAAACTGAACCACCTCCGGACGAGTGTCTTTCGTCGGAATGATTTCCAGCAAACGCATATATCTTGGCGGATTGAAAAAGTGAGTTCCGCAAAAGTGTTGTTTGAAATCTTCAGATCTTCCCTCCGTCATCATATGGATCGGAATACCAGAAGTATTGGAAGTGATAAGCGATCCTTCCTTACGGTACTTTTCTACCTTTTCGAAAACTTGCTGCTTAATGTCCAATCTTTCGATAACAACTTCTATGATCCAATCGCAATCGGAGATAGAGGCGAAGTCATCATCGAAGTTACCCGTCTTAATTCGGCTGGCAAATCCTCTAGAATATAAAGCGGCAGGCTTTGATTTGATGGCAGTGGTCAATGCACCATTTACGATACTGTTTCTGATTTTAGGATTTGCTTTGTCTTCCTCACTAAGATTGAACGGAACAATGTCTAACATGACAACGTCCAAACCGATATTAGCAAAGTGACAGGCAATCCCAGATCCCATGATTCCGGACCCTAGAACCGCAACTTTCTTAATGCGAGGGTGATATCCATTATTAGTGGTAGCAGAAGTCTTTTTGTCTACGACAAGATTATGATCCATAGTAGTTTTTATTAGGTGATAAAATGTGGTCTTTTGAAGTTGATGTAACAACAAATAATATACTTAGATTACTGCCATCATTTAGCTAAAGCTAAACGACCGCTAGGGAGAGTGCTTTAGTGAATAGTGATCTAAATTATTTTTTGTGTCATAATAGCAGTGTTAAGTAAATCAACATATATTAAACGGTAGCTTTCGATAAATGTTTGAGCGAAGTAGCTACTATTAGCGAATATTCGCAATAATACTAAATTCAGAGCAAAGATGAAAGCTTCTGACTGTGTTTTTTGGTAACCGTTACGACGCTACGAAGGCGCTAGGTTTGAAAAATACGTGTCTTAACGTGGCGTCTCTTTGCGCCGTAGCGGTTACCATTCCGCTGTTTTGCGCTGGAAGTTAATTAATACTTTAAGCTAATCCTTAAAATTATTACTAAAAACTATAAAAATAGAAAGGGTATTAATAATTTGGGGCTTTTATAAGACGTTAAGTTGCTCATACGTATTTATGCTGCAACTATTGTCAGCAAATCAATCCAAGACAAACCTAAAATCAAAAAGATGAATTTCGAAACATTATTGTTATTTCAAGCGGCTGATGAGGAAACTACAGGAAGCCAAAGTTTATTGAATATCGTGGTAGAAGGAGGACCAATGGGTATCACCATCGTTTCTATTTTATTGGTCTTATCGGTCATTGCCATTTATATTTTTGTAGAAAGACTCCTGACCATCAAAAAGGCAGGTCGAATTGATGAAAATTTCATGAACAATATACGTGCGAACGTAGGTGCAGGAAACATTCGTGCAGCTCAGGCTCTATGTCAAACGACGGATACACCTGTTGCTAGAATGGTAGAAAAAGGATTGATGCGTATTGGAAAGCCATTGCGTGATATTGATACAGCCATTGAAAATGTGGGTAACCTCGAAATTTTCAAATTGGAAAAGAACCTTTCTAGCCTTGCAAGTATCGCAGGTGCTGCTCCGATGATCGGTTTCTTCGGTACAGTAACGGGTATGATCCTGGCCTTCTACAAGATGGCAACTGCAGGAGATGTAACTCCTGACGTTTTAGCAGGTGGTATTTACCAGGCTTTGATCACCACCGCCTTCGGATTGGCTATTGGTATCTTCGCTTTCGTTGGATACAACGTTTTGGTATCTAATGTGGATAAGGTGGTTTTCCAGATGGAAAGAACGACTGTTGAATTCATGGATTTACTTCAGGAGCCTAGTTAGTAGATTGAAGAGGGTGGATAAGGGTAGATGCGATAGATGAGGGTTCCCACTACGGTGAGTTACGCGAATTACGCAAAGCTTTTATTTAAATTATTTACTCATTAGAGTAAGGTTGTTCGGTGAGCACTGAGTGAACCAATAACTAATCAAGGTCTATTCCAAGCACTAATTAAAAACCATAAAATGGGCTTAAAAAAACGATCAAAAGTCAGTGCCGAATTCAGCATGTCCTCACTAACAGATATTATATTCTTGTTATTGATCTTCTTCATGCTTACGGCAAATTTTGTAAAAATAGATAACCTGGAGTTGCCTAAATCCGATTCCGTAACCGTAGCACCCACTTCTATTGCAGTCTCTTTAGCTAAGAACGGAGATATGAAATTGAACGGAGAGTTAATCTCCATGAGGAAATTGACCAGCGCCGTTAGAAGAGAATTGGCAGAGCAGGAGGATCGCCAAAACGCCACGATTACTATCGTAGCAGAAGTAGGCGTTCCTTTTAAGAGAGTTACGGAGATTATGAATGTAGCTAAGCAATTGCGGATGAAGGCGATATTAGCGACTTCGCCGAAAGGGTAAGTCAACTATTAACCGTTAACCGTTAAAAGTTAAAAAAATGGGTATTAAGAAAAGATCTAAAGTAAACGCTGAGTTCAATATGTCTTCAATGACAGATATCATCTTTCTGTTGTTGATCTTCTTTATGTTGACCTCCAACCTAGTGGCGCCTAATGCCCTCAATCTAAAATTGCCGGGAAGAGGAGCATCTGCCTCCATCAGCTCAACACCAACTGATGTAGCCATAGACCGAAAAGGGAATTATAAATTGGATGGACGAACCAGCACCGCCTCGAAAATAGAACGTGCCTTGCGGAGCCAGAAAAAGAAAGAGCGAAACATGGCTATCACTATTTCTCCTGCTGATAAAGCACCGGTAGAATCTGTAGTAGCAATTATGGACATCGCGATGAGGTATCAGATTAATGCGATTTTGGCGACGGAGGAGTGATGCGTTTAGTTAATTGGTTGGATTAGTTAATCAGTTGGTACATAATCAAAACGTAGCGACTTCGTAGCGCCGTTGCGGTTACCCTCACTCTATAAAGGAAAGGTTATCACTTTGTTAAAGCAACTAACCATCCACACCAAAAACAAACCCAGCGCCATCTTCCTATAAAACCCATTTCAGAAAACTTAAAAGTGCTAATCATGGACACGACCCTGTATCAAGAAGAAGAAAATAAGAAGAAAGGATTAATAGCCAGTGTCATCTTCCACGCGGCATTAGTGTTATTATGTATACTTCCATTACTTACTTTTCCAACACCGCCTCCTGGGCAAGCTGGGGTACTGGTTTCTTTCGGAGAACCTGATGTCGGTCAAGGCGAAGAGGAACCTGGCCCTTCGACTATAGCTGAAGGTGAACCTGTAGAAGTAGAAGAGCCTTCGTCTGAACCTGAAGTCGAAACGGAAAAGGAGGTGGAAGAAGTGAAAGAAAAGCCAAAGCCGAAAGATCCAGTTAAAGACAATACTAAAAAAGTAAATACCGATGAGAACTCGAAAGAGATTGCTTTGAAGAAAAAGAAGGCGAAGGAAAAGAAAATAAAAGATGCAGCTGATAAGAAAGTGAAGGATGCGGCGGCAGCAAAAGCGGCAAAAGCAGCTAAGAAAAAGGCCGATGCTGCTAAGGCAGCGGCTGCTGCAAAGGCGAAAAAAGAGAAGGAATTTAATGATGCGAAGAGTAGTATTGGCGATTTGTTCAATTCCAATAATGGTCAGGGAAGTGGAACAAACAGTCAAGGTACTTCTGGTACACCCGGTAACGCAGGGAATCCAGATGGTGACCCTGATGCCACTCGTTTGGATGGTCTTGGGAAAGGAAGCGGTGATGTAAGTGGTTTTGGGAATAGAGGATTTGATCGCCCGGGTGCCATTACTGGAAACTTCCAGGAAATAGGTACCGTAAATATTAAAGTGTGCGTGGATGAAGACGGTAAGGTTACTAGCGCTACTCCTAAATTGAGTGGATCTACTACACAAAGTTCAAAACTGCAAAGACTGGCTATTGCCAATGCAAAGAAATACAAGTTTGATAAGTCCGATTCGGGCTCACAATGCGGAACGATTACTTATAAGTTTAAGCTTCAGTAGGATCGTATTTTGATTTTGCTCTCAAGTAAAAAAAGAGAATGATAGGTTTTGATAATATAGAAAACCATACAGTTGCTATGGATCACTTTCTTTTGAAATGGAGATTCACGGAGGAAAAATATAGTGTACTGTCAGTTTTTGATTTAAAACAATTGAAACCTCTGGATGAAGAGGCGTCATTTTTCTTAAATAACTTTATTACCGAATCGAATCTCCATGAAGAAGTTCCGTTCACAAAAGACTTTTTCAAAACGGAAGATTGGATAGGGTTTAAAGAAAATGGGGAAGCAGAGATAAAGAAGTGGTTAATTAAAAAAGGTTTGCCGTTTGATAAGAAAGTCTACCTTTCATGGCAAGATGATATAGGGATGATTGCTCCATGGGAATTAGTTGTTAAATATTTCGATGATTTCTATTACGGATCATCAGATGATTTAACAGTGTTTGACGAATCTCTCAATTGGGCAGTATTATTTTTTCATGAGGATATAGTTTATTTTGGGACAAACGAAGAATATAAAGTCGATTAATGTAAATATGAAAAATGAAATTCAGCTTATATAATACTTAACTATAAAGAAGCCATTAGAATTAATAGCTTTTTATAACATGATAGAAACTATTTAGCATAAAGTCTATTATATTATAATTAAAATACAATTGAAAAAGAGTAGCTTTGCAGCTGCTCTTTTTTATGTATTGACCTAGAGCGTTTATACAAAAGATTTCAGCATAAACACTAATCGCTTTAATATCCATGAATCACACACTCACATCTTACCAGGAAACCCTCGACTTTCTTTTTGAACAGCTCCCGATGTACCAACGTCAGGGAAAAGCGGCATTTAAAAAGGATTTGACCAACATCACTACGCTTTGTGAAAAGCTGGGGAATCCACATGATAAGTTCAATTCTATTCACATCGCTGGTACCAATGGAAAAGGTTCAACCGCTCACCTGATCGCCTGTCTTTTTCAAACACGTGGTCTGAAAGTGGGTCTCTACACTTCTCCGCATTACACAGATTTTCGGGAACGTATAAAGATAAACGGGGAATATATTTCTGAAGAGGCTGTCATTGAATTCGTTAATAATCATAGCGAACTCTTTGAAGAAATACAACCTAGCTTTTTTGAAATAACGGTAGCAATGGCTTTCGATTATTTTGCAAAAGAAAAGGTGGATATTGCGATTGTGGAAACAGGGCTCGGCGGACGGTTGGATTCTACCAACATTATGCAGCCGGATCTATCGGTCATCACCAATATCAGTTTGGATCATCAGTCAATGCTCGGAGAAACGCTTCCGGAGATAGCAGGGGAGAAGGCTGGAATTATAAAGCAGGAGGTTCCTGTTGTCATTGGAGAAAGTCAGAAAGAGGTGAAGTCTGTATTTGTAGATAAGGCAAAAGAAATGCGTGCAGATATTGTTTTTGCAGATCAGACTTATAGAGCGGAATTGAAGAAAGAAGTGGGAGATGCTTCCATCTATACCATTTACAGAAATGGAAAACCTTGCTATAATGATGTGAAAGTTGATATTCAAGGGCCATTCCAGGAGAAAAATTTAGCCACCTTATTTCAATGCATTGAAAGCATCAACGACCTTGACTTATTTAAAATGATTCGGGAATACGATATTAGGAATGGGTTGCCAAAGTTGAGAGAGCTGACCAACTACAAAGGACGCTGGCAACGCCTTCAGGAAAACCCAACCGTGATTTGTGATTCTGCCCATAATGAAAGTGGCCTTACTTACGCAATGGGCGCTTTGGAAAGTATGACCTTTGACCAACTACATATTGTATTGGGAATGGTGAATGACAAAGAGGTAGAAAAAATGTTGAAGTTCTTTCCGACTGAGGCTATTTATTATTTCTGTAAGCCAGATATCCCTCGTGGTTTGGCAGCTGGGATTTTAAGAGATAAGGCGGCTGGTCTAGGGTTGAAAGGAAATGCGTACGATTCCGTGAAGGAGGCTTTGGCGGCAGCTAAAGAAGAAGCAGCGAAGTCAGATTTGATTTATGTGGGTGGGTCTACTTTTGTGGTGGCAGAGGTTATTTAAAAGTCATTATTTCCACATCTGTTCTGTAAATGTTCCTTAAGAATTATGAAAAAGTGGCCAGAGGCCACAAGCCGACTCGGTATAAATGCAAAGCATTTCCCGAGCGATACACGGGGACGACCACAGCGTTTGGGAGCATTAAACGCTATGTGATCTATGTGAAAAATAGCGAAGCTATTTTCTTGTGAGAACTTTTGCGAAGCAAGTGCTATGTGCTTTCTGTACCTATGTGTTTAAAAACACACTAAAATGGTACTCCACTAAAGAAGTGGGAATGAGGTTACCTTAGTGATCTTATACTTAGTATATTTGTGCCTTCAAGAAACACAAACTACAGACCTTTTGCATATACACCAGCTCAAATTAACTCAATTCAAAAACTACCCTTCTGCTGTTTTTGAATTTGACGAAGGCCTCAATTGCATCGTCGGGCAAAATGGAGTAGGCAAAACCAATCTTCTTGACGCCATCCACTATCTGGCCATGTGCAAAAGTCACTTCTCCCTGCCAGATAAAAGCATCATTCAACACGACCAAGATTTCTTACGACTCGAAGGGACTTTTTTTGCCGAGGAGCAAAAGGAAATTATCGTTGCTAAATTACCCAGAGGTAAGAAAAAGGTGATGGAGCGAAATGGCGTTCCATATAAAAAGCTGATTGAACATATCGGGATGATCCCCGTAGTTATGATTGTGCCGGATGATACTCGTTTAGCAACAGAAGGGAGTGAGCTTCGTCGTCGTTTCATGGATACCGCTTTGGCGCAAATGGATATGCCTTATTTGAAAGCTTTGGCGAACTACCAACTGTTACTCAAACAAAGAAATGCAGCGCTCAAAGCAATGGCGCGTCAGCAAAGACATGATTCTGTTTTGTTGGAAACCTATACGGAGCAGATGCACGCTCCAGCAATGTTGATTCATGAAAGGCGTAAGGTCTTCATTGAAGATTGGTTGCCAGTTTTTCAAAAATACTATAGCCACATTTCCGGAGCGACAGAAAAGGTCGGTTGTCAGTATCAATCCCAACTGGCAGAGGGAGATTTCATGGAAATGACCAGCAATGCTCAGGAGAAAGATCGGATACTGGCCAGGACTACCATTGGGGTTCATAAAGATGATTTGAATTTTGAAATTGAGGGCTACGAACTAAAGAAGTTTGCCTCTCAAGGACAATTGAAATCTTACGTTCTTGCTCTAAAATTGGCGCTTCACGATTTGCTCAAAGTGCGAAAAGGACAAAATCCCATATTTTTGTTAGATGACATATTTGACAAACTAGATAAGAACAGAGTTCGCCAACTTTTGGAATTGTTGATAGAAAAAGATTTCGGCCAGGTTTTTATCTCGGATACACATGAGGGCAGGGTAGTGGACCTTGTCAAAGATTTTGCGCAGAGCTGGAAAGAGATTGTTATAAAAAAGGATACATAGTTTTATGTTGTGGGTAAATCAGGGTGGATGAGGGTTCCCTTATTACGCAGCAACTTACTTTTCGGGAAGCCCTCGTTAATTATGATTTACTCATTTTTAAATTCCTCATTGCGATAAAGGAACTTAACGTTGCGCTCGTTGCCCCCATTCAAGCCCGCCCGTCTGCGACAGTCGGACTGGCTCAGGGAGGGCAGTTGCGGTAAAAAAAAAACACTATTGGCGGAACGCCAAACAACTAGCCCATAATTTATGCTAAAAAAGCTAAAACATAAAATCATCACCCATCCACTGGTCACCTCCTTTTTGGATTGGTCGAAGCAAAGATCCTTTCCAGGCTTTTTCGGTGTGCCGATTTATGATGTGACGGTATTCATACTACATGAAATCAAACAACATGCTTTAATTACCAGGGCCAATTCGATGGCCTTCAGTTTCTTTCTTTCCTTGTTCCCCTTTATTTTATCCTTGCTGACATTGCTGCCATACATGCAGGAGTATTTATTTCAGTACATTGTAGTAGAAGACCAAAAGCTTTTAGACATACAGGATACAGGGGCTTTATTAGGGCAATTGAAAATGCAATTTAAGGAGTTTATACCTGTTGGTATTTTCGATACGATAGCAGACGTGGCGATGAATCCAAGGCCTGGTTTGTTATCGGTGGGTTTTATTTTCGCCACCTTTTTTGCTTCCAACGGAATGATGTCTATGATGCGCGGTTTTGAAAAATCGTACCGTTCTACCTTTCGGAAACGCAGTGGATGGCGAAAACGATTGTTGGCCATTACGCTTACTTTGCTGATAGCTAGTTTGGTAATCGTGTCTGTGGTTCTCGTTGTATTGGGACAGTTGTTGATGAATTGGTTGGTGACTTATTTATCTATAGATGGGATGGGCGGATTTTTATTGCAAAGCCTTCGATGGTTGATAGTGGTTGCTTTATTCTATTTCGGAATCGCTATTATTTATCGCTATGGCTGTTCTACCATTCGTCGCTTTTCTCTTTTTTCGGCAGGTGCTTCCTTAGCAACTATTATGTCGATTCTTTCTTCTGTGGTTTTTTCTTTTTATGTAAAAGAATTCGATACCTACAATCAGTTGTATGGATACATCGGAACCATTATCGTTATTATGCTTTGGATTCAGCTCAATGCTTTTATTCTTTTGGTTGGCTTTGAGCTCAATGCGAGTATTGCCGTGAACCGGGATTTGAAGCTGATAGATGAAGAGCGTGCTTTGAGGGAAAGTGAATCTTGAGCTTGAGAGAATCGGTGCATCTAATCACATATTATATCTTAATCAAAGAAGTATAAGTGCAGCGCCCCCTGGCAGCGTTTGTAGAAAAGAAAGACGAAAGTATAAAGGAGCGATGTTCCTGGAACTCAAAGTAAAAAGTGTTTTTGTTCCAGCAGACTTCCTACAGCAAAGGACTCTGTACGCCCTTTATACAGCACAGGTTTAATTACATTGATGGAAGAGGCTACAGGTCTGAGATTCCACGAAATATTTCCTCAAATAAAAAACGGAATCTCAGTTCTAGAGCTGATAATAATAAGCCCGGATTTTATTTTTCAAAAAAAACAAAACTTCCTGCAACCAAAGCCAAAAGGCTTCGTTAGACCATTTACAACGAATTATAATTTAACCCACCTGAACTTACTTACCTCAACGATTGATCGTTGTTAGGGACATTCTTTATTTGTATTGTACGGCTGAATACAATGCAGCTTTTCGTTTCCCAAATTACACTTAGTTATATACTATTAAAAAAGTCATTTCACAAGCTAAACTGATTATTGTAATTAGTGAGATGTGATAGGAATGTCTTAAAATTATACACATTATTGTTATTTTGCATAACTTGTACTAGTATTGTATACCTAATACTGACCTGCGAGATATTAATAATTTAAAATAAACAGCTTATAAGATTAGACTTTTATTTAAAACACTATACCACAATACGTACCCATAACATTATCAGAACTATGAAGCACTTTATACAAACCAAATGCCGAAAGGCCGCCAACGAACTTATTGCTCAGTACGAGCATCACACTAAAAGAGGGAGTTTTCCTTCTTTTGGAGAAAAGGAATTTGTTTCTCTCTTGGACCACTACGAGGAGGAAAACAATATTGAAAATGCTTTGGATATCATCAATCAGGCACTTTCTCAATACAGAGAATCTGGTCTCCTGCATTTGCGCAAAGCACGTCTGCTAATTTACATCAAAGATATTGACAAGGCATTTGAATCATTGGATCGAGCTGAAATTTTCGGATATTCTAATTTCGAAGTCAGTCTGATGCGCGTTCGTGCTTACTGTTACCGAGAAGAATACAAGATTGCGAAAGAGTTGTTAACCAACTTGAAAATTCAATGTTTTCACATTCCGGAACAAATTTCTGAGGTATACAACATGGAAGCATTCGTCTTTGAACGTACCGAAGAGTATGACCAAATGTTTGAATCTTTGAAAGAGGCCATTCTTGAAAATCCAAAAAATAAGGAAGCCCTTGGTCGAGTTTATCTTTGCGTAGAGCTTTCTCATAAATATCAGGAGTCTGTTGTTTTACACAAACAGGTTCTTGACCTTGAGCCATATTCCTTTATGGCCTGGTTTAACTTAGCGCATGCTTATTTTGCAGTAGGAGAATATAAGAAAGCCCTTGATGCTTTCGATTATGCCATCATTGTGAATGAGAATTTTGAATTGGCTTACTTGGATTGCGCAGAACTTTGTCATTCCTTGCACATGTGGAAAAAGGCATTGCCACTTTATCTTAAACTATTGGAATTGATTGATGCGGATGAAGAGTTGCTTTGCCGAATTGGCGAATGCATGGAGAAGTTGGGCGATTATGAAAAAGCTAAAGTTTACCTATACCGAGCATTGGCGTTGGACCCTAAAGCAGCAGACACGTATTTCCTCATTGGACAATGCTATGCGATGCAGGGCGTCTGGGAAAGTTCACTTCACTTTTATAAACAAGCGGTAAAGCTGGACCCGGAGCGAGATGATTACATAGCCGCTTTGGCGAAAAACCATGTCAAATTGGGTTTTCCTACGAGGGCGATTCCTCTCTATAAAAAAGCGACGACTATCGGGCCAGAGATCGGAAGCTATTGGTCGGAACTGACCCAAATTTTTATCAGCAGAAAAAAGATCAGCGCAGCATTGGAGCTATTGGATGAGGCTTTTGAAAATACTTACGATGCGCGTTTGTTATATTGTCAGGCAGCTTGCCAATTCATCAACGTGGATAAAACCACAGCGATGGATACATTAAGGGAGGGCTTACTGGAAAACTACCACCTACACCACTTATTATTTGAAATTTGTCCTGATTTAAAAGAGGACAAAGACGTAAAAGCAATTATCCGGTACTACAATCCGGAGGCATTATAAGAGCATGCCGTTACAAAACAGATTTTTAAGAAATAATTGAATGTGTATTTAGATTCCCGGATGTCGTTGGCATTCGGGAATCCTTTTTTAAATACCCTTTAGTATTACACAAAAAATAATTTCCCGATTTCTTTCGTGGAAACAATTATGTAAACCACTCTTCCTGTGGTCGTTTTGATTTACATAATCGTTTCCAAATCGGGATTTAATTTTTCGTTGTTACTTAACTCAGATATGAAAGACTAATTTATTGTTTCTTGGTCATCACCCGCTTAATCTGCTCCGAACTAATTTCATTCCTCCGCTCGAAGTATTCCCTCAACTCTTCATTTAATTGTAGTGAAGTATCATTCTGAAAAATGGTCCAAAAGCTTCTCCCATCTTCGCTTCTCTGCAAGATCACTTGATTAGGGAAAGGCAGTTCGCTATTCTCAAAAATGATTTTCTCTGGAGTATAGGATTTCAACTTGTATCGTAATGGCGCTTGTTTGCCAATGTTAAGAATGTAATAAAGTTCATTTTCTATTTCTGTAATCTGCATAGATTCCATCGGTGTCTTTTCTCCATTGTCCAATATAAAACCTTGTCCACTAATGGTATTGGCGTTCGTCTGCGTCCACTTCTCGAAAGATTGTGCTTTATTCTGATTTTCAGTCTTGGAGCTTTTTGCTTCCCCCGTTTCTGTAGTACTATTGTTGTATGATGGTGAATCCCATTGCCCCAAGAGCCAGTTCAAGTTTGATATGTCTAGCTGATTCACCGACAAGGAACTTCCATTTTCATAACTTGTTACGTTTGACTCTTTCATCATTTCTGTAGGAGCAGAAGCAACTGTAATTTCATCCATTACGGCTATATCCGCATTAACTTCTGTTGCTGCCTCTGCGGAATAACGTGCATTAAAATCATCAGGTTTTTCAATAGTCGACATTGTTGATGCCGTCGGGGCAGTAGCTAACATCTCTTTTTCATCTTTAGATACGATTGCATCTGCTTTTACCGACTCAGAAGATTTTGCAACCTTTTTATTCGCAGCGATTTGTCTCGGCTTTTGATTTGTATTCTCGGCCTTGGCCTTTTTTTCATTTTCAATTTGCATGGTAATGAATACCTTTTGTTGTATTCTTAATTCCTTAGAAGGATCACCCTCTAGGATCGGATTGGTATTCAATCGGTTGAGCTGTGTCCGATAGAGGTCAATGTCTTTTCTAGTGTTGTTCTGATCGCTATACAAGCCGATTTCTTCCAAAACAAATTGAGGAGAAACTGGTCTCTGATTCATAGCTGTAGCTGTTGGTTTATTTTGAAAAAGGTTACTAAGCCCAGAGATGGCCAGTACCAGTACCAAAAGTACGCCCGTCATAGAAAGCCATTTTCGAATCAGCCTTGGTGCTCGTTGAGGTGCTTGGCTATTCTGCTTATGATTGTCCAAACGCCCTTCCAAGCGATCCCAGGCGCGATCAGTCGGACGCTGATTGAGTTTGTCCTCATTGTCCTTAAAAAGGTCGAATATATCTTTTGAATCTTTCATTGTAAATCTATTGTTGTATTATTTATGTTTTTAACCCACGTCAGGGTACTGACTGGCTTTTACCAATGTTCGCATCCGTTTCTTTGCCAGAATTAGTTGCGACTTGGAGGTGTTAATACTAATGCCGAGCAGATCAGCGATCTCCCGATGTTTGTATCCTTCTAATACATATAAATTGAAAATAGTTCTGTATCCGGTTGGCAGCTTATCAAGAAGAGCCAGAATGTCGGCAGCCATTAATTCGTCTTCAATACTTAGGTTGGTTTTGAGCTCGATGTTGCTAATTTCGACGGTGAGTTTAAAGTTGTGGCGCTTGCGCAAAAACATGAGGGACTCGTTGACCATTATCCTTCTGATCCAGCCTTCAAAACTGCCAGCTCCTTTGTATTGATGTAAATGGGTAAGTACTTTAAAGAAGCCCTCAATGAGGACATCTTCTGCATCTTCGCGGTTCTTACAGTAGCGCATACAAACGCCATTCATCTTTGGAGAATAGCGATTATAAAGCAGCTTCTGCGCATGCCGATCCCCATTCCTACAGGCTTCTATGAGTTCGAGTTCCGTCATTCTAATGTGTTTTCGACTAAAAATAAACGAAGTATCGGGTGCATTTCCTATGTCTTCGTTGTTGTTGTTGTTGTTGTTGTTGAACAACTGTTGTATTGGGAAGATGCAGTGAGGTCGTTTTTTGGTGTACGGGAGTATGGATGATTAGTTGGAATTGGTTGATTCCTGCGCTCCCTTCGTGAATACATAGGATGAAGTC
>JBLHRR010000044.1:0-33454 GCA_047626155.1 Saprospiraceae bacterium | reverse complement strand
CGTATATATCGCTTATGTCCGCACTAAAGTACCACTTTCCATTAAACATCCAAAACCCCCTTCCTTCTATTCACTAAAGGCCTCACCACCACCAATAATTCATGACACTAAAGCCCCTTCTTCACTTACTCCTAAGGCTAAAAGCAATAGCTCTCCCTAACTTAGAGGTCAAACCACCCATATTGTAAATTACACTATAAATATACACAAAATCATACTGCCCAAATCACTGTAAATCAATTAGTTAAAATACTAGTCGATTATAACGGTTATTATCGGTTAATAACCGTTATAATCGACTAGCAGAAATAAACTCTTCGAAAAACGTAGAAACAAACAATTTCCCTACAACTCCAAAAATGCTCCCCTTTAAATTCAACATAAACCTCGTTGTTCTCCCATTCAACAATCAGACTAGGTGGGGTATCACTGAACTTACTTCGTGAAAAAGCCCGTTTTCAAGGCTGGGGGTATTGCTCCAGAAAAAACTCAGTATTGCTCAAAGTGGTAAGTGAGGCAGAATGGGTAGCCGCTCCATTCCCGCTTCCGACATCGTTGGCATGCAACATGACCAGATATCCGTAGGAAGCCAAGTGTTCACCGATATAGTCATAATGCTGCTGCGTAAAAGTCCATCCGTGGGTAAAGACCACCAAGGGTAATTTGTTCAGTGCTGCAATATTGCTTGGGTAAAACAATTTTTGATCGAGCCAGCCCCCTCCGCTATATTCCAGATGGCTAACTTCCAGTGGTCCCACTTCGCTGGTAAGATCCAATTAGATGGGGATACTACTATTAATAATCAAATGAGTGCGTGACGAATTCCCTGCTTTTGGCAGTTGGCAGTTAGCCGTTGGCCTCCCTCGAACGCGCCTTTTAACGCGTCTGAGCGAAGCTAACTGCCAGTAGCTAACTGCTAACTGCCAAAACTTGGATTCCGGAAATATGTTACACACTCTAATCAAATTTATCATAAAATAAAAAGAACAGGCATTACAACAACTTGGGATTGGACCATTCAGAATTACTAGACAGCGAACTTACTTAAATGTTCAATGGGATTCAGCTGTAATATCGCGATGATCCTTGTGTCTTTTGTCCAAGCATATTTAGGTGGACAAAGGCCGAAAGTCAATCTTCGACTAAGGACTAATATACAATTCTCGTAGTGGGAAAAACATTGAACCATGCGAACCAAAACGCTTCGTGAGCTGGAAGACGAAAAAAGCGCTGCCCATCTGGTCCTATCAGAGCAGCTTCAGTTACTGCCCATATCTGTCTCTCCTTATCAAGGAGCTTTCCTTGCTTATAAGATTTGAATTCTTGGTCATCAATGGCGTAGGCACGGCTGGCTCCATTACTTTCTGTTATAATTAATATGCTCTGCTTTCCCATTTGGTCCTGATGGATTCCTTTTCGCTTTAGGTAATCAACAGAAACGGCCAATGGATATTTGGTGTATTCCTTCGGACGAGGAATGAATATACGTGCCTTGTTTGGCAAACGTTTATCTTGCTCAGGTACTGGAAAAATCAGAAGGTCATTTGCATAATATTCCTTATACGCTTCGCCTTCCCCATAATTTCTATCATGTCCAGTTTCAAGAGAGAGTACCTGTGTATCTGGATGTCTACGGAGCCATTCGCCCCAATTCGTCGTTTCAACAGGCAGTGTAGAAAGTTCAATATTCTGATCTACCAAGGGACCCATGACGGGTTGCCCAAGAATGGTACTCCACAAAGATTGAGTGGCACGATCGTACATCAGTTTGTTAGAACGATATAGAAAACCACTTGTGCCCAAGTCGTGTTTCACTCCATTGAATTCAGTATTATAAATGATTAGGGTCCCACAAAGTGTACAGTAAACCCCTGCGATGGATTGCCCTTTACTATCGTCAGTAAAAAACTCATGCCAAGCAAGAATACGTTTTGGGTAAGCATAAGCAGATCCATTGATCACCAAACCGAAAACAACATCGGTATCCGATAAATACTTAGCCTGAATGGCGTTTAGCATTTTTGGTTTTCGGAGTGGAGGAATGCCATTTTGCCGTACTCCGCCCCAGACAATTTCGTCCAAACGGATTTTTGATTTTTGTCCGCGTCCGAAAAAATATTGGTAAAAGGCAGTATCAATAGCACCATATTGAAGTGCCTTAAAGTTAGCATAGTAACTCCCATAGTTGGGATCACTTTTCCATAACCATTGGCTACCTTCAAAATACGCTGGTTCAATTTCAGGAACATGTTTTTGCAATAATGCTCGTATTTGTTTCTCGTGCCAATCACTGTTGTTCAATCTCAATATATCAAGTAGAGGAGCTATATAATTATAAGACCAGTTGTTTTGTAAAAAATTTATGGCCTGCTCTTTTTTCTGCTGATCGCTTCCAATTAAGTTTTTGAAGACAAGTAATGTGTCTATAGATTTTGTTCTTGGTCTTTCTATATTAAAGTCCGAAAATTCCTTGTAATCTATGGGGAGCGTGGTGGCCAGACGTTGGTTCGCCCAATAATCATATTCCCTGACCGCAGATTTATTGATAATATTTCCACGTATATCAAAAACCAGAAAGGGGCTTATTTTGTACAATCGGGAAATGGCAACTTGTTCTCCTATTCTCGTTGATACCGATGAATTGGTCCCAAATTTTTGTTGCTCTGCACCAGAGATGGCAATCTCAAACCCGGCAGCAGAATTATCGTTAAGGTTGTTATGTTTTATGGTAAGAAAATCTGAGAAATGCAATTGATAAAAACCTAGAATCGAATCAGCCTTAATAAGGTCTTGCGGATCTGGTGTCGTTATTTTTGTAAACTTCCCCTGATTATATCGCTCAATTGAAATTTGATATCCGTTATTTTTTAAAGATGCCTTATCTCGACTCACCAGTAGACTAGATAAAAAGTGAGCTAGGCTGTTTTGGTAAACCTGCTCTCTTCTTTTCTTTTGCACATTATTGACGTCCTGTTTGTCAATAAATTGGCCACTGCCTTTATAGAATTTGGAGCCATCGGCTTTGATGGATAAGTCCTCTAACCAAAATTGAATATTGTAACCCAAATAGTTATTATCGATTTGCAAGAGGTCAATAGCGCTCACCGATAATTTGCCATTCTTCTTTTCGAATCTCAGAACCCCAGGATTTAATATTTTGCATTTTGAAGCAGCCAGTCCTTCACCTAATAAAGCTTTTTTAAACCTTCGGTAATTTTTTTTCCATTTGCTAGTTCGCTTTGCGGTGAATTGAATTTCGCTTAAATCTATACCGTTACCTTTCATTTTTACGGCGACAGCATCTATCAATAATGGATATTGTTCCGGATGAATAGTTAATGATTCGTAGGAGATATGAGAGATGAGTAGTGCTTGTGTTTCTTGTGCAGAAATGCTAATTTCACAGATGCCTTGGTGATTACTTGTTGTCCCAATACTGGCGCCACTTATAAAGACGTGAGCGTCAGATATAGGATTTCCAGAACCCTCATCTATTAGTTGAAATTGCAGCTTAATTTGCTGACTATAGCCTGACTGGAGACTTATCAATACGATCAAAAAACATAGAATTCGCCATCTCATATTTAAAATTAGAAAATTAATGCCACCCTAATATGGAAGCAGAGACTATTGTCTTGGATACGACCAATTTGCTGCTCAAAGATATTTGATGATTTTTATTCTCCCATTATGATAAACGATTGCTTGGTTGTCATTTAACTTATAAACGGGCAAGTCGGACTGCGATTCATACTGTTCTATTTTTGTAATAAGTTCAGGAACCTGACTAGTAAAATCGGTGTAATGTGGAAAAATATGAACGTATATAAAGGCCAATGCAGGAAAGTTCTTTTAAACCTATTTCATTGAAACCTAAGGTAACTATTCCGTAATTCAATTTTGTAAGAGATGCTCAATTCGCAAGTGCATTTTCTTTTTTAAGATGCACATCTAAAAATTTGAGTATTCTGCTATACGCTTCTATTTGATTTTCTTTTTTCACGAAGCCATGACCTTCATCCTCAAATAAAACATATTCCACCGGAACATTATTTTTCCTAACCCCTGCAACAATTTCATCAGACTCCACTTGTAAAACCCTTGGATCTTTAGCACCTTGTAAAACGATCAATGGTTTGGTAACTTTGTCCGTATGAAATAATGGTGAAATTCGTTTTAAACGCACAGAGTCTGCTGAAAATGGATCACCTAATTCTAAGTACAACGACTTTCTATACGATTCCCAATAAGGCGGAATACTTTTTAAAGTACGCATCCAGTTAGTTACACCAAATAAGTTAACACCTACGTCAAATTCTTCTGGAGTGTAGGTCAATGCTGCCATAGTCATATAGCCACCATAAGAGCCACCCATAATTCCTATTTTTTCACCATCAACCTCCGCTTGTTCTGCCAACCAGTTTTTACCTTCTACACAATCTTGTAAATCTTTTTCTCCATGATTCTTATCATCCATTTTGAAAAAGGTCTTTCCATAACCACTACTCCCTCGATTGTTCACTGCTAAAACAGCATAGCCATGATTTACCACGTACTGTATTAAGGAGCTAAAGCCTTGGCGTGTTTGCCCTCCTGGCCCACCATGAACCCATACCATTGCAGGGACTTTATTTTCTGCGGAAGCTTGATGAGGTAAATAGTAAATTCCTGGAATCTCAGTGCCATCAAAGGATTTGAATCGTATCACTTTTGCAGTAACTAAATCTTCAATATCAATATCCTCATTTAGAACATTAGTCAATTTGTATTGTTCCTTAGCCTCTAAATCGTAGGTGTATAAGTCCGAAGGAGAATTAGACCCACCGACATACATTCGTATCCATTTTTCGTCTTGACTAAAACCTACGCTTGTAATACTTCCGTTGCCAAAATCTGGTAATTCAATAGCTTTCATTGTCTTCGCGTCTAATACTTCAACGGCATTTCTTCCATCTTCATTGGTATAAACGACCATGTATTTTCCGTTATAAGTAAACCCACTTCCCATGACATCCCAAGATTTCTCAATCACTTTTTTCTTTTCTTTTGAATTCAAATCATAAGACCTCAAGTAAGAAAATTCACCGCCATCATCTGTTGTGTAATAGAACATTGAATTGTCTTCAGAAAAATCCTGAGCAGAATTTGCACTAAGGTTATCATTGATCTTTGTCATTTCTTTAGTCTTTACATTATAAAGAAATAAATCACTGTCATTGCTATTCAAACTTTTTGATAGGGCGAAAAAGTTCTCATCATTAGACAATCCGCTAATATCTAAACCATCATTATTCTTATAAATCATTACAGAAGAATAGTCATCAATTGATAATTTATAACCATCAAAAAATCGGGGATCCCTTTTGTTTGATATATAATACAAATGCTTTTTATCTTTTGACCATTCGTAGAAGTTAGCTTTAGCAGCTTCATCAGGTGTAATATCTTTAATCGTTCCGTCTAATTCTCTTACGAAAAGATGATCAATTTCATCACCGTTTCCATCTGCACTAAATAATATTCTATTGTCATCTGGGAAGTAGGACTCTGCAAAAACGGATGTACTGTCAGATGTTGTAATCGCAGTCATTTGACCTCCTTTTGCAGGAATGGTGTACACGTTATAAATACCGGAGCGGTTACTCGATACTAATAAATTACTGTTGTCTGATGAAAAGCTTCCACCACCAACAGCTTCATTATCCATAAATTGTTCTATCGAGTATTGTTTGATTTCTTTTTGAGCCACCTTGGTTTCCTCATTACAAGAAAACAATAGCGCTACAATTGCTAATCCTAAAATTCTAACTTTCATTTGTTTTTGTTTTTGTTTTCAGTTAAAAAGATATCTATTTTATTTTGTGAGGTATTGAATGGAACGGTCTGAATAAACGCTCATTTTACTAGCATTTATTTTGGTTACCAATTGTTTATAATTTACGAGGTTTGAGTTCTTCAAAAAAGAAATCATCATTAGGAACATCAAAATCAAAACCTATGACCTTCAAGTTATTATCAGTGTTTATTTTAATTGTTCCAAAACTAAACCAAGCTTGAGGATGATCCCAATGAATTTCCCAAACATCATGATGCCAATGGGTAAGCGTTGCAGACAAGAGTGGAGAATGTTCAAATGCTAGATTTAATTGGTTGTCCTTATTTGCTATGCTTATTTTACCATACATATCTGAATAATATTCGCCAACAAAATTTTCTGGTGAAATAGTAGGTTGGGTTCCTAATATTCTTTTTGCTTTTCGATCAGAAATACGGATATCTTTTGCTGCATAATTATTAGTTCTTTCAAGATAATCAGCCGACCAATCTTTGCCTTCAACGCCCAGAAATTTATCTAAAGCATAATAAGTAGCAGCCATTATGGGACTCTTCACTCCATTGGTTAAAACGACAACGCCAAGATTCTCATCAGGAATTAAGGTTACAGCTGTAATCATTCCGTCATAACCTCCGGTATGTCCGACTTTCATTCTGCCGTGGTAATCACTTAGCCCCCATCCTAAACCATAGGAGTTGAAATGTCGATCAAAATCATTCTTGGATGTATGGTCCACAAAGTGATTGGTGTGCGGTGTCCAAACCATATTTCTAGTTGCGCTTGACAGCAATGTATCGGGACCATGAATACCATTATTTAAATTAAAGATCATCCATTTGGAGATGTCTGAAACGCTTGATATAAGTCCACCTGTTGCCGCGACATTATCCCAATCCGTCCATGGAATCGAATAGTTTTTATTGTCCTTTCTCGCATGTGGTGTCGCATAGTTTCCTATTTCATCCAAGTCAGTGATAGATGAAATAGTACGATTCATATCAAGTGGATCGAGAATGCGTTCTTTGACATTTTCACCCCAACTTTTACCTGTTATGGTTTTTATGATCTCTCCGGCTGTGATGTACATTAAGTTGGAATATCCATAACCCGCTCTAAAATCATAAGCTTGTGGTACGTGTTTTATCTGTTTGATTATTTCCTCTGCGGATAGCGTTGACTTGTACCAAATGTTATCCCCACTAAAAGTCCCTAAACCAACACGATGACTTAATATGTCTCTTATCGTTACATTGTCACTAACCCAGGGATCGTACAATGCAAAATATGGCAGATACATTTTCACTTTATCATTCCAGTTCAATTTTCCTTCCTGAACCAACATACCAATGACGGCAGAGGTAAAAGCTTTGGAATTGGAAGCTATCGCATATAAGGTTTGGTCATTTGGCTTTTCCTTTTTTCCTTCTTCTAGTACACCATAGTTTCCAGTGAAAATTAATTTTCCATCTTTTACAATGCCAATGGAAGCACTGGGAATATCCCAATCTTTTACCATTTTGGCGTAGTAAGTATCGATTTCTTCAAGATTAACTTTTGTTACTATTTGAGCTTGTACTGCTGTAAATAGGAATAGACTTAAAACAATTAGATGAAACGACTTTTTCATGAATAGTATTTTTAATAATTGGTAACGTGAATATACCTACAGGAAGAATGACCGGATATACATTGTGTGGCCCCAGAATGGGCACCTAATTTCTTCCAAAGTTAAGTAATTATTTTTAGACAGAATCTTAAAATTCTAAGAAGAAACCAAAACTGAAGTTGCGCACTTTTCTCCAATTGGGTATATTCCGAATTGGGCGCGTCGTTATGATTACTCTAGTAAGGAAAGTTGGCAGAGAGTTGTGGTCCTGTTATTAGAACCACAGTTATAGAAGCATTTTTATAATAAAAAAACTACCTCTCGTTCTTGTCGTATTATTTGAAGCTTAAATATGAGGAAGCTGTTTAGTGAGCCGCGTACCCGTCAACAATCTGTTGGCGGGCCGCCTACTCGACTGGCACTAGTTCTTATTTTATTTTTATTGAGGTCAAATAAATTTTACTTAAGCCATTTTCTCCTTCTTGAATATTTTTTTTTTAAAATAAAGGCATTAAATTCATATCCACTGCTGTTAATATTTTCATCTAAAAGAACAGATGTAAAATATTTTCCTGCTTCCCATTTACAAAAATAAATATCGTCTTTTCCAAACCCATCTGGTGAATTCATTGTAAAGTATAGGTTATTGTTATCACTAACCTAAGTTATTCATATTTCAAAGCATTCACCGGATCTGAATTGGACACCAAATAAGCTTGATAACTCACCGTGACCAACGCAATCACAACCGCCAGTAAAGCGGCTAAAATAAATGGAAAGAATGGTATACTGATTTGATAAGAAAATCCGGATAGCCAGTTTCTCGCTAATATCAAGGTAATTGGCCAAGCAAATAGATTGGCAAGCAATACTAACTTAACAAAATCCTTAGTCAGCATCACCATCAACTCTGGAATGGTCGCCCCTAAAACCGTTCTTATTCCGATCTCCTTAGTGCGTTGTTCTGCGGTATAAGCTGCCAAGCCATACAAGCCCATGCAGGAAATGAGGATGGCCAATAGTGTCAGGAAGAAAAACATCTTTCCAAAGTTTTCTTGTTGCTTAAAGAGGGCACCAAAAGACTCGTCCAAAAAGGTATAACGGAATGGATGTGAAGGTTCAATTTTGTTCCATTTGCTTTCAATGTCATCAATCGTTGCGGCCATGTCTTCAGCCCCTATTTTCATGGATACCCACCAAAGTTGATTTTGGGCACTTAAGATCATTGGTTTTATTGGTTGATTAAATCCTTCGATGTGAAAATCCTTTACAATACCGATTACCGTACCTCGCTGCGTTTGACCATTCCCAATCATCCTAGAGAATCGTTTTCCAATTGGATTTTCAATATTAAAACTCTTTATTGCGGTTTCATTGAGAATAAAGGAAACCGTAGAGTCTGCATCTATATCTTTGCTAAATGATTTGCCTTCTGCCAGTTCGAGGTTAAGTGTTTCAAAAAAATCATAATCAACTTCCATATTCCAAAGAGGCATATGCTCCTGGGAGCCTTCCATTTCAAACATGTTTTGGTTTGGAATACCTCCTGGTAAATAAGAAGACCTGGAGACAGCCATCACATTCGGATTCTTTAAAAACTCTCCTTTATAATTATTAAAATTTTCAGCTACTTTATCGGTTTGAATGGGCACTACCAGTACTTGATCACCACTAAACCCGAGGTCTTTATTATGGATAAAAGAAATTTGTAAAAAGATAATGGCCATTCCGATGATTAAAATAATGGAGGCTGTAAACTGCACAACTACTAAACTTTTACGGAAAAAAGATCCCCCTTTTGTTTTGGTCATATCGCCCTTTAAAACGGCAATAGGTTCGAAACTGGACAGAAAAAAAGCGGGGTAACTTCCAGAGAACAATCCATATAACAATGTGATTGCAAATGCAAAGCCCAGGGTAATTACAAAGTGATTATTAAAAAGACTTAAATCGCTTTCCATTACATTATTAAAAGCTGGGAGGAATAATTCGACCATAATAAAAGCCAGGAATAAAGCTATAAAACTTTGCATCACCGACTCCATTAAAAACTGTCCCATCAACATTTCATCAGTAGCGCCGGATACTTTTCGGACCCCTACTTCCTTAGCTCGTTTGGAAGACCGAGCGGTAGATAAGTTCATAAAGTTGATTCCTGCAATCAGCAATACCAAAAAAGCAATGGCCATAAAAACATAGATATACATGATGTTGCCATTTTGTTGAATTTCCCAATCTCTGTGCGAATGCAAATGTATACTTTGAATCGGTTGTAAATCGTATGCAAAGGTATTGTCATTCGCAAAAAACGCTTCCATTGTAACCTTTAAAAATTGCTCCACATTGGGAGCGATGTAAGTTAAGAATTGACTAGACATGACTTCTTTAAATTGGTCCTGGTCAACTCCCTTACGAAGTTTGAGGTAGGTGTGGTAGCCATTACTGATCCATACTTGATTTACCTCGTTTTCAGAAATATAAAAGTTACCACTAAAATGTGAATTCCCTTCAGGTTCAGCAATAACCCCTCTAACAATACAATCCCGGCGATCGTCATATCTGATTATTTTCTCCATAGGGTTTTCATTGCCAAATATTTTTTGGGAGGTGGCTTCCGTAATCACTATTGCATTATCTTCTTTTAATGCCGTATGGGGGTCTCCATGAATAAATTGAAAATCGAATATGGTAAAAAAGGAAGAATCCGCTTGTACTCCTTGTGGGATATAAATTTTCGTTTCTTCATGCTTCAGCATAATTTCCTGCCGAATCGGTTGCATCCTAGTAGCGGTAACCACATCAGCAAATTCAGTCCTTAGCGTCTGAGCCATAGGACTACAGGAGATCGGAGCATCAATGGACTGCCCCATCATATTTGCTTTAATCCCTACTCTGTAAATTTGCTGAAAATCAGTGATGTGTCTTTCATAATTGGTTTCACTATTAACATACAAAAATACAATGATGCTTACCATCAATCCCAGCGCTAATCCAAGGATATTAATAGCCGCGTATATTTTGTTTTTCTTTAAATTGCGAATGGCAACTTTTATATAGTTTTTAAACATGGTTTTGATTTTTAGACTTAGTAAGTATTACCAAGGAGAAGAAGGTGCATAATGTCGACGACTTCGATTAATCGTTGGCTTTTTATCATTTTGTTTCTCATATCCTTTATGTATTACACGAAAAATAATTTCCCGATTTCTTTGGTGGAAACGATTATACAAACCACTCTCCCTATGGTCGTTTTGATTTACATAATCGTTTCCAAATCGGGAAGTTAATTTTTCGTTGTCACTAAGCATCCAATTCTGAAATATTTTAAACCACCAACTTTTGGTTTTTTCGGTAACGCTATTTTTATTATTCATTGCTATCTTTTTCATTTGATAATATTTTTTTATTACAAACTTACCTTTCTACAACATCAGTAACTTTTTCATCACTTATTGTTTTCCGCTCCGATATTATTTGCCCATCCAGCAAATTGACAATACGATTGGAATAACTAGCATCATGAGGGGAGTGAGTAACCATTACGATCGTAGTTCCGGATTCATTTAATTCACATAACAATTCCATTACTTCGTTACCATTGGAACTATCCAGGTTACCCGTAGGCTCATCAGCCAAAATAAGGTCTGGTTTATTAACCAAAGCCCGGGCTACGGCAACCCTTTGTTGTTGTCCACCGGAAAGTTGTTGTGGGAAGTGCTCAGCGCGGTGAGCAATACCGATGCGTTCTAAGATTAAGTCTACACTTTCCTTTCGTTTCTTTTGAGGAATTCTGGCATATATTAGAGGCAGTTCTACATTTTCGAAAACAGTCAACTCGTCAATCAAGTTGAAATTCTGAAAAATAAAACCAATGTGTTTGGTTCGAACCTTGGACCTTTCTTTCTTTTTAAGGTTAGTAATTTCCTGATCAAAAAATTGATAACTACCCGATTCTGCGGTATCCAGCATTCCTAACATATTCAACAAGGTGGATTTACCACAACCGGAAGGGCCCATGATGGAAACAAATTCTCCTTTAGAAATATGTAAGGAAACTTCATTCAGCGCAGCCGTTTCAATTTCATCAGTTCGATACACTTTGGTTAATTCTTTTAATGTTATCATTTTTTTTGTTTTAATTATCTTTTTTAGTAACGGTTCAGTGGGGTATAGTTTAGCTGTGGATGGGAGGAAGACGGAAGACGGAAGTTTCCCACTAATGCAAACCTTGAATTTGACAGACCTTCAGTCTGTGAATTTCGCGTTCGATGGAAACTTCCATCTTCCGTCTCCGGTCTGAATAGTTACCTTTTTTTTTATTATTTTACTATTTTTGATCTATTACCTAACAATACTTACACTTTCATAATCTTTAAAAGCTTCATAGGAAGAAGTTATAATTTGTTCGCCTTTCATTAAGCCATCCAACACTTCGTAATGAGAAGGGTTTTGGCGGCCAATTCGTATCTGTCGTTTTTCTGCAGACTCTTCATTTTCATTCATTACAAATACATACTTCCCTCCAAAGGAATGAAAGAAGTTTCCGCGAGGAATAATAATCGCCTGACTGGCAGCAGAAAGTTCCAGACGAATTTGTAAGGATTGCCCTGCAGCGATAGATTTTGGTGCTTTAGATAAGAAAACCAATTCAATTTCAAATCGGCCGCTCACTACTTCCGGCAATACTTTTTTTACTTTTAAGTCAACCATTTCATCATCAAAAGAGAAGCGAGCTGCCTGTCCGGCCTTTACTGTACTCAAATAATATTCATCGACTAAGCCCTTCACTTTATATCCCTTTAGCACATCTAATTTGGCAATCGTTTGATTTTGAGAAAAAGATTCTCCGATCACCGGATCAAAAGAAGACAGCATCCCAGTAACCGGAGCACGGATCAGCATTCTGTCAATATTAGAATGAATCACCTCCAGATTCCGATTCATCATTTTAATAGATCGGTTAATTTGTTTGATCTGAATATCATTTTCGATTTTGGTTTTAGCTACATTTTCCAAAAGGAATGCTTGCTTTTTTTGTTGATATTTATATTGGCCATAAGTATCATCCATTTGGTTTTTTGCAATAACATCCTGATCATAAAGCAAGGTATCTAATCTGAAAATTCGTTCTTTATCTTCCAATTGATACTCAATATCTATCAATGACTCTGTCAAATTTCTCTGGTCTTTATCAAGAGATAATTTCAGGGTTTGCAAATTATTTATTTGTTCCACAATAGCTGTTTCCTGAGTCATATAAACCAGCATGACCGAGGGGTTACTTAGCTTCAAAAGAGGAGTGCCTTTCTTTACCATCACCCCATCTTCAATAAAAACTTCCTGTACCGTACCTCCATCCGGATGATTCAATAAAACAGAAGTAATAGGCTCTACCTCCGCATCGATTAAAATCATATCCTGAAAATCACTTTCCTTTACCTCTTTGACCGTAATTCTGGATTGATCCAGTTTGTAGGTTTTCTGATTGATAGACCGAAAACCAAATATGGAAAGTGCAATAATCACCACCGCTGTAGCGAGGTATATCCACCTTTTTCTTGTCCAATATTTCTTTTTTATTTTGCGATCCATTATTTCATTGTTTGTATGTACTAATGTATATTCATAGGTTGTGCCAATTCATTTTTTAATTTTAAAAAACTGATTATCAACAATTTGGAGAATTGACTTTTCTATAACGTGTTCATTATCGCACACTTTACTGTTCGTTTTTGCACAATGGATAAAAAATTTCTAGCGGGCATTTAATGCAAATAAGAATTGCAGAAAAGTCTAGCAAGTAGCTTTAAAAATTGCTACGAGTAGTTTTAAAAAAATTGGTAGAATATTATTAACTTCAATTAATTTCTTATCCTTACATTATTAATCGAATAATTCATTAAGGTTATCTAAATTAGATTGTTTTCCCATGCAGCTATTCCTACTTTTACTGGTCTTTTAAAATACATACAAATAGAAGAAAACCACCACCACAACTAATGAAGAAAAGAGAAGCTACCATATTAATTATTGATGACGATGAGGATATCCTTATTTCCGCAAAATTATTGTTAAAAAGGAAGTACACCGATATCATTACGAGAAATAACCCACGTGGAATCAATCGATTGATCTCTACTCAGGATATCGATCTTGTCTTTTTAGATATGAATTATAGGGTTGGATTTAACGATGGGAAAGAAGGGATGTATTTGCTACAGCACCTTCTGGAAATCAAGCCTGAAATTGTCATTGTACTCATGACCGCATTTGGTGAAGTAGAGTTAGCAGTGAATGCTATTAAAATGGGTGCTTTTGATTTTATATTAAAACCCTGGACCAACGAAAAGATTTTAGCTACCGTTGAAGCAGGACTAGAATTAAGTCGCTCTAATCAAAAACTAAAACTTGCCAAACTAAAAAACAAAGTAGGATTGACCGAGGACGAGACCAACGCTGGTCCCGTTATAGGTAGCTCTCCCCTCATGCAAAAAATCATGCAGACCATCAAAAAGGTCAGCAACACTTTAGCTGATGTTTTGATTTTGGGAGAAAACGGAACGGGAAAACAACATTTAGCCAAGGAAATTCATCAGTTGTCTGATAGAAGAAATCAACCATTTATCCATGTTGATTTAGGTGCTTTGACAGAATCATTATTTGAAAGTGAATTGTTTGGTTATAAAAAAGGGGCTTTCACAGGTGCTAACGAAGATAAAATAGGGCGTTTTGAAATGGCCCAAGATGGCACCATTTTCTTGGATGAAATTGGGAATCTAACATTAAACCTACAATCTAAATTATTAACTGTTTTACAAGATCGCAAAGTAAGCCGATTAGGAGAAGGAATCGAAAGACCGATTAATGCCCGAATGATTTTTGCCACTAATGCTTCCTTAGTAGACAAAGTCAAGGAAGGAACCTTTAGAGAAGATTTGCTCTATCGTATCAATACCATTGAGGTGGAAATTCCTCCATTAAGAAAACGCCCTTCCGATATTACAGAATTTGTAACATTCTTCTTACAATCCTATCAGGAAAAATACAAGAAGCCTCCATTGAGCATTTCCGATGAAGCCATCAAGGTTTTAAAAACACACCGATGGCCTGGTAATATCCGAGAGCTTCAGCACACGATCGAAAGAGGCGTTTTGCTGACAGAAACTGAAGAAATTAATATTGCTGATCTTAATCTAAGTGTTGCTCCTTCTTTGCAAGAATTGGTTGAACCAGGAGGTAATATGAATCTAAGAGACATAGAACTACTATTGATTCAAAAAGCATTGGAAAAATTCAAAGGGAATATTTCAAAAACGGCTAAAGAGCTTGGCTTGACCAGGGCTGCTTTGTACCGACGAATGGAGAAGTATAATTTATAGCCCTTCTGAGCTCTGATTTTCCTGACCTCAGCGAGGTCACAGTAGGTTAGGTTTTATAGCTTAAGGTTTTCCGACCTCCATCAGGGTCGCATCACATAAAGGTCACTCTTAATAATTTATAGATTTTGATAAAAAGATTCTCTATACAAATCGTATTTCGCATTTTGCTTATTCTCGCTACCTGCCTGCTATTAACCTGGTTCCTTAGCCAAGCGAGTTGGTTTACTGCCGCAGGCTTAGGTATTTTAATTGTACTACAAGTATGGAGTATGATTCATTATGTCAATTCCACAAACTATACTTTAGTAAGATTCCTGGAAGCTTTAAAAAGCGAAGACCACTCTGTTTATTTCTCTCCATCTAAAAAGGGAAAATCCTTCGCTTTGATCTTTGAGGATTTCAATGCTATCATCAAACTATTCAAAAAGAACACGATTGAAAAAGAAGCCCAATTTAAACACTTCAAGCAAATACTGGAACATGTCAACCTCGGTATCATCTCGATAAAGAAAGAAGATTTGTTTGCTGAACAATCCGAAAATGAAGTGTTATTTTTAAATAAGGCGGTAAGTGAGATTTTACAAATACCTCGGCATAAGTATTGGCATCGAATTGCCAAACAGGCACCCTGGTTAGCAAAAGAAATAAGTAGCCTTAAAGAAGGCGGTAAAAAATTAGTAGCGTATAATACAGAAACAGAGCTCAAAAGGCTTTCTCTGGAAGTTATAAATGTGCGTTTCCTAGACACCCCCTATCTCTTGATTACCTTCCAGGATATTCACAAAGAATTGGAACAAAAAGAGATCGAGGCCTGGCATAATATTATGCGCGTTATTGCTCATGAAATGATGAATTCCTTTACCCCTATTAGCTCTCTTGCCGCTACCATTACTTCAATCACTGAAGATAGTAAACAGCAACTCCTAAAGGCTTCAGCACTAGATGATGAGGAAGTTGAAGACATTAACTTAGCCGCGAGTACCATCAAAAAAAGATCAGAAGGATTATTGGATTTTGTAGAAGACTATCGATCCTTAGCTAATCTTCCCATTCCTAAAACGAAGCAGATCAACATCAAAGAGTACCTATTAAATATTCAAAGATTGATGACACCGATTCTCGATGAACACCAAATTCTTTTTAAAAAAGGTAATATTCCAAGTAAAGCGACTATAAAGATAGATCCAAAACAGATAGATCAGATTTTCATCAACCTTATCGGAAATAGTATTTATGCGCTAGAAGAAACGGTAAATCCATCCATCTCTATTGGCTGCCAGATATCAGAAAGCCATACGACCCTTTCTGTTACGGACAACGGAAGAGGAATTCAATCTGAAATAGTATCTCAGGTTTTCATTCCCTTTTTCACGACTAGAAAGAATGGTTCCGGTATTGGTTTGAGTTTGTCTAAGGATATCATGAAACAACATGATGGGCAATTGTTGATGGCCTCGGAGCCTGGGGTGATGACTACTTTTTTATTGGTTTTTTCTAATGGAGGGTGAATAGTATGAGGTAGCATCTATTTTTTACGCTTACGACCAATTCGGAACAGAAAGGAGGTTTCTGAATATCTTGAATTATAAAACGTATTTCTCCACCTCCAATCTTACCCATGCACCGCACCACCTAACAACAGTTCTTCATTAGCAAGCCGAGGTGCCTCTATCAAGTCAAAGAAAGCGCTCAAATAACTTGTCATTTCTCGTTTCACCGATTCATCTAATAGATTGAAGTCCGTATGCAATCGCATTATTTCTGCTTTCTTGGTGTTAAACAAATCATAGGTCGGGCTAAAGTCTGCGTTCTTTTTTCCTCTATACTGGAAAAATCTTTGTTTCACATTTTTAATAGGTAAGGTCGGATATGGTTTTGCATAAGGAGCATCTACCAAGCCTGCGAAATCAAAATCATAAGGAACTGGAAGCGGGCCATATTTTCCATCTTCTACTAGTAACTTCAGGTTGTGTTGCTTGGACAAATTCCAGTCTGTATTTCCAATCATATATTGGAAGAGCGCAAATAATCGGTATTGATTGGCGTCAATTTGAGTTAATGGTCCTTCTTGCTTATCCATTAATTTTGCTCCTAGGCGATCTGCCATCTCCTTCTTATTTTCTATTAAGAATCCATAATGTGTTGAGGACGGTATTTCCAGACTAGCGTCTACATAGGTAATTTTCACCAGCTGTACCCGAAAACTTTTTTCCGTTAAGGCATTATACATTTTATAAGCGGTATATTCTTTCAACAAAATCTGCTCAAAGTCCGCTCCGTCCTTGCAGTGGGTTACTAGTTTTAAGGTGCTATAAGTGCTCATCCTATTGGCCTCCAGGTCCGTTTTCGAAAACCTAAGCTTCAAGGGAGGGAAATCACAAATCCGCTTACGCGTTACTCCTCGAGGTTGTACTTTAATAGTATAAGACGTATTAGTATTAGTAGTATCTGTATTGAAGAAGGTTAGCTTCCCTTCTTCAAAGATAGCATCATCCGTATTTGAAAATAGCTGCCCTAAATCAGTTTCCAGAACCAATTCCGTGATGGGTTCTTTTTGTAATTCATCGAACAGACTATGCTGAGCTACAGCAGGTTCCTGGATTTTCATAACGATAGCTCCAGCTAAAAATATTGATCCAATCGTAAAAAGTAAATAATGTATTTTTTTCATTTTTGTAAAAAGGTTTCGCTTGTTGTTTTTCAAAGGTTGTATGGTTTTTTGTTAAATGATATCTACAATAATAATTACTGCAAAGTTCAATAATAAAGACCACAAATGAAAGAAAAAGATGCATCTGAAATGGGAACCTCGACTAAGCGACTACAATAGGGTACTAACAAGGATGAGAACCCTATCCACATTCTAATATATACGACCAAGATTGAAATGAAGGAATTTATAGGCGAGAAAAATCGTCTAATTTTTAATATTTGCTATTAAATCGAAGGTGTTATAAAAAAATATGGCTTACAATGCTTTTCACAAATTAGATTTGCGAAAAGCGTTGTAAGCCGGGGGAAAAAAAAATTAGGATACTGTACACTTTTTAAAAACAAGCTCCTATTTAGGGGAATGTCATGGATTTAAGGATGAATAGTTTGAAAAATTGAATAATGAACGGATGAATAATAATTTTCCCTTAACCGTGAATCTCGCGTTAAAGAGCAAATTTAATACTCGTTATTATCTCAAACTCCCACCCCTACAACTCCATCTCCCCCAAACTCTTCACCCGATTCCTTTCCAAGAACGCATCAATCGTCTCAAAATGCTCAATCACCCGCTTATCCTTAAACTCAAAAACCTTCTCCGCCAGCCCCTGCAAAAAGTCCCGATCGTGAGAAACCAAAATCAGCGTCCCATCAAACTCCTGCAAAGCCCCCTTTAAAATATCCTTAGATTTGATATCCAAGTGATTGGTCGGCTCATCAAGAATCAGGAAGTTCACCGGTTCTAACAAGAGCTTGACCATGGCCAAACGCGTACGCTCCCCTCCTGAGAGTACGGACACCTTTTTGTCAATGTCATCGCCGCTAAACATGAAGCGGCCGAGGATGTTTTTCAACTGCATTCGGATCTCGCCCTTGGCCACTTCATCTACGGTCTGGAAAACGGTGAGCTCCGAATCCAGCAAAGAAGCTTGGTTTTGAGCGAAGTAGCCCACTTCAATATTATGGCCAGCCTGGCATTCGCCTTCAAATTCTATTTCGCCCATGATGGCTTTTATCATCGTCGATTTCCCTTCCCCGTTTCTTCCCACAAAGCATATTTTCTCCCCACGTTCGATGGTCATGTCTGCTCCATCAAAAACGACGTGATCTCCATAGCTCTTGGAGAGGTTCTTTGCGATCACTGGATAATCGCCGGATCTTTTGCAGGCTGGAAACTTCAATCTAAGTGCTGAGTTATCCAATTCATCCACTTGAACGATTTCCAGTTTTTCCAGCATCCGCTCCATGGAACGTACCTGGTTGGTTTTGGAAAAGGTCCCTTTGAAACGCTCGATGAAGCGCTCGCTATCTGCAATCTGTTTTTTCTGTTCTTTGAAAGCCTTCAACTGGTGTTCCCTACGATCAAGACGCAGGGTGAGGTAGTGCGAGTAGTTGGCCTTGTAATCATAAATGCGCCCCATCGTAACTTCAATGGTTCGATTGGTAATATTGTCAATAAAAGCCTTGTCGTGCGAAATAACCAGGACGGCTTTGGCCTTATTCAATAAAAAGTTCTCCAACCAAACCACTGATTCTATATCTATATGGTTGGTCGGCTCATCCAACAAAATGAGATCCGGTTTTTGTAACAATATCTTTGCAAGTTCGATTCGCATCCGCCATCCTCCACTGAATTCAGCAGTCGGTCGGTGAAAGTCTGCTCTTTTAAAGCCCAGCCCTAACAATGTCTTTTCAACTTCCGCATCGTAATTCACCTCCTCCATTGCGTAGTAAATTTCGCCCAACTCCGTCACCTTGTTTATAATGCCCATGTAGGCCGCCGATTCATAATCTGTCCGGGTTTCCAATTCTTTATTAAGGCGCTCCATTTCGTTGCGCATGTCAAAGATCGTAGAGAAAGCCTTTGCCGTTTCTTCAAATACGGTACAGTCGTTCTTCGTCAAGAGCTGCTGCGGTAGGTAAGCAATGGCCGCATCTTTGGGCCGAGTGACATTCCCCCGAGTGGGTTTCTCCTCCCCTGCTATGATTTTCATTATGGTCGATTTCCCTGCTCCGTTTTTCCCCATCAGGGCAATCTTGTCGCCTTCATTGATAATGAAATTGACGTCAGCAAATAAGGTTTTTCCAGTGAATTCTACGGCGATGTTGTCTATGGAGATCATGTTTTGTTTTTTTTGAGGGGTAAAAGTACGGAATAACAACCTCAAGTTCAAGGCCTTTTGCGACCGTAATTTCAAGTGTAACCGTCGCTTCAACGTTCTTGGTTCGTATGGCTCGCAGAGTTCGCCTGGAGTTGCGACTCCTAGCGAATTTGTGTTCGACCCCTACCGGGGTCTTGCGCGGGGCTGTGCTTATTCACCCCGAGCTGCGGCTCGGGGTGAATGGAGGTTCGACTCCTGCCGGAGTCTTGTGTGCCCAGATTCTTCAGCTTTCACTCCGCAAACTAAACGGTTTCGAATTGAAGTTTTGATTCTTCACCTTTACTCGGCGAACTGAGCGCTTTGATTTGAGATTGAGATTGAGATTGAGATTGTAGTTGTAGTTTAAAAACCTCCCTTAATACTTACTCTTCTCCATCAACCTCATAACACCAAGGACAATCGTAATCATCGGCACCGCGTAGGTACGAGCAAAGGATTTGAAGGTTAGTCCTTTAAAGTTGAATTTATTCCGCCATAGCGCGCTAAACAACATGTAAAAGCCAAGGAGGACGATGATGACGCCGGGTATTTTTTCCATTCTATTTAAGAAGCATTTACAAGGCCAAACTTTGGGAATGGTTGGTCGGAGGGGGCTTTGGAATTGTTCGCTCCCTGACTTTTTGTGTTAGTTGTTCTTTTTATGGATAATGTTCTCTTGAGGTTGTTCATTAATTGTATCAGCCGGAATGGCTTCCATTAGGGGCAGAGGTGCGGGAAGGGAAATGAACATCCTCGAACAGTCTATCATTTTCCTTCGACCTTTGAAGATATACCATATCCTTAGTGCACTTAGATTCAATTCGCAGAAAAAACGTTGCGTTCTCGTTGCGCCATTGCGGTTCCCCCATACTAGCCCTTCGGAATAATATCAATATCCGCCACCATAAAATTCGCAATCACAAAAGCAACAACAGCAATCACAATTCCGATCATAAAGATATTGTAGGAATACCTGAGGTATTTATATTTTTTAGCCAATACAACCCCGAGGAAGTAAATATCATCAATCAAACTGGAATATAAATAATCCGCATTGTTCATCAACTGATTCATTCCCCAGTGATAATCCTCTCGATTCATTTTGTGGAAATTGCCAAAGAAGAGTAGGTTGGTTCGATGGTTTTCGATATCTTCTCGAGTAAATAAACCGGGAGTTACCGTTGGCCGAATGGAGATGATGGAATAAACAATGGAAACCAGGTTAACGGTTAATAATATAAGAGTTGGGACTATTAGATGTGGATTAGTATCCAGCTTCTGCATTAGTCCACCGATCAAGATGGAGATAATGATTGAATTAACAGAGATCATGATATTGGCCTTGCTATCTGCCATCCCACTTAGATCTAGATGGTTTTTGGAGGTTAGTCTGAACATGGTTTCGATACCACGTTCTGGTCGGCCCTCTGCTTTTTGAAGTTTCTTTTTCATCGACTTCAACTCCGTTGCGGTAACACCAAGTACGTTGATCAGACTTTCATCAATTTCTTTTTGAAATTTAGATTTCTGTTTTTCTAACTTAGCCTGCACTTTCTCCTTTGCATCGTTCAGCTTTGATTTTCCATAACTGGTATAAAACGTCAATCGAGAAACAGCTCCCAAATTGTATTCAATCCATTCAATATCCGCATATGTTTTTTCTTTCAAGACCATCAACTCCTTTCTCTTTCCTTCTGCGAAGGATTTAAAGTATTCTTTTTTGATGGTAATCTTATTTGCGTCTAACAATACTTCTTCAATCTTATTCTCCGGTACTCCTCCCCTTTCGTTCGCCTTATCAATAGCCTTCAATATCGTTTCCACTTTATCCTTTTGCAACTTTTCTTCCGCCAAAAAATCCTGCGCAATGGTTTTACTTTTAGCGGACACCTCTTGATGTCCATCACGATATCCCGTAAATTGAAACCAGGCAGCTACTTGTGCTATTTCTAAATCCGCTTCATTGAGGTTTTCCAACTCACCAATTTTCTGCACAGCGTCTACGATTAATGTTGCATGCTCGTAGTTATGGTAAGTCAGTTCTGCAGAAAGCTGTTGCAGAATTGCACTCGCCTTTTCTTCGGTTTTTTGAAGTATATTGTTCATAATTAGTCTTGTTCGTTAGTTACTATATGCTTTTTCCTGCGCTACCGCAACCATCAGGGCTGCTAAGCTCTAGGGAGATTTCGGGTCGACAGCCCTGAATCAAAATGTCAATAAAAATCAAAATTCCCCTCAATACGCGAAATTAAAATTTGACTTCTAATTCTTTTCATGACTATAATTATTTTTTAAAATAGGATATTTTAGAATTTAACAGTCCTGTCCCCTAAAGAACAGGGTTATCAATTAAACTCAAAATTAAAAAACTAATACGCGGGAATTACGATAGAAGGTTTTGATTTTGATTGGCATTCTAATTTAGAACCTACCAAGTCATGGTCAAACCTATGGAATTAATTCCAGGATATACCGAAAAGCCTACTTTATCGGTCTTTTCTTTTTTCTTATGAAAATGCGGAACAAAGTACCCGATCAAACCTCCAGCGATGTATCCGGTAATGACATCAGTAGGAAAGTGCTCCCCAGCTGCCACCCTGGAAAAGCCGGTAACCGCTGGCCAAAGCGCTGCTGCAGTCCAGACTACTGGCTTCCATTTACTATCGGGGTAATAATCACTAAAGACCTTTGCGCTAAAGAAACTAAATGACGCGGCAACAGAAGTGTGTCCGGAATAAAAAGAAATACGGGCGTGAAGGCTTGTCTTTTCATCGAGCCCCCTGTCCGGATTATAGACATAGGGTCGAGTTCTTAGCACTAGTTCCTTTGCAAAGCTAGTGGTCACCCCATTAAGCAAAAACACCTCTGTTGCCATCACTCCTATTTGCAAAAAACCTTTTCGTGTACGCTTATTCGCTAAATACAAAAAAGGCGTCGTAAAAGAAGAATACAAGAGAATATCAGAAGTCAGCCTAGCTCCGGAAGAATTATATCCTGTGGCGATTCGATCAAAAGAATTAATGTCGTTTTTATCTAACAGCCCGATTTGAGCTTCGGTAAGGGGATCATTGTTAGTGTAGCGATAAATTGCTGCTAACTGGCCTAGCACACTAAGCCCTATAACACTCGCATCTTGCCCCCATTCTACCTCATAAGGATTTTGTGCGTTCCCCATATTTTGTGCGCTCCCCGTATATAAAAAAGACAAACCAAGTACTGTAATCAATACCCTCAAATTCATTTTGTTTTTTAACCTCTTCATTTTGTTTTGCTTTTAAGTAATTAACTTATCCAATCGATAGAGGTAACCGTAACAGCCTGCCGGGAGCCAGTCCGACTATAGCAGACGGGCGGGCTTATCGAATGGGGCGCAACGAGAGCGCAACGTTTTCCCCGCGAATTGAGCGCACTAATTAACTAAAACGCATGCCCAATCCCAACCACAAAGCGCCCACCATCTCCATTCAATACCTTATTATAAGTCGCAGAGATAATTACAACATTCAGTGGCACCAGCCAGATACCACCTCCCGCGTTAGCGTGCCAAGTACCAGATTCCACATCTGAAACAAATACCCGACCGTAATCAATACTACCCGTCAAGCCCATACTAAATGGTAGTATAGAATTCTTGACCGCTCCTAAACCCAAGCGTAAATCCGTCAGATGATAGAAGGTACTTTCTCCTCGATATCGTTGACCGAAAAAGCCTCTGATATTTTCATCCTGCCCGATGGAAGGCGCAAAGAAGAAATCGTAATTCCCTCGGATTAATTCGGTACCTACACGGGTCGCTAAAACCAAAGCCCGTCGGTTTCCAAAAGATTTATAGTAAGTAAAGTCAGAACCAAAGGTTCGGAAGTTTCTATCTGTAGTACCTGTTATATTTTTTTGCCAACTGAATTTATTATTAAATTGAAAACCGTCTCTTGGGTGAATGTCATTATCGGTGTTTCTGAAATTCAATTCGGACACCACTCCACCATACCATCGATCTTCGTAGTCTTCAGCACTCAATCCATTTTCACCTGTACGGTCTATAAATTTATCATCCGTGTCTGTAATCTTTGTAACCTGCACCAGTGGACGAAGGGAGAATATGGAAGACTCATTAGCAAAGCGCCGCTGCAACCCCAGGTCGAAATATAACTTACTTTGTTGCACTCTAAAATCGTCTACATCTCCATTGCCAGAGGGCGTATCGTTTCCGATTCCAAAGAAATTAAAGGAATAGCCATTACTACGCAGATCAGCATTTAAGACAATATCCCATTTTTTAATCGACTCAAAAAACACACCTTCGTAAAGTAGGTCGGCCCCTTCCGTAGCAAAGGAATAATTGAACTTCGTCATATGTTTTTGCCCTACCGGAAATTTATTAAACTTGTTTACTTTGTAAAAGAGGATCGCGCCCAATTTAAAACCGTCTCCAGCATTAAACCCAACTAAAGGAGCACCAAGGAGGTTACCTTCATCAAATTGTATCCCCAAAGCTTCGTAGGTATTGTTCTTTGCGATATTGCCTGTTCTATCTTTTGCCTCAGAACCTTTCTGTACTTTATTTCCTTTTTCAGTATCATAAAAAACATCCTTCTTACCCAAACCACTCACTTTCGAAACATCAATAAATTCATCTTTCCCCGCTCCTCCAACAATATACACCCGTATGCTCTTTCCTACTTCCCCGCTGATGTGAAAAATATCATCACCGCCCAAACCATAGATATATACTTCATTAGATTCTGAGGTTTTGAAAACTCGATGATAATAACGCTCCTTCTTCTCCCCTTTCTTATTCAAGCCATACATGTTGATTTCTGTATGTTCATTGTCCTTACGAATGACTTCAAAGTATTCCTTCTTATGCGTCCCTTGCACAATGGATTTTTTAGCCAACTGCATATAAAACTCTTCTGCAATTTCTTGCAAATGATCTCGTCTGTATTTTAAAGTCGTCTCCACTTGATCCCCCGTTAAGCTATAAACTTTCCCAGGTAAAAAACTGAGTGCATCAGCAATTAAATCGTCCGGAACATTTTCCTGAATGTATTTTGCTTCTGCTTTCCAATCTTCCAATGTCATTTCACTCATAAAGTTATGATCAAAATGACGCGCATTATAATAACTCCATTTTGGGTTACCTAAATCTTCTCCATAGAAAGCCAACTGACGAACAATAGGATGATAAGGCCGCAATATTTTAAAAGCAAAGCCATCATAAGAACCATAGGCATTGTCGCGATCTCTTGGTATCGGGCGGTATTCTTTATAGCCCTTATCTGTTTTAGTCACCGTCCATCGCCACTGATCTCCGTGTCGGTCAATATCTCCAATGAGCATATCAAAAAGTCGGCTTCTCACTACCCACCTTTGATCAACTCGATGCTTATGGTTTTTCTCTCTTTTCAAATTCAGATCAGGTGTTCCAACAAATTTCGTCGCATTTCCAAAGTTGTCTGCTTCCGGCCATTTCTTAGAAGCCCGCTCTTCTACCAAATAAACTTCGCCACCAAACATATCATTATAGGTACCTAGCGTTGGTTGTTTTGGAACATAATACAATCCTGGATTCGTATGGTAAACTTTCGCAGCATCTGCCAAAACAGAAAGGGTTAATGGCGCGAAACAGTGACTACCTAGGAAGGTTTCACTAAATAAATAATTCACCACTGGCAACTGATTGAAAGGGTAAGGCACCCCACGAGTCGCATCCTTGGTCAGAGAACGAATGACATATTCTTGACCCTCTTTTGTTTTGAAACGAAGAGAATTGGTTTGCTTACCTCCCCCTTTTTTAATCACGGTCAGTCCCCCTTGAAAGGTGGATAAATCGAGGGTTGGAAAATTGTATTTTTCTAAATAAATGGAGCGTCTACGTTCCCCTAACATAAAAGTGGCGAACTTACCCAGCGGCACAATTTTTCGAGTAGAAGGCGTGGTATATACCGAATCTTTCTTGCTTTCAAATTCCGGGAAGCTACTTGGAAGGTCTTCTTTTATCACTTTAGGTAAGGGGCCTTTCATTTTAGATCGAAAGACCATTTCTCCTTTTGAGCCATCTGATGACGGGGTCCAAAATTCTATCCAGGCAGAACCATCTTCATAGAAATCAATTTTCGAAAAACCATTTTTTCCATAACTGAATTCGGTATCTCCGTTAGTTGTGGTAGCTGTTATTTTTTCACCACCACCCCCACTCATGACAAAATGCTGTCCTTTGTCTTTTAGGTATTGCAAGGAATAATCACTGGCTCCAGCAAAAATAAATTCTCCGTTTGCTTGGGATGGATGTTCTATAATGTTAGCCAACTCTTCATAATGTCTGTTGGGTATATCTTGTTGTAAAATTCCAGCTTTGCGCAAAAGCAAAAACGCAGAACCCACTATTGGCAATGGAAACAAGTGATCTTTAAAAGTAAAGTACCCACCACGTCGGCCCACAGATCTAATACTATGGTGCGCCGCGAATACAATATTTTTATTTTTGTTGTCCTTGATAACGTCTTCCACCGCTAGTTCAAAAGCAAGACGACTTTTCACTTCGCAACCTTCGTTAACATTGGGCTGTTCGTCCCAGTCCATCAACCACCATTGGGAATCAATGACAATAACCACCAACTCATCATTGATTTCAATAACATCGGGGCCAGGGCAGGCACCATCCGGCAGAAAGTAATTGTTCCAATCGTCGTCGTCTTCGATGTCTTTATTGAGGGCTGATTCTATGTATTTCTCTTGTCGCTTTACTCCTTTGACGCCATACTTTCTCCAGTCGGAATTACCGGGCAGGAAGATGGGTTGTCCTTTAAAGTCGGTTAGGATATCCAATTGGGCATCTAATTTATTTTCCGCCGCTTTACGTTTTTCCGGTTCCGATTTGGACGGCATTCCTTTCAACCCCGTCTGATCTCCTAGAAATAACACCGTACTATTTTCAGGCGCTGCTTCCAAATGAGCTTTCAGTAAGTTTAATGTTTGATTTTCGTTTCCGCTACCTTTTCCTGTGTTTCCAACGAGAAACATGCTGTGAGTGACGGCTTGATTTATTTCTTCTTTATTAGTATCCACTTTAGTAACCAGGTGCATTTTATAATTCGCACAGGAGCTAAGGAGAAGCAGAAGGCTGCTTATCAAAATAATTTTAGACTGGAGGATTTTCATTTTTAGTAATTGAAGATCTATGTTTTGAATAATTTGGGAGCTTTAGTACGTTTTTTTGATTCTTAAAAACACCAAAGATAAACATCTCTAAGGAAATACAAGGAGTACAGATATATCATACTTCCATCAACTCAAAAAGATATTTTATTTTATTGATGTACATCGCTACAAAGCCTTATAAATCGCTTCCTGAGAACGAATTTTTCTGCCTTTCTTTGGTACATACTGATTATCCTGATCCGCATTAATGATTCGTGCTTTCCTGTTGTCCGCTAGTTGTAGATCTATCAACTTTCTTAGTTCTTCAAAAACAGCGGGGTCATAAATTGGAAAAACCACCTCTACCCTTCTGTCCAAATTTCGGGTCATCCAATCAGCGGAAGCCATGTACATCTTTTCTTTTCCATCGTTACCGAAAATGTAAACCCTTGCATGCTCCAAAAAGCGATCAATAATACTGACCACTTCTATATTTTCACTCAGGTCTTTTATACCAGGTACAAGGCAGCACATACCTCGAATGATTAATTTCATTTTGACACCCGCACAGCTAGCCTCGTACAATTTCTCAATCATCCCACGATCTTCTAGGCTGTTCATCTTCAGAATCATATAAGCCTCCTTTCCTTTTTTAGCGTTGGCGATTTCCTTTTTGACCAATTTCTCAAATCCAGACCTCGTTGAAAAAGGCGATATCATCAGGTGCTTAGTTTTAGGAATTATTATTTTTCTATTCAACAATTCAAACACCTGAATGACTTCATCTGCCAAACGTGTGTCTGCTGTTAGTAAAGCATGATCACAATAGAGTTTTGCGGTTTTTTCATTAAAATTACCAGTACCAATATAAGCATAGTTTTTCAACTTTCGTCTTTCCCTCCGTCTAATCAACAACAGTTTGGTATGAACTTTTATACCCGGAAAACTATAACGAACAGAAGCGCCCGCCTCTTGCAATTGTTCGCCCCAGTATAGGTTTGAACTTTCATCAAAACGAGCTTTAGCCTCTATAAAGACATCCACTTTCTTCCCATTAGACAGGGCATGTAATAACGCTGTGGTCACTTCTGATTTATTGGCCACCCGGTATAAGGTGATGTGAATTTCTTCCACCTTCGGGTCTTCCGCTGCTTCCCAAATCATCTTTGGCACATAGCTGTACGATTGATAAGGGAAGTGAAGTATGTAATCTTTCTCTTTTATAGCGTTTAAAATAGAAGGGACTTTTTCCAGTTCTTTATGCTTTTTAGGAGGCATCTTTACATCATGCAATTTTGGATTATTGCTGGGATCTGGGAAACCAAAGAAATCTGTAAAGTTGTGATAGCGTGCTCCGGGAACCATATCGTATTTCGATAGGTTAAAAATAGTTTTTAAGCGTTGCAAAATAGGTACAGGCATATTGCTATCGTATAAAAAGCGAGTAGGTAATCCTGTTTGTCGTTTAGCTAAATTTGCTTTTAATTTCTCTATCAAATCTCCATTAAATTCATCACCCAGATACAACTCTGCATCCCTTGACAATTTGACTGAATAAATCCCTGCTATCTTTTTCTTGGAAAATTTCTTTGTCAGATTAAAGCGAATAATATCATCTAAAAAAGTAACATAATGCTGATCGTCATCCGAAGGCAGTACAACAAATCGGCTGGTATTGCTGGTCGGAATATCCATTACGGCAATCTCTTCCGCTTCCCCTTTAAATTCGACTACTAGGTGCAACGTATTGTTTTCCAAAAAAAGAGAATCATCTTCTTTTGTAACCATTGATATATTTAGAAAAGCTTCTACTTCTTTTTTGAAAAAGGATCTAACAAAAGTTTTCTGTTTTTTCGAATATTTACTTTCGTTAATTAAGTGGATTTTATTTTGAGCCAACCCTTCTAAAATTTCTTTTTCGAAAATGCGCCCAAACTCGTTCTGTTGCTCTTCGACGGTCGCTTTTATTTGTTTCAAAATTTTCTTAGGCTTCACTTCTAGTTGTTGCAGGGTTTTCTTTCCCATGTCTTTAAAGGACCGCATGGAAGAAACGCGAACGCGGAAAAACTCATCCAGGTTGGAAGAATAAATGGCTAGGAATTTTAGTCGCTCATAAAGGGGCACCGAAGGATCCTTGGCTTCTTGTAATACCCGGTGGTTGAAAGATAACCAGCTGATGTCTCTTTCTTTAAATATAGGAGTTGTCATTTTTGAATTTTGGATTGTCAAGTTGAATAACATTAAGTACTCTCTCTTAGGAAATGAGCAAATAACACAATTTCTCTACCTCTTTTCTTACATTTTCATAGAAACATGACTTATCATAATTCTACTTTTCTTCATCTCTAATATTCGTAAAATTAGGAATATATCTTGACTCAGCAAATGAAATACAACTATAAAATCAGAAAAACGTTATCTTGCATAGGAAGCTTAAAATCGTTTCTATCCCTACATGAAATTTGGCAAACAACAATTCATCTATTTTGGAAAAAGGCTGGCAGGAGTACTGCTTGTTATTGGACTACTCCTTCTCCTTTTGGCAGGTATAGGCTGGCATTTCCTTCAGTCAGATTCTGAATACGTCATTCAAAAAATAAAGGAACGGGCGAAGGAGAAATGGAATGCAGATGTCGATATAGCTGGCTATCATTTGGATTGGGCCGATGATTTTCCGATGATACAGTTAGAGGTCAAAGAAGTCTTTCTAGCCGTCAAGGGGAATGAGCATCCTGTCCTAAAGGTAAATAAGGTGATTTCTGAATTTAGCGCCTATAGTTTACTCACCCGCAATTTCGATGCACAGCCACTACAACTAGATAGCGTATGGATTCATCTCTACAAAGATTCGCTGAATCAAAGCAATATGCGTTTTAGTAAATCGGATTCTCAACAAAACACCTCCGTATATAATAAAAACAGGCCTTTTAACTTTTCTCTTGAAAGCCTCCCACATATCTCAATCAATTTTCTTGACTTTCATCATCAAAATGATTTTAATAAAAAATGGCAGCGAGCGGTTTTACAACAAGCCAGCATTCAGTCCGAGCAAAACAAAGAAGGGGAACATGTTACTCGTCTCCTGAGTGACTGTCATTTTGAGGCGCTCGTCTTCAAGAGCAATGATCCTGGCTTTCTAAATGATACGAAAGGAACACTCGACTTACGTTTTTCTCTTGACAAGCAGAAACCGACTATTATATTAAGTGACTCTTATCTAAAGGTTGGTCAAAACAAATATCTACTAACAGGACAATTACAGAATAGTCACTCCAGGCACTTAACGTTGGAAATCGCCACTGAAGGAGTAAAAATACCCGATGTCTTACCATTATTATCCAGAAAAATAAACGTAGCCCTCAGCGATGTAAATATTGATCAGCCCATTAAAGCGAAGTTTGTTTTAGAGCGTTCTTTTACGCCTGGTAAAAAAGGGACAACGAAAGTCAATTTTGCAAGCACCGATGCGCGAATCGAATTTCGAGACATCCTAATGACTTCCACTGACTTGGATGGTTATTTTTCTAATGATTGCGATGGTGATGGCATCAGGAATAAGAATGACAATTGTATTGTTATACATCAACTTGATGGAGACTTATTTGGATTAATTCCTTCTAAATTTTCTGGCGAAATTGATACCCTAAAAAACCCTCAGGTCAACTTAAAAGGAGCGTTGGATATTGACTTAGTCCGATTGAATCCGATGTTGGCAGAAAAGGATAAGTTCACTTTTTTGAAGGGAGTAGCTGCACTCGACTTTGAATATTCTGCTGCGCTCAAACACATTTTGAAGAATCCTTTTGACGAGCAAAACATCAGTATGAAAGGAAAAGCGTCCTTTGACAACATGCGTCTGGACATCCGCGATCAAAAAGAAATACTGCCTTTTCTTTCGGGTCACCTGAGCTTCGATAACCGGGAGACCTTATTGCAAGATCTGTCTTTAAACTGGAAAGGCTCTAATATTCTCCTGAGTGGTCGATTGAACAACTTGCCGGAGTTTCTACTTTTCCAAAATGAACCCTTGAAGTCCGATTTGAAAATTCAGTTTGATATTTTTGATTTGAATCAATTTCTAAAGATCAAGACCAAGGAACAACAGACAAAGCCTCGTATAAAAAAGAGACCCTACAATAAAGCGAAAAGCAATGCTGCTTATGCCAACTTTGAAAAAGCAGTTAAAAAAGTGGCTTCCAATATCAATGGAGAAATTGAACTAGAAGTAGGAAAATTGATCTACGATACTTTATATTTTACAGATTTGAATACTCGCTTTAAAATTTTCTCCCCTCGGAATGCGGCGCTCCTTGATTCTTCTATGTTTAAAATAGAAAAGCTGACTACTAAGTTCATGGGCCGTTCTCCGATTGCAATAGACATTGGCTTGTATAGTGATTCCATTAGGAAAGTTGTACTCGACATTGACATTCCATCCGCTGTTCCAATTGTAAACTTATTGTTACCAAAAGGCAATAACATATATAAAGGAGCCGCTGACTTACGGATAAAGACCGCTTCTCCCCTCGCTGCATTTTTTGATCCAAAGTCCTTATTACTAAGCACCAATTATAGTGGTACTGTTATTTTAAAAACCGTAAGTGCCCGAATAAATGCTCTCCCAAAACCTATTAAAAAAATATCTGGTAATTTCAACTTCACCAATGAACGCTTTCTTTTTGACAGCCTGCAATTTAAGTACAGAGGTTCTCCATTTGTTATAGATGGCCAGGTGGATAATTATGCTATTTTTGATAAAGAAAAAAAGAAAAAAGCAGCCGTTGCTTTAGAGGTTCGTGGAAATTACTTGAACTTTAAGACAAAGAAAAAATCCAATCTTAGAACAACCAGACAGAATACAAAAACACCGCGGGCGCCCCTTACTCCCGCTCAACTCTTCCGCTCGTTGGACACCATTTTTCATTATGCACACGGAAAAGTTGACTTTAGAGTAGATTCTATTTTAACAGATAAATACCTGATCAAACCATTCGTTTTGGATGCCCGACTTATTGCGGATTATCAGAATCCTTCACAGCATCAATTGGTAGTGGACAGCTTTAATTTTGGATTTGGTAAAAAGAATAATATTCGAGGCAATGTCAGCATAACCAATCCTGACGAACCGCAAATAGCTGCGAACTTTCAATCCAGGGTGAAATTCAAAACATTAAAGAAATTACTACCTTCTAAATATATCAAATTAAAAAAGGGATATGTAAAAGTAGATCTCAAGTACCAATCTCCACTTCATGACACCATCAATGCAAAAAACTATTTGCTTAATGCAACAATAGATGGAAAGGCCCAGCTAGTCAATGGTAAAATTTACTATAACTATCGCGACTTCACCTTTGACAATATCTACGGTCATTTACGTTTTGATCAGCATGAAATCTATATCGACGACCTAGCCCTTGAAGTCAATGACAACCAACTCTACACCAGTGGCCAAACCACCAACTTTTTCTCTTTCTTCATCTTACCCGACCAACAATCCCGCATCAAACTAAACGTCGCTTCTCCTCGTTTTGATTTTGGACAGTTCACCGCTCCCGAAGGATTGAAAGGCGACAGCATTACTGCCTTTAGTAATACTTTTGTTACAAAAACAACTAAAGTAGCCATAGACAGTACGGAAGGCTTCATGACAAAAACAGGAAGCATCATAGATCGCCTCCTGAACAAAGGTACAATGGAGCTAAGCACAGACATTGAAGAACTGATTTATAAAAAATTCAAGGCTACTGAAATAATGGGAAACATCTCCTTACAACCGGATACCCTCCAGCTGAGAAACATGAATTTAAACATAGCCAAAGGCAAACTAATGATGGATGGTTCTATCACCGACATTGTTCAACATGAGCCAAAAATGCAAATGAAGGTCCAGCTAAATAACAATGATATCCCGGAGCTCTTCCGCCAGTTTGATAATTTTGGGCAAACGCAAATTGGTCACGAAAACATGAAGGGAATTGGCTCTGCCACTCTTCAATTCAATACCGATATTGATGCCAACTATACCATCCTTCCAGAGACCATGCATGGGGATCTCGCCTTTCGACTAAGTGGCGGCCACTTGATGGAAATAGAAGCACTGTCTAAGAAAAAGGGCCTCCTTTACAACAAGCGAAAGTTAGATTATATTGAGATTGATACAATTGACACTCGTATACGTCTCCGAGGAAATGACATGTACATTGATCGGATGGAAGTACACAGTTCTGCTTTTGATTTTGAGTTGGAAGGTGTTTATAACCTTAGCGAAGAAAGCAATACTCGGCTTTTCTTTACTATTCCCTCCGGCAATTTCATCGACAGGCATGTGAGTAGTGCCGAAATAAAAAGTGGAAGTTCAAGAAGGAAAGGACCACGAATGCTATTGGAGCTTCGGCAAAAAGAAGATGGGTTTTCTTTCAGGCTTCCGGTCTTTGGACGGAAGCGGATGAGGAGGTATCGGTTGGAGGAGTGAGCGGATTAACAATTTGTTTAGGGTTGTGCGATAGTTCACGTCCACCCGCGATCGCTCGGCAAATGCTCCAGCATTTAACCGAGCCCTCCTGTGGCCTCTGGCCACTACCAATACTCAAGCCCCCAAATATCCAATCTCATCATAAAAATCCATCAACTCCACCTC
>JBLHRR010000043.1:0-34129 GCA_047626155.1 Saprospiraceae bacterium | reverse complement strand
AATTCTAAAATTCTAAAATTCTAATTTAACTAATCGCAAACGATAGCGACGTTCACTTGGAACGATGACATCTCCGGAACCAATTTGAATGGCATCCTGAAAACGCAATTGAATGTCCTGATTTTCAGTGCTCATGACGCTATTTCTATCAAATTCACCATAACCATTAAGCAAGTATTCACTCACCGTATTTTCATTTTTAATATCGTCATTAAAAAGGAAACGTAGCATAGAAGGTGTCTTCATTAAAAAGAAAGAAGAGAAGACAGCATTATCGTCTTGTGAGTATTGTTTTTTGTGTAAAACAGATTTCCAGTGCATTTTTCCATCCGGATGAAGAGATAAAACAAATAGGTCATCATTATAGTAATCAACAATATAGCGACTGCCATCCGTACCTACGTAGCCACGATTAGCTGTAGCCATCCGACGTTCAAATTCTTTAACCAATTCTGCTACTAACAATACCCCTCCGTCCTGACGCAAAACAACTTTTTTAATCGTCACATTATCAATACCCTTTACATCCTGAGTCCCTTTGGCTTCCATGACCTTAGTCATAAAATCTTTATCAAAATCTGTATAAACCAATTCCGGGTCTTGAGGCTTATTCAAATCTGCTTTCATGTAAAAACAACCGTTTGCTTTTCCTCTGTTTTTCTCTGAATACAGCCCAGCTCCTACCAGTTTGTTATTGACATTATCGTATGTGAATTTTATATCGTAGGTTAAGTGTCCCTCCATTGGAATGGTTATAACATTAGGGGCACTATTGCCCGATTCGCAATTGTACATTCGGTAGCTGTGACTTTCTTTGCGTGCTTTCCTATTGTCCAGTCCGATAATAAATAAACCATCTCCCTTGTTAGTGTATACCCATTGATAAATGTCTCTGTAGACATTAAAGTCACTAGGCTTAAATTTCATATCCCAAAGAATTGCCCGACTTTCTATATCGTAAGAAATAGTTGACAACTCTGTTTGCCTTTCAAATTCATGGATCAGTACTTTCTTCTTATCTTCAGAATACTTTAATTGTGGCTTCGGACCATATGGCCGAGAGCCATAATCCCAAACAGTGGTTGAATCCACCAAAGAAGCGCCGGCGTTGTACTTGTGCATCCTCATCGAATAGTTCCCTTTCTTTTTATGGGTATAAAAAACATAAAAATGATCATCAGAACTAACGACACCAACCAACTGAACCCGCTTACCATACAGTTCAATTTCTTTATCCCAACTCAGCCTCATATTCAAGTCATAGGCTTGTATCTTATATTCATTTGGCTTATCCCGAAAAACCAGAAAGCGGTCTTTTAGCTTTCCTAGCAATTCGTATTGCTTATCATTACGAATAGAGATTTCTTCAGAAATAGTGACTTGCTGAGTAAATCCGACGAAGGGCAGTATCGTAAGAAGAAGTAAAATTAGGCGTTGCATTTGAAAATGGTTTTTATACTTTTGGTTAGAGGGCCGTATTTATGTCAATCCGCTCCGGCTTGATTTCAATGGTAGAAGCTACTTTTTTCAACATGGCTGTTACGTTTTCTGATTTGTCAGAGTTGGTTACGATGCCATAGAGATTGAGGATTTGTTTATTGCAAAGCAAAGAAACGTAATGTTCTTCCTGAACCGTTCGCGGTTTTTGTTCTTCATCTTCACTGGAAGGTGATTTAAAAAACCAGTGTATGGCTTGCTTTCCGTCATTGGTCGTAAACCAATCTGTTTGCACTACAATGTTGTATTCTGTTTTTTTTCGAATCAGTTCGGATTCTTTTTCAATATAACGCGCCAGTATTTTTTTATCTGATTGGCTAGTGTTCAGACTATCTGAGAATAAGGCTGAAGAGTAATTAAACAATTGAAGGAACATGCCATCCAAGATATAAACGATGTCTACTGACTTGCGGGGACTGACTTCCTCTCCTTTTATTTCTACAGTAAAGAAGCTTTCCTTTTCATTGAAAACCTGAAGATAACCCTCAGGGATATGAATGCTGCCACTTCTATAATTTATGTCTTTTACTAAGACGCCTTCTTCAAAAGTTTGAATCCCGAGAAGCAAGCCCTTCCTGGACCAAATACGTGTTTCTCCATGTGGGTTATTATCTTTGAACACAGCTTTGGATTTCTGTTGTCCGCTCTCAAAATATTCAGAAGTAACACCATCTTCCAGTCCGTTTTTAAACTCCTTTTCCAATTTCAGCTGGCCGTTGCGATACCAATTTAGTACTTTCCCCTGAACTACCCCATTTTTGTAGGAGACCAGTTGATCTTTTTCTCCTGTAGAATACCACCAATAGTGATCGCTTTCTTCTTTACCGCTCGTATAATAACCTTCTGATTTTTTAGATTCATTTTTAAACCATTCCGTACAAACACCATCAGGTTTTCCATTCAGATAACTGATCTGCAATTTTTTAGCGCCGGTAGCATACCACTGTTTTTCGGTCCCGACCATAACACCCATTTTATATTCCGCCTCATAGATCTTTTCTCCATTCTTTTCCCAGCCTTTTACTTTTCCATTTATTTTTCCATCCTTAATAGGAATATGCGCTTTCTTTTTCCCCTTTTCATGTTCTTCATAAGCGAGGCCAGTGTAAGGAGCAATGGTATTAGGTTGAAAATATAAACCATCATTCAAATCCAATTCGTAGAAGAATATTTTTTTCTTTTGGGCCTGAGCCAAAATAGGAAGAATGAAAAGGCTGAGAAGAAGCAGGTATTTATTCATAAAATATTTTTTGCGAAAATAGGTATTTTTTAGGGAGTCCGATCTCTAACTTTAAACAAGTTCTAAAACGGACACAATACATCTACTGTGTTTTGCGTACATTTGGTACTCCAATGTTAAAGCTAACACCGTATTTAATTAACGCCTATGCAGCCTCCGGAATTACGGAAACTCCCTTTATTTTGTTTCTCTTTTTAGTAGCCGCATTTATTAGTACTCCTTTCGAAAAGCACTATTTATGAATATTTACGATAAGAAATCGCAGTGGAAATGGTACCTGGCTATTGCCGGGGTAGTTATTATTGTTATTTCGATGGTGTATACAAACTATGTGGCGAGCAAATTAGCCGATGAAGAGCGACGAAAAATACAAGTTTGGTTAACCGCTTTAGAGCGGCTACCTGAGTTAGACCCTAATTGTGACTTTACCTTGCATAATGCTGTCCTCACGTCAAATGAAACAGTACCAATGATGCTTGTCAGTGAAACAGGCTTAGTTGATGATGCTCGTAACTACGGAACAAAAAGGGATGGGGATAAAGAATTTCTACAAGAAAGGCTTGCTTCCTACATTGCCTCCGGTAAACAACCATTAGTTGGAGGTAGTCAATTGGTATACTACGAAGATTCGACGCTGTTAACCCTTCTAAAGTATTTCCCACTCATCCAAATCCTCTTAATCGGCCTCTTCATCGCCTTTGGTTACTTTGCCTTTAGCTCTGCCCGACGTTCTGAACAAAATCAGGTTTGGGCAGGAATGGCTAAAGAAACCGCTCATCAGTTGGGTACACCCATTTCTGCTATTATCGGTTGGATCGAACACTTAAAATTAATGTGGGAAGGCAACGAAGCCAGTCAGGAGGTTTTAATGGAGTTAACCAATGATGTAAAACGACTCGACCTGATTGCTGATCGTTTCTCAAAAATAGGCTCCGCGCCGACATTAGAACCTATTAATATTTATGATCAATTAGAGGTTTGTAGAAATTATATGCAGCGACGCTCACCACGTAGAGTCGTTTTTGAATTCCCAGAGGCTGGACAAGAGGAAAAGATGGTAGAAATCAATAAGCATCTTTTTGACTGGGTCATCGAAAACCTACTCCGTAACGCCCTAGACTCTATGGGAGGGACGGGAACTATCAGTTGTAGAGTGAGCGAGGAAAAAAACTTTGTCGTCATCAATATTTCAGATACCGGAGAGGGGATTCCCCCTTCAAAGTTTAAAACGGTTTTCCAGCCGGGCTACTCCACTAAAAAAAGGGGTTGGGGTTTGGGCCTCTCACTGGCCAAACGTATTATAGAATCCTATCATTCTGGCAGGATATTTGTCCAAAATTCAGTGCTAAAAGAGGGAACTACTTTCACCATAAAACTCCCTAAAAGCATAAGACAAAGTGAGCATAAAGAATAAGAACAGACTACCTAGCACAGACACTGATAAACGGTTTAAATACCTTTTTATCCCTTTTCTTATTTACTTTTCCTTTCTCCTTCCTAATTCTATTTTTTCCAATGATATTTCTCCAATAACTGTCACAGTTATTGACGGAGATACCAATGAAGAATTATCTTTTGTCACTGTGTTTACAGCTGATAAGAAATTCAATGCTCTTACAGACATAGATGGTAAAGTTTCTATCCCTGATTTAGGGCATAGAGATATTATCAATTTTAGCTACGTGGGTTATATCACGAAAAAAATACCTTACTTCGAATTCAGACGAGGAGAGCCTGTCATAAAAATGTATTCTGAGAATCTAATTCTCGGGGTTGTTGTAGTAGGACGAACAGATGCTGCAGAGGAGGAATTACCTTTTGTCATTGATCGAATCAGTGCTCAGCAGATAGCTTCCCGTAACTCACAAACAACCGCCGATGTCCTTGGTGAGCATGCAGATGTTTATATCCAGAAATCGCAAGCCGGTGGTGGTAGCCCCATAATCAGAGGTTTTGAGGCCAACAAAGTTTTGCTGGTGCTTGATGGCATTCGTTTGAATAATGCGATTTATAGAAATGGACACTTACAAAACGCCATTACTGTAGATGCTTCCATGCTTGAACAAATAGAAGTTATCTACGGGCCTGGCTCTTTGATGTATGGTAGTGAAGCACTTGGAGGTGTTATTCATTTCCGTTCGCGAGAACCTAAAGTGTCTTTCAGCTCTACAGAAAACCTCACGGATACCCGGGCCTACACCCGATTTTCTAGCGCCAATTTAGAAAAGACCTTACACTTTGATTTTGAATACGGCGCTAAAGAATGGGCCTCTCTTACCAGTTTTACTTACTCTGATTTTGGCGATCTTAAATCCGGTAGCAAACGCCCATCGGAATACCCAACTTTCGGAAGACGCCCTTATTATATAAATACAAGTGGGGTAGATCAAGTAGTTGAAATCGGAAATCCAGATATTCAAAAAGGAGGAAGTTATAGCCAAATCGATTTTCTACAAAAAATAAAATACCAGCCTAAGGAAAGTCTCTTCTTTGTGGCTAACTTTCAATATTCTTCTTCCAGTAATGTGCCTCGTTATGACAACCTACAAGACACATTGGATACTGCTGATAATTTAAAATGGGCTGAGTGGTACTACGGTCCTCAGAACAGATTGATGGCTTCTCTAAAAATGAAAGCCTTTGCTCCAAAGTGGTTATACAACAAAGCAACCATTATAGGCTCTTTCCAATTACTAGAAGAAGATCGCTTAAAGAGAAAGTTTAGACACGACAGACGTACCTTCAATCTGGAAGATGTATTCGTTTATTCCTTCACTGCTGATTTTGATAAAGAATTGGACCAGGCTGGAAAGAACACTATTTCTTATGGAGTCGATGGAAATTTCAACCAGGTTTTCTCAGAGGCAGGAGACTTAAATGTCGAAACTGGAGAAGTACGCCGAAAGGAATTTACCCGTTACCCCAGCGACTATAGTACGCTGCTAAGCTATGCTGGTTATTTGAATTATCGCTGGAAAGGATTAGACTCTATGTTGGTCTTTAACATCGGAGCTAGATACACCTTTACAGACCTTTTTGCGAAGTACAAAGAATCGGACCGAGAGTTAATTGACTGGCCTACGGCGTATACAGAGGCTGGAATATCCAGCTCTAACAGCGCACTTACATATGGTGCAGGTCTTACTTTTAACACACGCAATAATTGGCAGGTTCAGCTCTTAGCTTCTACTGCATTCCGTTCTCCAAATATTGATGACTTTGCAAAATTACGTGTAAAGAGCGGTCAGGTTGTTTTACCAAACACTGATTTAAAGCCCGAGAACTCTAAAAGTGCTGAAGCCACTTTGGGTAAGACCGTTGGTTCTCCGAGGTCTACTTCTCTTAGATTAAGTGCTACTGGTTTTTATACGATTTTAGAAGATGTCATTGTCCGTCAAGCAGGCCTTGCTCCTAATGGTGATACGATTCTTTGGATACCATCCGAAGGAGAGTTTTTCGATGTACAACAAAACGTCAATGCCGACGATGGTTCTATTTATGGTGGCTCCGCAAACATGTTGTTAAAGATAGGAGCCAACTGGAACTTATCCTCTAGTTTGAGTTATACCAAAGGGCGCGTTAATTTTAAGAACTCAGTTATTGACACCCTTGTCCCAATGGCACATATTCCGCCAATATATGGACAAACAAGCTTACTGTATACGAAGGAAAAAATTCGTTTAGAGGTTGTTGCCAAATACAATATGAAAAAGCCTATTGATGAATATTCGGTAAATAAGATTGCAAATGTCGATGGTGTTATAGAAATTGACAAGGGTAGCACACCAGACAATGCCGAGTTAGGCATCGCTTATACTATTGATAATCAGACCATTTATGAAGGCACCTATGCTTGGGCAACCTTTAATCTCTATGGTGCATATGCTTTCAATGCAAAATTCAGCATTGATATTGCAGTAGAAAACATCACGGATATTCATTATCGACACTTTGCTTCCGGAGTGTCTGCACCGGGTCGTAATTTCATTGTTAGTTTCCGAGGAAAATTTTAGAATCCTACTCGATTCATTTTATTCCATATTGTAAATCAGCAATTCTTCTCCTTTTAATAAAAGCAAAACTCCTTTCTGAATTTGTAGTTGATCCGTTTCTTCCAGCTTAAATGGAAGTTCTACCTCTGAGGTCAAAAAAGATTGAAGATGAAAGGACTTTATTTTTCCACCTTCTTGATAAATTAATTGATTTTCTAGTATTTGAAAAGAGGCTAAACCTTTGAGAGGAATATCTTTCAAGTAAGTGCCAAAATTATCAAAGACCAAAATTCCAAATTCGGGTGCATTTAGAAAGACCCGATTTCTGGTGGCCAACATATTTAATGCCTGAATATTTATCCCTAACAATAACTTCACATTCACACTTTCCCCTGTCACGTCGCCTGCCCTGCTGACTTTCCGTACCTTCCCTGTGTTATCATCAAAGAACCAAAGCTCGTTATCATTAGCCATTGCGACTGCATTGACATCCGTGATATTGAGATCGAAGAGCTGGTATTCGCCCGTTATATTTAACGTTCTATTCAACAGAATAACCGTAAAGTAATCCGGATAGAAAAGCAGAATATTAAACGGGTCGGTGACATCTAGCCATTCTAAATCACCTAATTGATTATTATTGTATTGAAAAAGGAGCTGGCCGTTTTTATCATATTTGAACAACTCATTATCTTCGTTTACAACATAACATTGCTGGAGCTTGTCGGAAGTCAGTAGCCTAGCTGTTTCGATGTGAATAGTAGCAGTAGCATGAAGGAGGGTATCGGAAGATTGGGCTATTGAGGAATTAATAGAACAAAGTAACAGCAAGCTTAGTAATCGCCAGGAATTTACTTGGAACGTCAAAAGCTCAGAGAACCTGAATCTAGAACTACAAGCGTCTTCCGGCCAACTAAGGCCCTGTGATAATTGTACCTTCATCATTTTCAAAAAATTCAATTGACATTGTTTCTCCATCGAATACTGCGTAGGAATTATAGTTCATCCATTCGCCTAGGTTGATATAACGACTGTGGCCATTTTTTAGCGTGTAGTCAATTGGCAAATGTCGGTGTCCGAATACAAAGAAGTCTGCATTTAAGGAGTCAAGCTGCTCGTTAGCATATACTAAAAGCCACTCCCGCTCTTCGCCTAAAAATTCCGTTTCGGCGGGCTGTGCATCCCGGCTTTGGTTAGACCAAAAATCTGCTAGTCCGATTCCAAAGTTTGGATGAATCCGAGCAAATAGCCATTGACAAATTGGATTCGCAAAGACTTTTTTGAGCATTTTATATTTATGATCCCCAGGGCCTAATCCATCTCCATGACCGATATAAAAAGACTTTCCTTTTAATTCAACCTGTATGGCTTCGCGAAATGTTTTAATCCCCAACTCCTCTTCGAAATAATGGAACATCCACATATCATGATTACCGATAAAGAAAAAAAGCGAGATGCCGGAGTCACTTAATTCGGCCAGTTTACCGAACAAACGAGTATAGCCTTTCGGGACTACCGTGGCATATTCAAACCAAAAATCAAAGACGTCTCCCACCAAATAGATGGCCTCTGCGTCTGCTTTTATTTGATCCAACCAACGGACGATCTGCCGCTCTCTTTCTTTACTGCTATATTTTCCTTTTGCCCCCAAGTGAAAGTCAGAAGCAAAGTAAATTTTCTTTTTTGACATTATTTGTACGTCTGTAACAATTCAACTACACCTTTCCCATAATATCCCCGCACTTCTTACAGGTACGTAGCTCTTCAGAATCCATAAAGTGATTCATCACTACCGGTAGTTGATTCACGATATCTTTCATTTCAAAAGTATCTTCGTGCAATTTATGATCGCATTTTTCACAAAACCACATCAGCTTATCTTCTTCACCCTCTCGTCTGTATCTTTCGATTACAAGGCCAATGGTATTCGCAGGGCGTTGTGGAGAGTGTGGAATTCGAGGAGGGAGTAAAAACATCTCTCCTTCTTTGATTTGGATGTCTTCAGGACTGCCGTCCTCATTAATGATTTTTAGGGTGATGTCTCCCTCTATTTGGTAAAACAATTCTTCACCGTCTTCATAATGATAATCTTTACGGCCATTAGGCCCTCCTACGACCATGACAATATAATCGTCATTTTCAAAGTAGACTTGTTTGTTTCCGATTGGTGGTTTTAGCAGGTGACGGTGCTCGTCTACCCATCCCCTAAGGTTAAATGGTTTCGCGATTGCCATGATGTTTGTTTTGATGTATTATTATTGTTTTCAGAAAGCGCAGAATTCTTTACTGACCTTATAGCGGCAAGCAAATAAACACTATAGAGTGCTGACAAATTTAGCAAAAATTTGAGTCATTTCTGCATCAAGCTACATTGGCCTCCTTTTTCATATTCCCTCAATTATCCCAATCAATATACTCATCCTCAGACTCCTCGTTTGCTTTATCATCGAAAGGCGATTCTGTGATTCTTGGTTTATCCTTTTTTGTAGACGAAGCCTGTATCTCTTTTTCCTCAAAGCCCTCGATAAATTCTTCTTCTTCCGGCGTTGTTTTATCGTCCATTGGATCGGGTTCATTATTTTCCACTTCATCTTTCCAATCACTAGGCTCTACATATTTCTCAATGCTTCCAAACTTCTTAATCAGCTCCTTTTCTATTCTGAGTTTGTGCCTATAACTTCTTTCAAACTGCTTTTTAACTCTATACTTATCTCGCTTGATTTTATACTTATCGACCGTCCCGTAAATGCGGTAATAGAGATTAAACCAGCCTTTACGTTTTGCTTCTATTGGCCTTTTCGTTCGATCGTACCGTTTGAACAAGTTGCCGATTACCTGCCCTGCGTTCACTTTGATGTTGTAATCAATCCGGTTGTCAAAAGTATGCGTTCCGCTAACCGTTAGGTTCAAGGCATTACTTTGTAAGAACATAGAGGGGATGTATAATTTCCCTTTTTTAATCTCGAAGAAATTTTGCAGAGTCTTGAATTTAATATGCTTTAAATCTCGAAGTTTGATGTAATCAGCGAAAGCATAAAGCATATCAAGACCAATTAATTCTCCATTCGTAATTTTCATATCTCCCAATACAATCAGGTCCTTATCGAGAAAGGTTCCGTCTTCTGACCAACGAGCGGTAAGCGCTACTTGAGTATTCAGCTTTCCTTTAAGGTTTTTGGCTTGTAAGATATCCATACCAAAATTTTCCATCTGTGTAAAAAACTTTCGAACGTCTACTTTTTCACAATCTACCTTTGCTTGGAGGTAAGGTTTTTCTTCAAAGAATGCTTTTCCTTCCAGATTAAAAGCCCCATCCATTCCTTTCACTCGTCCTTTGATTGTCATTTCATTATTATCAAAACCAAGGCTTCCGCTAAAGTCTCTTGCATCTATTTTTCGGTATAGGATCTTGTCAATTTTAGCCTGGAAGTTGCCTTGTAAGAATTTAGTAAACTCCTCCCGTTGTTTCGTCTGCGCAATGTTAACGGAATCCACATCAATCATTCCTCTACGCACTAGCCTGGCATCCACCGGTGGCTCCAGCATTTTTTCGATGCGGTTCATGTTGAGCATTGGCGCATCTAAGGTGGCTTGAAATTTCAGCTCTGCGGACTGAGTGTTTAAAGAATCCGCTAGCAATACCGGAAGCAAATTTAAGAACTTTCCGGATAGGTACAGTTCTGAACCGGCTCCTTCTATTTTCACTTTATTCAATTTTACACTATTGTCTAAGATTTGAAAAGTCCCCCGGTCTATAATTATTTTCTCTTTATTAATGGTCAAAGATGCATCGTCAAATTCAAGTATTCCACTACTCGATACTTTAGCTATTCGGGAAGGTTTGATCATATCTGCATATCGCCCACGGAGGCGGAAGTTTTTAATCTCTATTTCCCCTTCTCCATCTTTTATTCGCTTATCATCTAACAAACCGTACACGGCATCCAAAGGAAGTACACCGTCTAGTTTGAAATCAATTTTTGGGTTTAGCAAATCGGTAATGGCAAGATCAGCTGTAATCAATTCTCTGTTGAAATAGCCCTTGAAGTCGTTGATTTTAAAGACCGAAGTTTTGGGACTACGGTCTTTTCCATTTTGAAACCGTGCTCCAAAGGTGACGTCTTTCAACTTATACCCCAGCTTAGGGCTACTGATTGTTCCGTCTTCCAATCCGAAGGAGGCTGTAATGGCCGGCATTTTTTTAGCACCCCATTTCCCTTTTACAATGGCATCGACAAGAAAGGTACCTGTGCTTTCAAAATCACTAAAATAAGCCAAGTACTCTTCTGGTAACAATTCGAACATGGTACCCAGACTACATTCCTCACTAGTAACCCTAAGGTCCAAGTCCATATCTTTCTTTTCGCTAAGAACAGTTCCTGTCACTTTAAACATATTGGACTCCACACCTAAGTCCACATCCTGTAAGAGATACTTCCCCTTGGCCATGTCTACATCTATAGTTGCATCATAAACCAGGTCTTTATTAACAAAGGTTCTCTGACCATTTAATTCAATGAACTCTGATTTCATTTTAGCAAAACTAGTCAGTGCAAAACGATCAGCTGAAAATTCGCCGCTGATCACCGCATCCTGTATCTTCATCTTTATCTCCTGCTTTAGACGTTCATCGACATAGATAAATTCCACTCTTTTCAATTGAGCTTCTTTCATGGAGATCGCAAGTCCCTGCCCTTCATCTTCGGGCAACGTCTCTACATTCGAACCTTTTATAATGTCATAGTTCTTTTTCCCTTTTCGATCTGTTCTGATAAATAAAGCCCCGTCTTCAATAACAATAGAGTGCACTTGGATCGTCGATTCAAACAAGGAGAGTAAGCCAAAATTAAAGGACATTTGTTCTGCCTCAATGAGCGCCCCATCCAAGGCATCATCCAAAAAGACTCCGTGTAGCCTTGCAGAAGCATTAGGGAAAGAAGAGAGTAGGGAGAGATCAAAGCTAGTGACTGTAAGCTCCGATTTTAACTGCTTGTTGATTTCAGTAATCAATTTCTCCCCAACCTGTTTTTCAAAAAAGGCAGCGATAATGACGGCCGTCAAAACAAAAAGACCAATGGTAATGACTGTTCCAATAAATATTTTTTTAACCCATCTGCTCATTGAAGAAGATTTTCGTGGAGGGATAGTGCTATAGGTGATCTCTGTTTCTGTTGTTGTGTGCATGCTCCCGACATTATATTATAGGTAAATATAGGCTTACTAAGTAACAAGAACAACGATAACATATTTATAATATGTAATATTATGACTTCTTTGACATATCTCGTGCTTATCGGCTATTTCCATCACTGATATAACGTAAAGATCCTTATTTTGCAAAGTGGATAGCGATATGGAAGGGTGGGGTATTAGTTGCGACTAATAGAAATAAAAAAAAGCCACAAACGAAGGTTTGTGACTTTTTTATCTTTGGTGGGCGATGAGAGACTCGAACTCCCGACCCCCTCGGTGTAAACGAGGTGCTCTGAACCAACTGAGCTAATCGCCCTAAGCGGCTGCAAATATAGGTTTCATTTGAAAACAAGGCAAGTTTTTTCGAAAAAAAATTTAATTTATTATTTCGAAACAAGGTTTAGTAGCTTTTTTACGCTTCAAAGCAGCGTCATTTGTGTTAAACTTATCTTGAAAACAGGGCAGTTTCCTCTATTTGTTTAAAAAACGAGCCTGCCTTCTCAAAACCTCGGGCTGAAAAAGCTTCTAGTCTTTCCTTTAAATAAGCAAAGGGCAAGCTTTTTGAATTTAAGCTTTATACTTTAGCGACAACAAAAACTAATTTAGAGACCTCAGTTTTGATAAAAACCAACAACCGAACTAATGCTTACAAACCTTAAAAACTCAACAACGACAAAACTTATGAACTACTCGAAACTAAAAACAACCTACCTTTCCTCATTTTTAATATTCTTCTGCTTTACAAGCTGGGGACAAACCCCTGGGTTTGAACTAGAGAGCACCAGTATTAGTGGAGGAGAAAATATAGAATTAGAGATCACCGTTTCTAATTTTACAGAAATCGTCTCCTTTGATTTTACGGTAGATTGGGATGAATCTGTTCTTACCTACGACACTGTCGGTGGTTTTAACCTTGAGGGCTTTAGCGCTAGCAATGTTAACCCTCAAGATACAACCGGGAAGCTTTTCGTGCAATGGAATGATGGAAACTTTTCCACGCTGGAATCTATGGATGATGGTGAAATCCTTTTTGTTATTTCCTTTTCCTCTTCCTGTAGTGAGACCGGAACTACTTCCGTTGGGTTTGACCCTAACGAAATAACAGAAGTCGCAAACAACGATAATCAAACCTTCATACCTATTCTCACTCCCGGAACGATAACCTTCACTGCTGAATTAAGCATTTCCAATAGTAATATGACCGCTATTAGTTGTAATGGGCAAAACGATGGTTGCGCTCTAGTTACTCCTTCGGACGGACGACCGCCTTACACCTACCTTTGGAGCAACGGCGGAACAAACTCTGAAGTTTGCAATCTGACCACTGGAAATTATACCTGTACTATTACAGACGCTGGAAATTGTACAATCGTTAGTTCTCCTATAAATATTACAGAGCCCGCTATTCTGAACATTTGCCAAAATGCGGTCACAGATCCCAGTTGCACTAACGGCGATAATGGATGTATTTCTATTGAGGCTTGTGGCGGAACTACTGCATACAGTTATCTATGGAGCAATGGAGGAACTACTGCTGAAGTTTGCAATCTGACTATAGGAGAATACTCCATCACTGTAACCGATGCGAATGACTGTACGACAAGTATGAGCTTCAATCTAAACAATCCAAGTAACCCACTCAGCCTCGAAAGTTCTAATTCGACTCATGCTACTTGTACGACAGGAGGAGCAGTTGATCTAACTATAGATGGTGGTAATGATCCTATTCAGTACAACTGGAGCAATAGTGATACCTCTCAGAACATTAGTGATTTACCTATCGGCACCTATGCTTGTACCATTACAGACAACGCCGGCTGTAGCATTGTAACACCAACTTTCACGATTACTTTAACTGGTAATGACATGACTTCGACCAACACCGTCAACGCTGTAGATTGTTTTGGTGGAAGTAATGGTTCTATAGACTTAAGTGTTAATGGTACTGACACACCTTTCACTTACATCTGGAGCAACGATGATACTACAGAAGATATTAGCAACCTAAGTGCCGGGCCTTACTCTTGTACTGTTACGGATGCCAGCGGTTGCACAATTATTGTTTCCAACATTATGGTTACAGAACCTGTTACTCCCATCACTATCAATTCTCTAAACCAGATAAACATTTTATGTAATGGTGAAATGACAGGAAGTATCAGTCTGGATATTGGTGGTGGCAATTCGCCATATATTTATCTTTGGAGTAATATGGCCACCACTTCTGGAATCAGCAATTTGGCTGCAGGAGATTACAGTTGCATGATTTCTGACAACAAAGGTTGTACAACAACTACAGGAACAGTGACAATTACAGAACCCGAGTTCGAGCTATCTATTTCAGATGTAATCACGGTAGATGTCAGTTGTGCTGGAGGATCTGATGGTAGTATTTCTTTTTCTACAAACGGAGGAACTGGTGATTATAATTACATCTGGACCAATGGAGAAACCACCACGGGACTACCCAATATCTCCAATGGACAATACCAATGTACAATTACGGATGATAACAATTGTACAATTACAAGCCCGTTGTTTGACATAGGCATGCCCGACCCCATTTCCATAACAAACAATACAATTACAAATGCAAGTTGTACTGGCGCTGGTGCGATTATGCTTACAATCGATGGCGGTAACTCCCCATACACTTATGAGTGGAATGGTGGAACGACCGAAAACCCGTTGACCAATGCTTCTGCTGGAAATTATGTCTGCACCATTACCGACTTCAATGGCTGTACCTTTCTAAGTCCGTCATATGATGTAGACTTGGAAGATAGTGATTTGGCGATCAGTAATTCAACCATCATTGCCGTTAGCTGCTTCGAGGGCAACAATGGATCAATCAGTTTAAACATCAGTGGTTCACTTACTCCCTTTCAATATAACTGGAATGTAGCCGGCAGTGAAGCAAACCTTAATAACTTAACTGCCGGAACTTATACCTGTACCGTTACCGATAACAGTGGCTGCTCTATTGTTGTAGATGAACTGTTAGTAAGCCAACCACAAAGCCAATTAGCAGTAGCTTCACTAGAGCAAACTAATGTAGCTTGCCAGGGCGAATCCAGTGGCTCTGCAAGCGTTGAAGCCACCGGAGGTACAAGTCCTTATGGTTACCAATGGAGTTCTGGTAGTACAGAAGCCAATATTTCTAATCAACCTGTAGGCAGTTACACCTGTACCATTACTGATGCCAATGGATGTAGTATTTCTACTAGCACGGTTATGATAACAGAACCTGCTTCTGCTGTTAGTTTTAATAATTTAGCAGTATCAGATCTTAGCTGTAATAGCAGCGATGACGGCTCCGTTTCCCTTAGTGGAACGGGGGGAACAAGTCCTTATGCTTACCTGTGGAATAATGGGGCTATGACCTCCAGCATTACCAATTTGGAAGAGGGACCTTACCAGTGCACTATTACAGATAACAGTGGCTGCACCTTTGTCACTAATTCTTTTGATGTTGGAAATCCATCTCCTATTAATTTGAATAGCTTTGAAGTTACAAATGCCAGCTGTATTGCGGATGGCAACATTAGTTTAACGGTTAACGGAGGAGCTAGTTCCTATGGCTATCTCTGGAGCAATGGTGATACCGGTTCTAGCTTAACCGCAAATGCAGGAAGCTATATTTGTACTATTACAGATGCTATGAGTTGTGAGTTGGTTACACAAACTTTTTCTATTCTTTTAGAAGACAGTGATCTTAACTTGGACGCTTTCAATGCTAAAGATATAAACTGCTTTGGCGACGGGGACGGCTCTATCAGTATTGCTGTCTCTGGAACAGCTACGCCTTTTACTTTCAACTGGAGCAATGGAGAAACCAGTCCAAATATTTCTCCTATTCCTCCAGGCAGCTACACCTGTACTATTACGGATGATAATGGATGTTCTATTATTACCAGCCCTATTGCTATTGGTCAACCTGATGCACCATTGACTATAAATAACATTAGTAGTAACAACTTAAGCTGTGCAAATGCTAACGATGGAAACATTTCTTTAGGTATTTCAGGAGGAACAGTACCCTATACCTACAACTGGGTTTCGGGAGGCAGTATGTCTTCTCTCTCTGATTTATCAGCAGGAACCTATAGCTGTACTATTACAGATAACAATAACTGTACAATAGCGACAGTCCCCATTTCAATAAGTAGTCCCAGCGCTATTCAACTAACCGATGCGATATTAATAGATGCCAATTGCGGCCAAAGCGGCTCGGGTAGTATTGACATAAGCATTAGCGGAGGAATAAATCCTTATAGTTACATTTGGAATACCGGGGCCAGTTCTCAGGATTTGAATAACATTTCCGCGGGAGCCTATATCTGCACTGTTACAGACAATACGGGTTGTACTTTCATAACTGAAGAATACACCATTAACAATACGGGATCTGACCTAGCTGTGCTTACCGGCGTGGTAAGCACTGTCAGCTGTTTTGGTGGGAGTAATGGTTCCATTACTCTTACCGTGTCTGGAACTGCTACGCCATTTACTTTTAGCTGGAGCAATGGAGCTACGACACAAGACATTAGCGACCTTCCCCTTGGGACTTACGTCTGTACCATTACCGATGCCAACAGCTGTAGCAGCACTAGCGCCAGCATCCAAATAACTCAGCCCAACATGTCATTTTCCATCTCTAACAATAGTAGTACAAATGTCAGATGTCTGGGTAATAACGACGGTAACATTACAATAGAAGCAAGTGGCGGGACAGCCCCTTTCAGTTACCTTTGGAATACTGGGGCGACCAACAACATCCTAACGGATCTTAGTCCTGGCAGCTACACTTGTGAAATAACAGACGCTAATGGTTGTACCTTATCTACAGAAGAAATTGTTCTTACTGAGCCCCCGGCTTTAACTTTAGGAAATATAACTTCCGTCAACGTCATTTGCGGACAAGGAAATATTGGTAGTATTGGTATCGACGTAACAGGAGGACAGAGTCCTTATACTTATCTATGGAGTAATGGTGCTGTTACTCAAGACATAAGTAGTCTGGCGGCAGGAAGTTACATCTGCACCGTTACAGACAACAACGATTGCGAGGTGATTAGTGATGAAATTATCATTAACGATGAGGCCAGCGACCTTCAAATTGTGAATGAACAATCCGGACAGGTAAGTTGCTTTGGTGGGAACAACGGAACTATCATGTTAGAAATCAGTGGTTCCGCAACACCATTCATTTACAATTGGGATAATGGCTCGACTAGCCCTAACTTGGACAACTTAACGACTGGTTCTTACAATTGCACCATTACAGATGCAAATGGTTGTTCTATTAATAGTTCCAACATTCTAATTACGCAACCAAACGCAACGCTTAGTCTTGCAAATTCATCCGTCAGTAATTCCTCCTGTACCGCTGATGCTAATGGAAACATCTTTATCGAAATACAAGGAGGTACTGATCCATATACCTATGTTTGGAGTAACGGGGAAACGACTGCTGAACTTAGCGAACTAGCTATTGGAGAATACACTTCTACGGTTACGGATGCTAATAACTGTGATTTTGTGGTTGGACCGCTCCTCATTGAGCCTTCCACTTTAATGTCTGTTGCGATGCAAAATACCGCAAATGCATCTTGTACTGTCGGTGGCTTTATTGAAATCGATATTGAAGGAGGAAACTCGCCTTATTCTTATGAATGGAATAGTGGTACAAGTGCTCAAAACATTTATAACATCCCTGCAGGAGATTACATTTGTACTATAACAGATGCCAGCGGTTGTACTTTTACTACAAGTACCATTACTATTTTTAATGACGGAACAGATCTTAGCTGGGTTTCTACTGAACACCAAACTATTATTTGTTTTGGTAGCAATGATGGGGCTATAGATATTTCGGTAAGTGGAACAGCTATACCATTCACCTACAACTGGAACAATGCCGCCACAACAGAAGACATCGACAATCTTCCTCCTGGCTTATATAGTTGTACGGTTATGGATGCTAGTGGCTGCAGCATCACCTTGCCTAACATTGCTATTACAGGGCCTGCAGCGCCATTGGTAGAAATCGATGCGCCTAAAAACAATCCGATTTGTACTGACGACAGTAACGGAAATATATTGTTAGAAATTAGTGGTGGCGTAATACCGTACGAGTACCTCTGGAGCAATGGTGGCGATGCAAATATGATTGACAATCTCGGCGCAGGAGATTATACTTGCACCGTAACAGATGCCAATGGTTGTACTTTTACCAGCAGCACTATTACACTTATTTCTCCTCCGGCGATTCAACTAGTGTCTACCATAGTTGAGAATGAAACGGATGGAGATGATGGTGGCAGTATTTCCTTCTCGGCCTCTGGCGGAACCGGGCAGCTGACTTACCTCTGGACAAATAACGAAACGACTGCAAGTATCAGTGGCTTGACTATGGGGGATTATACCTGTACCGTAACGGATGAGTTAGGCTGTACAATGGTCTTTGATTTTATGATAGATAATATTGTTGCAACGGCTGAATTGGAAGATGCTGGTTTTAGCATATTCCCGAATCCTGTGAATCAAGTTATTAACTTGAAAAGTAGCTTTACGATTAGCAAGGTTCGTTTATTAGATGTGCGTGGAGTCTTCTATGGCTCATTTAATATCTCCAATACTATTGGGCAAATTAACGTAGCAGCTTTAGCTAATGGGGTTTATATCCTTGAGGTTTCTTTTGAAAATGGATCAAAAGGACATCAGAAGGTCGTAAAAGGCGAATAGCTTATTAGTGCTACTCATCAGCAAAATAAGACAAAAAGGCAGTCGGAAGTGTTTCCGGCTGCCTTTTTGTCTTTCGATGTTAACGCCATCTGCTATCCTGTCGTGGTTTTTAGTAGAAAAATCGCATGGCACATCGATTGATCAAGGATAAAGTATAATTATTTATTTTAATCACAAAAAACATTTAACAAGATGCATTTAATAAAAAGATCAAATCGACCAGCTCCAACATTCGCTAAAATATTGGATACCTTTCTAAGTGACGATTTATTTCCAACACCAAGCAAAGGTGCTACCCTTTGGAATAACACTATGCCAGCGGTGAACATCAAGGAGTCTGCCGATCAGTATGAACTAGAGATTGCTGCTCCGGGTATGGAGAAGTCTGATTTTCAAATCAACATCGATCAGGATGTCTTGACCATTTCTTCTGAGAAGAAAACGAAGACAGAAGAAGGAGACAAATTCACTCGTCGTGAGTTTAGCTACGGTAGCTTCAAACGTTCTTTCGATTTACCAGAAACAGTAGACGCTTCCAAAATCGCTGCGAATTACCACAATGGGGTTTTAGCTATTCTAATTCCAAAAAGAGAGGAAGCGAAACCTCAACCTGTAAGAAAAATTGAGATTAATTAATAATAAGTACCTCCCCAAAATAATTAAGTATTACACAAAAAATAATTTTTTCATTTTGATTAGATCAAGTTCGTCCTGGCTGAGCTGGGACGAATTTTTCAAAAACCTAAACCCTTTAATAGCTTCTTGACCATTATCAGAGATAACAAAAAATTTAAACCATGAGTTACAAAGATTATTATAAAATACTAGGAATAAAGACAGATGCATCCGCTACCGAAATAGAAGAGGCTTATCTAAAATTATCCGCTAGATACAGCGCCGATGAGTTTGAGGAAGATGAACTAAGTCAGATTATCCTGCAAAACATTACGGAAGCTTTTATGGTACTGGATAGTAATGAATTCCGTCTAGAGTACGATACAAAAGGGAGTGACTGGGAGCTTCCAGATGCTTTCTACGAAGACATCATCCAGGAGGAAGAAACTATAGAGCCAGAGGAGGAACTTATTGACGAGGACAAGCCTAGCGAAGAAGAGATTGCAGACTCCTTCAAATCTTTTTTCGAAAAAGGGTTCAAGGAAGTCGTACGATTGAGCAAACAACACCAAGACCAACAGGGTCATAACACTCATATTACAATTCCTTTCAGCATTAATGACGCACTGGAAGGAACGACTAAGACCATAACAATCGAAGCGGAGGAAATCGAAATCCCAATCCCGAAAGGAGCTTTCCCCGGACAGCAGCTTCGATTGGCGGGCAAGGGAAAAAGGAGTACAGACGGACAGACGACAGGAGATCTTTGGATTACTTTAGTCGAACAACCACATGCCTATTTTTTCCGACGAGGAAATAATATTTTATATCATGCCAGCGTCGATATTTACACCGCTTTACTCGGTGGCAACATCACTGTGCCTACTCCAACCGGCAAAGTAAAAATGAATATTCCAAAAGGTATCATCAGCAATGCTGCACTTAAAATAGCTGGCGGAGGAATTCCTCACTTCAACAACCCGGAAGCACGTGGTGATTTCTTCGTAGAGTTACATATTGAAATGCCGAAGGACCTGAGCGAGGAAGAAATTGTTTTGATTAAACGCTTGCGGGGTTTGAGGTCTAGTTAACTAATGGGTCAGTGAATTGGTTAATTAGATGCACTCCGTTCGTAGTAAAATATAGCGTTTTAGTTGCGTCGTTGCGATTACCCATTTTTAAATAGCTTTACACTGCAAAGTAACTTTCCAATTCCATTAATGTTTCTTCTGTTGTTTCTATGTCTTTTACAATTTCGCCCTTTTCCAGTACAACAATACGATTACAAACCTCTGTAACATGGTTCAAATCGTGACTGGAAATTAAAATTGTTTTGTCTTTACTCAATTCGTTGATAATGATTTTTAGACGAATTTGAGAAGTAGGGTCTAAATTAGCAAAAGGCTCGTCCAGCACTAATACTTCCGGATCTCCGAGGAGTGCCGCAGCTATACCTACCTTCTTTTGATTCCCTTTGGAGAGGTCACGTATTAATTTTTTAGACCCTCGAATTTCACCACTAAAAAACACTTCGAATTGTTCAAGGAATTCAGCGACATCGCTTTTATTTTTTCCGTAGAGTTTTCCGGTGAAATTAAAGTATTCATCCGGTGTTAGAAAATCTAATAAAAACCCTTCATCTAGGAAGGAGCCCGTGTAAGTTTTCCAATGTTCAGAACCCGCTGTTGATATTTCTTTGGAGCTTATTTCTCCTGTTGTTGCTTTAATTAAATCAAGCAAAAGGCTGAAGAGTGTTGTTTTCCCCGCTCCGTTATTTCCGACCAGGCCAAAGCTTTCTCCTGAGGCTATGTTTAATTCTGGAACGTTTAAAACGATTGTATCCTTATATGCTTTTTTGATGTTGGTTACTTTTATCATTTGTTGCTTATTTTATTTTTTAGATATTAATTATAGGCTAGATCTGATTTACCGTCTTTGTCTTTAAGTATTACATTAAAAATAATTTCCCGCTTTTTTTTCGTGGAAACAATTATATAAACCACTCTCCCTGTGGTCGTTTTGATTTACATCAATCGTTTCCAAATCGGGGTTTAATTTTTCGTTGTCTCTAACTTCTAAAAGCTTCTCCAATTTTATATTTTTCTTCTTTAAATTCAGCGACTAGAGCATTAATAATAAACTCCTGAAAAAGAATTCCGATAAGACCGGTTATTCCAATAACTGCGATTCCCCAATTTGGTACATTGAAAAGATTAAATGCCATAAAGATAAACGCAGGTATTCCAATAATTGGGAGCATAATTAAATAATGTGCTGCTCCAAAACCTTCAAAACTAAAGGCCCCTCCGTTGGCCGCATCTATTTTTTTAGAATTATGGTTCGCCACATACATGTAAATAAAAATGCTGAATCCAATATTAAATAATAAAGCCGCTGTATTGGTAATAAAAAAGTCTTCTATGAAAAAACCGAATGGAAGGATAATGATATAAGAAATAAAAACCGACAAGGCCATTAAATAAAACTTTGCTTTAAATAATTCTTTTCCCGTTATATTTCTCGTCAATAAATAATCAAAATGTGTTGTATGCCAGGACAGCATTAATTGAGCATAATTGAAGGCACACATTCCTGTGACCATTACGCAAAGTATTAAGGCTGTAGAGTCGCCATATGCTTTTGGGGCAACAAAAAGAATAAATGGAAATAATAAAAACACGGCACTCATATATACAAACCCTCGTGATCTTTTATTCCGCCAAATCATTTTCATTTCCAGTTGCATTAATTCTCCAATCTGACCAAAGCGACTAAACAAGGTGAAGTCAAGAGCGCCTTCTCTGATCTCCTCCTGCTCATTACTAATGGAATCTAAATACAAGCGTTCTTTAAAGAAAGTATACAGTAGGAAATAAACAGTTCCTAATATCGCTATTGGTAGCAGCACCAAAATCGGCATTTCAACTATTTGCTTGATAAGCCATTCCATGGATTTTGAAACAGCGATATATTCAGAAATATCTGCATAGCAAATACCTCCGACTAAAACCATAAGCCCAAAAGTCAAAGCTGGTTTTAAACTAAAGTTCTTTTTAATATAAAAACTTAAGTAGTGAACAATCAAGACCAAACTTATAATTGTAATCAACCAGGCTGTGGCTCCTGCGAAACCATAAGTTGGCAACACGTATTTCACATAAAAAGGAATAGCAATTAAAAGAGGTAATATATTAAAAACAGAGGGGCCCGACTTTAATAATAAAAAATGAATCAGATTATTTTTCTTGACAGGCAAAGTCAAATAAGGTTTAATGGAAACAACCGGAAAAGTCTGTAGAAAAAATCGATTGATAAAATCAAAAAGAAAATAGTAAAAAAACAAAACACTGCTCTTCCCAAATATGTCTGCCTTAGGAAATACCTTCTCTAATATTTCATCGAAGAGTACTCCTAAAATTATGAAATTAAGCATAATGTAAAGGGCGAATAATCCAATAAATATCTTTTGGGCAATACTTCTAGACAAGTAAGGTGAACGGAAGGCTTCCTTCCATTCATTCAAGAATAAACGTCTGAACATAGGCTTTGGTTTTATCGAGTCGTTTTGTAAAAGTCTTATTTCATTTTCCTGTAGGCAACTTATACCCTTTGAATAAAAAGTGCTTTCCTTTTTCGATAAAAGAAAGCTTTTGTTGGCTTAGGAGTCAGTGAATAATAACTTTCCTACTTATACTTGTAAATTTTGCACTGTCCTTCGTTAAAAAATATCATGTAGCTACGGCTATGCTCAATTTCTTTTGCCTCGGTCAGCACAAAATCTACTGCGTCTAAATCAGAACCTTATTAATCTCTGGCTCCTTAACGATTGTAAATCTCTAAAATATTAATGCGCTTCCAACCAGTTTTCTCCCACACCAGCTTCTACCTTAATAGGTACTCCTATATCCGGGATGGCATTTTTCATTTCTTCCTCTACCAATTTCTTTAGCTCTTCTAGTTCTGGTTTGAATACATCAAAAACCAATTCATCATGCACTTGCAAAATCATCTTACTTTTTAGCTTTGCTTTTTTCATGGCCTTATCGACATTAATCATGGCGATCTTAATCATATCGGCAGCAGAACCCTGGATGGGGGAGTTAATGGCGTTTCGTTCTGCCTGAGAACGAACCGTATGATTTTTGGAATTAATATCTCTCAGATAACGTCGTCGACCTAACAAAGTCTCTACATATCCTTTTTCTCTCGCAAACTCAATGGTCTTAGCCATATAACCTTTGATTCCTGGAAATTGCTCAAAATAATTGTCAATGATTTCCTTCGCTTCTTTTCTTGAAATTTTAAGCGTTTGAGATAAGCCAAATGCAGACTGCCCATATGCAATTCCAAAGTTGACGGCCTTTGCCTTACGTCGCATATCCCTATCTACTTCTTCCTGTTTTACCCCAAAGACTTTAGATGCCGTAGCCGTGTGAATGTCTTCGTTATTTTTAAACGCCGATTGCATCCCTTCATCTTTTGTGATAGCCGCAATGATTCGTAATTCGATTTGAGAGTAATCCGCAGCCATCAAAACATGGTCTTTGTCTCTAGGAATAAAAGCCTTTCTAATTTTTCGGCCTCTTTCTGTACGAATCGGAATGTTTTGCAAATTGGGATTGATGGAACTAAGGCGCCCCGTAGCTGCAATGGTTTGATTGAAGGTAGTATGCAAACGATTGGTTCGCGGATTAATCAAACGGGGGAGTGCATCTACGTAAGTAGACTTTAGTTTTGTCAGCTCCCGGTAATTCAAAATGGAGCTGATGATTTCGTGATCTCCGTCTAGGCCAGACAAGGTTTCTTCGTTGGTTGAAAATTGTCCTGTTTTAGTTTTCTTTCCTTTGTAAGGAATTTCCATATTGACAAACAAGACCTCTCCTAATTGTTTTGGCGAATCGAGATTGAATTCTTTTCCAGCTAACTCGAAAACTTTAGCTCGGAGAATCACTTTTTCCTTCTCCAATTCTTCTGAATATTTTCCTAAAAAACCAACATCCAGATTTACTCCTTCACATTCCATATCGCAAAGTACGGGAACAAGAGGGAATTCCATTTCCTGAAGTAATTTGCCCGCTTCCTTTTCCTCAATCATTTTATCCGTCACTTCTTTCAGCTGAAAGGTTATGTCTGCATCTTCAGAAGCATACTCCGTTATTTTATCCAGCGGTACATCCCGCATTGTTTTTTGATTCTTTCCTTTTTTACCGATCAGCTCTTCAATGGGGACGGGTGTGTAGCCAAGATAAGTCTCTGACAAAATATCCATCTTATGTCGCATTTCTGATTCCGCTACATAATGCGCCACCATAGTATCATACAACAATCCTTTCACATCTACATCGTAAAGGCGCAAAACTTGCATGTCAAATTTTATATTGTGCCCTATTTTTTCAATTCCCTCATTAAGGAAAAAGGGTTCAAAGAACTTAACGATGGCTTTTGCTTCCTCTTGATCATCAGGACAAGGCACATAATACCCCTCATGCTTTTTCCAACTGAAAGAAATACCTACGATCTCTGTGTTGTTAGAATCTAGTCCTGTGGTTTCCGTATCAAAGGCTACCAATTTTTGCTTCTGCAAATCCTTTAGTAGTTTGACTCTATCTTTTTCTGTATTTACCAAGACATAGTTATGGGAGATCTCCTCTGTCGTTTTCCCTTCTCCTTTTTCAGCTACAGGAGCAGGCACACCAAAAAGATCAAGTTGTGGAGATGATTTGGTTGGTTGATTGGTATTAAATTCCTCACCCAATATTCGTCTCCCTAATCCTCTGAATTCCAGCTCTGCAAAAATAGCAGCTAATTTTTCCCTATCGTATTTTTCAACCTTTAGCGCTTCAGCATCGAAGGTAACTGGCACATCCAAAACAATGGTTGCTAGTTTTTTAGAGATAAAAGCAGACTCTTTGTTATTTTCTACTTTCTCTTTTAGCTTCCCTTTTAGTTGATCCAAATTTTCATACATATTTTCAATGCTTCCAAATTGTACCACTAGCTTCGCAGCCGTTTTTTCTCCCACTCCAGGAATACCTGGTATATTATCCACTGCATCTCCCATCATTCCAAGTATATCAATAAACTGCTCCGGTCGGTCCAGGTTATACTTCTCCAACACTTCTTTTACGCCGAGGGTCTCTGCCGGCTTTCCAGAACGAGCAGGCTTATACATGAAAATATTTTCAGAAACCAATTGCATAAAGTCCTTATCCGGCGTCATCATATACACTTCGAATCCTTCTTTCTCCGCCATCTTTGCCATCGTTCCTATAACATCATCCGCTTCGTAGCCTTCCGCTTCATAAATCGGAATATTGTAAGCGTCAATAATTCTTCGGATGTAAGGCTCCGACAATTTAATATCCTCCGGTGTCGCCTGTCTGTTCGCTTTATAAAAATCATGTTCCTGAGCTCGTATTGTTTTGGCCTTAAAATCAAAACATACCGCAATGTGCGTTGGTTTCTGCTTGTCTAAAACCTCCTGCAAACTATTGGTAAAACCAAACATGGCAGAAGTATTCAGCCCATTAGAGTTGATTCGGGGAGCGCGAATAAAGGCATAGTAAGCTCTAAAAATAAGGGCATAAGCATCGAGGAGGAACAATTTTTTTTCAGCCATAGTATAGTAAATCAGTTAATTCGTTAATTGGTACCCTTTACATTCAGGATTCAGCCTAGCGTATTTCGTAGCGCCGCTGCGATTACTCTCCATCAAAATAGTAAAGTCCTTAATTGGTACAACCGTAAAAGTAAAAATTCTTTTACCAAACCACTAATAAGGGCGTTCGCAAAAAATAATCTACCCGCTTGCCTAAAAATTGTCCTTTCTCATCCCTAAAACAAAAACCCCGTTTACCGAAATTGGCAAACGAGATTTTAATTGTCTTAAATAGCTAAGTCTAATTATGCCTAAACTTATTTTCCTAGAGAATAAGTCATGCCAAGGATAAAGTACGTTTGTACCGGATTGCCTCCGTCATTGGTACTGTTATCAAAATCATCAATCTCAACAGTCTCAGATGTCTCCCCTTTATCATTATTTATCAAGAAGTCATTATAACTCTCCTGACGGTTTCCACGAAGACCAAATTCGAAACCTACTCCGATTCCTTTCCAAGCAGTAAAACCAAAACCGTTGACCCATGTCCAATTGGAGAAGTTTGAAACGTCTGAGTAGCTTACAAACCCAGATAGTTTTGAGCTCCAGGCAATTCCCATAGGAAGCGCTTTGGTATAATCTGCAACGAACTTCATACCTATAGAAGACTCATAGGCCAATTTGTCATCATTTGAAAATACAAAGTTGTAATTCAACGGGTGTAACACAACCACAAAATCCTTTATAGGAGTCCATGTTGCTCCAATTCCGATGTCCAAAAACCCCGGGTTATTAAAGTTAGAAAGAGTAGAACGGTATTCTCCTAAACCGGAGATAGCCCATTTTGGTGTAAGCTTGTAGCCATATAAAGAAGAAGCTGTAACTGCATCCGCAGTAGTTAAATAACTTGACGCATCAGATATAGAATCTACTTTGTGGTCCGTAACCAATTTTGTTCTAACAAAAGTCAGGTTACCTCCATTCCTCCAAAATTGTTTTGGTTCATCATAGTTTGCAAAAGCATTACCTGTCAACGCAAAAGAAGTAGACTGTACGTTAGGGTTCTCACCGCCCAACCAGTTTGAGAACTGAGAAACGTTAAAGCCTAATGTTCCTAAAGAACCAAATTCCCAACCTGGCATCGCATCAATCTTCGCTTGAATAGCTCCTGCTTCTCCTAATAAGGCTGCAGCCTGTGCTTCCTTTTCTGCTTTTTCTGCTTTCAATGCTGCCACGTCCGCATCTGTTAATGTAGGAACATCCTGAGCGTTTAGATTAAAGGAAAACAAAGCAAGGACTACTGTTAGTAAAGATAATTTCATAGTCATAATAAAATGTGTTTAATGTTAAATGAATTAAGGGTTAAAAAATATCAAAATAAAATACCTGAACTCACCCGAAGGGTCAGTACACGGCATTACGAACCAAGGCTCTTTTCTTCCGTAAGGGTGGAAAATGAACTTTATTCTTAATAATAAATGCTGTAATCAGTTGAAGATTGGGAAGTAACTAGTTATCAAAAATTTCGATACTTTCCGTAGAGAGTTTACTGAGTGGAATAATTACTTTTCGGTTATCTTCTGATCGGATAATCATTGACGAATTGGTCATCTCAACAATTTCTCCTTTATGTCCAGAAATGGCAACTACATCTCCTACCGCGAATTTTTCCTTACTATATAAAGAAGCCAAAAAGTTTGACATCATATCTTTAGAAGCTAAACCATATCCTAGAGCAAAAGCAAAAACACCTCCTGCAATGATGTAGGATAAGTTTGTTTCTATGAAAGCGGCATCGATGCCTATCTGTTTGATGGCTGTAATGATCGTCATCATAAAAATAAAGTAAAAGACAACACCTCCAATCATTTTATAAGAGGGGATACCCATAGATTTGGTAGTCGTCTCCACAATACCCTTTATGAAATCGGCAACCAGTAATCCAATAAATAAGACAATCATCCCTGCAAAAACTTTCGGCATGTACAATAGTATGTCGCCAACCAGTTTAGAAATGGGCTCTACATTTAGAATCTCTGAAGCCACAATAGCAAATAACAATAAAATTACATAGTAAAGTAGTTTAGACAAAATCGTACTAGGCACAATACTAACACTAGACTTACTGATGAAGTCAATATTATTAAGTTGTTCTCCTAATTTATCAACCTGAATAGATTTCAAAACTTTCTTAACGATTAACGCTACTGTCTTAGCAATAACCCATCCGACCAAAAAGACGACGATAGCTCCAAGGATATTGGGTATCACGCTGGTAAAGTTGAATAGTAATTGTTCTAGTATTTGCAAAATTCTTTCAAGGAAACTCATAAGTGTTTGGCTAAGTTGGTTCTTGGATTCTGAGGTCTATACCTTTATCCGTGTAGGGTTTATTTCTAATCTGGTTTTTGATCACCTTCTGTAAAACCACCTTGCCCATCCTGGGATATGGTCGCATCTCTTCGGCCACCAAATATGGTTACAATGATCTCTGCTACTCTGGGTAGATATAGTTCTAAAATATCTCCCATAAAACTGATGGTACGCATGTTGGCCATGACGCCCATTTCAATTTTTGGAGAAACATCTGGTCGTTGCTCCAGGTGTTCATTAATTTGTAATTCTTCTAACTCTTGAAAATTATTCAGTTTAGTTCCTGCCATGATTTAAATCTTTTTAAAGACCTGTTGGAAAAATATCCTGGTAGACTTTCTGGGCTTTATGTTTCGCTCTTTTTATCTTCATTTTAATAGCGCTCTCGGTTTTACCTAAAGCTACTGCTATTTCTTTAATTTGCATTTCATCCTGATACTTCATCAAAAGAATAGCACGATCATCTGGTCGAAGTTTTTCCAGAACCACTTTCAATCGTTTCACTTCCATTTCTAACAATGCAGTATCTGGTACTTCAATCACTATGTCAGGGAGATCATCCTGGTCATCTACAAAAAGTTTGGTTTCCTTTTTCTGCTTGCGAATAAAGTCTATACAATAGTTGTATGTAATCGAATATATCCAGGTAGAGAATTTAGATCGTTCGTCAAACTTCGCAAGGTTCAAATATATCTTCATGAAAATTTCCTGCGTCGCGTCTATAGCCCTCGCTTCATTTCTCAGCATAGAAATACATTTACTATATATCTTAGTCATATAGCGCTTATAAAGCTGATCGAAATAAGCTTGCTTTCTGGTATCGAGGAATCCCCGTATCAACTCCATATCTTCCATGGTCGTAACCGAAGTTCGACCAGCATGATAACTATCGTTTCCTGTGGATGGGGTTTTCAATGGGCTAAGTTATTCTGTTTTTGATGCGTCTTTGAAATGCACAAATGTAGGAAATCTTCTTGTAACCCAGTCCTTTGATCTAGAGCTTCCTTTCCCTTGGTGCGTTTCCGTAAAAAATGGAGGTTTCGCATGGTTCTATTATACTCAGAATATACGTAGCTCATAACACGATTTTTAGACGGACAAAAATGAAAAAGACACCTTTCTAAGTCGCTAAATTTTATTTTTCATAATCTAAGTTAGCTCACGTCAACACAAAAAACTGAAAGACAACCACTTATAACTTTTTTTATATAAAAGTCAAAACCTAAGTTCAAGATTAAAGCTGTGATTATCCGCTCTATTACAGTTGTTTTTGGAGAATATTTTTTGAGGAACCACTTCATTTGTCAAAGCAGGTAAAAAAAGATATTTTTGCGAGCGAAGACAATCCTTTCTTCGTTCAAACAAACGGCGCATAATGAAACAATTTTTCCTCTTCGGCTTTATCTTTTTCAGTATAACTATTTCCGCACAGCAAACTACCTCTGATGAGGACGCTTTTTTTATTAGAGAAATATACGACAAAGCCCTTACAGAGGGGCAATGTTACAACTGGTTGGAGCATCTCACTACTAAAATAGGAGGGCGCCTTGCCGGATCACCACAGGCAGCTGCTGCCGTTACCTATACCCAACAGATGTTAGATACCCTTGGTCTTAGCAGCGTTACTTTGCAAGACTGTATGGTTCCACATTGGGTTAGAGGAGAAAAAGAACAAGTCCGAATTGTGAATAGCAATACCATGGGGTCTGTTGATTTGAGGGCGCTGTCTTTAGGAAATTCCATTGGGACAGGGGGAGGAGGCCTAACCGCCGAAGTAATTGAAGTACAAGGTTTGCAGGAGCTAGAAAAACTCGGCGCTCAAAAATTAAAAGGCAAAATCGTTTTCTTCAATCGTCCAATGGATCCTACTCAAATTCGAACCTTTAATGCCTATGGAGGTGCTGCTGATCAACGAGTCTATGGACCTACAGAGGCTGCAAAATTTGGAGTAGTAGCCGTATTGGTTCGATCGCTCACCACACGTATTGACGATTATCCGCATACCGGTGTAACGGTTTATCGGGAAGAGAATCCAAAAATTCCAGCATTGGCCATTAGTACAAAGGGAGCTGAGTTACTAAGCAGCCTATTAAAAAAAGAAGCCATCCGAGTTTATATCAGAAATACAGCTCAAAGCTTCTCGGACAAACCTTCTTATAATGTCATTGGCGAAATAAAAGGCTCAACACATCCGGATGAAATTATTTTAGTTGGAGGACATTTGGATTCCTGGGACGTTGGTCAGGGAGCACATGATGATGGCACAGGTTGCGTACAATCTATGGATGTATTACAATTGTTACAAAGACTGGATTACAAACCAAAAAGAACCATTAGATGTGTTTTATTTATGAATGAAGAAAATGGGCTTGGCGGTGGAAAAGCCTATGCTAAAGCTTCTAATGAGAAAGGAGAATTTCACTTGGCTGCTATAGAGTCTGATTCTGGCGGTTTTACTCCACGCGGTTTCAGAAGCGATGGAGATGAGGAAATTTTTAAAGATAAATTTAAAAAGGCTACAGAATGGTTACCTTTGCTGGAACCATATGGCTTAAGCCTGAATACCGGTGGCTCCGGTGCAGATATTTCTCCACTAAAAAGTCAGAAAGGTTTGCTCTTTGGTTTTATGCCGGATTCTCAACGGTATTTCGATTATCACCACACTGAAATTGATACCTTTGATGCTGTCAATAAACGAGAATTAGAATTAGGCACCGCAGCCATGACTTCTTTAGTTTTCCTCATCGATAAATACGGACTATAGTGAGTACTTCAGACAAACAAATCATAAAAACACACGACCTTTCCTTTCAGCCCTATCTCCTAGCGGAAACTATTGCGGAAAGAGTGAAAGAACTCGGTGCAGCATTATCTCAACAATATGCAGGTAAAAAGCCTTTGTTGATTGCCGTCTTAAATGGCTCCTTCGTTTTTGCTGCAGACTTGATGCGCGCCTGCGATATGGAATGTGAAATTTCCTTCGTCAAATTATCTTCATACGAGGGAACGGGCTCGACGGGAAAAGTAACCGACATCATCGGTCTGGACGAAAACATCAAAGGCCGAGACGTAATCATCGTAGAAGATATTATTGACTCGGGAAAAACAATGGTTTATTTTTTAGCAAAATTAAAAGACCGGGAACCCGGCTCTGTATCCATTGTAACCTTATTGTTAAAGCCAGAAGTTTTTAGTGATCAATTTCCGGTAGACCATGTTGGTTTTGAAATTCCAAACAAATTCGTCATCGGTTACGGATTGGATTATGACGGCTTATCCAGAAACCTGGCGGACATTTACCAACTACATCAGGCTTAGGGACAACAAAAAATTAAATCCCGACTTGGAAACGATTATGTAAATCAAAATGACCAAAGGGAGAGTGATTTATATAATCGTTTCCACCAAAGAAATCGGGAAATTATTTTCTGTGTAATACTATAATAGTTTTTTAATCCTATTATACTCCGCCCGATTTGTTTCCCGACCTCTACAACCCATATCCTTTGCTTTAGATTCAATATTCTCTACTCTGTTTTTTGGATTCGGATGAGTACTTAAAAACTCAGGGGTACTGCCTCCGCTGCTTGATTGAATCTTCTTGAAAAATCCAGCAGCACCTGCCGCATTATATCCTGTAGCGCATAGGTATTTCACGGAGCCATTATCTGACTCGGTTTCATGTCCTCTACTGAACTTAAGATTAACCAAACCGACTGCAATTTGCGATAACAAACCAGGGTCTGCATTTCCGGTTGCAACCTGTATTAAGGTTTGAACACCATATACCTTTGTCATTTGTCGGGTAGAATGCCGAAGGTCTGCATGTGCAATTTCATGCCCCATCACGCCTGCTAATTGATCCTCTGAATCCAGATATTTGATTAATCCAGTGTACACATAAATATAACCGCCCGGTGTGCAAAAGGCATTTAATGTTTTTTCATCATCAATAATCTTCACCTGCCAGGGAAAGTCTTTAGCATGCTTTACCTTTCCTGATCGTAGAATCTTGTTAGTGATTCCTCTTATATATGCATAAGCTTCTCTATTTCCTGATTCAGGAAGTATCGGATAGGTTTTGGTATCGCTTTCTATTTCTTGGCTAACTTGTTTTCCCAAGTCTATATCCTGCTGTAAAGAGAAGAAGTTCAGACCAAGCCCCTTGCCCCCTTTACAACCAGACCAGGATAATAGCATAGCCATTCCGAATACGATAAAAATTCTTTTGGTAATCATGTGAGTTTATTTTAATTGCTTAAACGTAATTATTGTCGTTCTTTGACAAATTCGGTGTTTTATAGTTTATCAAAAAAGCGTTACTCTTTTAGACTTAGCAGATTTTAAAAAGTAATCAACTTCCAGCTAAAAAATTATTCTTTGACAAACCTGTCAGGTCGCCAGGCGGAATTTTGCCCTTTCAACGTTCATCAAAAAGAAACCCCAACGCCAAATCCCATATATTCTGCAATAACAAAATGAGACTTCAGATAAACGCCCACATTGATTTTCACTTTTGTTTTTGTTGGAATATAATACCTTACAATAGTTTTGTTATAAATAGGCGCTGGTAAAATATAAGATTTACTACTCGTATAAACCCCTATCAAAATGGTAACACCCCAGTCTCCAAATAAGAACTCATCTGCTACAAAAAACTGCATTCGTCTGGAACGACGTTTTGCTTCTTCTTCTGTATCAAAGGCATATACATGTTTTGCAAATTCGAAAACGCTTTTGTTGTATTCATACTCAAAGCCCGAAGATAAGCGATTTACTTTATTCAGATAATAGTTAGCGGCCAAAGACAGTGCATAAATTGGTTCACCTGGCCCATTGGGAACACCTCTTTCCCGAAAGGCTAAAGCGGCCCATGCCTGCACACCCCACCGTTTTTCTTTTTTCTTGGACACATCATGGCGAACATATGCTGACGGTGGGAGTGCCTGTGGCTTATAACGCACTCCCAATTTCAGGGACGGAACGTTCAAGCCAAGATTCGGCAAGTGGCTGGCTCCATTAGAATAGTGTAGTAAGCTTAGGGCACAGACTAAAGCCCAGTGTTCATTAATATCCAAATCTCCATTTCCTTCAAGTAACACTCCTGCATTCAAACTAGAGCCAATGGCATTATTAGTCGGGTTATCAATCGGATTAAAAGGTTTGGTCAAATAAGCCAAACCTATTCCAAAGCGAAGACCTACTTGAATTTTCCGCAATGAAAGAATAGGGCTATTGATATTTGGAATCAGCGAAATAGCTTCGCCGAAAATATTCGATGCTCCTAGGTCATGATAAAACAAGGAAATCCCCATTTTAGGATAACGCTGAAATTGATTCCACTCCTTTTTCCCAAAAGTCTGGTAGTTGAAACTTAGCTCTACTGCAGTGGTCAAACCGTCTACCTCAAAAAGTAACTTAGGAGAATGTTTTATAATACGGCCAATATGAATGCTTGGATCTATTGACCAGCCTTTTAACGCAGACTGCCCCTGCACAAAAAAAGCAGCAGTGAATAAACAAAGAGTGAATATTAGCTTCTTGCTATTTGCAAAATCCATCGTAAGGTAATTGTTAATTTTTTCTCTGAATTCCAGTTTTTCCAGAATATCAATAGTTTTTATTCCAAATAAAATGGTTCGGTCAGCCGGAAACCGAACACTGGATATCAGAAACTGAATAAACGCTGATATTAATATCTAAGCTACAGGAAACCTTTAATTGAAAAGGTGCATCCTACTTTTTGGAATAGGGCAAAGCTATTAATTTTAGAGAACGTCCGTATAAAAAATCTGTGCCTTTGACATATCCCGTCTTTTAAGTGTAACAAAACAAAGAACTTATTTAATTGTCAAAGGCTAATAATTTCCATCA
>JBLHRR010000042.1:0-34443 GCA_047626155.1 Saprospiraceae bacterium | reverse complement strand
CTTCCGTCCTATCCACAGCTAAACTATACCCCACTGAACAGTTGCAATTATTTTATAAATCAATTAGGAGAATGAATTTACAAACCTTATTAATAATCAATCCTTATGCTGAGACTCTTAGTTTTGCTATTATTGCTTTCGAGTTGTAAAGCCGATGAGAAAAATCCTCAAACGCCAAGACCTGACAGCCCCTATCTTATTGTTCTTGGTACTGCCCAAGATGCCGGTTACCCACAAGCGGACTGTAAAAAGAAATGCTGCGAGGCTGTTTGGAGTGGAGCACAAAAAAGAAAGAAAGTATCTTGCATCGGTCTTGTTGACCCTCAAAACAATCAGCATTGGATTTTTGATGCTAGTCCAGATTTTAAAGATCAACTTAATACTATCCAACAACACACTTTCGGATTGGCAGGAGTCTTTCTTACGCATGCGCACATAGGACATTATACCGGCTTAATACATTTGGGCAGAGAAGCGATGGGCGCTAAAAACGTCCCGGTCTATGCCATGCCGCGAATGCAAAGTTTTCTAACAAATAACGGGCCTTGGTCCCAACTGGTAAGTTTGAATAATATAGACTTACATGGACTCAAACCTGATTCTATTATTCAGTTAAGCCCTTCCATTCAAGTAGTCCCCTTCTCCGTTCCACATCGTGATGAATTTTCAGAAACGGTTGGTTTTGAAATTAGAGTCAATGAGAAATCGGCGATATTTATTCCGGATATTGATAAGTGGGAAAAATGGGATCGGAGTATTTTAGATTTAATCAAAGAGGTAGATGTTGCTTTTTTAGATGGCACTTTTTATGAAAATGGTGAATTGCCAGGCCGGGACATGAGTGAGATTCCGCACCCTTTTGTAGAGGAAAGCATGGCTTTGTTTAGCGAGCTTTCAACAGAAGAAAAAGAAAAGATCAGGTTTATTCATTTCAATCATACCAACGATTTATTACGGAAGGGGAGTGCCGCGCAACAAGAAGTTATAGCAAAGGGATTTGGATTTGCAGTAGAAGGAGACGTAATTGAATTGTGATCTAAAAAAAAAACTAACTCCCTTTATTCGCTAACCATTCTTCATAACTGATTACACCCAATTCCGGCTTCGCCTCTCCCTCTAACACACCAAGGTATTCAAGAGAATGGCCATCCGGATCCCGAAAGTAAATCGCTACTGCCGGTACCCAAGCAAAGACCATTGGTCGATCAGTTCCATCTCTTAGGAAATTATAAGGTTCCAGATTGTGCGATCTCAAAAAAGGAACCGCATTTTCCAACACTTCTTTTGCGTCGCAACGAAAAGCGAAATGCCGCAATTCAATTTCTTCAATTGGCTTTTCCCAAATCCCTAACATGGATTGTTTATCTCGCTCAATCCAGAGGAAAGCAACACGTCGTCCTTCTTCGATGTGCGCCAATTCTAGTTGCATAACATCTCTATAGAAAGCAATGGAGCGCTCCAGGTTTTCAACAAAGAGATGTGTCTCGTATAGGCCTTGAACTTTCATTGCTTCCGTTACTTTTTATGGATTGAGCGGGATAACAAACTATTTAATTATCAGTAAATTATTACAACTTAACAAAAGACTTACTCACTACCTCATGTCTGAGTTTAGCTTTTACAAAATAAGTCCCCGCCGCCCAATTAGAAACATCCACTTGGTAATTGCCTCCGTTCCCAGATTCTTTTTGGTGGTGTAACAATTGTCCTACACTATTTAAAATAGCAAGTTCAAAAGAACGTCCGAGTTCGGTATTCCCCAATTCTATCTGAATGTAATCACTAGCGAGTGAAGGAGTTATTTTTAAAGTATTTTTAATTTGGAGAGGGGTTGTTGAGATCGCAACGTCTATGCTGTCCTCCACCATCTGAATACTTTGAATCAGCGAATCCAGCGGATAGGTCATGATGGATCGGGCAAAAGTACCGGCGACCAATTGATTATTAGCTTCATTGATGACCATGTCGTAAGTAATGACCATCGGCATATTCGTACCTACTCGCTCCCAACTAGTAGCCTTATTAACAGAACCGTAAATCCCTCCATCCGTCGCTACAAAAAGAATAGAATCAGAAAAATTAGGAAGTATCAAAAGTTCATTTATCGCTAGGTCAGGTAGGTCTGCGGAAATATCTGTCCAGGTTGCTCCTCTGTCTTCTGATCGGTGAATACGAGGGATGTTGTCATTATCACGATAGCCAGAGTAAGTGACGTAAACAACATCTTCTTCAGTTGGGGAGGCGATAATATCCGTAACATATTGATCTGGGAGGCCAGCGCTGATGGGAGTCCAATCCAGACTGCCATTTTCGTTACGCCAAATGTTGCCATCACCAGTACCGACGTATAACAATCCTTGAACCAGAGCAGATTCGTCGATGGCCGTAATGTTGTGATAGCGATGTTCTTCGTCGGTACCATCAGTTAGATCCGTACTTATAGGCGACCAAAAAGGATTGCTTCCTTCTCCTCTGTATATCCGATAAGTTCCAGTATACAAAACCTGACTATTGTGCGGACTGATGATATAAGGCATATCCCAATTGCGTCGATCGTCGGAGTCGATACCGGAGGTGGCATTGTCAAAAAAGGAACCACCATTTTCCGTAACAACAATATTACCATTTTGTGTTTCCGCAAAGAAACGGTCCGGGTTATCGGGATCAAAAGCCATTTGGAAACCATCGCCACCATATATACGCGGCCAGCTGTTGAAGTTCGTAGCGTTTCCTCCTGTGGAGCCGTTATCTTGTGCACCACCATAGTAGGAATTTGGATCATGAGGATTATAGGCTACTCGATAAAATTGAGTCGTTGGAATGTTCTCAATGTCTTCCCACAGGTCGGCATTGTTATCTGTTCTGTAAAGTCCACCGTCAGTTGCTAACAGTATATTTCCGGAAGGCAAGAAAACCAGGTCATGCTTATCGGCATGTACGCTATATTCCCACCAAATGGGAGAAGCCATAAACCAATTGTTACCCCCGTCTAAGGTTCGCCAAAGATCCACGCCGAGCAAAAAGATGTCATTGTCGTCATTCGGGTTTACTCGAATTTTTCCAAAATACCAACCAAAAGTACGGAGCACATCAGCAGGAAGGCCATTGGTGTATTCATCCGTTGGAATTGGAAACCAGCTGCTGCCAGCATCTGTTGTTTTATAAATACTTTCGAAGGCCAATCCCTCATTGACATATTGCACAAATACGATATCAGGGTTGGTGCCAGACATTGCCAATCCAATTCTGGAATGAGGAATGTCATTGGGTAATCCACCTTCCATTAAATTCCAGCTGTCTCCTCCATCAATTGACTTATAAATTTTAGCTCCTCTTCCTCTTACAATAGATTCGATGTTATTTCTTATTCTATCCCAACCCGCAGCATATAAAATATCCGGGTTTTGAGGATTCATAAGAACGTCAATAACACCGGTAGAATCACTGAGGAAAAGTACCTGTTCCCAGGTGGCACCATTGTCTTCTGTTCGATAAAGTCCTCTGTCATTATTTCGCTCGAATGGCAAACCCATAGTTCCTGCAAATATCCTGTTAGAATTAGTTGGGTCCACTACTATTTTGGAAATGATCCGTTGTTGTTCTAGACCGAGATTCGTCCAGGTTGCTCCTGCATCCATACTTCGATACAGACCATCACCTATTGAAGGGTATCCGGAAATATTGACATCCCCCGTACCGACGTAGACAATGTTAGGATCGTTAGGATCTAAAACAATATCGCCAATGGAAAGAAAAACTTGATCGTCAAAAATAGGATTCCAGCTGAGTCCGCCATCCGTTGTTTTGAAGACGCCCCCTTTTGCAAAACCGGCATACATAATGTTTTCATCCTGAGGGTTTGCCACAACAGTATTTGCACGCGCGCCAATATTTCCAGGGCCTTGGGTCGTCCAAGTTTCGTCAAAGCCATTGATGTCTCGGGATAAGGCTGCAGATTGTTTCGCCTCCTTTAAGCCTCTGCTATAAGCATCTATACTGAATTTACCATCCGGGTAAGACCGTTGCAGAAAGAATTCTTCATTGGGCTCATGCTTTTGATCGAGGCGATTGTTGCTGGTTTCGTTCCTTGTTCTGTTATCTTGAGATGGATTGTTATAACAACTAGCAAATAGTAGTAAACAAAAGAGAGGGATGCTGAATTGACGGAATGTGAGCAGATTGTTTTTTTTGTGAAAATCGTTCATAACAGGCTATGTTGTTTTAAAGAGATGTCTTGTATTGAAGGTTGTTTTGTGTAATGCTAACAATTTTTAATATGTTAAGTTGGTTATTTTCTTTCAAATCACGAAATTAGAAGGTAAACATTATGGGGAAATGCCGATTTGCCCCTCGTTAACATCTCTGGGGATAACTCCCGTTCAAAGTCTTTGTAATTCATAATGTTCTTTTTGTAAAAATAAAAAATCCCTACTTATAAACTCTATACTATCGGTTCTATTTTGTTAAAGTTTAGAATGAGTTTACGACTCAACTAGGGAACACTACACAGCTAAAAATTACAACTGATATTGACAAGAGAGAGCAATTAGTATCAATTTAGCCCTTACTCTTCATCAACTTCCTTATATTTACAGCCTTCTATTACTCAGTTCAAATAAGTAATAGTTCAAGAAATATCATTATTTTTGACCAATTACTTATGTACAAAAAACTATCATGAAATTAAAAAATTATACTTTAGGTAAATGGGCCGTTGGAAAAGGTGGCGGACAAGAATTATTCAATGCGATCACTGGAGAGGTGGTCGCTACGGCAAGTACGGAAGGCGTTGATTTTGGAGATATGCTTGAGTATGGCCGTACAGTAGGAGGTCCTGCTTTACGCAAAATGACTTTCCATGAAAGAGGTCGAATGTTGAAAGCACTGGCCCTGCATTTACATGCAAAACGAAAAGATTTTTATCCGATTAGTTATTGGACAGGAGCAACAAAGGCGGATAGTTGGGTGGATATAGACGGAGGAATCGGAACTTTGTTTGCTTATGCCAGTCTGCGAAAGAAGTTTCCAAATGAGAGCTATTACGTGGATGGTGATATGGAGGGGTTGTCGAAAGGTGGTTCCTTTATTGGTCAGCATATTATGGTTCCAAAGCGAGGAGTAGCAGTACATATCAATGCTTTCAATTTCCCCGTATGGGGAATGTTAGAAAAAGTTGCGGTTAATTTGTTAGCGGGAATGCCAGCGGTGGTAAAGCCAGCAACAATTACTTCTTATTTGACGGAAGCAGTGGTTCGAGAAATTATTAAATCGAAGATTTTACCGAAAGGTGCTTTGCAGTTAATTTGTGGATCAGGTAGAGGGATTTTAGACCATGTAGAATCACAGGATGTCGTAACCTTCACAGGTTCTGCGACCACTGGGCAAATGCTAAAAGCACATCCAAGAATCATTCAAGAATCCGTTCCTTTCAATATGGAAGCAGATTCGTTAAACTGTGCCGTTCTCGGAGAAGATGCAAAACCGGGAACTCCTGAGTTTGATTTATTTGTAAAAGAAGTTCGAAAAGAAATGACAACGAAGTGTGGTCAGAAATGTACCGCAATCCGAAGAATATTGGTTCCTGAAAATTTGGTAGAACCTTTCCAATTGGCGTTAAGCGCTCAGCTTAAAAAAACAACCATTGGAGATCCACAAGTAGAAGGCGTACGAATGGGCGCACTTGCAGGGAAAGTTCAAGTGGACGAAGTTAAAGCCAGAATCGAAGAGTTATCTAAAAATGCAGAAATTGTTTATGGCGATTCGAACCGATGGGAAGTCGTTGGAGCAAATAAAAAACAAGGTGCTTTCTTATCTCCTGTTTTGATGTTTCAGCCAAAACCCCGACGACACAAAGAGGTGCATGAGATTGAGGCCTTCGGACCGGTTTCTACAATAATTCCTTACAAAGATATTGACGACGCTATTGAATTAGCTAATATGGGGAAAGGTTCTCTTTGCTGCTCAATCGCTACCAATGACGAAGACATCGCGAGAGAGTATGTGCTTGGCGCGGCTTCGCATCACGGACGTATTTTGGTTTTGAATAGAGAATGCGCAGGAGAGAGTACAGGGCACGGTTCGCCAATGCCGATGTTGGTTCACGGAGGGCCGGGTAGAGCTGGTGGGGGTGAAGAGATGGGAGGAATGCGAGGTGTAAAACACTACATGCAACGAACGGCAATACAGGGGCACCCGAGTATGATAACAGCGGTTACAAATGTTTTCCAAGTAGGGGCACGTCAGACGGAGAAGCCAGTACACGTTTTCCGAAAGCACTTTGAAGAGTTGGAAATTGGAGAAACAGTTTTCACCGCAAAGCACACCGTTACAGAAGCAGATATTTCAAATTTCGCCAATGTCAGTGGTGATAATTTTTATGCGCACGTAGATGCGACTTCACTGGATGGAACGATCTTCGAACAACGCGTAGCCCACGGTTACTTCGTGTTATCCAAAGCAGCAGGCTTATTTGTTGATCCTAAAAAAGGACCGGTATTGTTGAACTATGGTATTGAAGATTGTCGCTTCACTAAGCCAGTTTATCCTGGTGCTACCATCGGAGTTAAATTTACCGTAAAAGAAAAAATTGATCAAGAGAAAAGAGAGGAAGAAGATATCGCAAAAGGAATTGTGAAGTTTTTGGTGGATGTATATGATGAAACAGGGGAGACCGTAGCTATTGCAACGATATTGACGATGGTAAAGAAGGTAGATCAAACAAAGTAATTTTCTACTTCTAAGTAAACTCATTTAATTAAATGATATTCTTATCATGACGGCGATGCGAGCGCTACGTTTTTTCGAGCGAAAAAAAGTTAACGTTGCGCTCGTTGCGTCGTTGCGGTGAAAAAATATAATTGGCGGAACGTCAATTTTCTAAACAAGATTAATTATGAGCATTCTAATCCGAATTCTTTTGTTCTTAATTCCGGCTACTTTTATTTACCTTTTTGTAAAAGAATATAAAAAGCAGAAAGAAATTTCGGAAGAAACTTGGTCTGATAACTGGGAGCAGAAGAAAAAGAATTTTCAATTAGATCAGGACCTGAAAGCAAAGGAACGAGAGATTGAAAAGCTAAAGGACAAGCTGAAGGATGGCGAGTAATTAAAAATTAAATAGATAATGAACGATAAAATACAACAAGGTTCCGTAGAAACCCAAATTGAAAACGGAATCGCAACGATCACTTTTTATCACCCGTCACATAATTCTTTGCCGGGTAACTTGCTGGCAAAACTGGTTGGGGCGATTACTGCGGCTGGAGAAGATGACGATGTGAAAGTATTGTTACTTAAAAGTGCAGGTGAACGTACCTTTTGTGCAGGTGCATCTTTTGATGAATTGTCTTCGATAGAAAATGAAGAAGTAGGCTACAAGTTTTTTATGGGTTTTGCCAATGTGATTAATGCCTGTCGAAAATGTCCGAAGCTGATCGTTGGTCGTGTGCAAGGAAAAGCAGTAGGAGGTGGCGTAGGAGTCGCTTCCGCCGTAGACTATTGCCTTGCAACAAAGTTTGCTTCTGTAAAGCTGAGTGAGTTGGCCGTAGGTATTGGTCCCTTCGTAGTCGGCCCGGCGGTAGCGCGAAAGATTGGAACTTCTGCGATGTCCCAATTGGCTATTGACGCCACGGAATGGCGCTCTGCAGAATGGGCAAAAGAGAAAGGGCTTTATGCTGGTGTTTATGAAGATGTTGAAAAAATGGATGAAGCTATAACAGCATTACTACAAAAACTCGTTGAGTCAAATCCACAAGCGATGTCTATGTTGAAAAAAGTCTTTTGGGAAGGAACCGAAAACTGGGATCAGTTGCTGAGTGAGCGTGCTGGAATGAGTGGGAAGTTGGTGCTTTCTGACTTTACAGTAAATGCAATTTCGGCTTTCAAAGCAAAAGCTTAGCCGTCGTTTTCTTAGGTGAAAGGGCCTTAGCTTATGCTATTTAACTTAGTTCACTTACTCGTCGTTAATTTTTCTAGTTTAGTCTAATGACTGAAATTTAGTGCTTTTATTTAGCTATTTTAGTAGCATCTTTTTTTAATAAAAACAATTATAAATGAAAAAATCACTCCTGCCCTTTTCCCTATTACTAACCATTTTATTTTTCTACGCTTGTGGAACAGAGCCAAAAGAGCCACCACCGACTGCTGCGGAAAGAGTTGCTGATGAAGTCAATAAATCAATAGAAGAAGCATTTGAAGGAGTCGAAGGAGGCTCTAAGAAATTAGAAGACGCGCTGAAAGGAATTGTTTCTGCTGTTGAAGGAAATGCAGATAGTGATGTTAAGATTGTTCCTTTTCGGGAAATGAAAGAACTCTTGCCGGAAAGTGTTGCGGGTATGGAAAAAATAGATAGAGGAGAAGGTTCAACAACTAAGATGTTCGGTTTTAAAGTATCTACTTGTGAGGTGAGTTATGGTAGCAGAAAGGAAAAGATTACAATTCAATTGATAGATACTGGGGGGGTAGGGAAAGCAGTAATGGGATCGATGCCTTGGACTACGATGGAAATTGATAAAGAAACCAAAGATGGTTATGAAATGTCGACTGAATACAAAGGCCATAAGGCTTTTGAAAAATACAATGACAATAGACAATCCGGAAGCCTTGCAGTGCTTGCTGATGAACGATTTGTGGTGAACATTGAAGGAAAGGGAGTGAGTATGAAGCAACTGAAAGCGGCAAGAGATGAAGTTAATTTCAAGAAATTAATAGGCCTTGGAAAAGAGTAACCAAAATATTTTCACCCAATGGATTGCTCCGCTAATTGCTGTGGCTTTTATTGCCGGATCTGCACAACTGACCATTAATTTAGATTGGCAGGAAATCAAGATCCCAATTAGCGGACAATCCTTTGCTGTTTTAGTCTCCGGGATGCTTTTGGGACGAAAGTGGGGATTGGTAAGTGTACTGTTGTATTTAATATTGGGCGGCCTAGGGCTGCCCTTTTTTGCGGATGGAGGAAGCGGTTGGGAAAGCTTTACGAAAGGTAGTGCTGGTTTTTTGATTGGGTTTGCCATCGCAGCTTTTGTAGTCGGTTGGCTAGCTGATATTGGCTGGCGAAGTTCAGCTGCAAAAACATTGTTAGCAATGTTGATAGGGACAATGATTATTGTGGGAGCTGGCGTCTTATGGTTGACTTATTTGTACGGTTGGAGGAAGGCTTTGGAATATGGCTTTTATCCTTTTGTATGGGGAGCGATAGTTAAAATAATACTTGGTGCGGTAGCTGTCAATGAAAAAGTAACTTCCAAGTTTGGAATGTTTTAATGGTGTTGCAAGTTGTTGAAGAACAGTTGTTTAATTGGTTTTGTTTAGAAGATTGAAGGATATAAAAAAGCCCTACTGAAATATCAGTGAGGCTTTTTTATATCCTTCAATCGAGAATTACCGCTGCGGTAATTTTGCAATAATTGTTCTGTTTCCTTTTACCCTCTCCCCCGGCTTAATCATAATCTCTGCATCCAAAGGCAAATACAAGTCAACACGAGAACCAAACTTTATGAATCCCATGTCTTTTCCCTGAATTACTTCCTGTCCAACGTCTACATAATTGACAATTCGCTTGGCCATTAAACCTGCTATTTGACGAAGTAGGATTTCCGTATCACCAGTGTCTATAACAACAGTCGTACGTTCGTTTTCTGAAGAAGATTTTGGGTGCCAGGCAACCAAGTATTTACCAGGGTGGTATTTAAAATAATTAATGGTTCCTCCAATTGGATTTCTGTTGACGTGTACATTGGTCGGACTCATAAAGATGGAAACCTGAATTCGTTTGTCCTGAAAGTATTCATTCTCTTCTGTTTCTTCAATCACCACAATTTTTCCATCAGCAGGAGCATACACCAAATTGTCATCTGAAATTACAATCTCTCTTCTTGGGTTTCTAAAAAACTGAACAACTCCCAAAAATAGAATGAGAGAAACGATTTCGGAGGCAATAAAAGCAGCTGGCCAGAGCCAGAATATGAGCAAGTTGACAGCCGTTAAGAAGGCCAAAGTACCCAATAAAATATTTAATCCTTCCTTGTGTATCTTCATTATCATAATATAGTTTATTCTAAGCGCAACTACAAAAGTACGAATTAGCGCCTATTATTCTCGCAAAAGAATTCAAAATCCAATAATAAAACGCTTTTTTTTCGACAAAGTTGGCCAAAAAAATTACAAAGTGCGGTCTGGGGGAAAATAATTTCAATTGATAGTCAGGGTGTTATGATCTTTTTACGCTTGCGAAATACTTCTATCGCTCCGGTGGACTTTCTGAAAAGTTTAACTAACTCCAAAGTAAATACGCAGCTGCAAATGGTATGAGAAAGTAAAAAGCATCGAAGCGATCCAGAAAACCACCATGTCCCGGGAGTAAAGTTCCGGAGTCTTTTACCCCTCTACTTCGCTTTAGCATAGATTCAATCAAATCACCAATAGAACCAAAGATTACTACAATTATAGCTAAAATTATCCATTCTATCAAATTCAAATCTTCAAAAAATAGACTCAATAAATAGGCAACAAGTAAGCCAACAGCAACTCCTCCAAGGGATCCTTCCCATGTCTTTTTAGGAGAAATTCGAGGAAGTAAAGGCGTTTTCCCAATTTGAGATCCCACCAAATAAGCCCCCGTATCATTTGTCCAAGTAAGTAAAAGCATACCGAGTATTATGTTAGTGCTAAAAGACCCCGTTCGATAAGCAATAAGGACTAAAAGCGCAAATGGAATTCCTATGTATACAATGCCCAATATAATATAAGCCACGTTCGCAAAGGGCGTTTTAGAGGCGCTGAATAATTCGAAAATAAATAAAAGGAACAGGGTAGGGAAGACGACAAGGATGAGAATATGAAATAAATTCAGTGAGTCATCCACCAACTCCAAGTTACTAATGGCAACGCTAAGAAAAGGAATCATGCCCAAAATCAAAGCGATTATTTTTCGGAACTGGTCTTTAGCTTGACCTCCTTTCATTTCGAGCGTCATGCTCAAATATTCCCACAGACAAAGTGCAGTGATTAAACCAAAAAGAGCTACAAAAGCGTAGGGACCTGCAAATAAGCCACCGATCATTACGATTACGAAAAAAACAGCGGTTATGCCGCGTTGAAGGAGTCCACTCATACTTTTGTATTTATAATGTTATCTGTTTTGTGTTTTAGGTCCTTGTTGTACGCTCGTATAAAGTGAGCTACCGTAAATACAAGCACCAAAGAAGGTAGCCATTGCCAGATCGGAATCATTTCTACAGATTCTAAATCGATGTCAGACATTTCATTTTGAAAAAGATATTGAGCCAGTATTTGCAAAAAATTATTCATAAAATGAGCAATGATGGGAACCCATAAATTGCCAGACCAATAATACAAATATCCCAATAATGCTCCGAGTACAAAGCGTGGTAAAAAGCCTTCAAACTGAAAATGAAAGGCACTGAAAATGAATGCGGCCAGCCAGATGGCAACAATAGCACTGTTGAAGTGCTTTTCAAATTGCTTCTGAATGATCCCCCTAAAAATCAGTTCTTCACCGATGGCGGGGACCACCGCAATAATGAGCACATTGAAAAGAAACTCAAAAGAAGTATCAGTTAGTAGTAAACTGCTGATGGCATTTGCTGTTTCTGCCTCCATGCTTCGTGCCCACTCTGGAAGAGGTATCCAGTTTTTATTTATCCAAAATAAAAATTGAACAAGTGGCATAGATAATAACAATAAAAATACGCCGCTGATGATATTGATTACTTTTGGGTTTATGTTCAGATTGAAATAAGACCACCAGGATTTCCCATGTAGATAAATTCCAAATACAATTCCTGGGATGATAAACATGGTTACATGGTTGATCAGTATCGTTGACCGTAGGAAGTTTCGATCTGTAGCGCTACTGTTATCGCCAATTCGGCCAACCAGTTCTGAAACCTCATATCCAAGAAGATAGCCGAGTAGAGCAATCAAGCCCAACCCAATCATCGCGGAAACAGCTACAGTGAAAAAAAGAAACAACATCGAAACAATCAAGGGCATATCGCCTCGAGGATCATCCGGAAGTGTAGAAGAATTGTTGTTAGAGTCCAGTATATTGTTGCTCATAAAACATATTTCTCAAGAAAAAGATGATACGACTAATAGTTATAAAAAAGCAAAAACAAAATGTCACGGCTTAAAAATTCCTCCCTCCCTTCTAAAATCAAAACAAACCTACTCAAAATCACTCTACTAATTTCATAGCTTTGTGCAAAACTTTTTTTTTGACTAAAAGATTCTCAGGCACTAGCCTTAGATTATTTCAAAAATCTATAAAAAAACATATTATGACCCGATTAAGCGTAAATATCAATAAAATAGCTCTAATTCGTAACGGCAGAGGAGGTAATTTACCAAATCTGTCTCAGATAGCTACAGACATCGAATCTTTCGGTGCTCAGGGCATAACCGTCCATCCCAGGCCTGATGAACGCCACATCCGCTATGCTGATATACCGATGCTAAAGGAAGTGGTTCAAACAGAGTTCAATATTGAGGGGCGTCCTAATCCTCGATTTATGGAAATGGTTCTGGCAAATAAGCCTGACCAATGTACGCTGGTACCAGATGCACCAGATGCCTTAACATCTGATGGAGGCTGGGATACGATAACGCATGCTGATCACCTAAAAGACATAGTAGGTCAATTGAAATCAGCTGGAATTCGGGTTTCCTTATTTTTGGATACTGAAGAAAAACTGGTAGAAGGAGCAAAGGAGGTTGGAGCGGATCGAGTTGAATTTTATACAGGGAAATATGCGCACGATTACCTTCAAGCCCCGGAAGCGGCAGTAATGAGCCATATCAGCTGTGCAAAGCTAGCGGATGAACTTGGTTTAGGAGTCAATGCGGGGCACGATCTTAATTTAGAGAATTTGCGCTACTATCGGGAACAAGTTGTGCCACTGGCTGAGGTTTCTATAGGCCATGCTTTGGTTTGCGATGCGTTGTACTACGGTTTGAAAAATACGATTCAAATGTATTTAAATCAGCTTCAGACGCCTACCGCTCAATAGGGAAGGATGCCTGCACTTATTTTTTTATACTAATGTTATAGCTATACCCAGAAGAAGCTCTTTGCTTTGGAGCCTCTTCTATTTTATCTTTACGGGTATCCTTAGACGTAGTATAGTTGTACTGAATGTTTGTTACTATTGGACTAGGAGATACCTCCGCTTTTTTCTGTTTCGCTTTCCTGAAATGGATGGTAATTGTTTTATGGAAAGTGGCACGAACACCTCTGTTTTTTGCTATCTGAAATTTCAACAGTTTTACTAATCGAATGGCTTCCTCATCATAGCCATGCCCAAGACCGGAAATAATTTTCGCGCTTGTTACTACTCCTTTGTGGTTGATATCATAACGGAGGTTGACACTACCTTCCACACCCGACTTTATAGCTTCTTCCGGATATTGAATATTGCTAGATATAAATTGCTTTAAAGCAGTAGGGCCCCCTTGATATTGTGGTTTATGCAAAAAGTGTTTGTCTTTTCTTTCCTTACTCATAAGATTAATTTTGAAAATCGTTCTGATACACCTCTTCATTTGAGCTTAATCAGCCTGCGGTGGCTTCTTTGGAGCTAATATAAAGAAGAGATAGGGAAGCAAATATAATTCTTTTATTATGTTTGTGTGCATTGTTTTTTAATGGGAAAAGGATTTGTTTAGCAAATAAAAAGATTGCTCCTTCGGTAATTTCTTTTCTCTCTGGCAACTTGCTATTCTCATAAAGTTAATCTACTTTTAGTTTTAAATACTAGCGAGAGTTGATTTCAGAAAGACTCTATACTAACTACACAACAGCATTAATGATTATAACCACTTTTCTTAAATATCTTGAGTTTGAAAAGCGTTTTTCTTCCCACACCCTAATAGCCTATAAGGGTGATTTGGAGCAATTCAAAAGTTTTATTTCCAAGACATACGAAGTTTCTGAAGCAAAAGAGGTGACTCCACAGCATATTCGCTCTTGGATGGTACAATTAATGCAAGAGGGGATCAGCACCCGCTCTATAAATCGAAAATTATCCTCCCTTAAGACTTTCTTGAAATTCCTAAAGAAAAGAGGCCAGTTGGAATTCAATCCAATGGCTAAAATTATAGCTCCTAAAAGTGGTAAGCGATTACCTGTATTTGTAAATAAAGATCAAATAAATCAATTGTTTGATCAGATTGACTTTGGTGAAGCCTATGATGGCGCTCGGAATGAAGCAATTATGGAGTTACTGTATGCCACTGGGATGCGAAGCTCTGAGTTGATTGGTCTGAAAGTAAGAGACATTTCTTTTGAGAGTGGCCTTTTAAAAGTCAAAGGAAAGGGAAATAAGGAACGTCTTATACCAATGAGCCGAAAAGTGGAAAAGGTCCTAAAGGGATACCTAAAAGCCAAAGAGGAATACTTTCCAGTTCCTTCTTCTTTGTTTCTAACCTCTAAGGGAAAGGTGCTTTATCCTAAATTGGTTTACAACCTAGTTAAAAGGTATTTGTCTGCGGTGACGACTTTGGAACAACGAAGCCCTCATGTAATGCGACATACCTTTGCGACCCATTTATCAGATAATGGCGCGGATTTGAACGCTATTAAAGAGTTGCTGGGGCACTCTAGTTTGGCTGCCACACAAGTGTATACCCATAATTCCATTGAAAAATTGAAAAAAGTGTACGAACAGGCTCATCCTAGCGCGAAATCGTAATTCCGCAAAAGAGCTTTATAAATCAACATTTATTAGCGACCTAAATCAAATGCCTATGTAGAAACGAGAGTAAAATAGGATTACAGAGACTTAATCCTCGAGTAGTACTTAGAGAAACCATATTTATTAACTCCTAAAAAAAACGACCATTTTATGAAAGTTCATATTAATGCAGTGCATTTTTCAGCAGATGCAAAACTAGTAGCCTTTATCGAAAAGAAACTTAGCAAGATTGATAACCTTTTTGATAACGTGATTAGAACAGAAGTCTCACTAAAATTGGAGAACTCCGGCAAGATCAAAGATAAAATTGCCGAAATCAAAGTAAATTTACCCGGCGCAGTGCTGGTTGTCAAAGAGCAAGCTAAAACTTTTGAGTTTTCAGTTGATCGGGCAACATCTAGCCTCAGACGTCAAATTATAAAATATAAAGACCGAATGAAATCTTAAAATTATTGGGCACTTCTCACTATCAATTTTAGAGAAATGATCCGAAAATAAATAAAAAAACGGCGATGTAACGAGATACATCGCCGTTTTTTTATGCAAAAATGGCTAATAATGAGGTGTTTTTAGGGTGATTTTCTGTTTAGTTGAAATTCTTGAAAAAAAGAGAAAAAATATTTCCCCTTTTTATCTAAATAATCATATCTTTGCATTCGCTTTGGAGAAAATGATCTCATCAATGGCATTTTGAACGGATAATTGAAACAGAGTATGTGAAAAGTGCGTAATACTTTTGTCAGTTCAAAAATATAGCCTACCAAACAAAAATATATTTTGTTCTGGATTTGAAAATAAAGCGGCAGTAATTATTAGGCTTAGACCAAAATACTGTAAGAGAATACTTTTAAAAGCCGATGTAGCTCAGTTGGCCAGAGCAGCTGATTTGTAATCAGCGGGTCGGGGGTTCGAATCCCTCCATCGGCTCTATTTTGTTTTTAAAGTACTCCTCTTACTGTATTTAAGCGATTATTGCTTTACAGATTAAGGGGGTGCGCCGCAGTTGGAGAGGCGGGCTGGACTGTAAATCCAGTGCTTCGGCTGAGTAGGTTCGATTCCTACCACCCCCACTGCGTTTATTTTTACTTTAGTAAAAGTAAACACTGTCCAATAGCATTTTTTGTAAAATGGACAAATTGCGGGTGTAGCTCAGTTGGTAGAGCATCAGCCTTCCAAGCTGAGGGTCGTGGGTTCGAGTCTCATCACCCGCTCCATTTTTTTCTGACTATCATTGATCGGATACTTAGTTTTAAGTACAATGCCAGTGTTTAGAAAAAAATATATAGGATTCGTTCCGAAAAATCTGTAAACCCTTTCATCATTGGCTTAATAGTTTTTTATAAACTTCAATGTCAAGCCGATGTAGCTCAGGGGTAGAGCACTTCCATGGTAAGGAAGGGGTCGGGAGTTCAAATCTCCCCATCGGCTCAAATTTTAATCGAATTTATTTAATCTAATCAATTTCATTCATCATTCTCTAAAATCTTTAAGCCATGGCTAAGGAAACATTTGAAAGAAATAAACCTCACCTCAATATTGGGACGATCGGCCACGTAGATCACGGTAAGACAACTTTAACTGCTGCGATTACATACGTACTATCTAAGGATGGTTTGGCTGCCAAAATGGATTATGCATCTATCGATGCTGCTCCTGAGGAGAAAGAAAGAGGTATTACAATTAACACGGCTCACGTTGAATATGAAACGGAGAACCGTCATTACGCTCACGTTGACTGTCCTGGTCACGCGGATTATGTAAAAAACATGGTTACGGGTGCGGCTCAGATGGACGGAGCTATTTTAGTTGTTGCTGCTACTGACGGCCCAATGCCTCAAACTCGTGAGCACATTCTTCTTGCGCGTCAGGTAGGTGTACCTGGTATTGTAGTTTTCATGAACAAGGTTGACCTTGTTGATGATGAAGAAATGTTGGAATTGGTTGAGATGGAAGTTCGTGAACTTTTAGATCAATATGAGTTTGACGGAGACAATGCTTCTATTATTGCAGGTTCTGCATTGAAAGCATTGGAAGACGATGAAGATGCTCAGAAGCAAATTAAGGCTTTGATGGCTGCTGTAGATGCGGACATTAAGGAACCTGTGCGTTTGATTGATAAGCCTTTCTTGATGCCTATTGAGGATGTATTCTCTATCACAGGTCGTGGTACTGTTGCTACAGGACGTATCGAGCGTGGTGTAATTAACACATCTGACTCTGTTGAAATCGTAGGTATGTTACCTGAAGGTGAAAAGCCTTTGACTTCTGTAGTAACAGGGGTGGAAATGTTCCGTAAAATTTTGACTCGTGGAGAGGCTGGTGATAACGCTGGTATCTTACTTCGTGGTATCGATAAAGAAATGATTAAGCGTGGTATGGTTATCTGTGCTCCTGGTACAGTTAAGCCACACAAACATTTCAAATGTGAGGTATACGTTTTGTCAAAAGATGAAGGTGGTCGTCACACACCATTTTTCAACGGATACCGTCCTCAGTTCTACTTCCGTACCACTGATGTAACTGGTGATTGTCAATTACCAGAAGGCGTTGAAATGGTAATGCCTGGTGATAATGTTTCACTGGAAGTTAAGCTCATCAGTACTATTGCAATGGAAAAAGGTCTTCGTTTTGCGATTCGTGAAGGTGGACGTACAGTTGGTGCAGGTCAGGTAACTGAAATCCTCGCATAATACCGATAACAATAGGGCGGCTTTATTAACGTATGTTAATGAAAATGTCTTGAAGAAATAAGTGCCCACTTTTTAAGTGGGCACTTATTATAACTTCGCCCCGCCTTTCGCGGGGCTTATTCGCTTCTAAGAGATCGTTAGTTTTTGACTAACTCTACGGGCATAGTTCAATGGTAGAATAGAGGTCTCCAAAACCTTTGATCAGGGTTCGAATCCTTGTGCCCGTGCAAACTGAATATGTGTGAATCATATGTGATTGTAATCATCTTTTTTAATAGAAATTATGGAAAAGTTAACATTATACATTAAAGAAAGTTATTACGAATTGATCAACAAAGTAACTTGGCCTACATGGGCAGAATTACAAAGTAGTACTACTTTAGTTTTGATTGCCTCGCTAATTTTTGCAGCGGCTGTATTCGTAATGGATGTAATCTCCAGACAGATTACTTCTTTCATTTACAATTAAACAACCACAGACATCACTTTTTTCTGAGCTAAACACTTACTACCGATGACTGAAGATAACCAACCAACTGAAGAAGAAAACACTGAATTGGAAAATTCAGAAATTTCTAAACAGACCTCTGGGGCAGAAGAATTAGAAGCGACTGAACAAGACAGTTCTGATGCCACTAATGACGACGATGCATGGGATGCTTTAGTTAAGGAAACTGACGATGCGGTAGTCGTTGAGCCAGAAGCAGAGACTAAAGATGTTGAACCAACATCTACTCCTGAAGTTGTAGCTGAAGAGGAACACCAAGAAGAGGAGGAAGAGGAAGTATACGATCCAAGAAGATGGTTTTCTCTCCGAGTAATCTCTGGAAAAGAACGTAAAATAAAGGAACGTATCGAATTCGAAATTGATCGTTCTAACTGGAATGAATTCGTAACCCAGATTTTAGTACCTTCTGAAAAGGTATACAAAATCAGAAATGGGAAGAAAGTCATTCTAGAAAGAAATATATTACCTGGCTATATCCTAGTTCAGGCAATCCCAGAAAAATTAACCGGTGAGGTGGCTATAGCTATCGCTAATTTACCAAACGTGATCCACTTTCTTGGTCGGGAAAACCCTGTACCAATGCAACAGTCAGAAGCCAACAGAATGCTTGGTATCGTAGATGATTCGCAGGAAGTTGGAGAAGCAATGATGGAACCGTATATCGTAGGAGAAACCGTGAAGATTATAGACGGACCATTCAACGAGTTCGTAGGAGATATTCAGGAAGTCAACGAGGAGAAGAAGAAGCTCAAAGTTATCGTTAAGATCTTTGGTCGAGGTACAGAAGTAGAGTTGAACTTTATGCAAGTAGAGAAACAAGCTTAAATTAATTTTAAGATATATTTTCAGTTTTAGTTTTCAGATCTATGCTGAATGCTTCCCTAAAACTGGACGTTTTTTGTTAAGTACTCTTATACATTTAAAAAGAAAGAATAATGGCAAAAGAAATAGGTGGTTTTATCAAACTACAAGTTAGGGGAGGTTCTGCGAATCCGTCTCCTCCTGTTGGTCCAGCTCTTGGTGCCAAGGGAGTAAATATTATGGAATTCTGTAAGCGTTTTAACGCATCTACAGAAGACCGGCGCGGGCAGCTTTGTCCAGTAGTAATTACTGTTTATACTGACAAATCTTTTAGTTTTGTTATCAAGACAGTACCTGCTGCAACGCAATTGATGGAAGCAGCGAACCTTAAAAAAGGGTCTCCTGAATCCAATCGTCAAAAAGTGGGTTCCGTAACTTGGGCTCAAATCAGAGTTATCGCTGAAAATAAGATGTCTGACCTTAACGCCTTCACTGTAGAATCAGGAATGAAGATGGTAGCAGGGACAGCACGATCTATGGGGCTGACCGTTTCGGATACGGCTCCTTGGGATGCTTAAATTACGACAATCAAAGAAAAGGATAGTGCCAATGGGCATTATCATCCAAGGGAGTTTCGACCCTTCCCGGTATTCGGGATCGAAACGTTATTAACCTAATAAATATTAAAAAATGGCAAAGCTTTCAAAAGCAAGAAAAGCCGCTAACGCCAAAGTTGACCCGGACAAGCTGTACACTATGCAAGAAGCCATGGCTCTTGTAAAAGAAACAAATACAGCTACTAAGTTCGATGCTTCTGTAGACGTTCACGTCCGTTTGGGCGTTGACCCTAGAAAAGCAGATCAAGCTTTGCGTGGAACGGTAAACCTTCCTCACGGTACGGGTAAAACCAAAAAAGTACTCGTTTTCTGTACACCTGATAAAGAAGAAGAAGCGAAAGCTGCAGGTGCTGATTATGTCGGCCTTAAGGAATATATCGACAAAGTAGCTGGTGGCTGGACAGACATAGATGTTGTTATTGCAACACCTAACGTAATGGCTCAGGTAGGTCGAATCGGTCGTACACTTGGTCCTCGTGGTTTGATGCCTAACCCTAAAACAGGTACAGTAACGCCTAATGTTGGTGCTGCTGTAGCAGATGTAAAGGGTGGTAAAATATCTTTCCGTGTTGATAAAACAGGAATCATTCACTCTTCTATTGGTCGAGTTTCATTTACTGCTGACAAGTTGACAGATAATGTAAACGAACTAATGGGAACGCTCATCAAGATGAAGCCTTCTACTGTAAAAGGTATTTACATGAAGTCTGTTGTTGTAGCAAGTACAATGAGTCCAGGAATAAAGATTGACGTAAAATCTATTAAGTAATCGATAAAAAAATTAAACAATGACCAGAGCAGAAAAAGCGACAGCCATTGAGGAATTGAAGGAACAGTTTAGCACTAGCCCGTTCTTTTACTTAACAGATTCTTCAAGTATGACCGTTGAACAAATCTCTAACCTCAGAAGATTGTGTTTCGAAAAAGATGTTCAAATCAAAGTGGTGAAAAATACACTGGCGATTAAAGCACTCGAAGCACAGACTGAAGACAAAGGTTATGCACCGATCTATGATGCCTTCAAAGGTAATACAGCGATCATGTTCTCAGAAACAGCAAACCTCCCAGGGAAAATCCTGGAGGAATTTAGAGGAAAAGATGGTGAAAGACCTGTCCTCAAAGCAGCTTACATCGACGCAGATGTTTTCTTCGGCGATGATAAATTGAAGGAACTTGCTAGCCTCAAGTCTAAAGAAGATTTGATTGGAGAAATTATCTCCTTGCTGCAGTCTCCTGCAAAGAATGTAATTAGCGCGCTACAGTCTGGTGGAAACATCTTATCTGGCTTGCTGAAATCATTAGAAGAAAGAGAGGAGAGTAATTAAGGAGTTAATCCTGAATTATTTCAACTCAAATATTAGTACGGCTTCCAAGACAACGCGCACGATATAATTTATTATTAATCGCAAATTAAAAAAACAACTGTTCACATGGCAGATTTAAAAGATTTCGCAGAACAACTCGTAAACCTTTCAGTAAAAGACGTTAGCGAGTTAGCAACTATATTAAAAGACGAATACGGTATCGAACCTGCAGCTGCTGCTGTAGCTGTAGCTGCAGGACCAGCTGCAGAAGTTGCTGCTGAAAAGACTGAATTCGATGTAGTATTGAACTCAGCTGGCGCAAGTAAGCTACAAATAGTAAAGGCTGTTAAGACTTTACTAGGTTTAGGCTTGAAAGAAGCTAAAGAACTTGTTGATGGCGCTCCTGGTGTTATCAAAGAAGGAGTTCCTAAAGACGAAGCTGAAAAGATCAAAGCTGACTTAGAAGGCGCAGGTGCAGAAGTTGAATTGAAATAAATGTTTGCCATTAGGCACACATTTAAACAATTCACTCTTCATTCACCTTAGCTCTTTATGACGCAACTTTTGTTCTTATACTGAATTACGATAGAGGCTTAGTCAATTCTTAGAATTGGCTAGGCCTGTTGTCGTAAATTATATAGATTTTCAACGACTTAGACGATAGCCAAACATGAAAGCTGACATCCTAAGCTTTCAAAATTTTCGGCCTTACTAAACTTCCGGAGAAAAAACTAAACTATACTGAAATGGCATCTAACAATTCAAACAGTGCAGCATCAAAACGAATCAGTTTTGGTAAGATAAAACTGGGCGCTGCCTACCCTGACCTTCTCGAGATTCAACTAAAATCATTCCAGGAGTTTTTCCAACTAGAAACCACTCCTGAGAATAGAACGATAGAAGGTCTTTATCGAGTTTTTCAGGAAAACTTTCCAATCACCGATGCTCGAAACATTTTCGTGCTCGAATTCCTGGATTACTTTGTAGACCCTCCTCGATACACCATTGAAGAATGTATGCAACGTGGGTTAACCTATAGTGTTCCACTTAAGGCAAAACTTCGTTTGTCTTGTAACGATGAGGAACACGTGGATTTCGAAACGATTGTACAGGATGTATTCTTAGGAAACATTCCTTACATGACTCCTAAAGGAACATTCGTAGTCAACGGAGGAGAGCGTGTAATCGTTTCTCAGTTGCACCGTTCTCCTGGAGTATTCTTTGGACAAAACTTCCACCCTAACGGGACAAAAATATACTCCGCCAGAGTTATTCCTTTTAAAGGAGCCTGGATGGAATTTGCTACCGATATCAACACGGTGATGTATGCGTACATCGATCGTAAAAAGAAATTCCCGGTAACAACACTGTTACGTGCCATCGGTTTCGACTCCGATAAAGCGATCTTGAACTTGTTTGGCTTAGCTGAAGAAATTCCAGCCAAGCAAAAAGAGCTCTCTAAAGCAATCGGTCGTAAGCTTGCCGCACGTGTACTTCGTAAATGGACAGAGGATTTTGTAGATGAAGATACAGGAGAGGTGGTAACCATCGAGCGTAACGAAATTATTTTGGAACGTGATGTTGAGTTAAATGAAGAGAACATCGAACAAATCGTAGCTGCAGAAACCGACACGGTTATTCTTCAGCGTGAAGATATTGACGAAGATTACTCTATCATTTACAATACGCTTCAAAAAGATCCATCGAGTTCTGAAATGGAAGCCGTACAGTATATCTACAAGCAATTGAGAGGTACTGATCCACCGGATGAAGAAACAGCTCGTGGTATTATTGATAAATTATTCTTCTCAGACAAGAGATACAATCTTGGAGAAGTTGGACGATACAAGATCAATCGTAAACTGAAGCACGATATAGCGATGGACGTTTTGGTACTAACCAAAGAAGACATCATCCTTATCGTAACTTACCTCGTGAGTTTGATGAATCAGAAAGCGGAGATTGATGATATTGACCATTTAAGTAATAGACGTGTACGTTCTGTTGGAGAACAGTTGTACGCACAGTTTGGTGTTGGTTTGGCTCGTATGGCACGTACTATTCGTGAGCGTATGAATGTAAGAGACAATGAAGTCTTTACGCCAATTGATTTGATTAATGCCAGGACACTTTCTTCTGTAATTAACTCTTTCTTCGGAACCAGTCAGTTGTCTCAGTACTTAGATCAAACGAACCCTCTTTCAGAAATCACCCACAAGCGTCGTATTTCTGCACTAGGACCAGGGGGACTTTCTAGAGAGCGTGCAGGTTTTGAGGTGCGTGATGTTCACTACTCTCACTACGGTCGTCTTTGTACGATTGAGACACCGGAGGGACCAAACATTGGTTTGATCTCTACGCTTTGTGTACACGCGAAGATTAATAAAATGGGCTTCTTGGAAACACCATACCGTATCGTTAAGAACGGTAAGGTGGAAATGAAGACCGAAGCTTTATACCTTTCTGCTGAAGGAGAAGATTATAAAAAGATTGCACAGGCCAATGCACTACTTGATGAAAAAGGAGCATTCCTTTCTGATCGTGTAAAGTGTAGAGAGCATGGTGATTTCCCGGTGTTACAACCGGAAGAAATTGAATACATGGATGTAGCACCTAACCAGATTGTTGGGGTTTCTGCTTCATTGATTCCTTTCTTAGAAAATGATGATGCCAACCGTGCCTTGATGGGATCCAACATGCAGCGTCAGGCCGTACCTTTGATTAAGCCTACTTCTCCAATCGTTGGAACTGGCTTGGAAGCGAAAGTAGCGGAAGATTCTCGTATGTTGATCAACGCAGAGGGAGATGGTGTTGTTGAATATGTAGATGCAAACGAAATTGTTATCCGATACGATAGAACAGAAGAAGATCAGTTGGTTTCTTTCGAAGACAATAAGAAGACTTACCGATTGACTAAATTCGTTCGTACCAATCAAGGTACTTGTATTAACCTGAAGCCAATTGTGCGTAAAGGTGACCGTGTTTCTAAGATGTCTATTCTTTGTGATGGTTATGCTACACAGAAAGGAGAATTAGCACTAGGTCAAAACCTGAAAGTGGCCTTTATGCCATGGAAAGGATACAACTTTGAGGATGCGATCGTACTTTCTGAAAGAGTTGTTCGGGAGGATGTTTTCACTTCTCTTCACATCGAGCACTTTGAACTGGATGTTCGAGATACGAAACTTGGAGAAGAAGAATTGACGAATGATATTCCAAACGTGAGTGAAGAGGCGACTAAAGATCTTGACGAAAACGGAATCATCAGAGTTGGAGCATGGATTAAAGAAGGTGATATCCTAATTGGAAAGATTACTCCGAAAGGGGAATCCGATCCAACACCGGAAGAGAAGTTATTGAGAGCGATCTTCGGAGATAAAGCGGGTGACGTAAAAGATGCTTCTATGAAAGCGCCTCCATCAACGAAAGGGGTGATCATCAACAAGCAGTTGTTTGCCAGAGCGAAAAAAGATAAGCAGCAAAAAGCGCAGGAGAAAGACTTGTTGATGAAGCAAGACGATCAGCACGCTATTGCTGTAAATGAATTGAAGACCATTCTTATTGATAAATTATTTCACCTGATAAAAGGTAAGGTATCTCAAGGTGTGAAAAGTATCTACAACGAGGAGTTGATTTCTAAAGGAACCAAATTCTCTCCAGTGATACTTAAGAAGCTTGATTTCAGCACGGTTGATTATAGTAACTGGACTGATGATACCGCTATTAATTCGTTGATAGCTCGTTTGTTACACAACTACAGCATCAAACTCAACGAAGAAATCGGTCGTTACAAGCGTGAGAAATTCAACATTAGTATTGGTGATGAGTTGCCAGCAGGTGTATTGAAGTTAGCTAAAGTTTACCTCGCTAAGAAGCGTAAGTTGAAAGTAGGGGATAAGCTTGCAGGACGTCACGGTAACAAGGGGATTGTATCTCGTATCGTACGTCAGGAAGATATGCCTTTCCTTGAAGACGGAACACCAGTAGATATCGTACTTAATCCATTGGGGGTACCATCGCGTATGAACCTGGGACAGATTTTCGAAACGGTATTAGGTTGGGCAGGTGAAAAATTAGGAATGAAGTTCGGTACACCAATCTTTGATGGGGCGAAAGCCGATGAGATTGAGGCGTACATTCAAAGAGCAGAGTTACCTAGTTTAGGACAAGCCTACTTGTACGATGGTGAAACCGGAGATCGTTTCCATCAGGAAGCAACGGTAGGGGTGATTTACATGTTGAAACTATCACACATGGTAGATGACAAGATGCACTCTCGTTCCATCGGACCGTACTCATTGATTACGCAGCAACCATTAGGTGGTAAAGCACAGTTTGGTGGTCAGCGTTTTGGTGAGATGGAGGTATGGGCACTAGAGGCATTCGGTGCATCTAATATCCTACAGGAGTTGTTGACTATTAAGTCGGATGATATTCTTGGACGTGCGAAAGCTTATGAAGCAATTGTCAAAGGAGACAATTTGCCAGAGCCAAACATTCCGGAGTCATTCAATGTATTAGTACACGAACTTCGTGGTTTGGCCCTTGATATAAAGTTTGATTAGTACGCTCTAATCTTAAAGATAAAGTAAGTATGCCGCATCGTTTTTTTACGAAAGTGATGCGGCCATACCAACCCAATCAATTGTTGACATTTTTAAATGTAATAACATATGTCTTTTAAAAATAATCAAAAAACACTCCCTCAGCAAAAGCATTTTGATTGTATAACAATCAGCCTGTCCTCCCCGGATGATATCCTGGAGCGTTCTTTTGGAGAAGTTTTAAAACCGGAAACCATTAACTATCGGTCTTATAAACCAGAAAGAGATGGTTTGTTCTGTGAACGTATATTCGGACCTGTAAAGGATTACGAATGTTACTGTGGTAAGTATAAAAGAATTCGATATAAAGGAATCGTTTGTGATCGTTGTGGAGTAGAGGTAACAGAGAAGAAAGTACGACGAGAGCGTATGGGACACATCAAATTGGTAGTGCCTGTCGTTCACATTTGGTTCTTCAAATCTCTTCCTAACAAGATTGGTTACCTGCTCGGTTTGTCTTCCAAGAAATTGGAAGCTATCGTTTATTACGAGCGTTATGTTGTAATCAATGCAGGAGCAATGGATGGTACTGTTGATAATCTTGATCTGTTAACAGAGGAAGATTATCTGGAGCACCTCGACTCACTGCCTAAAGAAAACCAGCAGTTGGAAGATGATGATCCAAACAAGTTTATCGCCATGATGGGAGCCGATGCGGTTCGTGTTATGTTGATGCGTTTGAAATTGGATGAACTCTCTTATCAATTGCGTCACCAGGCAGCTAACGAAACCTCTCAGCAACGTAAGTCAGAAGCATTGAAGCGTCTACGTGTTGTTGAATCTTTCCGTGATGGACAAACACGTATGGATAATCGTCCGGAATGGGCAGTGATTCAATACCTACCAGTTGTACCGCCGGAATTACGTCCTTTGGTACCATTGGATGGTGGTCGATTTGCTTCTTCGGATTTGAACGATTTATACCGTCGTGTAATCATCCGTAACAATCGTCTGAAAAGATTATTAGAAATAAAAGCTCCTGAAGTAATTCTTCGAAATGAGAAGAGAATGCTACAGGAAGCTGTTGACTCTTTGTTTGACAACTCTCGTAAATCAAATGCAGTAAAAGCAGAGGGTGGGCGTGCGTTAAAATCATTGAGTGATATTCTGAAAGGTAAGCAAGGACGTTTCCGTCAGAACCTTTTGGGTAAACGTGTGGATTACTCCGGTCGTTCAGTGATCGTTGTAGGACCAACTTTGAGGTTACACGAATGTGGTATTCCTAAAGGAATGGCTTCTGAGTTGTTTAAGCCTTTCGTTATCCGAAAGTTGATAGAGCGTGGTATTGTAAAAACAGTGAAGTCTGCTAAGAAATTGGTAGATCGTAAAGACCCTGTTATCTGGGAAATTCTAGAGAACATTCTGAAGGGACACCCGGTTATGCTTAACCGAGCTCCTACGCTTCACCGTTTGTCAATTCAGGCATTCCAACCAGTACTTATTGAAGGAAAAGCAATACAGTTACACCCATTAGTTTGTGGTGCCTTTAATGCGGATTTTGATGGTGATCAAATGGCGGTACACGTACCATTGAGCCATGCAGCCATCCTTGAAGCACAGGTGTTGATGTTGGCAGCACACAATATGTTGAATCCACAGGATGGTTCACCGATTACTCTTCCTTCTCAGGATATGGTATTGGGGCTGTACTATTTAACAAAAGAAAGAAAGCACTCTAAAGAGAGAGCGGTTAAAGGAGAGGGTAGTATTTTCTACTCTCCTGAGGAAGTGAATATTGCTTACAACGAAGGTCAAGTTGATTTGCACGCTGCTATAAAAGTACGTGTAAACACTGTTGAATTAGATGGAACGCCTGTAACTAAGCGAATTGACACTACGGTAGGTCGTATCATTTTCAATGGTGCAGTACCTAAGACAGTACCTTATGTAAATGAATTGTTGACTAAGAAGAATCTTAAGAAAGTTATTAGTGACATTCTTGATATGACCAACTTCAACGTAGTTGCGACTATGTTGGACAAGATCAAGGAGCTTGGTTTCTATTGGTCGTTCAAAGGAGGTCTGTCTTTCAACCTTGGAGATTTGATTAACCCAACGATGAGAGAATCTACACTAAACGCTGCTCAGGCAGAAGTTGATGAAGTGTGGGACAACTACAACATGGGATTGATCACGAACAACGAGCGTTACAATCAGATCATTGATAAGTGGACTTTTGCGGATAATCGCATTACAGATGGTTTGATGAAAGAGTTAGCAGCACACAAGCAAGGATTTAACTCTGTATATATGATGTTGGATTCCGGAGCACGTGGATCTAAACAACAGATTAAGCAGCTTTGTGGACTTCGTGGACTGATGGCAAAACCGAGAAAATCGGGTGATACGGGAGGTGCGATTATCGAGAATCCAATTCTTTCTAACTTCTTGGAAGGTTTGTCAGTACTTGAGTATTTTATCTCTACTCACGGTGCGCGTAAAGGTTTGGCCGATACAGCATTGAAGACGGCGGATGCGGGTTACTTGACTCGTCGTTTGGTAGATGTATCTCAGGATGTTGTAATCATCGATGAAGATTGTGATACTTTAAGAGGTATTGAAACTACTTCATTGAAGGATAATGATAAGGTCATCCAAAACCTTGCAGATAGAATTAAAGGACGTTTTACATTGCATGATATTCTACACCCAGAAACTGATGAGGTTATCCTTGCTTCTGGTGAATACATCAGTGAAACACAAGCGAAATATATCGAGAGTGTAGAGGTAGAAGCTGTAACTATCCGATCTGTATTGACCTGTGAAACCAAGCGTGGAGTATGTACGAAATGTTATGGTAAGAACCTTGCTTCTGGTCGAATAGCAGAACAGGGAGATGCAGTGGGTATCATCGCGGCACAGTCGATTGGAGAACCGGGTACGCAGCTTACCTTACGTACCTTCCACGTTGGGGGTATCGCATCAGTAAGCAAGCAAGAAAACCAGTTCGTTACCAAATCGAATGGTGTGATTGAATTTGATGGTATCCGAACGACTCCATCTGTAGATGATAAAGGAAAAAATATTCAGATTGTATTATCTCGTGCAGGTGAAATTAGAATCCTGGACGCAGAAAATAACAACAAAATATTGTCTTCAACGCACATTCCTTACGGAGCAACGTTGAATGTAAAGAACAAAGCGAAGGTGAAGAAAGGAGATGTTGTCTGTGAATGGGATCCGTTTAACGCGGTCATCGTTTCGGAACACGCTGGTATTGCTCAGTTCGAAGCTGTACAAGAAGGTCAAACTTTCCGTGTAGAGAAAGATGATCAGACTGGATATGCAGAGAAAGTAATTATCGAGAGTAAGAATAAGCGTATGATTCCTTCTATTAAGATTGTAAATCCTGATGGTGATGAATTGATCAGTTATAATCTTCCGGTAGGTTCTTATATTTCCATTGATGATGGAGCAAAGATTCAATCCGGACAGAGCATAGCGAAGATTCCACGATCTCTTGGTAAGATTCAGGATATTACGGGTGGTCTTCCTAGAGTAACAGAGCTTTTCGAAGCACGTAATACTTCTAACCCTGCGACGCCTGCAGAAATTGATGGTGTAGTATCATTCGGTAAGATCAAGCGTGGTAACCGTGAAGTCTTTGTTACAGATGAGAAGACTGGACAGATTAGAAAATATCTAATCGGTTTATCTAAGCACATTCTTGTACAGCAGGGTGACTTTGTTCGTGCCGGTTTGCCACTTTCTGATGGAGCCATTGCGCCTAGAGATATTTTGAATATCAAAGGACCATTTGCAGTACAGTACTACTTAGTAAACGGAGTACAGGAAGTATATCGTTCTCAGGGTATCAATATCAACGATAAGCACATTGAGGTTATCGTTCGTCAGATGATGCGAAGAGTTCAGATTGAAGATGCAGGTGATACAACCTTCCTTGAAGGAGAAGCAGCTGAGAAGTATGACTTCTTAGAGCAGAACAACTGGATATTTGATAAGAAGTTTATTGAAGATCCAGGTGACTCTGCGAAGTTGAAGCCAGGACAGTTGGTTACTTTACGTCAGTTGAGAGAAGAAAATTCTTTCCTCAAGCGTAATGATAAGAAGCCAGTTGTTTACCGTGATGCGGTTCCTGCAACTTCTAAGCCGATACTTCAAGGTATTACTCGATCTTCTTTGGGTACGAGTAGTTGGATTTCAGCAGCATCGTTCCAGGAAACGACTAAGGTATTGAGTTCTGCCGCAATTGCAGCGAAACAAGACTTCTTACTTGGTTTGAAGGAGAACGTAATTGTTGGAAAACGAATCCCTGCCGGTACCGGTGCCAGAAAGTATGATCGTTTGTTTGTCAGTCACAGAGAAGTGTACGAAGCAAATAGAACGAGAATGGAACAACTGGAAGAGGTAGAAGAATTGGGTTCAGAGATTTAATGAATGAAATCGATCTTTGATCGATCAACTATAAAAGAGCCGCCAGTAGATTTATCTGCTGGCGGCTTTTGTTTTTTTGTGGAGGGCTGATTGACATACTATATGTAATTCCTTTGTTATTGCTGTTCAGCTCCTTTAGATTGAAGGTATTTAGCAATATTCTTTTCACTATTTTCCAGCGCTTCCGATAAGGGAGAACCTACATGTTGTACATATTTATTGACATTGGCTCCTTTGGCAACCAATAATTTAACGACTTCCAACTCTCCATCTTGCGCTGCACCAATAAGAGGCGTACCCACATGAGCCACTTCTTGGTCAATGTTCGCGCCTTTATCAATAAGGTATTGTACAACTTTCAGCTGACCATCCTGGGCTGCACGGATTAATGGAGTACCGACATGTGCCACCTCTTTGTCCAAATTAGCTCCGCTTTTAATTAGTAATTTAACGATCTCTATTTGTCCATCTTGTGCCGCGATAATTAAAGGAGTACCGACATGAGCAATACCTTTATTGATATCTGCTCCCTTTGATATTAAGTATTTGACGACTTTCACTTCTCCATTTTTAGCTGCAACAATCAGGGGAGTACCGACATGTGCGACTCCCTTGTCAACATCAGCGCCCTGGGAAATCAATTCTTTTACCATCTTTATTTCCCCATGCTTGGCTGCGACTAGCAAAGGTGTTCCAACGTGAGCGACCTCATTATCCATGTCTGCTCCTTTCGAACTTAAATAGGTAACAACTCCTGAGTGTCCGTTTTTGGTTGCAACAATCAGAGGTGTTCCTACATGCGCTACACTTTTGTCAAGAGCAGCTCCTTTCAAAATTAAAAATTGGACAGTTTCCAAATGCCCGTTCTTAGCGGCACAGATTAATGGAGTTCCTACGTGTGCTTCACCTATATTTACATTGGCTCCTTCCGCAATTAAGTATTTTACTATATCCAAATGGCCATTGGTAGCTGCTTCGATTAAAGAGGTGCCAACATGCGGAACTCTGGAGTCAATTTCTGCTTTGCTTGATTTCAAATACTTGACAATGTTTAAGTGTCCTTCACGAGAGGCAATGGAACTGGCCGACCCCCAGCTATTTACTAAAGTGTTGGTTTTTGCTCCTTTAGAAACTAAGTATTTTACGAATTCAATATCACCATATTTAGCGGCAGCCATAAGTGGGGTCTCATTACTTTTTCCATGAAAGTTGACGTCTGCACCTTCGTTGATTAAGAGCTTTGCAATTTCAAAATCACCAATTCTTCCAGCGGCTACTAATGGGGTTTGAGCACGTAGAATATTCCAGGTGGTATTTCCTTCTATAAAAATCTCATTGCCAGGATCTCTGACTACACAGTTGGGGTCTATTGTAGCTAACAATTTTCTTACATCGGCTATGTTTCCTTTTCGTGTCGCAAAAAGTAATGCTTCACAATCATCGTCGAAAGCTAGATTTTTGCTCGTCGGTTCTTCTGTTTTCTCTACGGGCTTGTCATTTAGTGAAATGGATGCATCATTTAATTCATTTGCAATAGCAATGTTAGGCTTGTTAATGAATAAGAGTAGTGTGAACGCCAAAGGAGCAATGAAAGCATATTTCCAAAGGCTTTGTGGGTTTGATTTTTTGGCGCTAATTTTCATGATTCTTTGTTTTATGAGCGATTGATTGTAATTGGTCGTAATGGTCAGCGGCATGCTGTATGCCGCTACTTTTAATAAATTCATTTGGTAACTTTCTTTTTCAACTGCTTCTCCATTGATCAAAATATCATCGGTTTGATATTCAATATTTTTTTCTACTTCCTTCCGGAATAACCATATTAGCGGATTGAACCAAAGAAAGATCACTGCAATTTCGGAAAGTAATAAATCATAACTGTGTTTCTTTTGGACATGGATTTTTTCATGAGCTAAAATCTGCTCGTAGGTGTCATAGTCATAGCTTTCCGGGTTTATGAAAATGTATTGAAAGAAAGAACAAGGTTCTGTCATCGCAGTAGAATTGATGATGGTGCTGTCTATATCCTTGATCTTATCGGTGCTCCTAATTATTTTTAACAATACATTCCCGATTTGGAAAAGGAAATTTAAAAAGAATATTCCGACTCCGAAATAGTAAATCATCAAGATCCAGTAACGTAAGCCTTTTTGTTTTTTAGCATCCGTTGTTATCAGATTAGATTCATTCTGAGCAGTTTGTTCGAAAGAAGAGGTATGTTCACTTTGGTCTGTAATTTCAGGTTTCACTTTAGAAGTCGCTGTTTCTATAGCTTCAGATTGTTCCTCAATAGTTACTGCTTTTCCGAGCTTTGTAAGTTCTGTTTTCGCAGCTACAGGAGCTTCTTTGTAAATATGCTTTTCAATCAATGTAGAAACAATTCCTTGTTCATTTACCATTTGAGGTAAGGTGATAAAAGGCAGTGTGAAAGTCATTGCCAAACAAGCAAGTAGGTAGGTTCTGTTGGTCGAAAAGAAACTTTCTCTTTCCAGAAACCCTTTATAGAAACCCAAGAAAATAGCAAGAACAAGAGAGGCTTTTAGGAGGAATGCAATCATGATTTTATTGTTTTTTGGATTTAATGATTTTGATCATCGCCTTAATTTCGGCCTCGGAAAACTCTTCCTTCTTCGCGAAGTGGCTAAACATTTGCTGAAAAGAATCCCCGAAATACTTCTTTTTGATACTTTCCAAATCACCTTCTCGATATTCCTCAAGCGTTACCGTCGGACTGTACTGATGTGTATTTCCAATTTTTTCTGACTTAAGGAAATTCTTGGTTACCAGTATTTTCACCAAAGTAGCTGTCGTATTATAATGGGGTTTGGGCTCCGGCATCCCTGCGATGATATCCCGAATAAAAGCGGTTTGTAGTTGCCAGACAATCTGCATTATCTGGTCTTCTCTTTCTGTTAATTTTTTCATGTGTATTGTATTTACCTTCTTTGGCGAACCACGTTATTCGTTAAAGAATCTTGATTCATAATACAAGTCTACTAATCTTTTAGTAACAGTCCTAATTTATTAGTAGAAAACTACTAATAAATTAGTAGCTTTATTTTTTTACTCCTAAAATGGAGATTTGAGTATGCCGGAGCAGCGCATAAAAAAAAGCCCTAGGTATATTACCTAAGGCTTTTTGATCGGGTTAAATTTCCCAATCGAATGTCATCAATAGACTCACATTCCAACCGCTTTTTTATAAGCCGCCATATGTTTAACAATATACTTGCCTATAATATCAAATTCAATATTCACTTGATCTCCAGGTTTAAATCCATGAAAATTCGTGTGCTCATAAGTATATGGAATAATGGCAACCTGGAAAGTGCGATCAACCGGAGAGACAACGGTAAGACTCACCCCATTCACACAAACAGATCCTTTGTCCACTAAAATATGCTCTTCGTTAGGCGCATACTCAAAAGTATAATACCAGCTTCCGTCTGCTTCAACAACACTCTTACAAGTAGCTGTACTATCCACATGCCCTTGCACCATATGTCCGTCTAAGCGCGCATTTGCCATCATTGCCCGTTCCAGGTTTACTTCACTTCCCTCTGCCCAGCTTCCCAGGTTGGATCTAATCATCGTTTCTTCAATCGCCGTCACCGTGTGCCAGCCATCACCCATTTCTACAACAGTAAGACAGACACCATTGTGGCTAACGCTCTGATCTATTTTCAATTCATTAGAAATATCCGAAGTCACTGTAAAATGAATGTTACTTCCTTCTTTACGAATAGCGGTGACCTCGCCAAGTGTTTCTATGATTCCTGTAAACATGTTTGTAATTGATTTTAATTAAGACTCTAAGGAAACTCACTAAAAACAACAAGGTAGAAAGACTTATGTTGACTTTCTACCTTGTTTTTTCAAAATACGGAATAAAAAACGTAGCGCTTCGTAGCGCCGTAGCGGTTACTCTCTTACACTACCTCCCCCGAATTAACTCAATATACCCCGATAAAATTTCCTCCTGTTGCTGCACTCCAGCTAGTCTTGATTCAAAGACCCGGCAAGTATAATAGTAAGTTCCTTCATTCAATGCATTTCCCGAAAGGTCGTTACCTCCCCAATTAATGGCCGGATCATTTGTTTCAAAAACCACGTTACCCCAGCGATTGAAAACTTTAAATTCAATACGGTCTACAAAGCGGAAAGGGAAAGGAATGAAAAATTCATTGGCTCCATCACCATTAGGCGTGAAGACATTCGGAAGCATATAATTAGGGCAATTGTCAATGCAGATAATATTGCTAAAGGCGCTCTCATTATTAAAGGTGTCAACAGCAGTGACCGCATAGCAACCAGCAATCCCTATATCGGGCTTATGGCTATCTGTCGTATCCAGTGAATTGTCAAAAGTATTTATCAGACTAAACTCACCGCCCTGCGTCGGGCTGTAGTATATATTATAGCCTACTACATCGTCTGTTGTAGGACAGATCCAATTAGGGTTTTGCCAAGTCAGAAGATTTGAGAAAAAATCTTCTATATCAGAAGCTACAGCCGTTTCGCAATCGTCAGATACTTCCAGGATGGGAGGGCAAGGCGGGATGGTATCCAGCGGTATGCCACATTCTTTTTGGGAACGGTTCAATAAAGAATCGGAGATGCCCTCAATCCCATAGGATCCAACCGTTTCTATTCTATAACAATACTCTTGCCCATTGTTCAAACCCGTGTGGGAGAACATCGGCTCAGTAGAAGTGCCAATAGAATCCCAATCCATTGTATTGTTATTAAAGAAGAAAATATGGTGTAAATAGTTATCCCAAGGAATATCTGCGATCCAAGATAGGTTATT
>JBLHRR010000041.1:0-34591 GCA_047626155.1 Saprospiraceae bacterium | reverse complement strand
AACAAAGCACACCATAAAACGGGTAAGCTGAAAAAGCATTGGAAATGGTACTGGAAAGAAAAAAAAATCCCAAGGCCTCCGGATAATTTTTATACTCCTCCGTAACCATTTCCTATGAATGAAACTATAAATATTACTATATTAGCTGTCAAGTTATATTGATCCTTATTTTTGAGCTATAAAGCTATATTGATCCAAGACCTGTGACTGTAAAGCTATAGTGATTCTATTTTTTAACTGTAAAGTTATTTTGAGACGATATAGCTCAAGTTCTTAAACAAAGTTCCGCATATTATTTCACTACCTTACATCCTCTTAGTAACAGAAGCCCCCCCCAAAGCTATCTCTTACTTGAAAGACTACTCTAAAACCAAAGAATGCCAAGCGAAACCCCCTCTCTTCTAGAGGAAGCAAATATAATAGCGACTATTCGATCTGGTGACGATCGGGCTATCGAACAAATATATTTGTCGTATAAATCTCCATTCTTCACCTGGGCTTCTTCCAAATTTTCTCTTTCCAACGCAGACCTGACCGATTGCTGGCAAGAAAGTATCATCGCTTTTTACGAACAAGTATCGTCTGGCCGTTTACAAAAATTAGATGTCGGTCTGAAAACTTATCTCTTCGCCATCGGTCGAAATAAAATATTATATAAGTTACGAAGCGAAAAAGCAGTGGTCAAAAAAGAACAGATTTTTGCGGAAAGCTATGCTTTGGAAAAAGAACAATCGGGAGGTTATTTGGAACTGGATGATATTCAAGAAGAACAAAAAGAGATACTCCGAAAGGCCATGCAATCCTTATCGGAAAAAAATAGATCAATTTTGATTCGTAGATATTATGATGGACTGTCCTTAGAAAAAATTCAGGAATCAGAAGGGTATTCCTCGATCAATGGAGTCAGCTCTACCTTATCACGGGCATTGGGTTTGTTGAAAAAAATAGTAGTGGATGGAAAAAAGATGATAATTTTGTTAAGTTTTTGTTTCGGTTGGCAATAAATAGCTATATATGGATAAACGCATAGAACAATACCTAAACGGAATAATGGATGGCTCTGAAAAAGAGGCCTTTGAATTTGCTATGGAGGAAGACGAAAAGTTAGGCAACGAAGTAGAGGGGGCTCGTTCTTCTTTACAAGCGATTCGTTTGGAAGGGCGTAGCCAATTGAAAAATCGATTAAGGCAGTTGGATGCTGCACCTGAAAAATTAGAAACGGACAAAAAAAAAATCGGAGGTTCTACAAAGGGGCTTATACTCTTATTGGCTTTACTTACATTGATTTCGCTTTATTGGTTTGGCACAAATGAAAATGAAAAACCAGCTAAGGCAACAGAAAAGCCAGCAATAGAATTAGAAGAAAAAGGAGCGGTAGAAGAAAAGCAAAAAGAAGAAATTCCAGCAGAAATAAAACAGGATCCACCGGTTGAAAATCCACCAACGATTGAAAAAAAGAAAACACCCAATACACCTACTCGTTCTAATAAAAAAGAACCAGACTATGCTGAAGCTACTCCAAATATTCCCAAAAATAAAAAACTTTTTGCACAACATTTTGAACCATACCATCACCCCTCATTGCGACCCAATGTACGCGGACAAGGCGAATTAAGTACCCGTGAACAATTCGAATTGGCTTACTGGGAAAAAGATTTTGATAAGGTTTTAGTTTTGTGGCCAACACTTTCTGATAGCCAAAAGAGCAGGGGCAATCTTCTGTTTTTAAAAGCGGTTGCAGCAATGACTACAGATGCTGTTGAAGAATCCAAATCCGATTTTGAGGAATTAGCTAATGGTAAAAAACACCGATTTATTCAGCAGTCGGACTGGTACCTGGCTTTAGTAGAACTCCATACCGATAACGTCCCCGCAGCCAAAAAGATATTAACAGAAATAGCAATTTCACCCAACCATAAATACCACACAGCAGCTGCTAGTTTACTTCAGCAAATGAAGTAATAGAACCTCTTCATTCTAAAATAGAACACCCATACAAAGTTAAGAAGGGACGGAATGTCTCCTCTTGGCATTTCCTTGTTGTACTATTCAAATTGAAAAAAATGACTCGACAATTCTTTCTTTTGTTTACTAAAATTTCTTGTTTACTCCTGCTCGTTCTACCTGTTGCGGGAATTGCCCAACAAGCAGACATTAGTCTCATTTATCCACAAATTGATCGCCTCCTCGAATTAGCCAAAGACCACGAGACAAAGGGACAATATCAGGAAATGCATAACAATGCTAATGCAGCTGTAGAAATAGCATTGGAAGGGCTAGATTCTTTAGATACTAAATATGCCGATTGTTTGTTTATGCAAGCCTTTGCACTAGATCATAAAAGTGAATATCAACAAGCGGAAGTGCTATACATTAAGAATATAGCGATCCAAGAAAAAGTAAAAGGCAAAAATTATCCAGACTATCCCACTCATTTAGATAACTTGGCTAGGTTGTATCGAAAAACTGGAAACTTTAGCGAAGCTGAAAAATTACACCTGGAGGCAATCGCTGTTCAAGAGGAAAAATTTGGTAAGAATAATATCGAGTATGCTTTCTTTCTAAGCCATTTAGGAGTCGTCTATGAAAAAACCAATCAATTCGAAAAGGCCGAGATTTTATATCTGGAATCACAGACTATTCAAAAAAGAATATTAGGCAACGATCACCCCGACTATGCTAGTATTTTAAACAACCTAGCGGTAGTGTATAACAAGTTGGCTCAGTATACAAAAGCCGAAACCTTATATCTAGAAGCGATAGGAATTACGGAGAAAGCATTTGGGAAAAACCATCCTGATTATGCATTGAATTTGAATAATTTAGCAAGGGTTTATGAGAGAACAGGTCAGTTTGAAAAAGCGGAAGATTTGGATATTATTGCTAAGGGAATTTATAAAGAAATCGTAGGTATAAATCACCCCGATTATGCGATGAGTGTCAACAACTTGGCGGTAATATATTTCAAGATGGGCCGATATGAAAAAGCGGCGGAGAGTGGACTAGAAGCCAATAGAATTTATGAAGAGGTGTATGGCAAAAAACATCCTTCATACGCTAGCACTGTCAATAACCTAGCGGTCATGTATCGTAAAATGGGGGATTTAGCTAAAGCCGAAACTTTCTATCTGGAAGCACTAGAGATTAAGGAAGAAAAGTTAGGAAAAGAACATAGCTTTTATGCCAATAGTCTAAAAAATCTAGCGACAGTGTACGCTAACATGGGGAAATATGAGAAGGCGGAAGCTGGATTTTTAGAATCCCAAGCTATTCGAGAAAAGCTATTAGGTAAAGACCATCCCTCCTATGCAACGAGTTTACATAGCTTGGGCTTATTGTATCAAAAAATGAAAGATTATAAGAAAGCGGAAACCTGTTTTACAGAAGCCATAGCTATTCAAGAAAAAGCATTTGGTAAAGCACATCCCCGGAATGCAGAAAGCTTGACAGAACTTGCCAAAGTATACTATTCGACTAAAGAAAGTGAACAAGCAGCGCTCTGTTTCGATTCCGCTAATGGTATTAATAAAATACTTTTGGAACGAGCAAGCAATTACCTTTCTGGTATTGAATTGGAAAAATATTTACTAAAATTTGAAAGAGATCTTGCTTTAGATGCTTCCTTTAGACAAGGATACCAAGGCGAAACCATATCCGGTGAATGGTATAACAATAGTCTTTTTTATAAAGGCTTTTTATTGAACAGTACTTTGCAAGTAGAACAAATGATTGTCCATGCTCCTGATAGCATTCAATCTATTTATCAGGAGTGGAAAGTCTACAAAAAAAGCTTATCCAAACTATATAGTCGGCCTTTAGCTAAACAAACCGATGCACTAGAATTAGAAGAGCAAGCAAATGTTTTAGAGAAAACTTTAGTGGCTAGCTTGCCGGCACTAAAAGAAGTTCGCCAACAAGTGAATTGGCAAGAAGTACAAAGTCAACTTAAGCCAGAAGAAGCAGCCATTGAATTTGTCCATTTTCAATATTTCGACCCAAGCAGAACAGATAGTATCATGTATGCCGCGCTCCTCATTCAACCCGGCAATAAGGAACCCCAATTGATCTCCCTATTTGAAGAGAAATCATTAGAACTATTATTGAAAAAGGAAGGCACAGGCCGAGCCGAATACGTGAATAATCTTTATGTCTATGAGTCCGAAGACCTTTATAACTTAATTTGGAAGCCTCTTGAAAAAGCATTGTTATACGCCAAAACAATTTATTATGCCCCTTCGGGTTTGCTCCATTCCTTTAATTTGGGAGCGATACTAATTCCCAATACAGAAGAAATACTCCTTGCTAATCGTCATCAACTTCGACGACTGAATAGTACCCGTCAATTGGTGCTTAGCTCAGAAAACTTATCCAATAATTCTATGGCTGTTCTTTACGGTGGGATTAGCTATGAGGTTGACGAAAAAGCTATTGTAGCAGCGAATAGGGATATTGCCGTTAATGAATTACGGAGTCGAGGAGGATTGGACTTCAGTCAAACAGATTCCTTATTGCGAGGAGAACGGCTCTGGGAATTTCTACCCTCTACAGAAGAAGAGATCGAAGAATTAGCAGCCATTTTTAAAAATACACAACTGAACACCATCACTAAAAGATTCTTCGCTGCAACCGAAGAATCTTTTAAAGAACTTAGTAAAAATAAGAAAACCGCCTCCCCTAAAATAATTCATATCGCAACGCATGGTTATTTTTTCCCAAACCCTGAGAAAGCTTCAGCTGATAAAAAAACGAAAGCCTCGGCCTTCAAAGATTCTGAGCATTCGATGATTCGTTCGGGACTGCTATTAGCTGGTGGAAATCATGCTTGGAAAAAAGGCGAACCTATCCGCCCGGATATGGAAGATGGTGTGTTGACCGCTTATGAAATTAGTCAGTTGAATTTAAGCGATACCGAGCTAGTTGTTTTATCTGCTTGCGAAACGGGCCTTGGAGAAATTAAAGGCAATGAAGGGGTGTATGGATTGCAACGAGCTTTCAAAATCGCGGGCGTAAAAAACATCTTAATGTCGCTTTGGCAAGTGCCCGATTATCAGACTAAAGAATTAATGGTTCGGTTTTATAAAAATTGGTTAGAAGAAAAGATGGAGATTCATCAGGCTTTGTTAGCTGCGCAAAACTCGATGCGGGAGGAAGGCTATGAGCCGTTTCATTGGGCTGGGTTTGTTTTGTTGGAGTAAGTCTAATAGTCTGATTTTAATTAGATCAATAAACGATATTAATTGGGTTAGCTGGTTTTTAATAACTTCCTGATAAGTAGTTGTTTATACATGTAGTAATGTAATATAGCACTTTAGGCCTTAAGTTTTGTTAACTTATTGCAAACGGCTGCAATAAAGAGGTAAATAACTAAACTAAAGAACATCAACTATGAACATGTTTACATTACCAATTCAAGCTTTATCAAAGCTTAGGGGACAGCTGGTGCTTAAAGAGGTCTTGCTATTACTATTGATAGGATTCATCTCCGTAAAAGCAACAGGGCAAGCACCTACCTTAGGCAGCTATTCAAATACCACCACTACAGAAGGCGATAATGTGAACATTATACCAAGCGCTTTCCCTACCAACACGCTGAGCATAACAGCTTTTACCGATCCCTCTTTTAAAGGGACCTTTATGGTGGATCAAACATCAGGAACGGTTACCCTTACCAACGCCAGTCTATCAGGCACTTACACTGTAACGGTTAAGGCTTTCGGTAACAATACTCCTGCAACTACTGCTGTGAGTACATTTGTACTTACTGTAAACCCTGGAGATTGTGGGCAGCTTAGTTCAGCAACCGATCTGGATGTTGGTTCTGATCCCAAACAGATGGCTATTTCAGACTTTAATGGGGACGGGAATCAAGATATTGCGGTCATTAGCGGCAATAATGAAATCTCAATACTTTTGGGAACAGGTACAGGTGGTTTTGGTACAGCTTCTCAGGTAGATGTGTACCATAATCCCAAATCATTAGTTATTGGCGATTTCAATGAAGATGGCCATCAGGATATTGCTACAGTTGATGAGGAACAAGGTGAAGGGGTTATAATGCATTTAGGAAATGGTACAGGTAACTTTGGATCAACCTCAGCATTTTGGGGAGGAGGTCTTCGCAATTCTGATATTGTGTCCGGCGATTTTAATGGAGATGGTCATCTGGATATAGCTTCATGTGATCCGTTTACTAGCTTAGTTTACGTTATGCTTGGAGATGGGGACGGTGAAAGAGGAGGGACATGGATTCCAGTTGTTCCTTATCCAAGTATGCTCGCAGTAGGTGATTTTAATGGAGATGGTATGCCGGATATAGCAGCAAATAATGGTGCTAATACTAGTTCTATTTCCATACGTTTGAATGATGGGACAATGGATTTCGAAGCTAAACCAAGCGTTGTCGTTGGAGTAAATCCTTCAGCTATTGTTTTTGCAGATTTCAATGAAGATGGTCATCAAGATATTGTTGTCTCTAATTACAATAGTAATCCGGTTAATATTATTTTGGGAAATGGTGACGGAACTTTTGGTATCGCAGAGACAATCTTTATTGGAGGTGGAGCGATAGGAGTCAGCGATTTTAATGGAGATGGTCATCAGGATATTGCAGCTGTTCATTTAGATGATAAAAATGTTTCTATCTACTTGGGAGATGGAACAGGGAACTTTATTTTCTCTGCCAGTCGAACAATTGGAACAAATTCGGGTATTGCTAGAGAATCATTAGTTGTTGGAGATTTCGATGGCGACGGTAGACAAGACATAGCCGCGCATGAAGGTATTTTTGGGGCCGATAAAATCAATGTTTTATTATCAACAGAAGGCGGAATCTTTGAAGTATTAGGTAATGGTATGGTCATAGCAGATGGAGATAACAGTCCCACTATTTCTGATGATACCGATTTTGGAACCCTGGCGATTATGGTGGGTAGTACGGAGAAAACCTATACTATAGAAAATACCGGATCTGCTGAATTGATATTAGATGAAGCTGCAATAAGCTTTTCAGGTACAGGGGCTAATATGTTTGTGCTTAGTAACTTAAATTACCCAGTAATAATTGACGCAGGATCAAGCACCACGTTTACGATTACTTTTAACCCTACATCACTGGGATTAATAACAGCTACAGTTCATATAGATTCTGATGCTTATTGCGATGGAGACAATTATGCGTTTGGAATTCAAGGCTTTGGAATTGGGGAGCCTGTTATTGGCTCATACGCTAACACTAGTATTACTGAAGGAGGGAATACGATAATTACACAGGAGGGAGGAACCTCTTTTGAAAGCATTCAAGTTAATACAGATCCAATTTTTACAGGAGTACTAACGGCAGATCGAAATACAGGACTTGTTTCTGTTACGAATGCTAAGCCTGCAGGGATTTATGAAATTACTATAACAGGCTTTGGTAATGGCTTGAGTTATAGCACAACCATGACACTCACCGTTACGGAAGGAAGTGTATGCAACACACCATTTGCAGTTGCAAACGTAGCTGTTGGCGAAGAGCCATACACCTTAGCTATAGGAGATTTTAATGAAGACGGTAATCAGGATATAGCTACCGCTAATCGCAATAGTAATAACGTTTCCATTCGCTTAGGAGATGGTGCCGGAGGTTTTAACGGGGCGACTCAAGTGCCTGTCGGAGAAGAACCTTATGATATGTTAGTAAGAGATTTCGATGGTGATGGTCATCAGGATATCATTACATCGAATCCAGCTAGTTCTAATATATTGGTCTTACATGGAGACGGTTTAGGTGGTTTTAGTGGAGGAGGGGCGCAAAGCATTGGAATCATACCTTATGCCCTCACGGCAGGGAACTATAACAATATTGGCTTAACAGACATTGTAGTATCTGTTTCTGATCAGAATTTTGTGAGGGTCTTTCCCGATGGTGATTTTGGGAGTAGCGAGTTGAAAGCTGTTGGAAACAAAGCTTCGTTTATATCAACCGGAGACTTTGACGAAGACGGTATTGGAGATGTAGTCACCATAGATAAAGAAGAAAATAATGTGTCTATTTATTTGGGAGCAGCTACAGAATCTGTAGAATTTCCTATTGGCCTTGGTGCAGAACCTTCCGCCCTTGTCATTGGAGACTTTAACGAAGATGGCCATCAGGATATAGCTACTGCAAATGGGGCAAGTAATAATGTCTCTATTCTTTTAGGCGACGGTACTGGCAGTTTTAGTGCATCATCAGAGATACCTATAGCTAATGGTGGCGAACCATTTTCTCTTGTTCTCGGAGATTCTAACAATGACGGCTATCAGGATATCACTACTTCAAACCGTATAACTAATACCATATCCACGCTTTTAGGCGATGGTACTGGCAACTTTAGCGAAGGCCTTCAACGATCTGTAGGGGATACACCATCGCATATTGTGGCTGGAGATTTCAATAATGATGGAAAACAAGATATAGCGGTTACGAATACTTCGACAAACGGCGAAGTATATATTTTCCTTGGTACCAGCTCTTCAATTCAAGTTTTTGGTAATGACCTGCTTATCTCGGATGGGGATATTTCTCCTTCGGTATCAGATGGGACTGACTTTGAGAATTTTGTATTATTAGGAAGTGTAGAAAGAACCTTCACCTTGAAAAATACAAGTTCTACGGATCTATTGTTAGAAGAGGGAATGATTAACGTTATAGGTACGGATGCAGCTATGTTTAGTGTAGGTAGCTTAACTTTTCCCGCAACAGTAAGCCCTAATGATGAAATTACTTTTACAGTTGATTTTATTCCGACTTCGGTAGGTTTAAAAACAGCAACGCTAGATATCGATTTTCATGATTGCGAAGATTATGACTTTTCGCTTCAGGGAATCGGAGTCGAGCCAGAAGCTGGAATTTATCCTAACACAACAATAGTCGCCGGAGCCGACGGAACCATAACAGCTACTGGAGGAACATCCTTTAATAGCATGATAGCTACTACCGATCCGAATTTCAAAGGTGTTTTTACAGTAGGCGGATCCTCTGGAGAAATTTTGCTGACGAATGCTCATCCCGCCGGGACTTATAGCGTAAAGGTTGTTGGATTTACAGCTCCTGCCTTAGGATTGGCAAATGATTGCGATTTTATTGAAATGGCAGCTGTTATTTCGGAGTCTGTCTCCACCACTTTTGAACTTACGGTCACAGACCCATCATGTAGTCAAAGCTTGTTTATACCAACCGATGATGTCCCTATATCTGGGGAAGGTCCCACTTCCATTGTTATTGGAGATTTTAATTTTGACGGAGTCCAGGATATAATAACAACGCATTCCACCGATGATTTTCCGGATATAGACCTATCTGGTTTTCCTGATATCGATTTACCTAATCTTAACCGAGCCTCTACCCGGTGGGGATTAGGAGACGGAACATTTACGTCAGGGAATGCTCCGGAGTTCTCAGAATTAATAGTTGGTTATGATCCCCGATCTATTACCACTGGCGATTTTAACGGGGATGGTTTTCTGGATATTGCGGTTGCCAATTCTGATTTTGTTGGGAACGTTTTTGTAAGATTAGGCTTTCCAGGTGGATTTTTACCACCGGAAATAGAAGGTCAACTATTATTTAATAATGGAGGAGGGGATGGCCCTTATGGTCCTTATTCCAGGCAAGTTGTCACTGGTGATTTCAATAATGATGACAAGCTTGACTTAGCCATTGTAAGCACAGGAATTTGGCCTTATAGCGGGCCCGTCAAGAGTACGGTGACTATACAAATGGGAGATGGACAAGGTGCTTTTTCTGAGCGATTTACCCCTACTTTGATTGACCCTCTTGGAACAATGAGTAAAATAAAAGTTGGAGATGCTTCAGTAGGTCTTGTAGTTGGTGATTTTAATGAAGATGGCTTTCAGGATGTTGCTGCAGCCAGTTCAAAAGATAACTTGGTTTCCATTCGATTTGGAGATGATGGCTTTTGTAGATTTAATGATGGACAGGATGTAGGTGTAGGAGACAATCCTTCTGCTCTAGTTATGGGAGATTTTGATAATGATGGACATCAAGATTTAGCCGTTACTAATACGGATGATAATACGGTATCCATTCGTCTTGGTGGTGGAAACGGAATCTTTGGCGTTCCTGTCGGCCCAGTATTAACCGTTGGAGAGGCTCCTTCTTATATAGCCCTTGGCGATTTTAATGGAGATGGAAATCAGGATTTAGTAGTGACAAATGAAGGAAGCCATAATATTACAATTCTAACAGGGAACGGAGATGGTAGCTTTAGTCTAGCGGAGACGATACCGGTAGGAAACAGCCCTCGATTTGTGGCTGTTGGTGATTTTAATGATGACAATTATCAAGACATTGCAGTAGCCAATCATGGGAGTCAGCATGTTTCTATTCTATTGGGCCGTGAACCAATGCTTGCTGAACTTGATATTCAGGGAAATGGTATTTCGATCCCTAATGGCAGTAATACACCTAGTGTAACCAACTTCACTGATTTTGGGTATGTAGGGACAAACAGCAACTTTTTACGCACCTTCACTATAGAAAATATAGGAACGACTCCTTTTACACTAGATGCTGCTGCGATCACAGTAGAGGGCCCTGATGCTTCCTTATTTACCATAGGAGACAATACTTCGAATACAAGAGTTGAGATCGGTGAATCGACAACATTTACGATTGATTTTGCTCCTGGATCAGTTGGACTTAAAACAGCAACAGTACGTTTGACAGATGTCGTTTGCGGTGAAACGCTCAATTACGTATTTGTGGTGCAAGGAAATGGAACAACACCACCTACATTAGGCATTTATCCAAATACAACCATAATCGCCGCTGCAAATACCACAATCATACCCGATGAAGCCCCGACAAATACGACCAGTATCGTTGCATATACCGATACTAATTTTACGGGAATTTTAGATGTAGATCCGACAACAGGAGAGCTAAGGATAACCAATGCTTACCAAACAGGTGTTTATACGGTGACCGTAAAGGCATTTATTTATAATTCTGTTTCCTCTACTACAAGCTTTACACTTACCGTACTTGATTCGGGATGTAGTACGGGGGAATTTGAGACTGATAACATTGCAGGTTCAGGGACTAGGATGGTGGCTATTGGCGATTTCAACGAAGATGGACATCAGGATATCGCAGCGATTCGAACAGGAAATATTGTATCTATTGAAATAGGAGATGGTTCAGCTGGTTTTACCGGTGGAACGAATGTAGCTGTTGGAGCTAACCCAAGATACCTAGCTATCGGTGATGTCAATGGGGATGGTCACCAGGATCTTCTGGTGACAAATAGCCTTGGTGATAACGTCTCGATTCGATTAGGAGATGGTATGGGTGATTTTTCAGGTAATACAGATATTCCTATTGGAGGTGCTCCGTACAAGATCGAACTTGGTGACTTTGATGAAGATGGTAATCTCGATTTTGTTACAACTGATTTTGACCATAAAGTGTCCATCCGTTTAGGAGATGGCAATGGAAACTTTGTGAGTGGCTCTTTTACAAATGATTATACTAATGTAAATGTTCTAAGCGTCGGAGATTTTAATGAAGATGGACATCAGGATATCGTTTTAGCAGAATTCAATGGGGGGACGGATTACGTCAAGATTCGCTTTGGAAATGGAGATGGAACATTCCCTCTAAGCCAACAAAGTACTGTGTTTTCTAATAGTAATGGCGTTAATTTTTATGATATTATAATAAGCGACTTTAATGAAGATGGCCATCAGGATATTGCTTTTAGCTACCTTCTTCTTTCTGAAGCTAAATTTTCCATTTTTTTAGGCAACGGAGATGGTAGTTTTGCTATGAATCAGGATCTCGCTTATTCTTCTGGAGCTTATAGTATTATTACAGGTGATTTTAATGAAGATGGCCATCAGGATTTGGCTCTTGATGGGCTCGGTAATGATTTAGCAATCTTTACAGGAGATGGAACAGGAACATTTAATGAGTATACAAGTTTGTATTTACCTACAATAGGGGATTTAGCTGTTGGCGATTTTAATGAAGATGGTCTGCAGGATATAATTGCTGCGAATTTCTCTTTTAGCTCTAGTGGTGGGATATCCATGGCTTTAGCTATTCCAAATTATAGGGTGCTTGGTAATAATTTGGTGATAAGAAATAATGACAACAGTCCTTCTGTTAATGACCAGACTGATTTTGGTGATGTTTGTACAAGTGAAATTCAAAACCAAACTTTTACTATTAAGAATACGGGGGGCTCTCCTCTAACTTTAAATAGTGGAGCAATAAGCTTATCCGGGTCTGATGCAGCTATGTTTGCTATTGCTGGAATCGTGCTACCGACTACCATTGATGTTGGTGCTTCTAAGGGCTTTTCAATTCTGTTTGAACCAAGTTCAGAAGGGATGAAAACTGCTTCCGTGCATATTGAATTGGATGAATGTCCCCAATATGTTCATGAATTTACAATACAAGGTAATGGTGTTGACTTCTCAATATTTGAATTGGGAGATTATGAGGATGTGACCGTTTTTGCCAGTGCCAATATCAGCATCTCACCGAACACCCCGCCCTCAAATATTCCCGGTTTAGTAGCTTTTACAAACACTGATTTTACAGGAATATTTAATGTGGATCCAGTAACAGGAATTGTAACTATAACAAATGCAAAGCAAACAGGCATTCATACCATCACCGTAAAAGCAATAGAAGCTTGTGTTCCATCAACTACTTTTACGCTAACGGTATTAGAAAATAATTGCAGCGTCGGATCTTTTACCAAAGAGGAGGGAACCGGAATTGAGTTTGATAAAGGTGTTAGAGAAGTTGTAATAGGAGATTTTAACAATGATGGAAATCAAGATGCCGCTCTTGATTATTTAACATCAGATACAATAACGATCCTTATCGGAAATGGGGATGGAACTTTCTATATTGGCCCTAAGCTGGAATTGGCAACAATTATTTCGAAGAGTTTAGCAGTTGGCGATTTTAATGGGGATGGAAATCAAGATCTCGTTTTTTTGTCGGCAAATCATCTTAATTTGCATTTGGGAAATGGGGATGGAACTTTTGGAAGTGGCTCGAGTTGGGATATTCCGGGTATGGTTACTATTGCTGCCTATGAGCTAGGAGTTGGCGATTTTGACGGTGATGGTTTTTTAGATGTAGCTGTTGGATCTTCGTTTGATGCATCTGTTACGGTTTTTCTTAATGATGGTATGGGAGAGTTTATTGTTGGAGGAACCTCTCTGGCTACTACCAATGGAGAATCCATCCGTGATATGGTAGTGGGCGATTTTAATGAAGACAATCAGCAAGATTTAGCAGTAATCGTTGAAATTGATTTTTCTATCTCAAAATTGATTATTCTCACAGGGGATGGATTTGGCAATTTTAATACACATGCCGAGTATACTAATGGGTTTAATCCTTATGGTCTTGCTATTGGTGATTTTGATAATGATGGTTTTCAGGATCTAGCAGTCGCTAATAATGAGATCGCTGGGAGCGTCTCTATATATTTAGGAGAGGGTACTGGTCTTTTTGTTGAAAGCAATGGTGTGTCAGTATTTAATCAGCCTAGAGAAATAGCTATTGGAGACTTTAATGGTGATGGCGATCAGGATATTGCAACGGCCTCAGGTTGTCTTATTTGTGAAGTTGGAGGGCCATTTTCTAATATTGGTAAGGTGTCCGTCCGCTATGGAGATGGGAGTGGAGGCTTTACAGGAAATTTAGATATTCCTTTAGATGGATTTTGTTATGATATTGCAGTCGGAGATTTAGACAATGATTCCAGCCAGGATTTGATTCCCGCTATTGCCGCTATTAACGTTCACTCCCCGATTAATGCTTCTCCTTTTCACTCCGTTTGGCTTGGTGAATCCGAACTACCAGTGATTACTGTTCCGGCAAATGTTACGATAGAATGCTATGAAAATACAGATCCACAAAATACAGGCACCGCAACGGCAACTACATCTAATAATCCTCAACCTACCATCAGTTTTATGGATGTAAGTACGCAAGGAAACCAAGGTTGTGAGCAAAATGTGTATATGATTACTCGTACCTGGACAGCAATAAGCTCATGTGGTAATCAGATTTCTGAAGATCAATTAATTAATGTCGAGAACAATACGGTTCCCATTATTACTTGCCCTGGCCCTATTGAAGCCATTGAAGGTTGTGAGGAGACCGCGATTACTATTGCGACAGCAAGTTTTGCTTATTCTGCCATTCCCGTGACTATTCCAGTTGCCCAATTTCCCGGTACCGTAAATCTATCCTGCGGTGCCACAACAGCGACTTATATAGATTTGATAACTGACAACAGTTGCCCCAATCCAATTCTTAGCGTAACGCGAAGCTGGACGGTAACTGATGATTGTGGTAACACTAGTTCTACATGCATACAAGTAATCACAGTAGAAGACAACACGGCACCTCTGATTACTTGCTCTGGACAAATAGGTCCGATAGAAGGTTGTGATGAAAATGCCATCACCGTAGCTACTACAGGTTTTGTCTATTCCGCTACAGCAGTCACAATTCCGGTGGCACAATTTACTGGAAGCGTAGATGAAGAAGCTTGTGGCGCAGCAACGGCGACTTATATAGATCTGATAACAGACAGCAGTTGCCCGAACCCAATTCTGAGTGTAACGCGAAGCTGGACGGTAACAGATAATTGTGGTAACACTAGCTCTACATGCACACAAGTAATTACGATTGAAGACAATACCGCTCCGCTAATTACTTGTCCCGCAGCGATAGATCCGATAGAAGGTTGTGATGAAAATGCCATCACCGTAGCCTCCTCTGGTTTTGCCTACTCTGCTACAGCCGTCACAATTCCGGTGGCACAGTTTCCAGGAAGCATAGATGAAGAAGCCTGTGGCGCAGCAACGGCGACCTATATAGATTTGATAACAGACAGCAGTTGCCCGAATCCAATTCTGAGTGTAACGCGAAGCTGGACGGTAACAGATAATTGTGGTAACACTAGCTCTACATGCACACAAGTAATTACGATTGAAGACAATACCGCTCCGCTAATTACTTGTCCCGCAGCAATAGGTCCGATAGAAGGTTGTGATGAAAATGCGATCACCGTATCCACGGTAGGTTTTGTTTTCTCCGCTACAGCTGTCACAATTCCGGTGGCACAATTTCCAGGCAGCGTAGATGAAGAAGCCTGTGGCGCAGCAACGGCGACTTATATAGATTTGATAACAGACAACAGTTGCCCAAATCCAATTCTGAGTGTAACACGAAGCTGGACGGTAACAGATAATTGTGGTAACACTAGTTCTACATGTACACAAGTAATTACCGTAGAAGACAACACCCTTCCGGCAATGACCTGCGCAGCGAATATTACTATAGAATGTGATCAGTCTACTGCTCCAGCTAATACAGGAACGACTACTGCAATAGACGCTTGTGATCCTTTACCAGCAATTAACTTTACAGATGTTAGTACACAAGGAACTATTGGGTGTTCGCAATACCAATACACAATTACGCGTACTTGGACAGCTATAGATAATTGTGGAAACGTAAATACTTGCTATCAAATTATCACAGTTGTAGATACGACTTCGCCGGTGATTGCTAGCCCATCAGACCAAACTTTAACTTGTTTTGAAAATGTTCCTGAGCCACTAAATACTCCTGCTGATTTTGTAGCCGCAGGTGGAACGATTGATGACAATTGTACTGCTTCATTGTCAGAGTTTACCGTTTTTAGTCAGAACGATGATAATGGCGGTAACAACTGTCCGGGCGATGCTCGGATTTTAACGCGTACTTATTTTGTTAAAGATGCTTGTGGTAATACAACGAGTAGTGAACAGACCTTCACTTACTTGGAAAGCACCCAAGCCCCAGTTATAACAAGCATTTTACCAAGCTGTCATAAATACTGTGGATCATTGGCAAACCCAATGGAAACAGACATTAGCTACACAACGGATTGTTCTTTTGGTGCTACAGTAAGCATTTCAGGCCCAGTGATTATTGGCCCTGAAAATTGTCCAGGTTCGATTCATAGATATACTTACCTTGTAACAGATGATTGTAACCGAACTTCTGCTCCGGTAACTCGTGATTTTATAATCGGAAACAACGGGCCAACGATCGAATGTGCACCATTTAACTTGATTCTAGAATGTGGAAATCCTAACAATAGTGATTACATCGATGCACACTTAGATGAAGTGACCGTGAATACTTCTTGTGAATTAGGTTACACCATTAACCACTTCCCACAGAATTTCAACAACATTGCTTGTGGTACTGCTACAGTAGTTACTTTCGTAGCAACCGATGCTTGTGGAAGAACAGCTACTTGTACTACAACTATAGCCGTTCAAGATAACAATCTTCCTACAATTACATCTGTTTATGAAAATGGCATTTGTAATGAAGCGATTTGCGGATCAGATGTAAATTTCTGGTTCAACGAATGGAAAGCAAAAGTATTAGAAGGCTTATCTGCAACAGATGATTGTGATACGAATGTATCCATTACGGTTTCTGGTCCATCAAGCCCTGTTCAGGATTGCCCGGATGGAACAGCTGAGACGGTATTGACATGGGTTGCAACTGATAACTGTGAGAATACAACGGGTATTTCTTATAGCTTCTATGTTGTACCTGTTAACGATCCTACACCATCACCAAATGTTATGGGGATGATTGCTACGGAAGAAACAGAAACGGTGGAAGGTGTCGCAGTTACCTTAGCAGGAAGCAATGGAATTAACCTAGTCGATGTGACCGAAGCAGATGGTATGTATGAATTCAATAACTTAGTAGAGGGACAGAATTATTCTGTAACTCCAATGTTGGATGAGAATCCATTGAACGGAGTATCTTCTTACGACTTAGTATTGATTACTAAACACATATTGCAATTGCAGTTATTAGACTCGCCATACAAAATGATTGCGGCAGACATAAATAATTCTGGTTCAATCACGACAATGGATATAGTTGAGTTGCGTAAGCTAATCTTGCACATTGATGAAGTGTTTGCAAGCAATACTTCCTGGCGTTTTGTAGAGACCGCTTATATCTTCCCAGAACCAACGAATCCATTTGCAACAATCTTCCCAGAAGAAGTGTACATCAATGGATTGATAACAGAAGAATTACATAATTTTGTAGGCGTTAAAATTGGAGATGTAAATGGTTCTGCCATTGCGAATCTAGAGGCCGGTGCAGAAGATCGAAACTTCGTTGGAGACTTAGTCTTTGGTGTTGAAGATCGACAATTAAAAGGAGGGGAGACTTATGACCTTGCTTTCAGTGCGAATAACTTTGAAGTAATTCATGGTTACCAGTTTAGCCTGAATTTTGACAAAAACGTATTAGCATTTAAAAATGTGAAAGCGGGTGCCTTAGCGAAAATGAACGAAAGTAGTTTCGGATTGTCATTGTTAGACGAAGGCATTATCACAACAAGTTGGACGAATCAAGTCGCACAAAGCCTTGCACGAAATGCGGAAGTATTTACCGTGACATTTACCGCTAAAGCAGATGTTTTATTAAGTGATGTTATTAGTATAAGTTCTCGTTACACCAAAGCAGAAGCTTATAATGCTGATCTAGACTTGATGGATGTGCAGCTACGTTTCAAAGAAGGAGGTTCTATAACAAACAAATTACGACTGTATCAGAATGTTCCAAATCCATTTGCGCAAACAACCCTGATCGGTTTTGAATTGCCAGAAGCAAGCGCTGTGGTCTTAAATGTGTATGGTCTGTCGGGTCATTTAATTAAGCGCATCGAGGGCGATTTTGCTAAAGGGTATAACAGCGTTTCTTTGTCGGATGAAGGTCTGGCTTCGGGCTTGCTGTACTATGAGTTGGTGACGCCGATGGGAGCAGAGCGCCGGAAGATGATTCATCAGAAAAGATAGGTTGTTGATAAACGAAGTATTACAACGGTAGCTTTGCTGCTAGCGCTATTAAAAGGGTTATCTGGTTTTACAACTGGGTAACCCTTTTTTATTTGGTCTTTTCTTCAGGGAGTGATTGAGCATAGCATTGCGCGTTAGCAAGCTCACCCGCTGAACAGTCACGAAATTTATTTCACATTCTTGTTAAGATTTTTAGAACGGTTGCAATGAAGAGGTAAAGGAACAGGAGGGAAATTAGACTTTATTCCAAAATAGTTTGTTTGTACTCAAATGATCTTTTTATTCAGTACTTCAGCTTTTTGTTCGCCCTTAACTAAGGCTACGAACTCAAAAAAGAGCTTCGTTCTGAAAAAAAAACATATATTTGATTCTTATACTAAACATTTCAGCATAAATTCTATTGTTAAGGCTAAGTATTGAAACTTCGTTACCTCATTTTAAACCAAGTTTTAAACCAAGTGAAAATGAATACCCCCGTAAGCCGCTCCTATGGAGTTCCTTGCGGGGTAAGTTCAAAACTAAATATTACTTATGTTTAAAAAAATGATGTAATTGTTTTTCCCAAGTTTATTCACACCCTTAAAAAGGGCAATATTACTTCCCCCCTCCAAAAGCTACTTTTTAGTACTTAATCACACCACATCACATTTTATCGAGATTGGTTTCTCACCATTAAATAGATCCGTTTTGAACCTATGAATTTTCGTTTTGGACCTTGTCGGGAAACGGGATTGCAAATCCTGTTAAGAAATACCTATGTGCTGCAATTAAGAAACAACTTTTAAGAACAAACCAAAAAATCATGAAAAAAGAACATTTACTAAATATCCACCGTCTATGGCTCTGTTGTAGAACTAAACTTTCTCCTTCGTCAAACTTGTAAAAATAAAATCCACAAACTTCTCCCCATTAATAAATCCGCCGCCCCAAACGTCATTATAATCTTTCATCAAATCCGCCTTTTGAATTTCCTCAATTGTCATCCCTTTTGCAATAGCTTTCTTAACTCGATCTCTTGCGATCATTAATACATCGCGGTAATCCGTCATTTCTTTTTTGTTAGAAATCTTTCCATGACCGGGGATAATTTTGGTGTCCTCATCAATCAAAACCAACACCTGATTCATGGCTTTGATAATCCCTTCGATGCTGCCACTAGAAGAAATATCAATGAAAGGATAGCGTCCATTGAAGTAAGTATCACCCATGTGAATCACGTTACTTTTCATAAACCAAACCACTGCATCACCATCCGTGTGCGCATTGTGGACATGGAAGATAAAAACAGATTCATCATTCATGTGAAAACTAATGTCTTCCTGAAAAGTGATCGTTGGCCAAGAACCTTCTGGAGATGCTGGAATAGTTCTACTGAATGCTTTCATCAGCTGCTCCGTGCTCATTCGTTTACGCACATTGTCCTGGGCCACGATGATCGCTCCTTCCTTTCCAACGTTTTCATTTCCGCCAGTATGGTCGCCGTGCCAGTGGGTGTTGATTAGGTATTTGATAGGTAATGGACTAAGGCCTTTGATGGCTTCTAATATTTTTGCGCTAAGCGGAGCAAATTGTGCATCCACCATGAAAACACCATCGTCTCCAACAAGCAAACCGATGTTGCCACCCTGGCCGGTCAGCATATGAACGGGACCATTAACTTGCTCAATTGTAATCTCCACTTTGTCAGGATCTTGGGCAAAAAGAGAAGTCGTAATACAGATAAGAGACAAAATGAGGAAATTGTGCTTTAAAAAGCGAATGGAGTGTAACATGCTATTTAATATTTTAGTTAGAACTTTAATAAAGAGTAACACCTATTTTTACGGAGGATTAATACATTTATAAGAATGGTTAAACATAGCTTAAATACCCGAATTCATAGAACATCCGGCTTAATAATTGCCTTATTTGTCGGTATGATCAGAATATTTACCATTGTAGCGTTTTGCGGTCTGCTCTCCTTACAAGCACAAAGCCACGAACTCATATTTGAGTCAAAAGCGGCAACGGCTCTCAACACCGTTACGCTCTTTTCTGATACTAGTCTAACCAAACATTCCAATATCGTTTATCAACAAGGTGCGCTTTTCGAAGTGCTCGCTGAGTCTTATTTAGAACATGAGGATGCTTCTCAGAATCAGAAGTTCAAATGGTACCAGGTCAAAACAACGGATGGAAAAACCGGTTGGGTCTTCGGAGATGCGGTGGCCGTCATCATGTCGGAGCAGGATATAGACCCAGCGATAAGTAGTTTTCACAAAAAGCGTTTTATGTTTAACAATGGTTTTGAAAAAGCAGTGATGTGGATCGCTGAATTGAAAGGCCGAGATAATTTTCATGATCAAGATTATCTGAATCCATTGTATAAGGAATACTATCTGATGGTTACTAACGAGAAAGGACAATCGGTACAAATAAATTTCGCGGGCGAATCGGCCAGCGGTAAAAGTGGATTGTATAATTTCCAAATGACAGATTTGTCCGGTGATAAAATTCCAGAGTTCATTTTTCAAAAAAACAACTGGCCAACGGGTAGCAACATAGAAAATAGAAATTTGCTGATTTATTCTTTTCAGGCGGGTACTTTATTAAAAGTATTTGAAGAAAGATTGACCTTGCAGTATGATGGCAAACTCACCTCTCCAGCCTTGTACAAATCAGTGGAGGTTGAAGGCTCTGGTATCCGGGTTGAATACATCGACTACTTGAATTGCAGCGGCTATAGCCAAGGTTTAGATACCGATCTACAAAGCGGTGGTTCCGAAAGGTGCATGGAGTATGTTACTTACAGTTATGAATGGGATGAGCAGAGCAATAGCTATTACCAGATATATGAAGAGAGTAGAACACCGGTGAATGCCTCTTTGCGTTTCAATGGAATTTATTTAAAAGCCAGTCCGAAAATGACGGGTACTAATATCCGAATAATTCAGCGTACCGAGCCCTTGAAAGTTGTAAAACACTATGAGGTATTTGCAAAGTCTACTTCGGGTAAGAAAATGATGGACAATTATTTATATGTCGTTTTGCCTTCCGGCGAAAAGGGATATGTTTCTGCGGACAAGGTTGTTTTTGCGAATACAGATCATGCAACTGTATTGTTGGAATATTACTATCACTCACCATTACATAAGAGTGAGTGGAAGAGTTCCGAATCCTTTGTGAAGATTATTTCTGATGGGGAGACTTCGGCTAGGAGGAAATAGAGGTTATATAAATGTATTGTTTTAATTTCAACCTCACTATCGGTTTATTAAGTTGAAACTTTGTAAGGTGCGTACTATTTCATTAGCAGCAGCTAAGTGCAGGAAATCCTCATGCCGGTTCATAACTCTTAGTACATTGAATATGCGGCGATAGATACATCCACTTCCTATCCCTATACATGTTATCTCTTTAACGTGTTTATAATTCGAATTAGTAGATGAAATAAATAGCTCCCCGCTTGTTATTAACCTGTTAAACGACTCCATCTCAAATCACCATCATTATATTTTTTCTAGCTTTAGTGAATAATTCAAAACTCACTGATTCATAGACAAAATACCAACTGATGAAAAATATTCTAACACTTATCCTTTTCCTTTCCTGCTCCGTATTACTATTTGCCCAAGAGAATGAGCATTTATTCTTTTTAGAAACGGATAGCACCTGGCGAAAAGAAATGTTCGTCTTCCCCATCAACTTTGCACCAGATATTAATTATGAAGGGAGAGAAGACGCAAGATTTCCAGAGGGTTGGGAAGAACAGGATAGCCCTAATTTTTGGTCCTATGCTTTCGCTTGGAATGTTGAACATAGCGAAGAAATCACGGAGAGTAAATTGGAAGCCGATCTGCAAAAATATTTTAATGGACTAATGAGATGGAAGGAGACCACTGTCCAAATAGACAGAAAAGAAGAAAAGGATAACAAGATCAGTTACACCGGAGCGGTCAAAACAAGGGATGCTTTTTTTACGAAAGAGCCAATGACTTTAAACGTAAAACTTGAAAAAATATATTGTGAAGAAGAAAAGAAATCGGTAATCCTTTTCCGGTTTTCTCCAAGTGAATTTGGAGATCCTGTCTGGCAAAAGCTGAAAGAAGTAAAGCTCCCAAATAACATTGCTTCCTGTGAAGAAACCAAAGCCAAAAGAATTCATGACCTAGTAAACGCCAGCGCTGAATATGGGCAATTTAATGGCTCCGTCCTCGTCGCAGAAAAAGGGGAAGTCATTTACAAAAATGGTTTTGGACTGGCCAATATGGAATGGGATATCCCGAATCAAGCCAACACAAAACACCGATTAGCTTCTGTCTCCAAACAATTTACAGCAATGTTGATTGTACAATTGGCAGCAGAGAATAAACTAAAATTGGATGCCCCTATCACAAGCTACCTACCAGATTACCCTAAAGTAACCGGAGACAAAATAACGATTCATCACTTACTGACACATACTTCCGGAATTCCGAATTTCACCTCATTTCCAAACTATAGAGACATAATGCGGGACCCCCATCGCACGATGGAAATTGTAAACCTATTTGCTGACTTGCCGCTTGAATTTACGTCAGGTGAAAAATTTTCGTATAGCAATTCCGGCTATGTTTTATTAGGCGTCATCATAGAAAAGCTTACCGGTAAAACTTATGAGCAAGTATTGCAAGACCAAATATTATCGCCACTTAACATGACTAATACCGGTTATGACAGGCACAGTACCATCTTGAAAAACAGAGCGACCGGTTATGATAAAAATGTAAATGAGTTTAAAAATTCGAACTACATTGACATGTCTGTCCCTTATGCCGCAGGAGCTTTGTATTCCACAGTTGAAGATCTTTATCTCTGGGACCAGGCCTTATATACGGAGAAGCTGATGCCTAGGAAGTATATGGATTTATTCTGACTATCTCAATGGTCTGTTTTTTCCTGACTTGTCAAAATAATTAAAGCGTAGGGGAAGCACCACCAACTACATCCGCAAAAGAAGAAGTTGAGGAATCAGCATCATCACCTGCTCAGAAAACCAAAGAGAAAGGCCTTCGCTATGCTTGGGTGGACAAACTCAATATCCGCGAAACGCCAAGTCTAAAAAGTAAAACAGTTAAGACAGTTTCTAGTGAAACTCCACTAGAATTTACTGGAGAGCAATCTGAAGTTTCAGAAAACATTGTTCTTCGAGGCGTTTGTTATGATGAGCCTTGGCTAAAAATCATCACCTCAGATAAAACGGAAGGTTGGGTATTCGGTGGAGCCGTTCGACGTAAAGGAGAATCGAAAGGCAATGAGGTCATCAACGATGAAAGTTTTGACTTTCCACATTTCGGAAGTTTCAATTTAAAATAATGGAAAAAGATTTCGGAGAAAGAGGAAGGTGGTGGTGATGCAGAAATAATAACGATGATTTACAAAAAGGGAAATCAAACGTTAGAAATTTCTTATGTGGACGTAGGTGACTACGGTTACGGGCGAACGTACAAATTGAGAGGGGCAGGAAATGAAATGCTGAAGGAAAGAGAATTTCATTTTTCGGCAGATCCTGAGATGAGGGAATTGAAGGAGACGGTGAAGGATTTTACGAAGGATCCAAATGTTCAATACAGTAGAACGCAAAAAATTAAGAAGCATTCTTCGCAATTGAATGCTTTGCCTTTGATGGTTGATGGAACTTGGATGGAGTCTAAAATTAAATAGAGCTTTGCGAAGTAAAATTATTCAATTGATTTCAATTGAATATGAAAATCATTGGAACTTACCCCGGCAACACCACAACCTCTACAACTCCATCCTCCGCATTAACAGCTCCCAACTCCACTTGAAAAATCTGATTAACCAAGCCCTCCTGATGCTTAGCCTCCACCTTAATATAATTATCCGTAAAACCAGAAATCAAGGACTTATCCTTATGCGCCTCAAAAAGCACAGAGCGCTGCTGTCCCTCAAACTGGCGATAAAAATTCATCTTCTTTTTCTCCGAAAGGATGCGGAACATCTCATTCCTACGGCGGCGTTCTTCCATCGGAACCGCGTCGCCCATCTCTGCTGCAAGAGTATTGTTGCGCTCTGAGTAAGTGAAGACATGCAAGTATGTAATATCCAGTTCGCTAATAAAACGGTAGCTCTCCAAGAAGTCCTCCTCTGTCTCTCCAGGGAAGCCAACAATCACATCCACGCCGATACAACAATGAGGCATCAGTGACTTAATTTTAGCCACCCGGTCCATATACAGATCGCGCTTATATCTGCGACGCATCATCTTCAGCTGTTTGTCATTACCCGATTGCAGCGGCATATGGAAATGCGGTGCAAAACGTTTTGACTGCGCTACGAATTCTATAATTTCATTAGAGCATAAATTCGGTTCAATAGAAGAAATTCGGAATCGCTCAATGCCATCTACTTCATCCAAAGCCTTTACCACGTCTATGAACCCTTCCGTAGGTTTGCTATCTTCAGGTGCATCTGGTAGGTGGCCAAAGTCGCCAATATTAACACCCGTCAAAACAACTTCTTTCACCCCCATATCCGCAATCGCCATCGCATCAATAACTACGCTCTCTACGTTATTACTTCTGCTTTTTCCACGTGCTTGCGGAATGGTACAGAAGGTACATTTATAATCACAGCCATCTTGTATCTTCAAAAAAGAACGCGTCCGGTCGCCAAAAGAAAAGGCGTTAATAAAATCACGTGCCTCCGTTACTTCTCCCGCTTGAACCATTCCCTTTCCCGGCGCTTTTTCCAAACCGTCAATGAAGTCTAAAATTCTAAATTTATCCGCAGCACCCAGTACCAAATCAACGCCAGGAATATCTGCAATCTCATCCGGCTTCAACTGAGCGTAACAACCAATCATCACGACCTTCGCCTCCGGTGCCTTCCGCAAAGCCTGACGCACAATCTTCCGACATTTCCGATCGGCAAAGTCAGTTACCGAGCAAGTATTGATGACGTAAATATCAGCTCCCTCGCTAAATTTCACAGGTGCATACCCGTAGCCCTCAAACTGCCGGCTGATGGCGGAGGTTTCCGAGTAATTGAGTTTACAACCTAAAGTATGGAAGGCTACTGTTTTTGGTGTGGCCATGAAGTAGAATGTTTGTTTGTACAAAATGCAGGGGCAAAGATAATTGAAAAAGAGCTCTTTGTTTTGCGTTAAGCCGCTAATTTCCAGAATAGATCAGTGAAGAGGAGCGATATATCTATAAAATGACAAAGAATCAACCTTAATCTTAGACTTTCAAGAGCTTAAATAAAGACCGCTATAATTTATTAATCAATTTGAGCAGTTAGGCTAAGGCTAAAAAATTTAATAATTCACATACTAAATTATGTCATCATGAAAAGATTATGTTTGTTACTACTGACCATTTTTTCTGCTTCCTTTTCCTTTGCTCAATCGGAAGAAGCCAAGGACTACTCAGAAAAAGTAAAGACTTTGGATTCCACGATTGAGGCCTTGTATGGAGTCATCTCAGGAGATGCAGGGGTAAAACGAGGTTGGGATTTGTTCCGCTATTTATTTAAAGAAGATGCGAAGTTGATTCCTTCCGGGAGATACAACGAAGTTAATTACGGCTTTAAAACCTACACTCCATAAATTTGGCTACTGGAAAAACAAAGACACGGGAGACTACGAATTGGATTCCTATATGACTTTTGAACAAGCCAAAAAATATGCAAAAGGAGTCTTAGAAAAAAAACGTTTTGCAAAAGTAGATGCTCCTAAAAAAAGTAGAAGTGCTAGATGTAGAAAATAATATTGCTTCTGCAAAAGTTACCGCCTTCTGGGGCATTGACTATATGTTACTTTCGAAGGTCGGAGATAAATGGATGATCGAGGAAGTACTCTGGGAAGGGCCTCTAGAGAAATAAATAGCCACCATCAAAAAAAAACGCTACAGATTACAAGGAAGTGCAACGATAAAAATCGTGTCCAACCATGTAGTCCGTGGCAACTTTCTTTATAGAACTAAAAGCAAATCAAACCTCCTCTCGCAAATCAAGGGCATTTTAATTTACATTCTTAATCTAAGCTAAATTCGCAAAAATATTCTAGTGAGCATCCTCCGCGAATCAAGGGCATTTTGATTTCCACTTTGATTTCCATTCTAATTTCCATTTAGATTCTAAAGATGATCCTTCACCATCTGAATTGCAATCGCAATCAACAAAATACCAAAGACCTTTCTCAAGGTAGAAGAAACCTGCGGAGATATTTTTCTAGAAATCCAATCTGTAGATTGCAAAATGATATAGATAAAAGCAAGGTTCAAAAGGATACCAGTAATAATGCTGACATTATCGTATTCTGCTTTCAAAGAAATAATCGTTGTCAAAGTACCCGCACCTGCCAATAATGGAAAGGCGATCGGCACAATACTGCCAGACGCAGAATCTTCATGATGATCCCTGAAAAAACGAATACCAAGAATCATCTCCAATCCAATGAAGAAGATAATCAGGGCGCCTGCTAAAGCAAAAGAGGAAACATCAATTCCGAAAATTCCTAAAAAGGCGGCGCCAAAAAATAAAAAAGTAAGCATGATAAGCGCGGCGGAGCCAGTTGCTGTCAGGGCATTAATTTTCACACCATCCTTTTTCATGCTAATGAGAAGCGGCAAAGAACCGATGATATCGATAACAGAAAAGAGGATTAAGCTGACGGATAAAATCGCTGTTAAGTTCATAACAATAATAATTTAATAAGTTTAAGATTTAATGCTCTAGGGGGGCTAAACAACTTTAAAAACTATGTTTAGCCCGTGTTTAAATATGGTACAAAATAAACCTTTTTTAAGAAAAGATGTTACAAAATAAGGTGTACAGTGGTCAGGTTTTACATAATAAGCTTATATTTGAGTCAATTTATACATCAAGACTAATTGCATCTATGAATAAAAATCAACTTGACCCGTTCGATGTTAGAATCATGAATGAACTGACAGCAGACGCTAGAATTCCACTTGTAAAATTGGCTAAAAAGCTTAAAGTTTCGAACACTTTGATCCACCAAAGGGTTAAAAAAATGAAAGAAAGAGGTATCCTATTAAATCCAACCTACCTTCTTGATCCTTGGACATTGGGTTACAAGTCATCAGCCTATACTCAGATCATGCTGACTGACTCCAAACACCATAGGCAGGTAGAAGAGAAACTCGAAACCATTCCTGAAATAGTAGAGTGTGTCAACATCTCAGGTCGCTATGCCTTGCTTGTGAAAATATTTGCTACCAATAATCGCCACCTCCGAGACATCATCTACGAAAAAATACATACCATTCCCGGAGTCGAAGGAACCAACTCCACCATTTCTTTTGAAACCGCTTTTAGTCGGAATATACCTTTGCTGATTAGTGAGTGATTTTCTTTACATTAGCAGAAAGACGATTTACGGGAGACGGTTCCCGCGATCGTAGGTCCGTCCACCGTCTACCGTAAAATCGTCTACCATAAAAAACAAACCATGCTCAAACTAGAACACATCGGCATCGCCGTTAAAGACTTAGAAAATAGCAACGAACTCTTCGAAAAGCTTTTTGGCAAAAGCCACTACAAAATGGAAAGTGTAGATTCAGAACAGGTAAACACTTCTTTCTTTAAAGTAGGTCGAACCAAAATAGAATTACTGGAAGCCACTCATCCGGATAGCGCCATTGCAAAATACTTAGAGAAAAGGGGAGAAGGTATTCACCACATCGCTTTTGAGGTAAAAGACATCTATAAAGAAATGGAACGCTTGGAAAAAGAAGGTTTCCGAATCATCAATGACAAACCAAAAAAAGGAGCTGATAATAAATTGGTGGCTTTCCTGCATCCTAAATCGGCGAATGGGATTTTGATTGAATTGTGTCAGGAGATAAAGTAAAACTATGGACCCACTCCACATCCTCATCGCCGTTATCGGCGGCCTCTTCGCAGGCATGCTCAACACCTTAGCGGGGAATGGTTCGGCCATTACCTTGAGTATTCTAACAGAAGTACTCGGTCTTCCTGGTAATATAGCCAATGGCACCAACCGCATCGGAGTACTGGCTCAAGGTGTTACGGGATCCTACACCTTTTACAAACACGGCAAGCTAAATATCGGTCGCAGTAAGTGGATCATTTGCTGGGTGACGCTCGGGGCAATCATTGGTGTTTTTGTAGCCGTCTGGGTAAGTAGTGAACAATTCAAATCCATTTTTCGCTTTCTGATGTTGGCCATGCTTGTTGTTATTCTGGTCAAGCCAAAACGCTGGTTGCAGGAGAGCAATCCAGATAAAAAACTAAATCCATTTATTGCCATTCCCCTATTTTTAGCACTGGGATTTTATGGCGGTTTTATCCAAATGGGCATGGGCGTATTCTTTTTGGCCATTATGGTTTTGGTTGCCCGTTACAGTATTATAGAAGCAAATGCCGTAAAAATATTCGTCGTTATGCTATATACCGTTTTTGTCATCGCCGTTTTCCAGTGGAAAGGGTTGATTGATTGGGAGATCGGTTTAGTACTGGCGGTAGGACAAGCCACTGGGGGCTGGTTGGCCGCGACCTTCGCTTCTCGTTTTCCAGGAGCAGATGTATGGGCTTATCGCTTGTTGGTAGTCGTCGTGGTTTTGGCTTTGCTAAAGATGTTTGGGGTATTTGGATATTTGTTTAATTGATTTTTGTGAAATACTAATAAAAAGACTCTAAGTGAATTCATTTTGTCAAATGAATTATTTTACCGTAAAGGCGCAAAGGTTCGCAACGTTAAATTTATGGAAAACACTTTCTTTGCGTTTCTTTGCCCCTTTGCGGTAAAAATATATAAATGGCGGAACGCCAATCTAAGTCGGTCACCATACAAAATCATTTATCTGAAAAATCCCCTGCCCGAATCCTATCAAAAATCCAAAGATTTCTTAACTTTAATGCATGTCAAAAATATACCATAAATCACCAATCGGATGCCTCGAAATTAAGGGCTCCAAAAACGGAATTTCTTCCGTGAAAAAAGTAGATGCAGCAGGTCAGGATTCTAAAGAGGTACCAAAAGTACTTTCGGACTGTGCGGATCAACTTACAGAGTACTTCGACGGCAAGAGAGAAGATTTCGATCTTGCTTTAGACTGGAGTGGAAATACGGAATTCAACCAATCCGTCTGGAATGAGCTAATCCAAATTCCATATGGTCGAACAACGAATTACGCAACCATCGCGGAGAAAATCGATAATCCAAAAGCAGTAAGAGCCGTCGGCTTGGCGAATCGCAACAACCCCATCGCGATCATTGTACCCTGCCATAGAGTTATTGCAAAGAACGGCGACCTACAAGGTTACTTTTATGGCCTGGAAGTCAAACGGCAATTATTACAATTAGAGAACCCAAAAAGCTTCGCAGAGCAAGGTTCATTATTTGAATAAACAGATGGTAACCGCAAGGACGCAAAGAAGTCGCAACGTAGCGTATTCGTAGCGTCGTTGCGGTTACCTAAAAATATCAAATCAAGTTAACACACAATCTCCCCTAAAGGCTTATTTGATTAAAACATAACAAAAGAACTACATGTCATACGAACCAATCAGCACAGGAGTCATTTATGATGATAAACTTTCCTTTGCTAAAAAAATGGATGTCTCCGATCCACTCAAAGACTTCCGTTCTCAATTTTACTTTCCACAACATAATGGTGAAGATTCAATTTACCTCTGCGGAAATTCCCTGGGGCTTCAACCCAAAGGAATCAAAGCAGCCTTAGATGCAGAATTGGAACACTGGAAAACACATGCAGTAGAAGGCCATTTTCGAGGGGAAATGCCTTGGATGTATTACCACCGGTTTTTGCAAAAGCAATCTGCAAAGTTAGTTGGTGCACGGAAAGGTGAAGTGGTAGTGATGAATACGCTAACAACAAATTTACATTTATTGATGATTTCTTTCTATCGCCCAACTAAAAAGCGATTTAAGATTATTATGGAAGGAGGAGCTTTCCCTTCTGATCAATATGCAATGGAGTCGCAAGCTCGTTTCCACGGCTTCGATCCGGCGGAAGCCATCGTAGAAGTAATGCCACGTGAAGGAGAAGAATCCCTGCGGACAGCTGATATTTTAGAAGTCATAAAAAAAGAAGGATCATCAGTTGCGCTGGTGATGTTCAGCGGTGTGAATTACTATACCGGACAATTTTTTGATATGCCTGCGATCACAAAAGCAGGGCACAGTATCGGAGCTATGGTTGGTTTTGACCTGGCGCATACCGCAGGAAACGTTCCCTTAAAGTTACACGATTGGAACGTAGATTTTGCTACCTGGTGTTCTTACAAATATTTGAACTCTGGTCCTGGAGGTCCAAGTGGTGTTTTCGTACATGAGAAGCATGCAGATAATCCAGAGCTTCCTCGTTTTGCGGGCTGGTGGGGACACGATGAAGATCGTCGATTTCTAATGGAAAAAGGATTTGTACCAATGAAAGGCGCCGCAGGGTGGCAGCTGAGTAATGTCCCTATTTTAAGTTGCGCGGCACACAAAGTCAGCCTCGATATGTTTGAAGAAGCCGGGATGGATGCCTTGCGCCGAAAAGGATTGAAGCTCAGCGGTTACATGCGCTACCTCATAGAAAAGTTGAATAAAAGAGGCGCTAATTTCAAAATCATCACCCCAAAAGGCGACGATGACAGAGGTTGCCAAGTATCCATTCTGACAGGACCAGACGGTAAGGAGTTATTTAATTATCTGGCAGAAAATGGAGTAGTGGCAGATTGGCGGGAGCCAAATGTGATTCGGGTGGCGGCAATGCCGATGTATAACTCTTTTGAGGATGTGCATCGTTTTGTGGAGTTGTTGGGGAGGAAGTAAATATCATTACGCGCTTTCATCTTATTGAGTAATACTTATCGACTGTTTTCATAAATATTACTCAATAAGAAAGCTAAATTTCGATAATTCATCGAATCCTTTAAAATATAAATTCACGAATGGCTTGGTTTCAAATCAAGCCATTTTTCTTTTAATTAGAAGAGTTGGTAAGACCGCTACTTCCCTTTACTAATAAAAACCCTAAATTCACAATTCAAAAAGGCAACACCTTATTTAATAAAACAATAATAAAACAATGAATAAGCAACTCATAGAATGCGTCCCAAACTTCAGTGAAGGTCGCGACCTTTCCATTATCAAACAAATCACGGATGTGATTGAAGCTGTAGACGGCGTCAAACTCTTAGACGTTGATCCTGGAAAAGCAACCAACCGAACGGTAGTCACTTTTGTAGGAGAGCCAGAGCCGGTTATTGAAGCCGCTTATCAGGCGATGAAAAAAGCAAGTGAAGTCATCGACATGAGCAAGCAAGAAGGAGAGCACCCTCGAATGGGCGCTACTGATGTTTGTCCATTGATTCCAATTGCGAATATCACAATGGAAGAGACCGCAGAATACGCCCACAAACTAGGGGAACGTGCTGGACAAAATTTGGAGATTCCATTTTATATGTATGAGTCAGCGGCCACTAAAAAAGCTTGGCGTAATCTGGCTACCATCCGCGCAGGAGAATATGAAGCCCTTCCTGAGAAATTAGGGAAAGCAGAATGGAAGCCAGATTATGGCCCTTCTAAATTCAATGCAAAGTCAGGAGCAACAGCTATAGGAGCACGTGGTTTTTTGATCGCTTATAATGTAAACCTGAATACGACTTCCGTTCGTCGCGCGAACTCTGTTGCATTTGATGTACGTGAACAGGGTCGAGCGAAACGTAAAGGAAATCCAATTACTGGAGCAATAGTGAAAGACAAAAAGGGAAATCCACAACGCGTACCCGGAGCTTGTAAATCGGTAAAAGGTATTGGTTGGTTTATAGAAGAATATGGCATAGCGCAAATCTCTATGAATCTGACAGACATTAATATCTCACCGCTTCATAAAGTCTTTGAAGAATGCTGCAAGTCTGCGAATAAAAGAGGGATGCGGGTAACCGGTTCCGAATTAGTAGGTTTGGTTCCATTACAGGTAATGCTCGACGCAGGTCGCTACTTCCTGAAAAAACAAGAACGATCAATAGGCGTATCTGATGCAGAAATTATTAAGATCGCTGCCAAATCTCTAGGTCTAGATGAGTTGAGCGAATTCGATCCACAGAAAAAAATAATAGAATACCAATTGGAAGGCGCAGACACTGCTCCACTGTTGGCAATGAATTTAAGAAGCTTCGCAGATGAAACGGCTTCTGAATCAATGGCGCCAGGAGGCGGATCCATTGCTGCCTATGTCGGAGCCTTGGGTGTTTCCTTGGCAACCATGGTCGCGAACCTTTCTTCTCATAAGCGCGGTTGGGACAGCCGATGGGAGGAGTTTTCCACGCATGCCGCAGAAGGCCAGCGTTTGAAAGATGCTCTTTTGAAAATGGTAGATGAAGATACGAATTCCTTTAATGCGATCATTGCAGCCTTCCGTTTACCGAAAGGAAATGAAAGTGAAAAAGTAACCCGTAAAGCAGCTGTTCAGGCCGCTACTAAATACGCGATAGAAGTTCCTTATAAGGTAATGGAATTGTCTCTCCAGATTTTTGACCTTTCACTGGCCATGATTAAAGATGGAAATCCAAATTCTATTACAGATGCAGGTGTCGGTGCTTTATGCGCGCGCACCGCAGTCCATGGCGCCTTCATGAATGTAAAAATCAATACGGCGGATTTAGAGGATAAAAAATATGTAGCCAAAGTGTTACGAGACGGTAAGAAGCTGGCATCGAAGGCTGATAAGTTGGAAAAAGAAGTGGCTAAATTGGTAGCTGCAAAAATTGGTTGACCCATGTAAATATGTCATATTCCCTCCTGCGCTGTAAGAGGAGATTACATATTGGTAAATTCAATGACTGCGCTACTTAATTGTAGATATATGTAGAACACTAGACTGCGTCCCCGAACGCAACTCCTCACGCAGAGAGCGCCGAGGCCGCAGGACAAAACGTATAAAACGCGTTTCGTTCTGCGTGCTCGGCGCTTTTTGTATTTGAAGCCCTTCCTCGAGATAAATACTGCCCTTTATAGAAATAGCAATCTTTCCCTTTTACTGAATGTGTAAACTATTTGCGATCGTTACGGGTGTGTAAATACTTTTTTAATAAAAAAACATCTATTTGTTTGGATTTAAATAACCTATTCGCGTATATTTGTGTTACAATAGTAATCAATATGATTATATAAATAAAAAGAACACTAACACCAATGAAATTAACCAAACGAATAAAATCAGCAAGAATACAATATATACTATCGATTTTAGAAAACACAAACACCTTCTTGGTAAGCCCAAATCACTAAACTCCGATGCTCCGACAGCTTCACCGTAGCGGGCTTCGGACCAAGAGGTTCACCACCCCTTTGGGGCTTCGTAAAGAAATTGACTAGGGGAACTACACAGCAAACACCCGAATCCTCCAGGCCCGACAGATCGTCAACTCAGCTAGAAGAACAACAAAAAACTATGAAAATGAGTCGACTGATCTGGAGGGTAGGAGCGTTTCGAAAAAAGGAATGTTACTCCAGGTTCCCGTTCGGGATAAAGGCCATTGTCGATGGTTTGTTTTTTAGCAAAATAAAGAACTATAAAAGATACATAGGTCAGATATACGGACCAAAAGAATATGCTTCTATCAAAAGAGACGGAAGTACAGTGATTGTATTGCAAGATCAATGGTCGGGGTGTATGATGCTTTCAGGTACACCCTGGCCAAGATCTATTTTCAATTACTATTAAAAGAAAATTAAGCTATTACACTATAGCATTAGGTCATATGGAAGAGGTTGGTAACAGTATTTACACGCGGCTATTTTTACCTCTCCAGATGATAAAGATTTTATTTTTTTGACGAGTAGGAAATAAAGCAGTGGCATAGTTGGAGATTCTGTGAAGGGAATGACTGTGCTGCTGCTTTTTCTTTGTGTGTTAAAGATGAAATGGATATTGATTGATGTTTACGAATATAATATAATGTTATAACAATGAAAAAAACATTATATTTGCGGCTTGTAGCCCTGTAGTCAGGGTGTATTATCCTTGTTTAATGAAATCTATGATTAATCTTATTCTATAATTTATAAAACTAAACATATGAAAATGTTTACAATAAAATAAACTTATTAATCGCTTTTTGCTTGTTTATGAGCGCTGGTCTTTTTGCACAAATCTGTATTGAAAAAATTTATCTTGGTGGTGGTGCTGGGTTTACAAAGTTGACTGGAGATATCGGTGAGGACGGATCTGGAGGATTGACTTACTTCGTAGATGGAGCGGTTTATTTAACGCCTCAACTTGCAGTCGGAGGTGAAGGTAATTTCAACCTTCACGGATATAAGAACGGCTTTTATGAGCTGAAAATCCGTAATGCTAACTTGTTTCTTGCAAAAGCAGAATACTATTTTATTGATAATAGTTTTAGCCCATTTGCTGGCTTAGGACTTGGTTTATCTAACATTGTAAGACCTGAAGTTCTCATTGTTGATTCTGCAGGGAATGAATCAGTTCTTGTAGGAAAGGATAATAGAATTAATCTTGCTGTTTCTCCACGTGTAGGCTTTGTCGCTGGAGGATTCCTCATGGAATTCATTTATAATTTTGCAGGAAAAGAGCCAAGCGTTGAAGGACTTGAAACGTTTACTTACAACTTCTGGACGCTTTCTTTGGGTTACCGTTACATCTTCGAGCTGTAACCTTGGTTAGAGAAATTCATAATAAAAAAA
>JBLHRR010000040.1:0-35707 GCA_047626155.1 Saprospiraceae bacterium | reverse complement strand
AAACATCAGTAACGCCCGTTTTCGATAATATTGCATATTCACCGGCAAGCCCTAGGTTTACTTCCGATGATGCTCTATTATCCGCAGAATTTTCAATTGGTAAAGCTGAAGATAATGAATCAGTTTCTTTTTGACAACTTGATAATAATCCTACAACAAGTAGGATAGATAAAATTTTGGTTAAGTACATATTGTTTATTTAAATAAGTAAAAGACATAATTGTCTAGAATGCAAAGATGCAGTATTTGTTTAACTAATACAAGTTATTTTAGTATTAATATGCTACAAAGTGGTTTTTCTGATAATGAGAAATAATTATATAAGTTCCTACTATGACTACAAAGCATAGAGGAAGGAATGTTACAACCTATACAAAACCTTATAGAACCAAAAAAATAAAAAGACTGCCTCTTCTCGGAGACAGCCTCTTTATAATTAATAATTAATTTCGTTTAATTTACTCTGGCTCTGTAATAGTTGCCTTTTGTAGAACTACTGCTGTTTGAGCTAACATTCTACCATTTGAAGTTGAACCTGTAAGCATATTAATACCAGTTTTACCTAATACTATTCCTTCAAAATGACTTGTTGTTCCCAAAGTAACAGCACCAGCAACTTGCCAGATGATGTTCTTAGCTAGTGCACCACCTTCCAAGGTAATTCTTACTCCTGAACTCACATCAAGAGTCTGTGCAATCTGAAATATCCAAGTATCCGTAGAACTGCCTGATATAGTTATATCCGACGGGATTAGTAATGGGCTTGTCCATTTATATAGTCCAGGTGCGAGTGTGAAGCCTCCAATATTTCCTGCACCCAATTCTAGGTAATCAGGGTCAAGACGTCCCGCAGCATCAGTATATGCTGTTCCCATATCTGCAACAGCTGTAGTTAGTCTGGAAGCATTAGTTATGATACAAGGAGGCCCAGCGGCATTGACTGAATATATTTCCCCATCTACTTCTGGACAAGTTAACAGAATTGCAGCTCCGGTAATTGGACTTGATCCAATATCTCCTTTAATAGCTGAAGGAAAAACATCAGTAATACCCGTTTTCGATAATATTGCATATTCACCAGCAAGCCCTAGGTTTACTTCCGATGATGCTCTATTCTCCGCAGAATTTTCAATTGGTAAAGCTGAAGATAATGAATCAGTTTCCTTTTGACAACTTGATAATAATCCTACAATAAGTAGGATAGGTAATACTTTGGTTAAATACATTTTTTTTTATTTAAAAAAGTAAAAGACAAAATTGTCTACGATGCAAAGATGCAGCCTTTGTTTAACCAATACAACATTAGCTTAGTGTTAAAATGTCACAAAGCGGTTTTAAAATGCCACAAAACGGTTTATCTGATAATGAGAAATAATTATATAAGTTCCTACTATACTACAAAGCATAGAGGAATCCTAGTGAACAGCATGTCTATTTTGATGTTGTAAACACTGGCAACCTAAGCGTTTTTTGTTACTGATGTATTAGGAGCTTTTGTAAGTTGTGACATTGCGCTAGAACAAGGGAGGGGATACTAGATATTTCACCACTACATCCGGGGGGATATTTTCTGCTTTTTGAAAAGAGATACCAAAAAGAAGTTCGAAAGTTTATTGTTAGGTGATCGCTGTAAATTGTTAAATGGACTTTTGAAGAACCAATCCCTACAATCCGATGCGCCCATTTCCAATCAAAGGTGGATCTCAAAATCTGCCAATTATAACAAGACGTTTGCTAACGTTAATTTGCTTAACCCGGTTCGTGCATATCTTATTATAGCGTTTTTACTATTGCTTCACAATCCTCCTCGGTAATTGTTCGATTCCATTATCAATCTGAAGGAAATACAAGCCTGAATTGAATGTTGATAAATCAAGGCTCAGTCGGTTGATGCCACTCTCTGCTTCGTAGTTTTCGAAGATTATTATTTGCCCCATGAGGTCCGTCAAGGTAAGGACTAACGGGCTACTACTTCCGAGATTGAAATTGATATACAGCTCATTTCTAGTTGGAATTGGATAGATACTCAATACTTCAAAAACATTACTTTCCCGTTTAACCTCTAGCACTTTAGATACTTGCACAGCCCCGTCAAAATCAATGGTTTTCAAACGATAGTAGGCGATCGTCGCAGGCGATTCATCGAAGAATTCATAGTGAATCGTAGCTAAGGAAAAACCTGTCGCATCCATCCGACCGATTGCAGTCCAATTGTCAAAGCCATTCATCGAACGCTCGATAAGGTGATATTGGGTATTATTTTCTGTAGCGGAAGCCCAGGTGATTTTATTCCTTTTTTCCTGCGCTTCTCCTCTGATGTAAAGTAGTTCTATCGGAAGTGCTGCACCACCTGATGCACCACCACCACCGCCACCAGAAAATCCATCCACATAAAACTCCGCGTAATGATCTGAACCGAAAGCGCTATAAGTCCACTCGGTCGTAGAAGCAGTACCATGTCCTAAGTCTATCCCATCAGCAGCTAACAAAGATTCTATATTAAAAGGATCGGAGCCGTTCAGTACTTTAAAAAAGCGCATTTCTGTATGAGCGGCCAAAGGAGTGCCAGCATGATTCGAAATTTCAGTATTAACGGCATCGTACTCCTCCGTGCTGTAATAAAATCGTACACCTACCGGGCTGGTGGGTTGAGTAGTAGGAGCAACATCCCATTTTCTTTTCATAAAGCCCGCACCATCTGTATTGGTTACAAAGTTTCCAGCGACACCCGGCACCCAGAATACATCTGTTGCACCATCCGGATCAAGGGTCACAGCATTATAGGGAACTACTGCTCCGGAGGAACCGATTTTTAAAGAGAGTAATATTTCATCGCTACTCGAATTAATATAATGTGTCCATCCGAAAGAATCGAGACAACTTGCATCGGAAGTAATGGAGGAAGAAGTGGCAGTCGGTACGCTCCAGGAAGGATCAGGGCAAAGACAATAAATAGTATCCATAACGGTAACTAAGCCTACACAGTTTGACGAGTTACCATTCCCATCATCTACGGTAAGGGTAACATTATTCACTCCAGTATCTGCACAAGTAAATGTCGTTTTGGATGCTGAAAAAGATGTTGTTGAGCAATTGTCACTAGAACCTCCATTTAATTCAGATGCATTAATGGATGCATTTCCAGAGCCATCTAGAAATATGGTTAGGTTCTGGCATAGTGCAATTGGGGAAACGGTGTCCAATACTGTAACCGTTGAATTGCACGTGTTTGAATTCCCAGAGTAATCCACAGCCGAAAGCGTAACGCTATTTGCTCCTGCATCTGCACAAGTAAATGCCGTTTTAGAAAGCGAGAGTGGCCCCATACCACAATTATCCCAAGAACCATTGTCAATATCCCCGACACTAATTGAAGAATTTCCAGAGCCATCTAAGTAGGTGTTGATGTTTTGGCACAACATTAATGGAGGTGTAGCATCTATAAGGTTGACCATGCTAACACAACTACTAACGCTGTCCAAATGATCCCGAATTGTCATTGTAACAGCAACTGGAGTACCTATGTTTGAACAATTAACATTAGTCGGAGAAAAAGTTATAGCACTTGTAATACACGAAACATCTGAAAGGCTATCTAAGTCAGAAAATTCAAAGGTGTGAACTCCATAAGCATCTAAAGCAATAGTCGGGTTAGCTTTACAACCTGCATAGAGTTCTGAAGGTGCGCAAGTTATTAAAGTAATGCAATAGCTATTAATACATAAATTAGGACCAACAGGCGCATCATCAATTGCTAATAAAGACCAGTTTCCATAGGGTTCTTTCCCCCAATAAAAATCTAGCTCTTCGCTATTAGCTGAAACGGTATCTCGACCAGTAACTGGCAACGTAGCTGGCAAAAGCGATGGGAATTCATGCCTGAATACAATTGTGTCGTTGAGTACATTAGTATTACCTGAAAAGCTAGCTGATGTTGGGGGACTAGCAAAACCGCCTGTAGCAGCAGATGCCGCTAGATAACGAGATCCACCAGTGCCAGGAGGGCCTTGTATTTTGAAGCCTACTTCACCTAAATCTATAGTTCCTGCTACATCAGAACAACTCCCTGCTGTACTTTTTGACCATACTACCTCAACGATGACATCGACAATTCTGTGTCCTACAGGTATATCTATTCCAGTAGCAAAATTGATATTTCCTACAATAGTCCCCATGGTGTTATTAACACTTAGTGCTGGACCAGTGTAACATTTAGTGACTACGTTTTGATAATCTGTTAGCTGGGCAAAGCTTGTATTTGACAAAAAACAGCTTAATACTATTGCGAAAAAACAACTCTTCTGAATTGGATAAAATGACTTCATATTTAAGGTAAAATAGATTTCGTAAAGAAAAGAAATTGAAATTAAATTATTTGAGGAGCTAGGAAGAGTGTTGCAAAATCAAAGCCACTTGATCAAAGCGATGAAATTAAATATTTCTGAATAGATGTACTTTGCCATTTGAACTTGTCAGTAGTAGGTTTCCTACTTAGCTCCCGTAGGAAGAGGCACTCTGCTCAAGCCTTTTTGATTTAAACGATAAAGTAGAATGGGAGGGCTTTATTAAGCACTGTAGAATAAGTAATCTAGTATTTCTAGAGAGTTAGTTTTGAGTTTAGACGAGTCTGGAAAAACGGAGTTATGCTTTAGCATAATGAGTATTTTGCAGGCGAAGTATAAATTCAAAAATGACCTATAAAAAGCCATAGTATTTATTCTACCGTGTTTAAGAGGCCTTTATTAAATAAGTGTAGATAAGAGTAGATTAAAAAAAGCGGGCATAAAAGCTTAGAACAAACGTGATGTAGATTCCGGAAAATGTTTTGGCCTATACATCAAAGGACTGTTCCTAGAAGCACATTTTATTATTGACTTTACATTTTAGTAGAGTTGTTAATTACCCATTATCCCACTGTAATCATCCAACATTCCAACTCAAATAATCACAATACTTTTTTTTAAAGTAAAAGTCAGATTAATCTTTTTCCCCCTTATCAAATTAAGTAATAACAAACGGAAATTCTTATGCAAGATGGAGCACTTTATTTCTGATTTAATTATAGAATTTCGAAACGAGGATATTGAGTCTCTTCGTATTAGTTCAATTATTAATTAGGATTTGAAGGACTAATAATTGGATTTCATCCGAAAGATATAGACTGCTTATTAGAGGTCCGGGAAGTGAAATGACATATTTTTTACATATCTTTGGAGAAATAAGTTTGAATGAAAGTTGCCATTCTTTGCGAAAGAAATCTTATTATTTGGAACTTTTCTTAGCAGATAATGTATTGTATACAAGAACTTGTCAGGCAAATTATATTTTTATTTAGTCAAAGCACTTAGACGTTTAAACTCAAAACCTACTTTTATGAAAAAAGAAACGATTGCACTTCATGCAGGATACCAATCTGAGCCAACTACCAAATCCGTTGCGGTTCCGATATACCAGACCGTTGCTTACGAATTTGATAATGCACAACATGGCGCTGATTTGTTTAATTTGGCCGTTCCAGGGAATATCTACAGCCGTATCATGAATCCGACGGTTGATGTTTTGGAAAAAAGAATTGCGGCATTAGAAGGTGGCATTGCAGGGCTCTGTACCAGTGCAGGAAGTGCTGCTATAAATTATGCCATTTTGAACTTGGCTGAAGCAGGGGATAACATTGTGTCTACACCTCAATTGTATGGTGGAACTTACACGCTCTTTGCACATATGCTTCCAAAATTAGGCATTGAAGTTAGATTTGCTGAGAGTGACAATGCGGCTGATCTGGCTAAATTAATCGATGACAAAACCAAAGCGGTCTATTGCGAATCTATTGGTAATCCCGCTGGAAACATTTGTGATCTGGCTAAAATTGCTAAGGCTGCTCATGCAAAAGGAGTACCGGTCATTTGTGATAACACTGTAGCTACACCTGCCCTCACCCGACCTATAGAACACGGTGTAGATATAGTTGTGCACTCCATGACAAAATATATCGGTGGCCATGGAACGACCTTAGGAGGTGTAATTGTAGATTCTGGAAAATTTGATTGGGTCAAACACAAAAAACGATTTCCTCAGTTCAATACCCCCGAACCATCTTATCATGGTGTTGTCTATGCAGAAGCTATGGGGGCAGCTGCATTCATTGCAAGAGCACGTACCGTGGCCCTAAGAAATACCGGTTCTTGTTTATCCGCTATGGCGGCTTTCCAAATTCTTCAAGGTTTAGAAACATTACCTTTACGGATGGAACGCCATTGTGAGAATGCATTGGCTGTTGCTAAATATCTGGAAAAGCACAAGCAAGTTTCCTGGATAAGTTATGCCGGTCTGAAATCTAGTAGATACAATAAATTAAGTAAAAAATATTGTGAAGGGAAACCTTCTTCCTTGATGAGTTTCGGAATCAAAGGAGGCTTCGCAAAGGCGGAAAAGTTCTATGATGCGCTAGGTCTTTTCAAACGTTTGGTAAACATTGGTGATGCAAAGTCCCTGGCCTGCCATCCTGCCTCTACGACTCATCGGCAGATGTCGGCCTCGGAACAGGCTGCTGCCGGTGTTACGCAAGATCTATTGCGATTGTGTGTTGGGATTGAACATATTGACGATATTATTGAAGACTTGGAGCAGGCTTTTAAAGCTGCGAATCGTCGGGCGAAAAAGAAGTAACTATATTCTATTTCTCAAACGATTTTCCACAACCTAAAAATAAGTAGTATTTTAAAAAATACTATTGTTATAAAATAGCCAAAACAGCAGGGTTGGGATAAAGTTTAGGCCTGGAAAAATAGAAGCGTTTATTCGTAAAGAAAAGAGAGTTGACTCCGGTTGACTCTCTTTTTTTATTGCCCGGATGTATAGAAATATTTTCGATTAAGGATTTCCAAAATCATTATTGATCCTGAATTCTTAAATATGGCTATAACAATATTAAATAGGTAATTGTCTGATAAATAGTGATTTAAACTATTTTTAAATACAATGGAAATAACAAAAGTGAAAAATATAGTATCCGTCTATTGTGGCATAAGCCTTAAATTCATCCTTAGAAAAATTAAGAAATAAATGAAAAAAGTAGAAGCAATCATCAGGTCCTCAAAGTTTGAAGCAGTACAAGAAGGTCTTCAAGAAGTTGGAATTAACTTTTTTACTTTTTATGAAGTCAAGGGGTATGGGCATCAAAAAGGTAAGAACAGGTCTTATCGGGGTACTGCTTATGATGTAGGATATATTGGAAGAATAAAGCTCGAAATTATTATCTCTGAGGAATATGTCGGAGCTGCTCACCAGGCTATTAAAGATGCGGCATATACTGGGGAGAAAGGAGACGGACTCATTATCGTAACCAATGTAGAAGAAATTACAAATATCAGAACCGGATTAAAAAACGGGGAATCAATAAATTTATAAGAGGCTAATACTAGTTTGAAAATGAATGAAATAACTATAAACAGTGCAGAAGAAATACTAGCTAAAGCAACGGAAGCGCTTAAGGCTGCCGAGGCGGCTCAGGCGGCTGCTGAGCTAAGTGCTTTTACGACCAATAATCTTTGGATATTAATTGCAGCATCTTTTGTTTTTATTATGCATTTAGGCTTTTCCACTTTGGAAGCAGGTTTTGTACAGAAGAAGAACGTGGTGAATATCCTTTTTAAAAATTCAATGATTATTGCCATTGGTCTACTTACTTATTGGTTTGTTGGTTTTAACCTAATGTACCCTGGAACAAACGCTGGTGGTTATTTCAGTTTCGGAGGTTTTTTCCTGAACCCACCTGAAGGAGGAATGACTGCGGCTTATGCAGATTATACTTATTGGTCTGATTTTATTTTTCAGGCTATGTTTGCTGCCACTGGAGCAACCATCGTTTCCGGTGCCGTTGCAGGTAGAATTAAGCTAAATGCTTTTTTGATTTTTGCCACCTTATTTGTAGCGATGATTTATCCGGTTACTGGATTTTGGAAGTGGGGAAAAGGATGGTTGGATGCCTTAGGTTTTTATGACTTTGCGGGATCGACATTGGTACATTCCGTTGGAGGCTGGGCAGCGCTAGCAGGCATTATTTTATTAGGCCCTCGGAAAGGAAAATATACTTCCAAAGGGATAAAACCCATTCCAGGCCATTCTATGCCATTGGCGGCATTAGGGGTTTTTCTGTTGTGGTTTGGATGGTTTGGTTTTAATGGGGGTTCCGTTTTGAGTGCCAATCCAGAATTGGTTTCTTTAGTATTCACGACTACTTCACTCTCCGCTGCGGGAGGAGCCATCGGTGCTTTCATTGTAAGTTATATCATGTTCAGATCGCACGACCTTCCCATGGTACTCAATGGCATATTAGGTGGCTTGGTCGGGATAACCGCATCTGCAGATTCCGTCTCCGTGAACTCGGCAATAATTATAGGATTGATCGCAGGAATTTTAATCCCCTTGTCGGTATCGTTCTTTGATCGAATTAAACTGGACGATCCTGTGGGCGCCACTTCGGTTCATTTAGTTTGCGGAATTTGGGGCACTTTGGCGGTTGCTTTATTTGGAACATTTGATGAGGGGGTAGGAGAGTTAACAGATCAGCTTATTGGAATTTTGGCCTGTGGTATTTTTGCATTCGCATTATCTTTCTTGTTATTCTATCTGTTGAAAATAACAATAGGAATTAGAGTTTCTGAAACAGAAGAAGAGAAAGGCCTTGACATTGAAGAACATAAGATATCAGCATATTCATAACAATAAAATTACATGGTAGAGCAGGAGCAAGAAGACTTTGGACTTTATGATCAAAAACTAGATAAAGACTCCTGTGGTGTGGGGTTGCTTACTAACATTAGTGGCGAGAAAACACAGCAATTAGTTAGCGATGCATTGACCATGCTGGAGAATATGGAACATCGCGGAGCCTGTGGTTTTGAATCCAATTCAGGAGATGGTGCTGGAATATTGATTCAAATACCAGATAAATTATTTCGTAAAGAAGCGGAGCTCAACAAAAAGCATTTACCTCCTTCGGGAAACTATGGAGTGGCGATGCTTTTTTTGCCTAAAGACAAAAGCAAACGCCAATTTTGTTTGAACGGACTAGAACAGGCTTGTGAAGAAAATAATTTTGAAATCCTCTTTCAAAGATCGGTTGGGGTTGATAATTCGATGATCGGAGAATCGCCACTCGCAACAGAGCCTTTAATGCAACAGGTCTTTTTATCTCCAAAAAAAGAAGGACTTTTTTATGACATCGAGAAAAAACTATACTTCTTAAAAACGGAAATTCTAAAATCAATCTATTTTACGGACAGCTCAATCGTTGATGAATTTTATATCGCTTCCCTTTCTTCAAAAACAATCGTTTATAAAGGACAACTAAAAGCAACACAACTTCGGGATTATTTCATTGACCTGAATGATGAAGCACTTGAATCTGCCGTTGCTATCGTGCATAGCCGGTTTTCCACCAATACCGTCCCAAAATGGAAACTGGCACAACCCTTCAGATGTATTGCACATAATGGCGAAATCAATACCATTAAAGGAAATCTAAATTGGTGGAAAGCCAGAGAAAATTTCATGCATAAAAGTGAAATTTACAAAGAAGATTGGGTTAGAGCCTTACCGGTCTGCGATCCCTTTTTGTCAGACTCTGGGAACTTTGATAATGTCGTTGATTTTTTGATCAGAACAACCAGATCCATTCCTCACGCTCTGATGATGTTGATCCCGGAAGCCTGGCAGAACGATGAGGAAATGGCAGCATACAAAAAAGGTTTCTATCAATACCACGATGGAATTGTAGAACCTTGGGATGGTCCCGCTGGAATTTGTTTTACGGATGGCAATTTGGTTGGTGCCACCTTGGATAGAAATGGATTACGGCCGCTGAGATATGTTCAGACCATAGATGGTCAATTAATGGTGGCAAGCGAAGAAGGTTGTTTGAAAATTGATCAAAGCAAAATAATAAAAAAAGGCAGATTGAGACCAGGAAAAATGCTCTTGGCTGATTTGCAGGAAAAAAGAATTATTTCGGATTCTGAAATTAAAGAGGTCATCTGTCAACGATTTCCTTATGCAAGTTGGCTGAAAGCTAATGCCATAGATCTCAAAGAGATAGAGTCTGATAACAATGAGGTTGCAAAGTCGGAATTTAATTTGCGTCAGCGGCAGATCAGTTATGGAATGGGGGCAGAGGATGTCAATTTAATATTAAAGGCGATGGTTCAGCACTCAAAAGAACCAATAGGATCCATGGGCGCTGATATTCCATTGGCTATTTTTTCCAAACTAGCACAACATATTTCAAATTACTTTAAACAACAATTCGCTCAAGTCACCAATCCTCCGATAGACTCCTTACGTGAAAATTATTTTATGTCCTTGTCTACTGTTCTGGGAGACAGCAGTAGGGTTCTAAACATAAATGAGGCGCAGGCTTTCGTCATCAGAATGGAAAGTCCGGTGCTTACGCCAGGGCTGTTCTACGGTTTGCAATCTTTGAATAATTTAAAATTCAGAGCCGCAACCGTTTCCAGTTGTTACACCAAGGGGCAGTCATTGAAAGAAGCTATTTTAGATTTTAATCAAAAAGTAAAACATCAGATTGAGAAAGGAGCAAACCTGATCTGTATCTCAGACAGAGGTATCAATGAACACATGACCGCTATTCCAAGTTTGATGGCAGTAGGGGCACTTCATCACTTTCTAATTGAGCAAGGAGAACGCAACCAGGTTTCCCTAATAGTAGAAACAGGAGATAGCTGGGAGGTACATCATTTTGCCTGTTTATTGTCTTATGGAGCAGATGCGATATATCCATACCTGGCCATAGAAACCATCAAAACGATGAAGTCTGATGTAGGAAGTGGATTCCAAAATGGCGGAGTGGGCGGAAGCTCTTCTTTAGGAGCTGGAGCTGAGCAAATAGATATAGCTGAAACTCAGTTGAAAAATTATCTCAAAGCTGCTGAGAAAGGATTGTTAAAAGTAATGTCAAAATTAGGAGTCTCCACCTTGCAATCCTATAAAGGAGCGCAGACTTTTGAAGCGATTGGTATATCTTCAGAGGTTATTGATTTGTGTTTCAAAGGAACGACTTCGAAAATAGAGGGGATGAATTTTGAGCAATTGCAAAGAGAGCAAAATGCAAAGCATCAATTGGCATTCGGTTCTAAGTCAAATGAATTACCAAATAAAGGAGTCTATCAATGGAAGCGCGACGCCGAGTATCATTTGTTTAATCCAAAGAGTATTCACTTATTGCAGCATTCTACAAAAACAAATGATTTTAATTTATATAAAAAATTCACAGAAGAAATAGACCGTTCAGAAAACAATGTGTCTACATTGAGAAGTTTTATCAGATTTAAAAAGGCAAAATCAATTCCACTTGAAGAAGTAGAATCGGTCGAAAATATCTTAAAACGATTTGCTTCCGGAGCCATGTCTTTCGGTTCAATCAGTCATGAAGCACATACCACCCTCGCAAAAGCGATGAATAGGATCGGTGCAAAAAGTAACAGTGGGGAAGGTGGGGAAGATGAAAGAAGATTCAAAAAATTAGAGAATGGGGATTGGGAACGTTCTGCCATTAAGCAAGTCGCCTCAGGTCGGTTTGGGGTGACCATCAATTACTTAACGAATGCAGCAGAAATTCAAATCAAAATGGCCCAGGGCGCAAAGCCTGGTGAAGGCGGCCAACTGCCAGGCCACAAGGTGGATGAAAATATTGCCACTGTTCGACATGCAACTCCTGGCGTCGGATTGATATCGCCTCCTCCTCACCATGATATCTATTCGATAGAAGATTTAGCTCAGTTGATATTTGATTTAAAAAATGCCAATCGAGCCGCAAGGATCAGTGTAAAGTTAGTTTCTAAAACAGGAGTTGGAGTGATCGCTTCCGGAGTAACAAAGGCGCATGCAGATCATATTTTGATTTCTGGTCATGATGGTGGCACAGGCGCTTCTCCTTTATCTTCAATTTCTCATACTGGTCTGCCTTGGGAATTGGGATTGGCGGAAACCCACCACACCTTGGTGAAAAACAATCTACGCGATCGGGTAACTCTGCAATGTGATGGACAAATTCGGACGGGACGAGATATGGCAATAGCAACACTTTTAGGAGCGGAAGAATGGGGTGTCGCTACGGCAGCTCTGGTGGTAGAAGGATGCATACTGATGCGGAAATGCCACCTGAATACTTGCCCCGTAGGTATTGCCACACAAGATAAAGACCTGAGAAAAAAGTTTGATGGAAAGGTAGAGCATTTGGTTAATTACTTTCATTTTTTGGCGGAGGACTTTAGAATGATTATGGCCGATCTCGGTTTCAGAACGGTCAATGAAATGGTAGGGCGCGCCGACTTGCTCAAACCAGATATGGAAGAGAAGCATTGGAAGGCCTCAAATGTAGATTTGTCAAAACTTCTTTTTTATGCAAAACCAAAGGAAGGATATTTTAGTTACAAAGTAAAGGAGCAAGATCACGGGCTTGATAAGGTACTGGACCATACATTGATCGCAAAGTCTGCCCTTGCAATTGAGGAGGCCCGAAAGTTCAAATCCAAAATAAATATACAGAATACAGATAGAGCAGTAGGCGCAATGTTGTCCAATGAAATTGCAAAAGTGTATGGATCAGCAGGGATGAAAAAGGATAGCATTTGCTTTAGATTTAAAGGGACGGCAGGACAAAGTTTTGGTGCTTTTTTGATTAAAGGAGTGAGCTTTACACTAGTAGGTGCCTCGAATGATTACTTTGGAAAAGGACTAAGCGGTGGCCGTTTGGTAGCGATACCCAATCGAAAAGTGATATTTAATCCTGCCCGGAATACCATTGTTGGAAATGTGTGCCTGTATGGCGCTACAAGTGGTCAGGCATTTATTAAAGGAGTAGCAGGGGATCGTTTTGCTGTTAGAAATTCTGGAGTCGAGGCGGTAGTAGAAGGAGTAGGGGATAACGCCTGTGAATATATGACAGGGGGAGTAGTTATTGTCTTGGGAACTTATGGTAAAAATTTTGGGGCGGGTATGAGTGGAGGCATTGCTTATGTTTATCAGGAAGATAAAGATCGGTCTTACCGAATCAATAAAGAAATGGTCGAACTAGAGGAATGTACTGCGAATGATCTGGAGAAAATAAGAATACTATTGAGGGCTCATTTTAATTATACCTCAAGCAACCTGGCACTAGATATCCTGAATGAGTGGTATGATTTGTCGAAACACTTTTTAAAAGTAATGCCAACGGAATATAAGAAGGCGCTCTTGAGAGAGAGCTTGATAAGCGCTACGTTGCCAGTTTAAGGAAAGCTACGTTAGCTATGTCCAACTGGGCGAGCGGGCCTTTTCGGTGAATCCAGTTAGATTGGTAGTAGTCAAATTTATCTATTTAAAAATAACCTAATGATGGGAGATATAAAAGGTTTTAAAAAATATAAGAGAGCAACACCGAATTATGAAACAGTAGAAAAACGGATTGCTCATTACGAGGAATTTGATGAAAAAGTAGATGCTGATTTCAAAAATAAACAGGCAGCACGATGTATGGATTGTGGTGTTCCTTTTTGTCATTCGGGTTGTCCATTAGGAAATAAAATTCCGGATTTTAATGAAGCTGTTTTTAAATCGGATTGGAAATTGGCTTTTGAAATTTTAATGTCTACTAATAATTTTCCAGAATTTACCGGACGAATTTGCCCTGCGCCTTGCGAGTCTTCCTGCGTGCTTGGCATCAATAGCGACCCCGTATCCATAGAGTTTTTAGAGAAATCTATAATTGAAAAAGCATTTGCAGAAGAATGGGTAAAACCAAATAAAGCCATCCAACGGACAGGCAAGAAAGTAGTGGTGGTAGGATCGGGCCCTGCTGGTTTGGCAGCGGCAGATCAATTGAATAAGGCGGGGCATCAGGTGGAGGTTCATGAAAAGAATACACGAGTTGGCGGCTTGCTAAGGTATGGAATTCCTGATTTTAAATTAGAGAAACAGATCATTGATAGGAGGGTGAAGTTTTTGGAAGCAGAGGGTATTCAATTTATTTGTAATTCTGAAGTAGGGAAAGGTGTCAGTGCAAAAACGTTACAAAAGGAATCAGATGCGATGCTATTGTGTGGTGGATCAACAGTGCCTCGTGATTTAAAAATTACGGGAAGAGATTTCAAAGGAATCTATTTTGCAATGGAATATCTTGAAAAAAATAACAAGAGAGTTGCAGGATATAAAGTTGATTTTTCCGACTTCGACTTGAAAGATAAAAATGTAGTGGTGATTGGTGGTGGAGATACCGGATCGGATTGTATCGGAACATCCAACAGGCTGGGCGCAAAATCAATTACTCAAATAGAGCTACTGACAAAACCAAATTCGGAAAGAACAACGAAGGACCCCTGGCCGAATTGGCCGATGGTATTGAGGACTTCGTCTTCGCATGAGGAAGGCTGTAAAAGGGAGTGGGCTATAATGACTAAGCAATTTATAAGCAATGATGGAATCAACCTAAGCGGAATAGAAGTGGTCAATGTCTCCTACGAATTGGATGAGCAAGGCAAAGGAAAAATGGTTGAACAAAAGGATAGTTCTAGAATCATTTCTTGCGATTATGTTTTTCTAGCCATCGGATTTTTGAATCCTAAAATTGAAGGGATGCTGGAGGAATTAGAGGTGCAACTCGATAATAGAAAGAACGTTTCTTGTGCTGATTATCAAACTTCGGTACCAGGTGTTTTTTCAGCAGGCGATATGCGACGCGGACAATCTTTAGTCGTTTGGGCCATTTCAGAAGGGCGGGAAGCTGCCGCTGCGGTTGATGAATATTTGATGGGGGAGGAGTCTGTTTTGAAAAGTAATTTCGAATCTTTTTTAAAAATTTGAACGGAGTATCAATATTTTTCTGCTAGGAAAACTATTGTTATTTTGCACTATTTTCTAGAATAAAATGATGAAAGGGCAATCTGTCAAAAGGGAAAAATAATACTCATATTGATTTATACAAAAAATAAGTAACTGTTCAGTGGGGGATAGTTTAGCTGTTAATGGTAGGAAGGACCGAAGACGGAAGTCCGAAGTTTCCCACTAATACAAACCTTGAATTTGACAGTCCTTAGTCTGTGGATTTCACGTTCGATGGAAACTTCCCTCTATCCGGACTTCCGTCTCCCGTCTTCCATCTTCCGTCTCCGGACTTCCATCTCCCGTCTCCGGACTTCCATCTTCCGTCTCCGGACTTCCATCTCCCATCTTCCATCTTCCATCTTCCGTCTCCCATCTTCCGTCTTCCATCTCCCGTCTCCGGACTTCCGCCTTCCGTCTCCGGTCTGAATAGTTACAAAAGAACTAAGCTCGCTACCTTGGTTCTTTTCCTTTTGAGCTAGTAATCACGGGAACCCTGCTCTTTAATAGTGCGACTACAGAAAACACTAAACTAGCCTACGCCAATATCGGCATCCCCCACACAAGCATTGGTACCGCCTCCGATGAAAATGGCGATTTCACTGTCTATCTAAAAGAAGCACCACAAGTGAACCATCATCATTACAAGTTTGGAAGCCAGGCCAAATGGAAATACTTCCGTAATATGTTCGCTATTATCAATGTTACCCTTGCTTATTGAGACAACAAAATCCCCTATCTTCGTCCCAGAACAAAAGATAATGAACCTAAAAATAAAAAACTATATCGTCTGGCCGTTGATCATTCTGTTTGCCATTGGCCTATATCCGATAAGCTACATTTTCGTAGACATGTCCAAGGGGCTCCTGGGCTCCAAATCCGAAGCTCTGCTAAAAAGCAACCTCTGGAACCTCGGTTTCTATACCCACATACTACTAGGCGGTCTGGCCTTAATCATCGGTTGGACACCGTTCATAAAAAAATAAGAAAAACTCGAATCAATCTCCATCGAAAGATAGGCTATGTTTACATCGTAAGCGTATTGTTATCTGGAACGGCCGGGCGGTTCATTTTATTCTCCGCCACCGGCCCCTGGCATACCAAATTAGGTTTCTTCCTCCTAGCTGTCCTCTGGTTATGGACCACCATGATGGCCGTAATGGCTACCCGTAACAAAAATATTACAAGCCACCAATACTGGATGATGCGCAGCTACGCCCTCACGTTATCCGCCGTGTCACCCTACGCATCTGGCTACCTTTTTTCATGGCCGTCATTGGTTGGTCATTTCTCGAGAGCTACAAAATTATAGCCTGGCTCAGTTGGGTCCCCAACCTCTTCCTAATGGAATTATACATCTGCCAAAAAATAAACAAATAAAAAAGCTCCGAAGGAGCCCCTAAAAACACGCAAGACTATGGAGGAGTCGACCCCACATTAACCCCGACTAGCAAGTCGGGGCCCGAAAAAAAAAACGCGCGCTCCCACGAAAAAACCGTGAAAGCGCGCGCCCGAGTCGAAGTCCGAAAACCACTACTCCCAATAAACATCATCCACCAAAACATCCATCGCCACAAACTCCCCAGCCGCATTCACCGGGTTCCATAAAGCAAAAGGAATCTTGATTGCAGAAAAATCCAGATCAGTAAAGTCCGACATAGGAATCGTGTAAGTCACATAACCATCAGCCGCAGCCTCAGGCGTATAATTCGTCAAGAAAATAGCAGCACTATTGGCAACAGCCTCTAATTTCACCTCTGCATCAGCTAACGCTACAGGCTTGTGAAGTGAAAAAACCAAGTTGCCGCCCGAAAAGCTACTCATGTCAATAGGCGTCTCCAACTCAAACCAGCCACCACCCCAGTTATCGCCAGGATAAGCAAATAACAAAGAACTATCACCTTCCACCGCCATTCCAGAAGAGCTAATTGCAGGTTCTCCACCGGCGCCATAAGATATTAAGCCGATTCCAGGGAATTGTGTAAGTGTACTGTTGAAAGCATATTGTGCAATACTCGGAGGAATGATGATACCAATCGTTTCTTCATCAATATCAAGAACCGGAGCAGCAGGAGCGGTAAAGTCATTCTTACTATAAGCACGGATATAATCGACATACATCTTTTGTGGAAATACGGTTGTCGCATCCGGATTGCCTGGCCATTCTCCACCAACGGCAATATTTAAGATCATATAAAAGGAGCGTTTGAATTCCTTCATGTCCTCTTCTGTGGTAACAGTGTGGAGGTCGTTTCCATCCAAACTGAAAGTCATTGTTTCTGGCGTCCAATCCACAGTGAAAAGGTGGTAAGCCTCACTAAACTTGCCAGTCGCCAGCGCTTTTGTACCCATATTGCTTTCGAGTGAGTTTTCAGAATCAGTATAATGAACCGTACTGTGTATTGTTCCAGGCTCACTTCCTATTAATTCCATAATATCAATTTCACCGCAACCCGGCCATTGGACTTCTGTGATATTATCACCCAGCAACCAGAACGCTGGCCAGATGCCTTGGCCCTCCGGTAATTTGATACTAGCTTCCATACGTCCAAAGCGGAAGCTCTGTAAATTTTGAGTAGTCAATTTCGCAGAACTATAAGAACCATCTGCCTCCTCGTTGGCCTGAATGACAAGCGCAGAGGTACCATCAGTTTCTTTCTCAATAAAAGAATTTGCAGCAGCATTTGTGTAAAGTTGTAACTCCGAATTTCCCCAGCCAGGGTTTAATCCATAGTCCGTTCCATCCCCCAATTCGTAAGTCCAATTCAGGTTACTAATACTTTCCCCGTCGAATTCGTCTGCCCATTCTAAAGTGTACCCCTCATAACCAGCCTCTAGAACAGGTGGCTCATTTGTACCAGAGTTCTCATCATCATTAGAACAAGAACAGATCAGCAAAACAAAAAGCAAAGAAAAATAAGTAAATTTCATAATGAGTAATTTAATAAGATGAAAAAATAAAAACCCCAAAGGAGTCCTCCTAGATCACGCAAGACTCTGGAGGAGTCGACCCTACATTCACCCCGACTAGCAGTCGGGACTCGCAAAAAAAAAAACGTCGGGCTCGAAAAAATGGTCTCCCCGTTGGGAAACAAAACAAAACATGTAAAGTTAAACACAGGATGATTTAAATGCAAAAAAGGTTAAACAAATAAACACTGGGAAACACTTTTTAAATAATTAGTGTATTTTTTACGTAAAGATAAAATTTTAATACCTAATTTGCGCAGCATATCCGAATCAAAATTCGATCTTTAAATGGAAACCCCTTTTTAATTGTGCGAGGTTTTAATTTAAATTCAGTAGAATTATATATTAGCAGACATATTTATGTATATATCAGGCACAACTAAATTGTCAATCGAACCTTTTACTCTAAACAAAAAAAGTGAAGTTTGCTTTTTAACAGGCTTTTCTCCTTTTTTTAGAATCATCATATAACCATTTTCATTAAACGAAAACAAACCTCGGTAACCAAATAAAATAGGTTGAACAGGTTCCCGAAATTAAATTACTCATTATGAAAAAAAACCTTACCTCATTATTCACATTCCTATGCTTATTCTCCATCGGCCTGACAGCCCAAAGCACACTTACAGGAAAAATTACAGACGCTAAAACCGGAGAAGACTTGATCGGTGCGACCATTCTTGTAGTCGGAACAGACAAAGGTACCGCTACTGATATTGACGGGACGTTCACTATTAAAGATGTTACGTTACCCGCCACATTGCAGTTTACCTACACAGGATATAAAACACTGGAAGTGCCAGTAGAAAATGCACTGCCTCTCGAAATTAAAATGGGGGAAGATTCTGAAATCCTTGATGAAATTGTTGTTATTGGATATGGAAAACAGGAGAAACGAGTTTCCACTGGAGCCATCTCAAGAATAAGTGCGGAAAGTATTGAAGGTTTCGCGGTATCTGATGTCTCTCAGGCATTGGAAGGACAAGTAACTGGTTTGCTTGTCAACGAAGCTTCCGGACAACCGGGTGCTAGTAAAACCATTCTCATTAGAGGTATTTCTACCAATGGAGACAACTCTCCTTTGTTTATTGTAGATGGTTTGCAAGTTGGAAACATAGACAATATTGCACCAGGTGATGTGGAATCAGTAGACGTATTAAAGGATGCTGCTTCTTGTGCCATTTATGGAGCAAGAGCTGCAAACGGAGTAGTCATCATCACAACCAAAAAAGGTAAAAATGAAAAAGGAGGAACCATTACTTACGAAGGTTTCTTTTCCCGATCCACTGCCTGGAGAAAACCAGAAATGTTAGGAGCGGATGAGTACATTAACATCACTAGAGAGAAATTTGAAAATAGTGGACAATTGGGGGCACTCGAAACATTGGGCTTTCCAACAACTGCAGCTGGCTCGCCAAACACCAATTGGATGGATGAAATTTTCTCTCCTGCAAATGTAATAAGTCATCGTCTTTCTGCAACGGTTAAAAATGCATACATTTCTATGGAATATTGGGACCAAAACGGAATCATTGGTGGAGAAAAATCCAACTATAACCGTTATGCCGTCCGATTTAATTCTACTAAAGAAATCAACGAATACATCACTATTGGACAAAATGCCTACGCCAACCGAGTAGACAATCAAAACATTGGCGTTAACAACTCTTTCGGAGGGGTACTCGCAGATGCTTTTGCTTACGACCCGATTACTGGGACAGGACAACTGGACCAAAGTAATAGTAATACCTATGGTTTTACTCAATCTGACTGGGTGCAAAAAGAATACATCAATCCTTTAAGTCGTCTTTTTCTCGCTCAAGGTGCAGGTAATGCAGATGCATTGTTAGGAAATGTATATTTGGATATCAAGCCAACTAAGAACATTACTTTCCGTTCTGATTTTGGATACGATGTTTATTGGTTTCAGTTTAGAAACTTCACACCGGACTACAATTTTCATGCGTCTGCCATAAACCCAGTCAATCAAGTAGCTCAGGGATATGGAAGCGGACAAGCTTTCCAATGGGAGAACTATCTGAATTACAACAACACATTTTTAGAAAAGCACAATTTCGATTTAGTTCTTGGTACTTCTTACCGAACTACTAATTTCACGGACGCAGGTGGTTCTAGCCAATCCATTCCGGATGCTGTGAAATTCAACTCAAACTGGCAGTACCTGAACTCAGGAGAAGATTCTACGGACTTGTCTTACGGAAATACCGCTGTAGACTATGCGTTGATCTCCTACTTCGGTCGGGTACAATATGATTATGATAAAAAATACCTATTCACCGCAACAGTTAGAAGAGACGGTTCTTCTAACTTTGGAGATAACAATCGTTGGGGAATATTCCCCTCTTTCTCCGCTGGATGGGTGCCAACAAAAGAGCCTTTTTTCAACTACAAACCCATCAGTTACCTGAAATTTAAAGCCAGCTGGGGTATCAATGGCTCTGACAGAATTTCTCCTTTGGCTTATGCTTCTACTATTGAAAATGTATTTACCTATTCTTTTGGTAATGACCAATCACTACAAACGGGTGCGGCTTTGGCTACACCACCAAACCCAAATGTAAGGTGGGAAGAATCAGAACAGATTGACCTCGGAATGGAAATGGAATTGTTTGACGGAGTATGGACAATCGAAGCTGACGTCTATAGAAAAACAACGAAGGACTTGCTAATGGCTGAGGTTATTCCTGGTTATATTGGTGCAACGAACAACCCAATTAGTAACCTGGGAGAAATTAGAAATCAAGGAATAGAAATAGGAATCGGACACCGCATGAGAAGTGGTGATTTTACGATAACTAACCGCCTGAGTTATACCCGTTTCAAAAATAAAGTAATCAATGTGGCAGGAGATGCCGGATTCCTTCCGGGTTGGTCTTGGCCTGTTCGTAACACTCCTATTACAAGAATGACAGAGGGGTACGAGGTAGGACACTTTGTAGGATACGAAACGAACGGTATTTTTCAAAATGAAGCGGATATAGCGAGACACTTCAACGCAGATGGTGAGCCATTACAACCGAATGCTCAACCTGGTGATTTGATCTTTGTTGACACAAATGGAGATGGAGAAATCAACTCCGATGATATCGCAGATATCGGATCTCCATGGCCTGACCATATTCTCGGATTCACTACTTCCATGAGCTGGAAAGGTTTTGATTTTAGCGCGGTACTCTCTGCTCAAATCGGACACCAGATATTTAGAGCTTACGAAAGGTCAGATATTACTTACACCAATTATCAAACATTTTGGTTAGACAGATGGACTCCAGACAACACAGACGGAAAATATCCAAGATTGGTTAGTAATGATGTGAATAACAATCAGCGACCTTCTGACTTCTACCTTGAAGACGGATCATTCCTTCGCTTAAGAAACATACAATTAGGATACAACATCCCAACAGATTTATTGGCTAAAGTGAAAGTGAAGGAACTTAGAATATACTTCACCGCTAACAATTTGCTTACTTTAACCAACTACGAAGGTTTCGATCCGGATATCGGAACAAACGGTTGGATTTTAGACTCAGGTATTGATAAAGGCGCCTACCCATCTAACAAGACTGTTGGAGGAGGCGTGAAAATAACATTTTAATTAAAATTAGATAAATTCCAATAAAATGAAAAAATATACTCTTTTCTTTCTACTGTTGGTCCTCAGCATTCAAAGTTGTAATAAGGACAAATTAGATGTAGAACCTGTTGGCGAATTTCTTTCTTCCAACTTCTTTGTAACCGAAGATCAGGTTTACTCTTCCCTAGTAGCTGCATACGATCCACTCGCTTGGTCTATGGCTTACGGCCAATGGATTTCTTACGTGATGTTTGGCGAAATTCGCTCAGATAATGCAAACGCAGGTGGAGACCCCTCCGATAATGATCAACCTGCTTGGCAGGAACTCGATGATTTTCGGGAGACAAATTCCAACACGGTTTTACAACCTTTATACCGTAGAAACTACATCGGTATATTCCGCGCAAATACATTGTTAGAACAGGAGCGTGTGGAAACTGATGATCCAGAAGTCAGAAACAGAATTAATCGTTATAAAGCAGAAGCAAAGTTCTTACGGGCTTACTACCACTTTGAACTATTTAAGAATTTTGGACCAATTCCAGTTGTAACTACATTGTTGGCGCCGGGTGAAGTAAGCCTGAAAAGAAATACCGTTTCAGAAGTCTTTACCGCTATTGTAACTGATTTAGAAGAAGCAAGCGCGACATTGCCAAGTTCATTGAATTCTGGTGAAGAAGGTCGAGTAAGTAAAGGAGCTGCCTTGGCTATTTTAGGGCAGGCGTATTTATACTGGGCTGATATGCTTAATGACGATCAGGCGAAATTCGACCTGGCAGCAGATTACCTACAGCAAGTAGTAGACCTGGGGGTTTATGAATTAGAAGATGACCTTCAAAATATCTTTAATTTTAATGTTAGAAATACAAAAGAGTCTGTTTTTGAAATTCAACACACATCTCTCTATACCTCTGATTGGGGATGGTTCGAAGGTATTGATGGAAACGGCTTAATTCAGTTGTGTGGTATCCGTGGTCTTTGTGACGATCACCCTGATTATGCGGCTGGATGGGGTTTCATGTTGCCTACTCAAGACTTATACGATTTCTTCCTTGCTGATGATGGCTTCCGACGTGATGTAGCTATCGCAACTGTTGATGAGTTGGCTGAAGACTTAGCAGCAGTAGGAGCTTCTTGTAATCCTGTTGTTGATGTAACACAAAATAATCCGTTTGATCAAACAGGTTTCTGGCAAGAAAAATTTGCCAACTTCAAATCTTATGAAGGAACCAACGTAAACGGTGGAGATCCAAACCTGACTAAAGCACACAATACTTTCCCAATGCGATATGCTAATGTATTATTAATGTTAGCAGAGGCAAACGTACGAGGAACCGGATCTGAATCTGACGCCTTGGGATACATTGACATCGTAAGAGAAAGAGCTGCTGGCCCTGGTGACAATACTGGAAACTTCAGAACAGCTGCTACGGTAATGTCCGACGAAGGTTGGTCTGCACTTGACCTCGTTTGGTATGAGCGTCGCGTAGAATTAGCTGGAGAAGGTGACCGTTGGTTTGATCTTGTTCGCTCCGGTAGAGCAGCAGCAAGTCTATTCCCAGCAGGTGACCTACGCCAAGCTAACTTTACTGATGCGTCTCTTTGGTTACCGATTTCTTTAGAAGAAACTACTGTAGCTACAGAATTGACGACAATGCCGGACGCTAGCTTATTCCAATAGGAGCGTAAGGAATATTGAGTCTGCTTCGAAAAGTCAAAGGAAAGGGCGATTTGCAAAATTTTAAAAATTTAGTAAACCTAAAATGATTAATTCTTAAGGAATTAAAATTTACTAAATCTCAAAGATTCAGCAAATTGAGCTCACTTTTGGCTTTTCGGAACAGATTCAATAATTTAAAGAGTATAGTATTAGGTTCATTCAATCCCTACTCAATAACTGGAGGGATTAATGGAACATCAAAAACAAGACTAAGCAATTTTAAATTACTCAGAATGAAGTTTAAGACATATATCTTTTTATTGCTAACAATAGCATTACTATTTTCGACTTCCGCAAATAGTCAAGGCTTTTTACATACAGATGGACAAAACATCGTTAATGAAAACGGCGATAATGTCCTTTTACGTGGTATGGGCCTGGGTGGTTGGATGCTTCAAGAAGGATATATGTTACAGACCTCAGGCTTTGCCAACGCTCAGTGGCAGCTAAAAGAAAAGGTAACAGAACTGGTTGGCGAAGAGAAAATGAATGCCTTTTACGATGCTTGGTTGGCAAACCATGTAACGAAAGCAGATATTGATGCACTCAAAAGCTGGGGCTTCAATTCTATACGCTTGCCCATGCACTTTAACCTCTTTACTTTACCGATACAGGAAGAACCTGTGGAGGGCGTAAACACCTGGTTGACCAAAGGTTTTGAATTGACAGATTCACTCATTAGCTGGTGTGTGCAAAACGAAATGTATGTGATTTTAGATCTGCACGCTGCACCGGGTGGTCAGGGATACGATCAGGCCATTTCGGATTACAACCCGGATTTACCTTCCATCTGGGAGTCGGTACCAAACCGAAACAAAGCAGCTTCACTCTGGAAAAAATTAGCAGAAAGATATGTCGATGAAACTTGGGTAGCTGGCTATGATTTATTGAATGAGCCAAACTGGAATACTTCCGGGCTTGTATTGAAAACGGTTTATAGCCAGATGACGGATAGTATTCGTTCCGTTGATACCAATCATATGATTATCATTGAAGGAAACTGGTTCGCCAACGACTTCAGTGGCCTGACACCTCCTTGGGATGATAACCTAGTTTACAGCCCGCACAAGTATTGGTCGATCAACGATCAGGCTTCCATTCAGTGGGTGTTGGACATGAGAGAAGAACATAACGTGCCTTTATATTTGGGCGAAAGTGGAGAAAATTCCAACGTATGGTTTAGAGATGCAATCAAATTGTTAGAAGACAACAATATAGGATGGGCTTGGTGGCCAATGAAAAAAGTAGAATCCATTGCTGGGCCTATGTCAATTTTGAAAACAGACGATTATCAAAGCTTGTTGAATTATTGGAACGACGGTGGTGTCACACCAACTGTCGCTTTTGCAGAGGCCGCTTTAATGGAGCTAGCAGAAAACACCAAATTCGAAAATTGTGTTTTCCAAAAGGACGTTATCGATGCTATGTTCCGTCAGGTTTATTCAAATGAAACCATTCCTTACAATGTACAAAATATTCCAGGTGTGGTTCAACCTACTGATTTTTCGATGGGCGTACATGGAGAAGCATATTTTGAAACGACCAGTTTAGCTAACTACAGCGTATCGACTGGGAATTACACTTCCTGGAATGATGGCTGGGCCTACCGAAATGATGCAGTGGATATTGAGGTTTCTGAAGACAACAATGCAATTTCCAATGGTTATAATATTGGCTTTATGGGAACAGGGGAGTGGTTACAGTTCGATGTAAACGTTGCTACTGCTGGCTTGTATGATGTAGAAATTCGATTAGCGGCAGGAGGGGCAAGTGGAAAACTCCACCTCGAAGCTAATGCTGCAGATCTTACAGGAGTAGTTGACATCGCAAACACTGGCGGCTGGCAAAGCTGGGAAACGATTACCGTTCCTAATGTTGTTTTAGATCCATCGGATACTAAAATACGTTTCTATGTAGATCAGGATGGTTATAACTTAGGCGCATTGAATTTTATTTCTGCCGGAGCCTCTAACACTATTGTTACAGATTACGTTAGTGCCACTACAACAAACGAGACTACGGTAAACCTTTTCATAAACAAACCACTGGAAGGTCCACTACCGGGCAATCCCGCTGATTTTATTCTTTATGTAAACGGAACCTCTATTCCAATAACGAATACTGTTTTAGATCCATCTAACAATAGAATTGTAACCTTCACTGTGGCTGGTGAGTTTCAACCTACAGACCTCATCCAAGTTTCCTACACCGGAACAACTATAAACGCACAGGATGGAACAGCACTGGAGCTTTTCAATCTACAACCCGTTCAAAATACGATTGTACAATTGACACAGATTCCAGGTTTACTAGAAGCAGAGGACTTTTCTTTCCAAGCCGGAATTCAACTCGAAGATGCTGCTGACACCGGCGGAGGTCAAAACATAGGATTCTTAGATCCAGGTGATTATCTGGACTACCAAATAGAGGTAACCCAGCCAGGTTTATTCAACGTAGGAATCCGTAATGCCTCTTTAGATGGCAATGGCCAAATTGAATTTCAACGTATTGACGCGGCAGGTAATGCCACTTCTTTACGTACCGTCAGCTTCACTCCAACTGGTGGCTGGCAAACTTGGGAAACCACAGAAACGACAGTGCCTTTGGTCCTCAGTGGAGAGCAACAGTTACGGGTGCTGGTAATAGAAGGCCCTGTAAATATCAATTGGTTTGAATTTGCATTCTTAACTGGAACTGAAGAGCCAACAGCAGAAATAGATGCCATGTTATTTCCAAATCCAACTAAGGGCCAATTTCACCTAACAGCAAATTTACAAAAAGAGCAAGACGTAACAATAACACTTTATAACCTTTTGGGAAATGTTGTTTTATCTAAAAAAGTAAGTGCAACTAAACAACTAACAGAGTTGCTAGATATAAGTGCTTTCGCAAAAGGAAATTACTTTGTTAAAATGCAGTTGGAGAATGGGACAACAACGACCTTGAACTTGGTTAAGTCATAAAGGAGGTAACCACTTATAAGGTCACGAAAACGCAACGTTTTTCCCCAGTCGAACGAACTGATTAACAAGAACACGAATTAACTATTTAACTATAAATCATTTTCATTAATTAAAACTTATCAATATGAATGCATTATTTAAAACAAAATGGCCATTGTTTCTTTTACTCGTGCTCGCTATAGCAGGATGTAGTAAAGACGACGATTCCGATGGAGGAGGAACAACCGATGAATTGGTTGCAAGTTTCACCTCTGCAGTATCAGCTGACAATCCATTGGCAGTAGATTTCACAAATATTTCAGCAAACGCGACTGGCTATAGTTGGGATTTCGGAGACAGCAATACCAGCACAGAAGAATCTCCAACGCATATTTACGCAGGTTCAGGAACTTTTACTGTAGTATTGACGGCTTCTGATGCAACAGATAGCAAAACCTTCTCTAGAGACGTATTGGTTGTTGATCCAAATGCGACGACAACATTTTTGGCGGGTTCTGGTTCAAAGACCTGGTACTTGCAGCGAGAAGGAATTGCTTTAGGTATTGGGGAGGCTCCTGGTGTAGATAACTACTGGTCTTTTGGTGGTGTAGCACCATTAGGAGAGCGTCCATGTATCTTGGATGATAGTTGGATTTTTAACGCTGACGGAACAGTTATCTTTGAATCTAACGAGACTATTTTTATCGATTCAGAAGGAAACGGTGGATGGCTAGGACCAGCTGCTTCTGAAGGTTGTTATGATGAAGCAGGAAACTTGACTGCTGCTACAGGAGAAGATGTATCTGCATTCGGAAATGGAGGTGATTACACTTATGACCATGACGTTGCTGGAAACTCTTTAACAGTAGACGGTGATGGTTTCTATATCGGTTTAGCAAATAAGACGGCAGATATGGACAACCCTAGTCCATTGAGCACAAAGACTTATGAAGTATTTAAGATGATCGAAGGTACTGTAGCTGATACATTGCAACTTTCTCTTAATAGTGGAGCTGGTACTAATTCTTGGAACTTCTACTTAGTAAGTTACAAGAATGCTGCTGACTTGCCAGATATTCCTGGTGCTTCTGCCGCAACTGCAGGTTTTAATTTTACTACAAACGGTTTTGATGTGGCATTTTCGAATACTTCAACTTCAGCAACTTCCTATTCTTGGGATTTCGGAGATGGGGGTTCATCTACTGATGCGAGTCCAAGTCATACTTATGCAGCTGAAGGAAATTACGAAGTTACGCTAACAGCAATGGGAGCTGGTGGAGATGATACAGAAACAAAAACAGTTTCTATAAACTCAGTAACTTATTCTCCTGCAGTGCTTTCAAATGCTGCTGGAAAGATTTGGAAATTAGATGGAGCTAACTCTTACTACGTTGGAGAAGGAGCGGGTGGTAATAATTACTGGCCTGGTGTAAATGAAGCAGATGTAGTTACTAGAGCTTGCCAGTTTGATGATGAATTCATTTTTTCTGATGATGGTACTTTGGAGTATGATACAAAAGGAGAAGTGTGGGCTGAAGGATATATGCTAGGTGCAGATGCTTGTGCTCCTGATGGAGACTTAGTGAGCCCATATGATGTTTTTGGATCGGGTACGCATGCTTTCACTGCTGCTGCTGATCAAGTTACAGTAAACGGGAACGGTGCATTCTTAGGTTTCAACAAGCCTTATAATGGCGGCGAACACACTGATGGTACTTCAGCTCCTGTTTCTTCTATCACTTATGAAGTGATTGGATACGAATTGTCAGGTACCACCGAAAGAGTGACAATCTCAGTTAATTATGGTGTTGCAAATGATTTCTGGTCTATGAGATTAGTTTCTGAAAACTAAACCTCATTAACACTAATAGAAATTGTTAAAGAATATGGCATGTCAAGCTTTGAGCAATTAAAGTATGCCCTTTTTGATAAATCTTATTATATGGTCTGGGTAAGGCTTCTTTTGCGCATATCCAGACCATTTTAGTTTTAAATTAACTTTTTCTAATCCCATTTGTTTAATATATTTGTAAGGTGTTATTTTAACACTAAGAGCAGTGCGAAAGCTACAAGCATAAATAGGAAAGTTATTATTCACTGGCTCCTCAGTGCATTGTAAACTAAGTTCTATCCGTTTTGAATGCTTCTTTTGAAATTACTCTTCGTTAGAAACTCCTTAATATAGCTAAGGCTATTCGCGTCGTCTCTGCCTCGATTAATTCCAAAACAATCTATTCAAATTCAGACGAAACTTAATTTCCAGTGCACTAAGCGAAAAGACCAAATCATTTCGATTCTTATTTCATCACTCAAAAAATCAATCATGAAATACCTATTATATTTTCTCGCTTTTTTCCTCTTTAGCTCTTGCGGCTCTGACGAAGAAAACCCAGACGGTGGCGGTGGCAACGGCGGCACTTCATCTGCATCCCTCAGCGTCAGCGACTTTACCACAGAAGAAGGTGAGGACGGTCAGAATATTTTCATACAAGTCCAAATGGCCTACACTGGAGACTTGGATGGAGAAATAACCACAACCGTCAATACCGTAAACGGAACGGCTACAGCCGGAGAGGACTTCGAAGCGATAACCAACGAAGTACTTACTTTCTCCTCTTCCGTAACAGTTCAGGAAATCAAAGTTAGAATATTGGGCGATACAGAAATCGAAGCCGATGAGACTTTTACATTGGAATTGACCAACGCTTCAGGAGCAACAATAAGTAAAGGCAGCGCCACCATCACCATAAACGATGATGATAGTGATGGTGGTCCTATCTACATTCCTGGTGTGGGTTATACCTCTGCTGATAATTATCCCGGAATGACATTGTTATGGGCAGATGAATTTGAGGGAACATCAGTGAATGAAAGTGATTGGACATTCGAAATCGGTAATGGTAGTAATGGTTGGGGAAACCAGGAGTTAGAATTTTACCGTAAGGAAAACGCAAGTATTGAAAGCGGCAACTTGGTTATTACGGCCAAGGAAGAAAACTTCAGCAGCTTCAACTATACTTCTACTCGAATGATTACAAAAGGAAAATTTGACTTCAAATTTGGCCGGGTAGACATCCGCGCCGTAATGCCTTATGGTCAAGGAATATGGCCTGCATTGTGGATGCTGGGTGCTGATATTTCACAAGTTAGCTGGCCTAGATGTGGCGAGATTGACATCATGGAAATGGTCGGTGGTGCTGGGGACAATACGACGCACGGAACCATTCATTTTGCCAATGCTAATAACGATCATCAATATACAGGTGGAGCGAAATCACTTTCTTCCGGAAAATTGGCGGATGAATTTCATGTCTATTCTATCATCTGGACGGAGAACGATATTAAGTGGTTATTGGATGATGTACAATTCCATACTGAATCGTTGGCTCCTGCTGAACGTAGTGAGTTGAAGAATAATAATTTCTTTATTTTTAATGTAGCTGTTGGTGGACAATGGCCAGGCTCACCGGATGCAACTACGGTATTCCCACAAAGAATGATTGTGGATTACGTACGGGTGTTTCAGTAAGTATTATAGCTACGTAAATTCATTTTTCAAATGAATGATTTTATCGCAAAGGTTTTATAAACCACAAAGAGCACTAAGGCTCACAAAGAACAAGGTATTATAAATATTAAATTATTTACCTTGTGGAAAATTTGTGCTCTTTGTGTCCTTTGTGGTTTTTTAAAATAAGATGCGGAACGCATAAAACCTCCAAATACTGTCTATGAAATTTATAACAATAATCCTACTCTTCCCATTCCTCCTCAGCGCTCAATCCCCTGACCATTGGGAAACGGCTGTTTACAACAACCTTGAATGGCAGTACCGCATAGGAAATGACGAACCACTTGCCGACTGGATGCAAGCAAATTTCGACGACAGTCAATGGCTTACCGGAACTGGAGGAATCGGTTATGGCGATGATGATGACAATACCACAATCGCTAATGTAGAATCCATTTACATGCGTCACTCTTTTCAATTGTCGGATACTTCAATTATTGATTTTGCAATATTACATGCCGATTTTGATGATGCCTTTGTGGCTTACCTGAATGGGGTAGAGGTGGCTAGAAGTGCGAACATCGGAGTAGTGGGAGCGGTACCAACTTATAATGCAGTATTGGGTTATGATCAGGAAGCTAGTTTGTATTTAGGAGGCCTGCCGGAAGAGTATATATTGTCTGGAACAGACCTTGAAAACGTAATGAAGGAAGGAACAAATATTTTGGCCATACAAGTCCGAAATGTAGGCCTGAGTTCTTCAGATTTATCCAGTAATTTCTTTTTCTCTGTTGGAATCGCAGATGGCTCCCTCACTTATGGAGCCCCACCGAACTGGTTTGTCGATCCATTTTATATGCTACCGCCGTTTAGTACAGACCTTCCGCTGGTGGTCATAAATACAACAACGACTACGATGATTTATGACGAGCCCAAAGTCCCTGCGCATATGGGAATCATAAACAATGGGCCTGGCTTGCAAAACAGCTTGGATGATCCTTACAATCATTACGATGGAAAAATCAGTATAGAAATTCGTGGCGCTTCTTCGCAAGGCTTTGATAAGAAAAACTACGGCTTTGAAACGCAATTGGAGGATGGTTCTAACAATAATATTTCTTTGTTTGGAATGCCGGAAGAAAACGACTGGATATTGCATGGCCCTTATTCTGATAAGTCGCTTTTACGAAATATGCTGGCCTATCATATGGGCGCAGCTACGGGTAAGTACACCCCTCGGACACAGCTTTGTGAATTGGTGATTAACGATGATTATCAGGGCGTTTACGTATTTACCGAAAGGATAAAGAGAGATGAAAACCGAGTAGATATGGCCAATCTAAAACCGGAAGACATTTCTGGAGATGAACTCACTGGTGGCTACTTACTTCAAATTGACCGAGACAATGATCAGATTCCGAATGATGGCTGGGAGTCTTCATTACCTGATTTTAAGTTCTTTGCTTTCGATGATCCGGACTATGATGAAATTGTTTTTCAACAATACAATTACATAAAAGGTTTTATGGATGACTTTGAAACAGATATGAACAGCTCCAATTATGCCATCCGCTATTCGGATTATGTTGATGTTGACAGTTGGGTCGATTATTTTCTGGTCACCGAAATAGGAAAACATATAGATGCCTTTAAGCTGAGCTTTTTTATGCATAAGAAAAAAGACAGCAACGGCGGAAAACTACATTTCGGTCCGCTCTGGGATTTTAACCTGGCTTTCGGAAATTTTGATTTTGTTTGCTCCCCGGACCCCGAGGGTTGGTCTTACCGCTTCAGAGGAACCTGCGATAGCTGGCACCCTTTCTGGATACGCCGATTGGCAGAAATCCCCAATGTGACTCATCAAACGAATTGCCGCTGGCAGGAGCTACGGGAAGGTGCCTTACATACCGATAGCCTGCTTCAGTTTATAGATGAAAATGCATTGTTATTGGAGGAAGCTCAAGTGCGTAATTTTGACCGTTGGCCCATCATGGGTGAATATGTTTGGCCCAATGGCTATGTGGGAACTGACTATCCAGACGAGATCAACTTTCTTAAAAACTGGCTTATCGAACGCCTGAATTGGATGGATGAAAACATGCTTGGCGATTGTGCGCTATATACGGATGTAGAAACAGTATCTCCAACTATAGAAAAGATTTTGCTTTTTCCTAATCCAACAAAGGATGCGTTTTTTGTCAATGTTTTTGATACCAATTTTGAGGAATTAACACTGGAGTTATATAATGGATTGGGAAGTCGAGTGGCTACCCATAAGATCATGCAGCCGGAGCAACGAATAGGAGTAGAGCAATTTGCCGCTGGGTTGTATTGGTATCGTATTTTGGATGGGAATGAAGTGCTGAGTGTAGGGAAGTTGAGCGTATTCTAAACTTCCTACGGGGTTTGCTAAATTATCGAAACCAGCCCGCTAGCATTCAGGCGGGCGGGTCAAAACCCTCTACCGTGATCACCACGTTTCAGGATTTTAATTTTGATTGAATCTAAAAGGTACGTTCGGTGCGCGTGGACGTTTACACTTCAAAAGTTTAGTAAACGTTTCCCCGAGCGTCTCCCTGCGAATACATCGTCCAAAGAACCCTCCCTCACCGAATTAAGCTAACATCCCCAGCCTCTTCAAACAATTCATTTACATCGTCCCCTTCAAAACGATATTGACAGCGATAAATATAAACATCCATTGGTGCCGGAGAACTATTCTTCATGCCATTCCAACCCGTCTCAAGATTAGTGCTGCTAAAAACCAAGTCACCCCACCTATTGTAAACGTCCAATTTGAAATCCGTTATATCGCAATTGTACAGCAAATTGAAAATATCATTTTTTCCATCACCATCAGGCGTGAAGGCGTTGGGCATTGCAGAATAGCAAGGGCAGTCTTCCACTATAACCGTTTGAATTGGAATGGTCACCATTTCGCCACAAAGGGAAACGGTAACTTCATAATTGCCAGAACTATTGACCAATAAAGAATCGGCCGTGCTGCCATCTTCCCATTCAAAACTAGCGCCAGGTAAATCTATTGTTATCAATACTTCTTCACCCGCACAAATTGTCGTGTCTGGTAGGGGAGAAGGGAACTCAATGTCCAGATTCTTACAAACGCTTTCCGTATTCAGATTGACGTCTATAGCCTCGATGATATGTTCCGTAGTTCCAAACGTAACTCCAATGTTAGCTAAAGTGAATGGTTGAGAGGTGATGACTTTAATAATGTCCTCATTCAAGACGTCAGTTTGCCCACAGGCAAAAGCAAAGCTGGGATCTGATTTACCAATATAAAGTGTATCTCTGTTTGAGCCACTAAGGGTACTGAATAGCAGCGAACCATCAGAAAGTAAAGCCATATCTGTACCTAATCTACTTATGGGGCTATAGGTGTTAAGCAATTTTTCATTTGAAAGTTGTTCGCCTTCCGAAGAAAAGGTTAAGAGATTGACCTCTAATATATCCGGTTCGTTGGGATCAATGTATTTATCCATGCACAGGATATTCCCATTTGGAAGCGCTTCGAGAGTGGCATAGCCATTTGCCTGATAGCCTGGACTAACCCAAACCAAGTCACCGTTATAATCCAACTTAAATAAATAATGAGGGTCGATAGTAGTATTTGATACTCTGGAAGAGGCGAAAATATATCCACCGTCCACTTCTACTGGGGGAGGTGCGTCAAAGACACCGGTATAGCTATTTGCCCAAATTGGATCGCCATTGGCTGCCACTTTAAAAATTCGATTACTCATTCTACCAATATAGCCACCATCACTACAAGCCATCCCTCTACCCCAGATGCCTGCCTGACTATGTGTCGTTGCGGAAAGGAGTTCGCCTTCCGTATTAATGGTCGCAAATAAATTTCTAGACGTAGTGGGATTATCATGGCTGATGCCAAAAATCATTAAATGACCAGCTGCTGTTTCATCAAATGAATAAATTAAATCTGTAAAATCTTTGGTGTAAGATTTGAAAAAGACAGGGCTTCCGTCCACTGTGAATTGGAAAACAAAAAGGTCCGTATAGCTCGGATCAGCCCATATGGTTCCACAGATAAAGTAGTCTCCATTGCTATGCTTCAAAAAAGCATCCACGTTGATTAATTCCCCCGGAATTTGGTATTCCTTTGTCCATTCTATTTGGAGACAAGGATCGTATTTTATTAACTGAATACCGTCAGACTGAAAGCTACTTAGGTCTTTTTTTATAGAGTAAGCAACAAGCCAACCTCCATCGTCAGTGGTGACAAGATGGGATTCGTCAGAAGGTTTAATAGCTATTTTATCTACAAAAGTTGACTGGGCAAAGGTAGAGGAGATCCATAGGATCAAGAACAGAAAGAGGATTGGGTTTTTATTTTTCATATCCTAATGATAACGGATTGAGTAGGGGAATAGATGGCTTGATAAAGGAAAATAAACTATCTATCTCCAATAAAGGACTCTGGAGGAATCAATCCCAAATTTGCCTTGAGTAGCAACTCAAGACAAATTTCGTTTCATTCCGCATCCCCACCTCGAAAACTAGTCCGCTCTGACGAATACCCCTCCGGAAACCGAGCTTTCAATTTATCCACATTATGTTGCATAACCTCCTCCATTGTAAAACCCATTTCCGTACACATCGCAGCCACATACCAAAGCACATCTCCTAGTTCTTTTTTAATCTTAAGTTTATCCAAACCCTGCTGATGATAAACGCCCTTTTTGATAAGGTCGGCTACTTCGCCAGCCTCTCCCGTGAGCCCAATGGCCCACCAGGAAAGCATGACCTCTTTATCGCTAATCTTAAAATCAGGTTTGTCTATGACCGTTCGGCCAGATAATTTTTGATAATCGTTTGCTTTCATAGGATGAAGATAATATTCTTTACTGATTTCTTAAGCTATGCTATGTTTTTCAATACCTTGCATAGATCTTGTATCTAGGTTCAGCTGGCTCTGCGTCCTCTACGTGATTATTAATTTACGATTGGTACGTTTTACCTCTTGGACGAAGAGCCTTTTTCTTTGTTTAGTGTCTTTACTCACGCAGAGGCCGCAGAGCGAACGTGCTCTTAAAGTACATTACCGATTTCCTCTATTTGCCTCCCGCATTCTTTGTCTTTTGGCCTGGTTGAATTTATAAATGACACCTAATGAAAATCGCTCTCCGATTCGTTTCCCACTTTGCTCAATTCGGTAATCGGTTCCTTCTGCAATGGAACGTCGTACCTGAGAATCCAATACATTCCTTGCGCTAAAATTAACAGCGAGCTGGTCGCTTAGGAAACTCTTGCTGAGGCCAAATGACAACTGATAAGTATCCAGTTCTTTAATCTGTGCTCTTTGCTCACCAGCATAATAATCAAAGCGGGTTTGAAGGCGGAAACCTTTCGGTAAGTTGATGTTGACATTGGCACGTGCAAACCATGTTGTACTTGAAGCATCCAGGTTTTGATCTTCATAATTTCCGTTTTCCTTAAAGTGATAAAGGTTAAATTCTGTCCCCATACTCAACCAGGCAGCTAAGCGATATTGCAATGACATTTCAAAACCCATAGATCGCCTTTGGTCAATATTGATAGGTTGGAGAATAAAAGTTCCTTGCTCGTTTTGGGACAGATAATCAGAAAAAGGATTGTTAGTGTTGCGAAAATAAATCGCCGGATTAAAAGTGATCGGTCCCAATCGGCCTAGATAAGCCAACTCCAAAGCATCGGAATAAGACGGCTGTAAATTTGGGTTCCCAATTTCCTGTAAGTTGAAATCAGTGATCTCCGAAAAAGGATACAAATTCCAAAGGCTAGGTCTGTTGATCCGGCGGGAATAAGACCACTGGAACGTGCTAGATTCAGCCAAGGAATAAGAAAGATGCATCGATGGGAATAGATTCAAATAATCATTGTTATCCGTAAAAGAATTATCCTCATCTTCAATATCTAACAGGGTGTACTCGGAACGAAGCCCAAGCATGTATTCCAGCTTTTTGAACGCTCCTTTATATTGAATATAAGCCGCTCCGATTCTTTCCGAATAGTCCACATCATTGTCAATGCCATTGTAAGTGACCCACTGGTCACTGACTTTATTCTCCGCC
>JBLHRR010000039.1:0-36195 GCA_047626155.1 Saprospiraceae bacterium | reverse complement strand
ACATTTACGAGGGTTAAAGAAACAGGTACTCTGTCGTATATAGTGGGTAGATCAGGGGTCCCCTGATATGCGCCATTTTACGTTAATTCACGTAATCGCCCTGATCCACCTTCATTTACCCTGATCAACGCTAAATGCGAAATCCACTAAATATGACCAAGAACCAAAAAAAATAGTTCGGTTCACAATTTTATTCAAATTTAAAATAAAATAAAATAAAATGAAAAATAAGAATGGCCTAATAGGACTTGCTGTAGGAATGATAGCCTACTTTATAGTCAGCGGAGCTTTAAGTTCCTTTTTTGAAAAACCATCTTTTGATAAAGTATTAATGGCAAGCGCAAACGAGATCAATAAAAATTGTCCGCTAATGGTGGATCGAGAGACAAGGCTTGACAATTCGATTGCACTTCCAGAGAATAAATTTCAGTATAATTACACATTAATCAATCTTCTTAAAGATTCAATCGATCTAATGGTTGCGGAGGATGGAATAAAAAAACAATTGATCGTTAATGTAAAAGAAACACCGGAGTTAGAGCCATTTAGAAAGAACGAAACCGTAATGTGTTATTCTTATAAAGATAGGCAAGGGGTCTTTCTGTTTAAAATAGAAATAGCTCCAGAGGACTATAATTAGTGATTGATAATATGAATTACAAAAAAATAATTAAAGAGATATATAAAGAAGTGAGAAATGTTCCCGATTCCGGCAAAATCGTTACCTATATTCCTGAACTGGCCAACGTTAATCCTGGAAAATTCGGAGTGCATATAAGAACTGTTGATCAGCAGGATTTCGGTGCTGGTGATTATCAAGAGAAATTTTCTATTCAAAGTTGTGCAAAAGTATTTGCATTGGCATTAGCTTTTAAACGTCAAGGAAAATTCATCTGGGATCGGCTAGGAGTCGAACCAGCTGGTACACCATTTAATTCCCTTATTCAATTGGAAACGGATTTAGGAATTCCTCGAAACCCATTCATCAACTCAGGAGCCATGGTGATCTGTGATATCCTGATAAGTGAATTGGAAAACCCTAAAATTGACTTTTTGAACTTTATGAGAACGGTTTCCGATCTCCCCGAATTGAATTATTCTAAAGAAATTGCAGACTCTGAAAAATCAGTCGGATATAGAAATGTGGCGCTCTGCCATTTTATAAAATCCTTTGGCAATATCAAAAACGACCCGGAAGTGGTTCTTGATTTTTACTTCAATCTTTGCTCCTTAGAAATGACTTGCCAGGAGTTGTCGAAAAGTCTACTCTTTCTCGCGAATGGTGGAAGGAAAGTATCTGATAATAAGGAAATTCTCACAGAAAGTCGGACCAAAAGAATCAATGCTATTTTGTTGACCTGCGGCTTTTATGATGAATCCGGAGAGTTCGCTTTTAAAGTTGGATTGCCCGGGAAGAGTGGAGTAGGAGGAGGCATCGTCGCTATTCACCCCAATGAATATAGCATTGCTTTGTGGAGCCCAAAATTAAACCTTAAAGGAAATTCGTTCAAGGGCATGAAATTTTTAGAAGCCTTTACGACCAGGACAGGGTCTTCTATTTTTTGAAACGGTCCCCATGCAACAACGAAAAACTAGACAAACGATTAAGTGTTAAACCTTAAACGTAATATTTTATCCATTTCTAAAGGACTTTGGAATGGTTTTTTGGAATTATAATAAATAATGATTTTCTTTAAGGTATAAAGCGCAACTAAATATGATTCATGAAGCTGCGCCTGTCTAACCTTCCACCACAATCCTTTAACTATGTTTCAACCCTATACCGGTCCATGGAACCATCAAGTCGCCACTCACTTGCTACGACGAACCATTTTTGGACCTACCAAAGAACGCATCCAACAAGCAGTTGATGAAGGAATGGATGGAACTTTCCAAACCCTTTTTTCAGCACCTGCTCCCGTAGATCCACCAATTTATTATGATTACGAAGAAGACCCACTGGCTGGTATCGGAGATACTTGGGTGGATAAATTATTAGATGGAAATGTTCCGAATATCTATTTCAATAGAGCTAAGACACTTTGGTCTTGGTGGTTTCAGCAAATGGCCAATGACGACCAAACCATCACCGAAAAGCTAACCTTATTTTGGCACAACCACTTTCCGATTACCGACGCTGGGCATGCCAATATGAATTGGGTCTACCTTAACTTATTACGCGACTACGGACTTGGCGATTTTAAAGAATTTACCAAAAGAATAACCATAGACCGAAGCATGTTGATCTACCTCAGTGGTACTTCCAATTTTGCGGATCAGCCGAATGAGAATTATGCAAGAGAATTGTTAGAATTATTCACAATAGGAAAAGGAGACTTAGTTGCCCCCGGTGATTATACCAATTATACCGAACAGGATATTGTAGAAATAGCGCGCGCTCTCACTGGTTGGTGGACTTGGTCAGAGGACACGGTTGACAATCCAAATTTACCCGCTACTTTTGATCCTTGGAATGTTTTTCATGATACGGGGACCAAGCAACTCTCTTACCGCTTCGACAATCAAGTGATTCAAAACGGAGGCGAGGACGAATACAGTCAGGTCATTGATATCATTTTCCAAAAGGATGAATGTGCCTTTCACATCTGCCGAAGATTGTACATGTGGTTTGTACATTATGACCTCAATGAAACCATAGAAGCAGAAATCATCGCTCCAATGGCGCAGGTCTTACTGGATAATGATTATCAAATACAACCAGCTTTAGAAGCACTGCTAAAAAGTCAACACTTTTTTGATGCTGCTAACAGAGGTTGTATGATTAAAAATCCACTGGACTTTTTCTTTTCTTCCTACAATACCTTTAAAGTAAATCCGGTAACAGATACAAACGATCAATACAAATATTGGGTCGCCTGGTATTGGAAATTCTTGGAGCTGGGAATGACCACTTTTTCTATTCCCTCCGTAGCCGGTTGGCAAGCTTATCATCAGGCGCCACTTTTTTATAGAAATTGGATTAACTCTGCAAGCCTCAACTTGAGGAAGAAATTGATGGACGAAATTGATGGGATGACCTATTGGCTTTTTGGCGTTCCTGGATACGATTTTTTACAATTTATAGAAACACTGGATGACCCTTCTGATGCCAATGCTTTGGTGGAGGAAGTATGTCAACTCCTTTACCCCAGAGAAATGACAATGGAACAACAGAATTATTTCAAAGATATTCTCATTCCTGGTCTGCCTGATTTTGAGTGGACAGTTGAATACAACACTTATTTGTCTGACCCATCTAATTTGGCGATAAAGCAATCGGTCGAAGGTAAATTAAATGGAATGTTTCATGCAATGATGGATGTACCGGAATTTCATTTGAGTTAGATTCCTGGAAAAGGTTTGTCCAAAAATGTCGCAGCGGGAGGAAGCCCTCCTTTAGGAGCTGGAGGTAGCGTAAGCAGGTGACATTCGAGTTAGATCCCACTATTTCTTTTTTGTAGCACTTTTGTTAAAAATAATATTATGAAAAGAAGAACTTTTCTTAAAAATACATCTTTGTTTACTTTGCCTGGGATACTGGGCGGTTTCAATGTGGCTGCGATGCCATCTGGTCTTTTAGCCTCTATGGTCAATGGAGACAGTGATCGAGTATTGGTTTTGATAGAAATGAGCGGTGGGAATGATGGCCTCAATACTTTTATTCCTCTTGATGGTTATGATAATTTGGCGAATGCCAGGCCTGATGTCATCATTCCTGAAAATGAATTGTTAGGAATGACAGACACTATTAAATTACATCCTTCCATGGAGGGCATTCGCAACCTTTATGAAGAGGAAAGCCTTGCGCTGGTACAAGGGGTCGGTTATCCCAACCAGAACCGTTCACACTTTCGTTCTACAGATATATGGAATACAGCGGTTAACGCTGATGAATATAAATCAACAGGCTGGATAGGACGTTACCTCGATGATGGTTTTCCTGGTTATCCAGAAGATTTTCCAAATGATGATTGTCCAGATCCTTTTGCGGTAACGATGGGCGGTTCCATCTCCGTCAACTGTCAGGGCGTTTCTTCCAATTTTAGTCATTCTATTTTGGATGTGAATAATATAGGAGGACTGAATACAGGAGTCGAAGCTGATTTGCCAAATGATTGTTATGGAAGTGAGATGACCTTTATGGTAGATGCTTATATAAAGTCAAATGAATATTCTGAGCGGGTAGTACTGGCCGCAGATCAGGGAGGGAATTCGAATAATAATTATCCTGCCAGCACCTTAGGACAACAACTGAAAACGGTGGCTCGCCTAATTGACGGTGGCCTGCAATCTCGGGTCTATGTATTGAGCATCGGAGGTTTTGATACGCATGACGGGCAGGTGGAAGAAGGCGAACCGACGATAGGCTGGCATGCAGATTTATTGAGGAATTTATCCGACTCTATTTATGCCTTTCAACAAGACCTTAAAGGGCTTGGTCTGGAGGAACGTGTTGTGGGAATGACTTACTCCGAATTCGGAAGAAAGATTATATCCAACGCTGCTTTTGGAACAGACCACGGATCTGCCGCTCCAATGATGGTCTTCGGTAGTTGTGTTAACCCGACTGTGATTGGTGCCAATCCAACTATTGATGCTAATGTTGATCCGGAAGAAGGAGTGGCGATGCAATACGATTTCCGTTCTGTTTATGGTTCTTTACTGATGGACTGGTTCGAGGTGCCCGAAGAAAAAATACTGACTTTATTAAGTCCTGATTTTACTTATATTCCTTTGGTAACGGGGTGCATCGCATCGGACACAGAGGAGTTGATTACCATTTTGAATACGGATGCTTTCCCGAATCCTTTTGACAATCAATTTAATATTCGCTTTGCATTGGAGGAAAACCTGGATGTGCGTATTGATTTATTTGATGTAGTTGGAAAGCGTGTAAAGCAAATATCTAACAAATCATTCACAAGTGGGGCTCACCAAATAAAAGTTGAAGGACATGACTTGTCGACTGGTGTTTATTTCGTTCGGATACAGGCGGGGAATGGCGTGAAGTCACTCAGGATTGTAAAGCAATAGAAGAAAACAAGAAAGCCCTATCAATTTTGTCAAGCAAAAGTTTCGTACACTTTTGATATAAACTGAGATATATGGATTGACGCATACCTATTTCGATTTATGGAAAGCTACAGGGAGAAACGGCTGATGTTGGAGTGAAAGAAAGTGCAGAGCCGTTTTGTACCTTTGCATAAAAGTATTGAAGTTGTTTAAAGTTACTATGAGATAAAACCTAATCCCAATGTTATCGAAATTCCGGATTTTTCCAATCTTGCTATGCTTATTTTTACTGAGAACATATCCCGCTTTGCCCTGCGACTGTATGGCTCAACCTGAGCTTGACATCCAAAACTGGAACGAAGTACCGCTGATCTTCACGGCAACCCTAGTTGAATATAAGAAGACGATCCAGTTTGGATATTTCAAATTTAAAGTCGTTCGTCCCTTCAAAGGAAATCTGACCGAAAAAGAAATTACCATCTATTTCCAACCTAAAAAAAGCCATACCTTATTACACGCCGTTAAAGATTTTTCCTTAGAGAAAGAATGGATTGTCTTCGCGAAAAAGGAAGTGAAAAACGGGAAATCCTTCATCCGCTTAAAAGACAATTATACTTCTAAATACTGCGGACTTAGTCGGCCCATCAAAGAAGGGCAAGACGTTTTTCTTAGCTATCTAAAAAAAATGGAGTCTTCCTCCAATGGTTTTCAATCTATAGAGAATGACGATAACATTACAATTGCAGAAGGCTGGTACAAGGCTAGAACAGCGATTGGATGTTGGGAATACTTCAATAAAAAAGGTAAAATAATTCTAACCGGTGTTTATGAAAATGGAGCGAAGGAAGGAGAATGGTTAAAGTATGCCACTGATAAACATGGCGAACAAATCGTTATGCAAAAGCAGTATTACAAAGATGGGACACTCTTGGAAAAAATAAATTTCACTTATTATGGAAAATTGCGTTCAAAGGTGACTTACACTGATGATAATAAAGTGCTCATGATATTTCGTAAAGACCAAATGATTACCAAGCAGATTAAAACCCTTGACAATAAACTGATAAGCCGCTTTAAATACAAGAATGGCGTTTTATATAAGGAGGAGCATTTTGATGAGAATAGGAAAAAGAAGAAAGTCGGTAAGTAAGATTAATCTTAGTTTTATTCGGTGGGTTAAGGCAGGTCAGGGCTTCCCAGAAACGCGTAAGTTGGTGTGAACTAAGTGAATCTTGATCCATCACATCTACTTTTATCGACCCTCTAAGACAAACTATTTTATCCAGGAACATCCAACACCCTTAGTCCCAAATCTATCGTTTTAAATAATTCCTTTTTATTAGGTTTCACCTTAGCGATGATTTGTATCCCATTAAAAAAGGTATAAAAGTAAGCCGCTAAATCTTTAACATTCAAATCAGCAGAAAGCTCACCATTGTCTTTTCCTCGCTGTAAGGTTCGGCTAAAGGTATTTTCAAAAATGATCTTATTCTCCAGAAGCTCCGGTAGAATATGTTGATGCTTCGGCAAGTATTCAGAGGTGCAATTCACAACGAAGCAGCCTTTACATTCTCCATCATTGAGTGCTGCCGTGATTCCTTCTCTCAACAAAGTTCGCAAACCATTTTTGATGGATTTGAACTTATCCGTCCTCTTTTGCAATTGTACAGCGCTTTCATCCCGGTAAGAGCGCAAAGCCATTTCATAAAGCTTATTTTTATCTCCAAAGGTATCGTATATACTGGCTCGGTTAATACCAAGGTGGTCCACCAGGTTCTGAATAGAAGTAGCATGAAAGCCCTGTTTCCAGAATAACTGCTTTGCCTTTTCCAGAACTTCCGTCTTGTCAAATTCCTTGGTCCGTGCCATGTACTGTTTATTTACTGTTCATTTAGACAAAGATAACTATTTGGTCAAAACAATGCGCACAGAATACTCAGAACTAAATGTCCAGCGTATTCCGTGTGCACTTTAGTAAGGGTACAACAATACTTTTACACCTGAGCGAATCCACCGTCTACCGGAATCTCGGCTCCTGTAATAAAGGAGGAGTCATCCGAAGCCAGGAATAAGGCTACTGTTGCAACTTCTCTGCTTTCTCCAAAACGCCCAAGTGGAACCATTGAAGGGAAAGAACTGGCCATGTCTGTAATTTGTTGCTGCTCTACATTGTGCTTTCCGTAAATTGGCGTATCAATAGGGCCAGGGCTAAGAGCATTTACTCTAATTCCTTTAGGACCAAACTCTGAAGCTAATGTCTTAGAAATAGAACGTAAAGCAGCCTTACTGGATGCATATGCTGCCATACCAGGGAAACCTTTTACATTTGTAACACTCGTGTTGAAAATAATGCTTGCCCCTTCGTTTAAAGAAGTCGTTGCCTCATTCACCGTAAAGAGTGGTCCTTTGACATTAACGTTATAAACTTCATCAAAGATCTCCTCCGTCAATGCGCCCGTTCCTTCAACTCGGAAAATACCGGCGTTCAAAAAGAGCACATCAATCTTTCCAAAATGATTGACTGTTTTCTCTATTAGCTTTTTGCTATCCGCGGTGCTAGAAGCCTCGGCAGGAACGAGAAGGTAGTCTCCGGTCAAATCTTTCTCAATGGCATTTAGTTTTTCTTGAGTTCTTCCGGTCAGCACAACCTTGGCGCCTTCTTTTAGAAATAATTTAGCAGTGTCTAATCCCATACCACTAGTGGCTCCTGTTACGATGGCTACTTTGCCTGTTAATCTACTCATGATTGTTTTATTTTTTTATGGTTAATTATATTAGAACGTTCGTTCTGTTATTTGAATGATAATAGAACGAACGTTCTAGAATAAAGTTTTGAAAAAGGCTTTAAAAAATAAATTATTTTTTGGATGGGGTTCTAATGACTTGACAGAGAGTAGGGTAGAAGGAGTGGGGTGGTTGAAAATTTAGCATTGAAAATTAACCGAAGGCATGGCGAAGGTGTTCAGTTAGTCGCAACGGCTCAAAAAACGCAACGAGAGCGCAACGTCTTGTTAGGTATTTAGGGGTGCACGGTGTCTGATGTTTAGTGTTTTGTGCTACAATAAGAAATTGCTTTGTTTACTTCCCATCATCATCCACCGTCATAGTCAGTACTCCAGCAATAATCATGGAAACGCCTCCAATCAACATGGCATAAATAGGTTGGCTATCAAAAAAGGTACTGAGTATAAAGCCTAAAACTGAGGCTGCTACTAATTGAGGAATTACAATAAAGAAATTGAAAACCCCCATATAATAGCCCATCTTATCAGAAGGCAGCGCCCCTGCGAGCATTGCGTAGGGAACAGATAAAATACTTGCCCAGGCAATTCCGATTCCTATCATCGGTAACCATTGTAACAATAGTCCTGCTTCCATGTAGTAGATGGAAATGAGCCCAAAACCTCCAAGGCAAAGAGCGAGCATATGTGTAAATTTACGAGAAGTTCTTTTGGCCAGCACTGGTAAGAGGAAGGCAACGAGAGCGGCTATCAAACTGTAATTCCCCATCATTCCACTTACGGTATTCGCTCCTTGATTATAGACTTCGCCGGTGGTATCTGTTGCACCGTAAATGTGTTGTGTGATGGCAGGCGTAGCGTAAATCCACATGGAGAATAACGCAAACCAGGAGAAAAATTGAACAAAAGACAGTTGCACCATAGTCTTTGGCATCGTTTGAAAATCGTTCATGATGGTTACAAAACCATTGTTATAATTGTTGTTTTTTTGCAGGAGGCCAGAAGCCAAAAAGCAGGAACCAAATAAGCCAAATATTCCTAAAGCCAATACGTAAAGATCTTTTTTGAGGCCGTAGCTATAGATGATGTAAAACAAAATGGTACCAACAGCCATACTGGCCAAACCAGCGTAGATGTGTTTTGAACTGTTGTTTTGATACCAAGAGGATGTACGTTCCGCTACGTGATATTCTTTTTCGTCTGCCCCAAATGCCTTCATTTCCTCAGGTGAATATTCCTTAGACTTTAAAACTGTCCATAAAACTGCTAGAAAAAACAATACACCTCCAACATAAAAAGAATACTTTACCGTGTCAGGTATCACTCCCTCCGGCGCTTCATTAGCCACCCCGGCCCAGTCAAAAATAGATGGCAACCAGGACGCCAGATAGCCTCCTAAGCCAATGAAAAAACTCTGCATGGCAAAACCAGTAGTGGTTTGTTCGTCGGATAAATTATCTCCTACAAAAGCACGGAAAGGCTCCATTGTAATATTGATACTGGCATCCATAATCCAGAGCATACCAGCGGCTACCCAAAGCATAGGAGAGTTGGGCATGATGAAAAGAGAAACAGAAGCGAGTAAGGCACCAATAAAAAAGAAAGGACGTCGGCGACCCCATTTTGAATGCCAGGTCCGGTCGCTGAGATAACCAACAATAGGTTGAACGATTAGTCCGGTAAGTGGCCCTGCTACCCAAAGGATGGGCAAGTCGTCAATAGAAGCTCCGAGGTTTTGGAAAATTCTACTTACGTTTCCATTCTGTAAGGCGAAGCCCATTTGAATACCAAAAAAGCCAAAGCTCATATTCCAAATTTCCCAAAAGCTGAGGGTTTTCTTTTTGCTCATGTTGTTGATCTTTATTCAATAAAGGCACCAAGCTAAGAATTTCTTTGGGAATGGACAAACTACTGCGTGGGCAATAATTCCATCAGATAACTATCCGGGTTTTTCAAATGCAAAAGTTGCTTGAATCTTCTATTGTTCTTATTGATCGCAGGGATCAGATACTTACTGGTAGAAGAATAACCTAAGTGGTCAACAACTATGTATTTTACATTTTTATTTTCCATCCCAGCAATCAGCGCCTGATCGTCTTCAAGGTATGGATAAAGGGTAGTAAAGCGTTCGGAAAAGATATGAAACATCTGTGGTTTTCGACAAGCAATGATGCTGCCTATTGGTAAATAATTCTTAGCGTGCTTGGCTAGCTTGATGTAGTTTTTCCAATTCGGAGGATAATCAACTTTGGCTTCCAGAAACAAACGACTCAATGGATAACTCTGGATTTTTGGATCCTTGTTAGGTTTATACGTTTGTAAATTTATAAGTATATACGGCAATAGAAGGAATGGCAGATAGGCCGATCTTACCTTTACCAATGAAAACAGATGCTCTAAAATCCAACTAGCAGAACTAACGACCAAAAAAATCATAATAGGAATGAGCGGCAATACGAAGCGCGCGCCATACCATACTTTTGGCCATAGTAGCAAAATAAAAAAGGAACCACCTAGATAGCCAATGATTAGTGAACGATACTTAGGAAGAATATATACCCCCCAAAGCCCAAGTAGAATCAAGCAGCCTCCATTTATATAGGCAGATGGTGGGGCATCTAGCTTGTAGTTGATATCTAAAAAAGTGAATAATGCAATCGGAATCTCCTTGCTAACATACCTTAGAAAGTTATCACCAAACCGTGCTGCAAAATCCATCAGTCCTGCATCACCGAGTTCTAATTGATAAGGATTTACTTTGAATAGTTGCTTGGAGTAACTGCTACTTAAACCTAGTATCTTTCCTCTAAGAATCCAGGGCATTGTCAGTACCGCAAAACCTCCAAGAACTGCTCCGATGGCTTTCCAGTGTTTTTCTAATAGCAAATAAAACAATACTCCTGCAACAAGAGCTATACCCGTTGTTCGAATGTGAAACGAAAAGGAAAGGGCTAAGAGGAAATAATAAAATTTCTTATCCCGCCAGAATCCCTTAGTAAAATCTAACTGCATGAGGAGCCATACCGTAATCATCCCAAAAAGTAAAAAGGGAATCTCACTCATGATGGTGGTCGATGATTTGATCAGATGATAATTGAAAACCATGAAAAGTACACTCACCATCGCTACCTGCCACTTTACTTCAAATTTTCGAAAAATCTGAAAAGACAAAACCAAAGACCCTAGAAAGAAAATACCATTGGCTATTTTTAACCAAGTCGTACTTTTGCTGAAAATCATTAGGAAGGCAATGATCATCGGATAACCAGGGGGGAAGTGACTATGCGGATTGGCATTCAGGTCATTGTACAGATTATACCCCTGGCCCATGGAAAGACTTTTTCCTAAAAGATAATAGGAAGCATTGTCTCCGTTGAGGTCCAACTGTGTCTTAAGCGAAGGAAAATAGACCGTAATGAAGGCGGCAAAAATAATTATAAAAAAGAGCGTATTTTGCCAAAATATGCTTTTGAATTTATTCTCTTTTACAGGAGCAGGAGCCTTTTTCGTATTAAGTAGAGATTTCGTTTGAGGCTTAGCCATTATAAGGAGGTATTAAATTTTGGATTGTATTGGGGTTATCAGGGTTTCTATGTCTATAGTACCCAAGAAGTTTTTCATTTGTGACTGTGAAAGGGGAGAATTATTCAATCAACTTAGGCAGTTCCTTTGGATCAGGTGACTTTAAGAGGACGAAATTACAAAAAGGCTTTTAAATAATGTAAGGGAGGGGGGGGGGATATAAGGTAATTATAGGGTGGCTCTTTTTCAACCTCAACTTCAAAAGCAACTTCAATTTCAAATCCCTTAACACGTGGGGAAAGCGGACTTTCAACTTCAAGACTTAGTTTTAGGTTTCTAGTAGTCCGCGAACTGAGCGTTTTGAAGTTGCAGCTGAGGTTGAAATTGAAGTTGTAAATCATTCATCCCGAATGGCATCAACCGGGTTAGAAAAAGCTGCTTTTAATGATTGTACACTTATTGTTATAAACGCGATGAGGATTACAATGATACCGCTAAAAATAGTGGTCCACCATGGGAAATCAATCGCGTAGGCAAACTCATAAAGCCAGTCATTCATGAAATACCAGGTGGTAGGAACAGCGATGAGCATAGCAAAGACAATTAATTGGAGAAAGTCACGTGCGACTAAATTTAGAATTTGAACTACTGAAGCACCTAACACTTTTCTGATGCCTATTTCTTTAAATCGTTGTTGGGTTAGTAGTGCCGCAAGTCCGAAGAGACCGAAACAGGAAATGAAAATAGTGAAAAAAGCAGCATAACCAATGATGCTCGCCAAGCGGCTTTCTGATTGGTAACTTTCGTTGATGCTTTCTTTTAAAAAAGTATATTCAAAAACCTTTTCAGGGAATGCCACCTTCCATTTTTCCTCGATGAAGGCCAATGTTTTTGAAATATTTTTGTTTTCTATTCGTAAAGCAAAGTGGCCAAAACTACCTGGGGTTACTTCCATAGTCAAAGGAAGTATTTCTCGACGTAAATTTTCGTAATGAAAATCCTTTAACACACCAATGATTTGTCCTTCTTTACGGCCGACAGAAATGGTCTTTCCAATCGCCTCTTCCGAGTTTTCCAAATTCAAAAAGCTAATCATTTTTTTATTGACCATAAAAGAGCTGAGGTGGTCTGTTCCAAAAGAGGCATCAAAGTCGCGACCAACGGCAAGTTCCAATTCCATCGTTTCCGAAAAATCATAATCGACAGAGAGTACCTTAGTCGTTGCATTTTCTGAAATAGGAAAGTCGGACGTAGAAATGTGGTAAGAAATAGTTCCCAATCCTGGCAAACGCGAACACTGAGTTACTGCTTTAATATTCGGGTTTTCTAATAATGTTTTGTCAAAAGCATTCATACGGCCTCGTAAGTCAACATCACCAGGACGAAGAACAGCTATTAAATTATTGCCGCTATTCAGAGGGAGATCAAGCAATAGTTCGCTATCGAAACCATAGGGTTTGTTTTGTAAATGGTTAATTTGTAGTAATATTGTTAATGTACTAGCTATAAAAGTGATGGCGGCTAAAAACTGGAGGGTTATCAGTCCCTTTCGAAGCCAGTCATTTCCTGCGGTTGTGCTACTGTTACTTATACCTTTTAGAAAACTTTCAGGTTGGAAGCGACTGATGAAGAAAGCAGGATACAAGCCCGCTAAAAGGCCCGTTATTAGAAAGATACCACTAAAGAGCATTATTATAGATGGAGAAATAAAAGAGCGATAGGAGATTTCTACTCCTGTCATGTTGTTCAAATAAGGGAGCGCAAGAATGGAAAGCAGGATGGCAATGAGAAAAGCAAAGAAACTGAGCAAAAGAGATTCGCTTAAAAAACGATGAATCAACTCGCTACGCTGAGCCCCCAACAATTTGTGCACGATTACGTCTTTGGTACGTGTCATTGCACTGGCAGTACTCAAGTTTACAAAATTAATGCAGGCAATCCCTAAGGTCAGTATCCCAATCAAAAGGAAAAGATATAAGTACTTTAAGTTTCCTGCTGGTTTCGGTCCGCCTTTTTCAGAATACAAATGAATATTTTGAATAGGCATTAAGCTAAGCGTTTGTGAAGCTTTCCAACGTTCCTCACTTCTTTCATCCAACAAACTGGCAAAGCGCTTTTCAACCTGTTCAGGATCTGTATTTGCTTTTAGTTTTACGTAAGTATAAGAATGCGTTGCTGACCAATTTCCTTCCACAAATTGTCTAGCCGTTTCCCGAGCATGGGCCGGTTCTACTTTGTACATCGTTTCAAAAGGCAGTAACACTTCAAAGTCCAGATGCGAATTATCCGGCCAGTCTTTCACAACCGCAGATACTCGAAACCCTTTTTCTCCGGCAAGCGTCAGCGTCTCATTAACAACATTGGTATGACCAAAAAAGTGTAAAGCCGTTTGCTCACTGAGGACAACGGACTCTGGTTTGCTAAAAGCCAAATCGGCGTTCCCTTGCAAATAATCAAAAGCAAAAACATCTACTACTGAAGGATCAACGAAGAAGACATTTTCGACTTCGAATTGCCGTTTAGCTTCCGATAACTCAATACTTAAAGCTCTGGGGTAAAAACGAGCACTAGCTTCTATTCCTGGGAAATAATCTGCTAGAGCCGGCTGAATGGTGGGCGGTATGCGAGCCATGTTCCCTGTAGACTTCCCCATACTATACTCGATACGATAAACCTGTTTACTGTCTTTATGGAAGTTATCGTAATTAAATTCGTGCGCACAGTAGAGTAGCATTAGAAAACAACAAGTCATGCCAAGCGAAAGCCCAAAAATATTTAGGAGCGTGTACACTTTGTTTTTCTTGAAAGAACGGAGGATTTGTTTTAGTTTATTTGGTATCATGGCTGTCTCATTTATTCACTTAGCTTATACTTAGGAAACTCATTTGAGTTCTCAATAAAAGCTAATTTAGGAATAAATGAGAGAGGGACAGAAATAATACGAATCTTTTCGTACTAATGACTAAATCTTACTTATATCGAAAAGCAATCCCTTCCATTTTTAATGCTTGATACTCCTGCTCAACGGGTAAATACGTTGCTTCTTCGCAGCTCTCATAGCTACCAAAAAGGGACACGATATTTATAGCTAAAGCAAAACCATTAAGACTTTCTCGGGCAATTCGTTTTTCGTCCAGCAAAATGATTCCATCTGCATGATATTGTGCGGCCTCTTTTTTCATCTGATTTATTAATTTTTCTCTAGAAGCGGAGCTATTTCCACTAACGGTAATTCTAACCAGCGCTTCATAGTTCTCTTTAGAATAAGCCTGCAAAAGTTGTATTTTTATATCCATGAGGCAAAATAAGAATGCTTTTCTACATATATCTCATTATTGCTATAAGATTGGCATATTGGTTGTCATGTAATACTATTGAATCAAGCGATAGGGTTCGAAGGATATTTCCTTTGCTTTTTCCCCCTTGCACTACCCAACTAAATAGTCTCTGTATTGATTATGAATTTAATTAATCATTTGTTAATCGTATTCTTTTTATCCCTCCTCTGGTGTAACCACACTACTGGGCAGAACCTTCGTTTGGAGTACCTGAATGAAGGCATTAATACGGCTACTTATGATGAGATAGCGCCTTGTATCTCTCCTGATGGTTTGGTCTTGTACTTTACTAGAATGCGAAGTGAGCACTTTGAAAGAACACTTATAGAAGAGGGAAGGGATCTTTCTCATACTTTACCACCAGAGCAATACCTCGCTCGTTTGAGGGAAATTTTTACGGATATTTCTGGTCAGCAAGTATATGATCCGGTTAATTCTTTTTATAATCAAGATATTTTTGTGGCCAACACCGCCAAGAAAGATTTTGATGTAATTACACATCCTAGCTCACCACTTAACAATGCACTTCCGAATAGTATCAGTGCTATTGTTCCATATACCAATGAAGTTATTGTTGTCAACCAATTCAGCGCAAGAGGGGGAATGCAAAAAGGGTTTTCGACCTCGCACCTTTCAACAGAAGGTGAATGGTCATTTCCAAAACCAATCGCCATTAATAATTACCACAACTCCGGCCCTGATGTCAATCTGAGTATTAGTGAAGACGGGCAAGTGATGATTCTTTCTTTAGAACGTAAGGATGCTGTTGGGAAATCAGATTTATATGCTTGTTTCAAATTAAAAAGCGGTTCTTGGTCGGCACCAAAAAATTTAGGACGAGGGGTCAATACTCCTTATAGAGAGGCGACACCGCATTTGTCGAAAGACAAAACGAAGTTGTTCTTTTCCTCTGATCGGGGAGACAGACAAGGGAATAGCAATATTTATATGCAGACTAGAATTGGTAAAAGCTGGGAAAAATGGACTGCTCCACGAAAATTCATCAGTCCCATAAATTCAAATTCATCCGATAGCCATCCCTACTTCTGCTCCACATCCGGACATCTTTATTTTTGTTCTAACCGAAATAAAAATTGGGATATCTTTCGTGTTCAAATTGATTCTCCCAAATCAGAAGCACTCAATATCCGTGGTCTCATTTTCAACAAAGAAACGATGAAGCCTATTGAAGATGCTCAAGTTCTTTGTGAGGAAAAAGGCAATAATCCCAGCATTGTTCAAGGAGGAAGGGAAGGTAATTTTAAAATGACTTTGGCCTGGGCTACCAAAGCGACGATCACAGCAAGTAAAGAAGGTTTTGAATCGGACGCAGTAGTCGTGGTAACTGGTCCGGCAATGAAAACGAATTATGTAAAAGAAATAAAATTCTATCTCGAACCAATTAAAGGAGAGAAAAAGGAGGAAGTCCTTACCAAGAAAATTGAAATTATAAAAGGAGAGCCGGAGCTTGGAAAGAAAATTGATTTGCGACCGATTTATTTTATGCAGTCTAAAGCAGTGGTTCGTAAAGATTCTTATAAAGAAATTGATCGCCTGGCTTACTACCTCAAACAGCATCCAGACATTTACATCCAAGTATCTGGGCATACCGATAATCAGGGAGACAAAGCAGCCTTGCTTAAATTATCAAAGGATCGGGCAAAGGCCATTAAAGATTATTTGGTGTATAAGCAGTACATCAACCCGCTTCGTATTAAGACCGTTGGTATCGGCTGCGATCAGTCTATAAATGATAACTCCTCAAATCGGTTACGAAAGAAGAATCGGCGTGTAGAGGTGGAGGTTATCTCTTTAGGAGACTAAACTCCCTTCTTCTCAATCTCCATAATGGCATCGACATGCGCTGCTGCGATTTTATCCTTCGTTTCGCTTTTTAGCAATTCAAGACACTGTGCTTTATTATTGTAAAAACCATTCTCTGTTAATACCGCAGTCATCTTCGTATTTCGTAGCACATAGAATTGGTTGGTTGGCCGAGATTTGATGTGTCTGTTCTTCCAACCTGTTGCTGCTACTAAATGTTTTTGAAAGATGGCCGCTACTTTTCTACCTCTGGAATTGTTGTGGTAATACCAGGTTTCAATTCCACTTATTTTTGGATCACACCACTTTCCTAAGGGTGCAGGAGCCGCATTGGAATGTACGGATACAAACAAGCGTGGCAGTGCCGATTTCTTGTCATTGGCCCTCCGGACTCGCTCCTCTAACAAATTATTTACATCTACTTCAGGTACGACAACATAATGCTTAACGCCTTTTTGCTTCAGCAATCTAACCATTCGTTCCACAACATCTCGATTGAATTTATATTCTAACAACTGAGTTCCGTCCGTGAATTTAGGAGATCGCTTACCAGCCGTTTTTTTACCATGACCGTTGTCGATCATCCAAAGATAGCGGGGCTTGTGTTGAGAAGGCCCGTCCGTATCGGTGGTGGTTTCGGTATTTGTTGGTGGAGTAGTGGTACCTGTTCCTGAGGAGGAAGAGCCACCTGTAGTTCCATTGTTATCTGTTGGCTCTGGTTCTTCCGTAGGCGTTTCAGGGGCATCATCAGAGGCGGTTCCGCTATTAGAGCCCGGAAGGTCTACATTCGTATCATCAACTGGATTACTGGTTTCGACAATAGGGTCGTCTTCCTTTAGCACAACAACAGCGGTGTCATTAGTAATTTCAGATCCGTCCTGTGGTTCTGTCTCATTTGCAGAGGGTAGGGTAGAGCTGGGGTAGTTGGTGGTGGGAGTCGGTGCCTTTGTAGTTGTCGGTTTGGAGGAGCTAAATCCGCCAAAAAGGCTTTTAAAGAAATCGATTATCTTTTGGAGCATATGTGATGCAGTTGATTAGGTGATGTCTATTTACTGTAAATGTAGTAAAAAGATGAGTGATCCCATAAAATTTAGATATTGGATATTTAGCGAAAGGCCAATTGCCAGCGTTGCTTCGACCTCTAAAGGGCTGGGGGCTTCAGAGGCAAACGAAATGCACCGCAGATTGTTCTCGCATTGAAATAACAAATCCCCCAAAGATTGAAGATCGTTTGAGGGATTTGCCATATTCTAAAATGTGAACTGAGAACCTACATCTTATTAGCAGAACTAAAAATCCGCGACCAACGAATACCATTCATAATACTTCCGTTCTTAGTAGAAAACCAGATAAACAAAGGTTTTCCAACCATATGATCTGCGGGTATAAAACCCCAGAAGCGAGAATCTTCAGAATTGTGGCGGTTGTCTCCCATCGCCCAGTAGTAGTCTTGTTGGAAGGTATAATTCGTAGCTTGTTTACCATTTATAAATATTCGTCCATTTTTGATATTCATTTCATTCTTTTCATAAACTCGGATGATCCGCGCGTACATCGCAATGTTGTTAGGAGTTATAACAACACTTTCACCGGCCTTAGGTATTTTGATTGGACCATAATCATCTACTCCCCATTCGCCAAAGTTGCCAGGATCATGAGGGAAGATAAGTTGAGGAGGAACTTTGTATGGGCTAGGTGCTAGGCTCAATTGTTCGCTCATCCCTTGCAAAACAGCAACCTGAGCTTTTGTTAAGGCGTATTCTCGATTTGACTGGCCATCACCACTATTGATTTCGTTTAGGTTGACACCTAATTCATCCATTTTATCATTCAAGGTTTTGTTGAATGGGCCAGAGGGGTCACCTTTCACAGTTACCACATAATTGAACTGTACACCAGATGGTTCCGGAGCAGGTTCGCCATTGACGAACACTTTCTGATTCTTAATCTGTAATTCATCGCCCGGCAAAGCGACACATCTTTTGATGTAATGATCTCGTTTGTCAATTGGCCGAACACGCAAGGATAAATTTCGTCCTTGAACCATTCTACGGTAGCCCGGATTTCTTCTAATGTCGTGTACACTAACAGTACGGCCCGGAGCCATATAAACAGAATCGCCTTCTGGATAATTAAAAACAATCGGATCGTTTCGCTTCACATTTGTAATAGCAGGCAAACGGTGGTAGCCCAAACTAGGACTCTTCAAGTAAGACTCCGTCCCAACAAATGGCGTTGTGTTGTGCAACAGCGGAAACTGTAGAACCGTCATCGGAGTACGAATACCATAATGAGCTTTACTTACAAAAAGAAAATCACCCACCAATAAAGAACCTTCCATAGAAGGCGTTGGAATAACGTAGGCCTCTATGAGGAACATTCTAATAAAAGCCGCAGCAAAAACAGCAAAGACAATGGACTCTACCCATTCGCGGCCTTCCGATTTTCTATAAGGATTGCTGTATTCCAATTTCTTTATCTCTCTCGTATCTCCTTTCTCATGCGCTTCTTTCAATTGCTGCGCGTAGTCCCCTTCAGCTTTTATGGTTGGTCCAATATATTTGGCATCATCGTTTTTCCCCAATAGGAAAAAGGAAATCGGAGCAAAGATGACCGCCAAAGCAGAATCCTTCAAGTCATATTTCCCAAAGGAACGAACCATATCCACACAGATCCCAACCCAGATAAAGATATTCACTATCGGGATCAGCAATAAGGCAGCCCACCAAGCAGGTCGCCCAATGATCTTACACCATTCGATGAAGTTGAGTCCGGGAACCAATGCTTTCCAGCCATCAACACCGGCTTTGGGGAAGACCTTATATAAGGTAACACAAACTAGAATATAGGAGAAGATTAAAAATAGCAGTACACTCACTTTGGTTGATTTTTTAATTGTTAACAGTAAAACTGTTAACAGAACGGTTATTATAAGAAGTCGAGATAACAGCGGAGCTGTTATCTCGACCGCAAAGATATATTTTCTTTCGTGAATACAGAAAGGTTACTTTGCTACTCGAAATTGAACGAGGAAGAGCGTCTTAAGGTTTGTGAAAAAGAGATTCTTGGACGAGGAAGGAAATTTTGTCGATGAATGGGTGAATGTGTAGATTTCTAGGTGTTCGGATATGCAGATTGGTGCGCTCCGTTTGCTAGACAAACGTTGCGTTCCCTTTACGCTCGTTGCGTCGTTGCGGTGAAAAACCTTCAAGCGAAGCGAGAAGCCCTAAAGATCACTCCTCCACAAAACCCTCCACATACAAGCGCTCTGCTTTCTGCTGAGCATTAAAGAACACTTTGATTTTCTTACGGAAATAACCAGGTTGGCTAGCAGAATATTCGATTTCTATGGTACCGATGGAATCTGGTTCGATGGGTGCATCGGTCCAAGTAGGGGCGGTACAGCCACAAGTTGGGCGTACATTATCGATGGTAATGGCTTTGTCAGAGATGTTTATGTATTGGAATTGAACAGTGACAGGTTTCTCGAGCTCAATATCTCCAAGATCGTGATCCATAGGAGTTGTCCATTCAACTACCGGGGTATTTTGGACAGAAACAGGTTGAAAGGCAGAAAAACAGAAAATGAAAGAGAGGAGGATATATTTCATGGAGGTAAAGTCTGAGTTAAAGATCTGATTACGAAAATAAGGAAAATCAGCTGTTTTAGCAACAAGTGCTGCTCGATTTTATGGAAATGGTAGATTATAGGCAGTTTATTCCCATGGAGCTTCAAACCGAAAGAGCTTATTCACTTTAAACTAATAAACACACTAAAAAGGTACGCTAAAGGAGACTTACTTAGCCAATTCTATGAGTTTAATCAATTAACTAACTAAAATACACTAATCAGGTACGTAAATAGAGACCAATACTACGAATCAACTAATTACCCTTGCTCCATCACTTCCCAAGTATGATCCGAGAGCATTTTCAAACTGGCCTGAAACTCATAAGGACAATTTTTCCCCCATTCATGTGGGCCAATCATGGATAAAACGTCAGAATCATCTTTCTTCTTATATAAATGATAGGTCTTCCCAACTAAGGGTTTAAAACCAGCATCAGCGAGATAAACCGCTTCTGAAAAGCGTATCCGGTCCTTAATGGCTGTCGCTTGTTCGACGAGCAAATTGACCTGCTCTCTGATTTGATCCAATTGCATCTCCGTTTGTTCGTACATAGAGGAGACGGCCAGGCCTTTCACTCGACCTTTGTCAATAGGCTTGATAACGGCACCGCCAACCGTGTGCGCATAGGGTAGGAGGTGAGGCACCTCGGTAATCTTATCTTTGTCTATAGGATTGTGGTTGGCCTCTAGAGCTTCTTCGCCATCCATTTTCCGATATTCCGCGTTCTTAGTTACTTTATCTTCTTTACTCATGTCAATATTGGCCTTTTAAATGTTCTGTTCTGTTGTTGTAATTGTAGCCTTTTGAAAGGCAGCGATCAAATCTACTCTCTTAAACCAAATTTTCGAACTTTTGTTTTAAGAAATTACGATGCCTTTTTAGCATAACAAAACATTTTCATATCTTTGTTTCTAATCACTGTGTTTACCTCAATTAAGGCGGCGTTTTTGGACCTTTCCATCTGTCAATCTATACCAAATCGTATAGCATCATATTAGGTTGAAATTCATTAAACTATGTCCGCTCTAATTTGATTTCTTACTATTCATTTCAAAATATAAACTATGAAAAATGTTTTCCTTCTAACACTGGTTTTACTACTATCCAGTTTTACGATTATTTCTGCTACTGACTCCTTGGAGGTTGCACCGCAACAAGAGTTTTCCGAAGAGGAGATGATGGTGATGTACAACGCCTACATAGATAGTGTAGATCAACAGTTAAAGTACGACAAAGGGCTCATCGTTCTCGGAAAAGAGATCGCAGATCTGAATGTTCCGACTGGGTTTAAATACCTCAATGGAAAAGATAGTGAGATGATCCTTACTGAATTGTGGGGAAACCCGCCCTCCGAAAGAGAAGAAGACAAATCTTTAGGAATGCTTATTCTCGAAGACAAGACGGCCAATTCGGATTCTACTTTCGTCATTAATATTACCTACAGTGAAGAAGGTTTCATTGATGACTCTGATGCTAAAGAAATTAAATACGATGAACTCTTGGAAGGCATGCAATCAGATATCGCTGCGTCTAATGACTTACGTGTAGAAGCAGGGTATGCTCCAGTGGAATTGGTCCGTTGGGCTTCCCCTCCTTTTTATGATGAAGCCAATAAAAAATTGCACTGGGCTAAAGAGATTAAATTCGGAGACGCCGAAGAGAATACACTGAATTACAATATCCGCGTTTTAGGACGTCGTGGTTTTCTGGAGTTGAACGTAATCAGCAGCATCGACGAATTGGAGGATGTGAAAAGACAAATCGATCCAATCCTAGCCTCTGTTAATTTCAAAGACGGAAATCGTTACATTGATTTTGACCCAAGTCTTGATAAAATAGCTGCAGTTGGGATCGGTGGTTTGATCGCCGGGAAGGTGCTTGCCAAAGCAGGATTACTGGCAAAGTTGGGTATCTTCTTAGCGAAGTTTTGGAAAATAGCTTTGATTGCAATCGTTGGTTTAGGCGCTACGATCAAGCGGTTTTTTACTGGTAAGAAAAAGGAAGAAGAGACAGGGGAGGTGTAACTTAATGAAGCTCAATATAGCGTATTGGGAATCGAAATGGTATGACTAATATAGTGTTGATGCTCACATAAAGAGCACAGAGGCCAGAGAGCCAGGCGCGAAAAGTACGTTCGCTCTGTGGCCTCTGTGTGATTAAAAAAATACGTTTAGAGAAACCTTTATAAATATAAATATAAATATAAATCTAAATCAAAATCAAAAAAACGAACAGCGGAGCTTACGTTAGAAGGTTTTGATTTAGATTTTAATTAGCATTTTGACTTATAGCTCTACTTCAACTTAAAAGAAGTCTTTCCAGCTACATAGCCTTTATTATAAACCTCCACCTCATACTGCCCCGTCTTATAGCTAGGTTGTTCCCAGTAGAAACAAGCAGACATTTCAGTTTTGTCGTAATCAACTTCTTTGACTTGAGTGTATCTAACCTCGTCGGTACCGCTAGCCAATTTCATAATCCCAGACCCCTTACTTTCCATAGCAATGGTCTCTCCAATCGGATTGATGATTCTAATGAAAAAGCGCTCTAATCCACCTTCAGTCACCATGTTTTCCTCTGCGGTGAAGCAAACCTTTAATCGGTCTACAGATTTAGCATATTTTTTAGAAACAGCCTTTCCATTTTTTCTAACCTTTTCGCCCACCACGGTTAAGCTCTTCACATCAATGACAGAAGCGCGGGTTACTTTCGTATTCAGCTTAGCGTTGGTTGACTCTAATTCTCCTTTTTCAGAGACCAAAGCCGATTTAGCCGTAACGAGATCTTCGTTCATTTTGCGTTCATCCGTAAGGTTGGATTCGAGGTTGGCTTTCGCTGAAGTAAGTTGAGAATTAGCAGCAGTCAATGCTTCCTTCTCCTCTCGGAGCGTATTGTTTTCTACTACATATTGATCCAGTTGAGATTTGAACTCCGCCATTTTTTGCCTGACAGCAGCGAGTTCTGCGGTACTAGATTTTCCATCTTTGATCATTCTATAGATCTTATCTTTCTGCCCCTTCAGTTCCTCTTTTTGCTTGTCGATCATTTCGTTGAGTTCCTCATTGTTGCCTCTCATTTCTTCCAACTCCGATAAGGATTCGTAATATTGCTTTTCTAGATCAGCCTTGATGCGCTCCGATTCATTGAGCTCCATATCTTTATTAGTAATTACCTTTTCTTGGCTGAATTTATTCCATAGTAGGAAAGCGTTGATACCTAATAAGGCTACAATGATTACGGCGGCAACCGTGGTCAATTTTTGTTTGGAATCTCTGGAGAAGCTCATGATGGTTGTTATTTTATTTTTTTAATAGTAGGTTCTAGTATTTATTTGTGTAACACTTATGGCCTTTGGAGTCGAGACAAAACGGAAAGTAAGAGGTGATAATTTTATCGATTGTTACTTCATTTCATCAAAATGACTGATTTTGGCCACTTTTATTGTAGAGCAAATATAAGGCGTGGAACTGGCATTTCAAATTCACCATAAAATTTGCTTTCTTTACAGTAAACTAATAGACATTTCTACCAAAATTAAACATACAAAAGATGATTGACAATATAGACATTACCAAAGTGCTCTTTCTCGACATAGAAACGGTATCAGGGGAAAAGAGCTTCGAAGACCTCAGTGATACCTTTAAAGATCTCTGGGCTATTAAATGCAAAGCCATATTACGGCAGTTTGACGAACCGATTCCAGCAGAGCAGGTAGCGGCATTGTATCCAGAAAAGGCGGGTATTTTTGCAGAGTTTGGTAAAATTGTTTGTATTTCCGTGGGCTTGGTCTATCGGGATCCGGAAACTAGAGAATTGGGCGTGCGTCTGAAATCCTTTGCCAGTGATGATGAGGCTGAGCTATTGAAGGACTTTGCGAAAGTGGTGGAGCAATATTATAACAATATAAACACGCACTTTATGTGTGGCCACAATATGAAGGAATTCGATATGCCTTTTATCAGTCGCCGGATGGTAGTCAATCAGCTCCCTATGCCAACTGCTGTAAACGTAACGGGCAAGAAACCTTGGGAAACCAAGAACTTCATTGATACGATGACCCTATGGAAATTTGGAGATTTTAAGGCCTACACTTCTCTGAAACTGTTGATGGGTTTATTCGATTTGCCTTCGCCTAAGGATGATATTGATGGGAGTGAAGTGGGGAGGGTTTATTGGGAGGAGCGGGACTTGGATCGGATTGCGCGCTATTGCGAGAAGGATGTTTTGGCGGTGGTTCAATTGTTATTGAAATATATGCGGATGGCGCCGTTGGAGGAGAAGCAGATTGTGTTGGTGGATTAGGGTGGAGATCAAACGGTCTTATTGAGGTATTATTATAAAAGATTAGGAGTACAGCTACTGTTCGATGAGTCCATTTATATTGAAGGAGGAGAGATTAAGAAGGTAGTAATTCATATAGATTGAAAGTTCTGAAAGGTGAACTAAATTTGACAAACCATTTTGCTGTTAAGAAAATAAGGGTGGAACTATTGCGAGGGGAAAGAAAAAGAAGTTCTTCTCTCCGGAATGGAGAAAGTGTAACAAATTACACTTATTATTGTTAACTATTTGATATTGAAATTCCAGATTCACATTAGTTTATAATAGTAAACTAATAACCTAACATTACAATGACGCTTTCTCTAAAAATAATCATAGGCCTTGTTTCTCTTGCCTTTTTTTACTTCGGTTATAAGGACGACTTTGCCCGAAATAAAAAAGAAGCCACCTACATTGCATCCATCGTTTTGATCATGATGATGGCTTTTCTTTCCATGTTTAAAACAAATACTTACGCTGCCATCCTGATTAGTTTTGCGATAGGAAGTTGTGGCTTACTTTTTAAGTCCAAGATTTTGAATAAGTTTGGAAAATAGGCAAAGACATTTTTTTTGTTATATTTGTACGACTCCTGGCAAAAACAACAGCAATTAATGGCAAGCATTGAAAAAGAAATAAAGCAGAGTAGTTTTAAACATCCTCAGATAAAAGCAAATATAAACATAATGTTTACGGCGAATTGGTTGAATAATAAAATTGCAGCCATTTTGAAGCCACACAACCTGACGCATGAGCAATTCAACGTTTTACGCATTCTTCGGGGAAGACATCCTGATAGTATGTGTCAGAAAGATATTTTGGAGCGAATGATTGCTCGTCAATCAAATGTAACATTGATTGTGAAAAAGCTGAAAAACAAAAAGATGATCGAGGTGCTCCGTTCTGACCTGGATAGAAGAGAATACGTTATTTCAATCACAGAATTAGGGCTTTCTATTTTGGATAACATAGATAAGAAGTCCACTAGTGAAATTGTAAAAGTAAATCAGCTGACCGATAGTGAAGCGAACCAACTGAGTATATTGCTGGATAAGCTTAGAGGCGATTGATGTTTTTTTGAACCTATAGATGTACCTACAACTAAGTAGTAGGATGAAATGAACTAGTGACTGTATATAATACACAACGCTTTTTCAATTATTCTTTCTTACGTAACCAATTTTTTAACAATTAAAATACATACAAAATGAAAGACAAGATTCTACTTGGAGTAAGTGTACTGTTGGGCTTAATAATGACTGTTTCAGGGTTGAACAAATTTTTGCAATTCATGCAGATGCCAGAAATGCCAGAAGCTGCAACCGCAACAATGGAAGCACTGGGTGCCTCAGGATGGATAATCGCCTTAGTTGCTATTGCGGAAATAGTCGGAGGTATATTATTGATGATTCCAAAAACCAGAGCATTGGGTGCAATTGTGCTTTTTCCAATTATTCTGGGGGTATTTTTATTTCACGTTGTACAAGCACCGGAAGGAATAATTATGGGCCTTGTATTGTTAGCAATTAACGTTTGGGTCATTTTTGAAAACAAAGAGAAGTATATGCCAATGATTAATGGCTAAGTGTACTGGAAATTAGAGATTGATTGAAAAAAGAAAAGCCTGATGCAATTGCACCAGGCTTTTCTTTTTTATAAAGGTCGAGTACTTAGAAATTAATTTTTTCTAACCTTGATTCAATTTTCTTTTCTCTGCGGAAATATTCTGCTAGCATTATGTAGTCCGGCTTAGCAGGATATACTCTAATACTTGAGGCATCTGTAGATAGATCAATTTTATCAATTACGTAATCCAGGATTTCCAGCGTTCGAATAGCTGCCTTCGTGTCATAAGAAGTTGATTTCATGAAAACCAAGTCTAAGCGCATTGTAAACTAAGTTCTATCCGTTTTGAATGCTTTTTTTGAAATTACTCTTCGTTAGAAAGTCCTTAAATAGCTAAGGCTATTCGCGTCGTCTCTGCCTCGATTAATTCCAAAATAACCTATTCTAATTCGGACGAAACTTAATTTCCAGTGCACTTAGGAATCAGCTTCTATTTCATGACCTCGCCCATGTCGACGCATATCAAAAGTGATGGCCTGCATCATTTCCATGGTCTGGTCATATAAGATCTTGATTTAACTGGGAAGAGCGGTGTAGTGGCGGAATGCTAAGGAAAATAGTTTTAGATCATAAGCTTTCTAACAGTTATCCTACGAAACTACTATTTTTTTTGTAATGGAAAAACATCAAGAAGGCATTACGGTAATATTAACACCCTGAGTGGTTATTCCTAATATAAGGAGGTTTAGAATACTATTGGAACCAAGGATGAATTTTGTCCCGGTTAAACCTAATTTAATTTATTGTTGCTTAATTTTACCCAGACGTAATTTTCTTTACTATTATTTTTATGCTGATAAACATACTAGAGTTAAGCAAATGAGAGGAGATTGGTTCCTTGCTAAACCCTAAATTGTTCCAAATGATGTTCGAGGTGCTTTGCAAAGGTATTGTTCCATTCCTCAGCCGTTAGTGTACCAAACGAATGATATTCCTTTCCTTCGAAATGTGCGCTACCAAGCTGCTGTGTTTTATTAATATTGTCAATCAATTCTTGTTTCTCTTTCTCAAAATCCTTATCCCCAATGATGATGTACTCTGGCGCAGTACGTCCATTTTTGCTATAGGGCTTTTCGTTGACGACTGCACTTTTTACAAAAAGCTTGAGCATAAACTTTTTAAATGCACCTGGTTTTGGGTACTTGTCGGTGTAGGCTTTATCGTAGGTTACGTTACAGTGCGCCAGCATTTGATCGACGGACATTTTGCCCCAATTTGGTTGGCTGTCTTTGGTGAGTTGGTTGATGCGGGTGATGATTTCTTGAGTGTCTTTTTGGTTGAAGAGGTTTTGCATGGTGGTTTTTTTTACGAGCCCCGAGCTGTGGCTCGGGGTGAATGTAGGGTCGACCCCTCCAGAGTCTGATTATGTATTTTATTTAAAAAATCACTTTTTTCCTACGACTACACATACAAAGCTGTCTCCCGATATATTAACTACTGTTCGGGCCATATCTAGTGGGCGATCTACGGCTAGGATCATCGTGAGAGCGAGGGGGAGTTTGTCGGAAGGAAAACCTACAGACTCCAAAACCATGACTAACATAACAATACCTGCACTTGGGGCGGCGGCGGCTCCGATGGAGGCCATTGTAGCAGTTACGACTATGACTAATTGATCCGTAATACTCAATTCAAGTCCTATTATCTGGCAGACAAAAACGGCGGCTATACTTTGCATCAAGCTGGTGCCATCCATATTCACGGTGGCTCCGATGGGGCAAACGAAGCTGACAATTTCATCATCTACGCCAAGATTATCGATGACGCATTCCATGGTTACCGGTAGGGTGGCCATAGAGGAACTGGTAGTCAAGGCAACCAACTGGGCGGGTATTATTCCTTTTGCAAATTTCTGGATGGGCATTCCTGCGAAGAATTTTGCCATTAAAGGATAAATGATCAATAGCACCAACATGCCGAAGAGGAGGGTGAGGGAGTAGTTGAGTAAGGCTTTAAAAAGAGCTGGGTCTTTTATTTCTACAATCAAGGTGGCCATTAAGGCAAAGACTGCATAAGGGGAAAAGGCAATGATCAGATCTACAATTTTGAGCATGACCTTATTTAGTGACTCAATGAGTTTTACCACTGGAGGCTGATCCTCATCTGGTATCATCAATAGGGCGACACTAAACAAAACGGTGAAAAAGATTACCTGCAACAATCGTCCATTGTCACTTAAAGCAGCGAAGATATTGTCGGGAACCATTTGGACAAAGAAGTCGAGTGGGCCATCTCCTTTTGTTGTTTTACTACTAAAATCTACAGTATCTTTAGAAAGGGTTTGTAAGGCTTCTATATCCAAACCTGCACCTGGTTGAAATATATTAACTAACAATAATCCGAGGACCACTGCCATTACGGTGGTACACAAATACCAAAAGATAGTTTTGCCACCAAGATTAGATAAGCGCCTTATATCTTTCAATTCGGTGATTCCTTTCGCTAAGGAGACAAAGACCAAAGGAACCGCAATTAACTTCAATACCCGAATAAAAATAGTTCCAAAGGGTTTGACAAAATCCTGAATAAGAGTTACCCCCATCTCAGAAAAGCTAGCGACATAGCCTATGATTAATCCGCTTATTATTCCGATGAGGACCTTCCAGTGTATTGACATGCGTTTGGTTAATTGGTGAAATTGGTTAATTAGTCCCTTGGTACCTGCGAAAAAAACGTAGCGTCTTTCGTAGCGTCTTTCGTAGCGCGGTTGCGGTTACCCTCTATACATTATAACGGAATATTTCCATGCTTCTTCTTCGGCAAAACCACCGCTTTATTCTCCAGCATTGCAAAAGCCTTTATCAACTTTCGTCGGGTATCTCTAGGCTGAATCACTTCATCTACAAAGCCTCGTTGTGTTGCGCTGTAAGGGTTGGCGAATAAGCGGGCGTACTCTGCTTCTTTTTCTAACAATTTGGCCGCAGGGTCTTCCGCATCGTTTATTTCCTTTCGGAAAATAATCTCACTGGCTCCTTTGGCACCCATTACGGCAATCTCCGCATTAGGGTAAGCGAAGTTCATATCTGCTCCGATGTGCTTGGAATTCATTACATCATAAGCACCGCCATAAGCTTTTCTAGTAATCACAGAAATACGTGGAACGGTCGCTTCACTAAGCGCATATAACAATTTGGCTCCGTTTACGATGATTCCGTTCCATTCCTGATTGGTGCCTGGTAAAAACCCTGGGACATCGACTAGGACGAGTAGCGGGATATTAAAGCAATCACAGAAACGAGTAAAGCGAGCTGCCTTTTTTGAACTATCTACATCTAGACAACCAGCCAAGAACATTGGTTGATTGGCCACGATTCCAACACTTCGACCAGCAATTCGGGAAAACCCTACTACAATATTTTCAGCATAGTCTTTATGGATTTCAAAAAAGGCCGTTCCATTTTCAGGTGCTACATCCACGATGCCTTTGATGACCTCACGCATGTCGTAAGGTTGGTTGGCACTATCTGGGATAATGTTTTCTAACACTTCTCTTACTTCGTCTCCTGTCTCGTACGGTAGGTTAGCTGGAGGGTTTTCACAGTTTTGTGGAAGGAAGCTAAGTAGTGTTTTTATTTTTTCTATACAATCAATATCGTTAGCTGCGGTGAGGTGAGTGACACCGGATTTAGTGGCGTGTGTGTTAGCACCCCCAAGTTCTTCGGAGGTGACTTCCTCATTGGTTACGGTCTTCACCACATTAGGTCCGGTCACGAACATATAGCTCGAATTTTCCACCATAATGGTAAAATCGGTCATGGCAGGGGAGTAGACGGCTCCTCCAGCACAAGGGCCCATGATGGCCGAAATTTGAGGGATCACGCCGGATGCCATCACATTTTTATAAAAGATATCGGCATAACCTCCCAATGAACGAACGCCTTCTTGAATACGCGCTCCTCCAGAATCATTGAGGCCAATCAATGGCGCTCCAACCTTCATGGCTAAATCCATTATCTTAACAATCTTCTCCGCATGGGTTTCTGAAAGAGAGCCTCCAAATACGGTAAAGTCTTGAGCAAATACATAGATCAATCGACTATTCACGGTTCCGTAACCGGTGACGACACCGTCTCCGTAGAAGATCTGGTCTTCCATTCCGAAGTCTTTGGTACGGTGGGTTACCAGCATTCCGATTTCCTCGAAAGAGCCGTCATCCATTAGAAAGTGGATTCTTTCACGGGCAGTGAGCTTTCCTTTTTTGTGCTGTTTGTCTATTCGGACTTGGCCGCCGCCTAGTTTGGCAGCTTCCATTTTTTGAGCTAGGGTATCTTTTGTGTCTGGCATTTTTTTTTTTGCGAGCCCCGAGCTGCGGCTCGGGGTGAATGTAGGGTAGACTCCTCCAGAGTCTTGCGATTATTGGGGGGTGAAGATAGGGAATTGCTTAGGAAATTTCTTGTATTTCTACCAAGTGCTCTTTTAGGAAATCACTAAGTTCCGACATTTTTTGGGTACAGTGAGGAACACATGGGGTCGCCAATATAGATGAGGGTGTTTTGTTCTTCAAAGGGTGTTGTAGTGGACATTGTAAGAAGGAAGCTTAGTAAAATGAGTAAGCTGGTCATTTTGTAAAGATAATCAAAATCAAAGTTTAAATAAAAACCCATCCGCTGATGTAATCGGGCTGGCCAAAATTAAAGCTCACTGTTCATCAGTCGTCATCCACCCTCTATTAAGTCAATTGCTGGAGCTTTATTAAAAGGTGCTAAGTTAGATCGAATTTGTTATTGGGTGCATCCGTTTTTTGTATTTTAGGAAATAGCCTCTTTTTATAATGTTTTTTTTTATATTTGACAGCTACTAGCTATTTTTTAAACTTTGACTTTTTATCTCAAAAATTATTTAAAAATACCAAATTATGAAAAACATCTATCACTTATTACTATTTTTTGCAGCCCTAATGATGGTGCAACAAACAGCCATCGCCCAAGGCCCCGATGCTTACGGCTATCAGTGGAGAACCTCTGGTGACGTCGACGGACCGGTGGTCGATTGGATTGACATTTCTACAATCGGCACAGAAGTCAGCGGATTAGCAGATGATAATTCCGCTGCATTCGTTCCGATGGGAATGGACTTTCATTACTATTGGTCCGATTACGATCAGATGAAAATTGGCTCAAACGGTTGGTTGAGTTTCGACAATGTATCTAACATCAGTCATTGCTTTCCAGCGGTCCCAACACCTGGTGGAAATGGAGACAACCTGGTTTGTCCTTTGATGGGCGATCTGAATTTTACAGGAGTAGGCAATCCCGGGAAAGTGTATTACCATAATGATGGAGCTGGGAAATTTATCGTTTCCTACCATGACGCTCCTTTTTGGGTGAATGCAAATCCCGCCTACATTGGTAGCAATACCTTCCAAGCTGTTTTTGATTCTGCAGATTCTTCCATCACGTTTAATTATGCGACGATGGACCTCGTGTTGGCAAATGATATAGCAGGCTGCTTCACAGATGTAGTGGTTGGAATGGAAAATATAACAGGAGATATCGGCTTGAACGTAATCAATGATGCTTTCCCTCCTAGTAACTCAGCAACCAAATTTTATTACCCATCCGTTGTTACTTTTTCTGTGCAGGATTTAGGGCCAAGCTGGAATCAGAATGTAGAAAATGGGGCAGAGTTTTACTTGCCTTACGATAATGTTTTATTTACTGCTAAAGTAGCTAACACTGGTAATACAGATATTACTTCTGAAACAACCGTTGACTTAGAACTGATTAATCAATTCACTGGAATCGATGCCCATTCTTCCGAACAAACCATTGCAACCTTGACCAGCGGTGCTTCTTCAGATATTACTTTTGATGCGGCTTCTAATCTTGAACCCGGTCAATATTTTGTCAACGTATCAACCGATAATTCAGATGACATCAATCCCGGAAATGATGGCAATAGTACAGAGCTGATTGTTCTGGATACCACTGGATCGCAACTGGTTTTTACCTATGCGGTTGATGCCGCTCCTTCTGGATCAATTAGCTGGGGAACAGGTGGTGGAGCAGGCGTTTATATGAAGCCTCCACAATACCCAACAGACATTGAAGCCGTAGAGGTTTTCGTAGCATCTAATGCCGCTAATGATGAATTTGTTATTGAAATCTTAGACGATAATGGCCCCAATGGAGGACCAGGAGATATATTGGCCACTCAGACGATAGGTGCTAATGACTATGTGGCTAACGATTGGGTTACTGTATTTTTCGATGCTGGAGTTAGTATACCAGATGGTGGTTTCTATGTCGGTTGGCAGGAAGGAAGTACTGGGGGAGATATAGCTCTGGCCACTCAAACGGAAGGCCCGTTTTCAAGACGTACTTTTGAAATTCTATCTAATGAATGGGCAGAATATCGTATGAATTTAACCACGGAAGCCTTGATTCGTGTTCTTGCGGTCAATAACTATATGATTCCTACAGCCACCAATGATCCTTTATTGGATGCTAACGTAAACGTTTTCCCTAATCCAGTTAAGAATGTTTTAACTATTGAAAATAAAAGTGTCTTGACTTTGGAGGATGTTTACATTTACAATACCCTTGGAGAAGTGGTTTTGCAGGAAGAACTAAGTGTGAATGTTGGTGATGACGCAACAATAAATTTACAAGGATTGACTAACGGTATTTATTTCGTAAAAATGAAAGCGGATAATTCTTGGTTAAGCCGTAAGATTACTGTTGTAAAATAATTGTTAGAGGCCTAAGTTTTTATGACGGGAACAATATTCAGGGATGTTCTAGTTCAGGTGCGGGCTGATTTCCCTTTAGGGATTTAAGGGTGCGCGTGGGTTGCGCCAAAACGCCACTGGATATGTCAAAGAAACTAGAAACTTAGGTCTTCTACATTTCTCCAAACAAAAAAAAGAGCCTCTGAAAACTTCAGAGACTCTTTTTACATTAAAGCATGGGTTACTGTACTTCACCCGGCTAAGGCTTTTAGCGCCTTGGCGATTTCTATCTATTGTTGTAAAAGGCATATTTGCTGAGTATGTATCTAACAAATACTTTAAACAAAACAATAAAAGTCACCAAGACCACTAAACACCTGGCGGATTTTCTATCTAGAACCTACCCGCCGGTAAACTAGTTAAGTGAATCCTTACAATCGCTCCCTCTTTTGGGGCGATTTAATTTCTTTGGGTATTTACGTTTCGGGGAGTATAACTGAAGGGTGTGATGGAAAGTTCCCGGAGGGGTTTAATTTTTTTCACCGTATAACTTTTAGAACCACAAAGGATACAAAGTTACACAAAGTGGGGGCTCTTGACAAATGTTAAAATATTTCATTTATACTTCGTGCTCTTACTGGCCTTTGTGCTTATAAAGAGGCTTACAAATTCAACCAATAAGTCAGCTTCGCCACAACCCCCCGGTTTCTACTCGCCCAAGGATCAGCAGGATCCGTATCGTAATTATCCGAATAGACAATGAAGAAATCTGATGCCGGAGCAAAACGCCATTGATAACGGGTGTTGATGCTGACATTGTTTAGTTGATTGTTGTATTGTGCAAAAATGCTTAGGAAATGATTTCGCGTAAATGTAATGTCAATACGTGGACCGATGAGCCAAAGGTTTGCCGTTTTGAAGGGGGCATCCAGATTGATGTAATTGTAATTGGCATTAACGGAAATAGAACCATAGGGGAGGAAGCGATAGCTAAGGGAAGAGCGGAATCCTGCGCGGCTACCTCCGAAAAATTTCCCGACAAGGGGACTAAAACTCCCATAGACAGGTTTACGTCGGTCAGAATTATAACTTAATGTAAGTATGGTGTTACGGAATTTATAACCAGCATCCAAAAAGACAGTATCTTCTTGGATTCTTGTCGGATCAAAATCATCAAGCAAAGTGGCCTCGGTGTAGTTGATATTCGCTCGGAAATTGGTATTGTTTGAAAAACGAGTATTCCAAAAAAGAGTGCTATTGAATTCCTCCAGCCCGAAGTCAGTGATGATCTCGCTGTCGTCTTTACCAAGTTTATAAATGAAGTTTACATCGGCGCCGAGGGTATGAGAAATTACTTTGCTGGACGCGGGAAAGAAACGAATGTCGACTTCAGGGCTGATTAAGTAATTGTCTTTTCTTGGAGCAAAACCCGTTTCGACATTGAAACCATTACCAGTCATAATTTGTTCAACCTCCAGCCGATAGCGCTTCCGATTATACTCGATACTGGCGAGATGTGCCAAACTGTTTTTGTTATCACCCGGAGAAAAGGCATTCATAATATTAGCTTTCCCCGCCCAATAATTGTCCTTTGATTTTAATCGGTATTCCAACCCGGCCACTCGATTGAACTCACTATAGGTATTTCCAAAATCATCATAATTGAAAGCCTGTTTATTGACAACGATAGCCGCGATGCTGGAACGATGAAAAACGTTTTGTTCCACTGCTAAGATGGAATAATTAAAACTCGGTAAATCGTTATCCTCTTGCGAAGCGGTTTGCATAGAAATGAGTCCTATTCGTAACCTATCATTAATCTTCCCCGTCAAGCGAGCACCGCCATATATGGTGTTTTGAATATTATTCCCGGTTATGGTATCCAGAGAAATACCGATCCGTCTGGAAAAAAAAGGATTGATTCGGCCAGTACCAAAGCTGCCAAAGAGATCGGCATTCTCGAGGAAGAACTGTCTTCGTTCTGGAAAGAAAATTTCAAAGCGATCTAAGTTCGTTACTTGCTGATCGACTTCTACTTGTGAGAAATCCGGATTTACCGTAAGGTCGAGATTCATACTAGAAGAAATAGCTATTTTAGCATCCCCTCCAACATTAAACCTACGTTTTGCTTTGCTCTGATCACTGTCTTCAAAATCGCGCGTTAGTCCGCCACTGATATAAGGAATGAGAGAGACGTTTTTGCCCGGTTTGTCCAGCGGTTTTTCCCAGATCATATCGCCCATGTAGTTCATGTCCATCAGTATGTACTCCCGTGGAATGTTGACCCAGGTACTGATCTCATTACACTGCGTATCATTACGATAAGAGTTGAAACGCCACTGAGTAGCTCCTTCCTTAAAGCGTAAAATTTTTAAAGGAATGGCCAATTCACAGATCCAGTAATTTTCATATTTTTTACTTTCTCCATACCATTTATTATCCCAGGAATTATCGAAATCAGCATTGGATTTTCCTCCATTGAATATCAGCGCTTCACGCCGAGCACCAAAGGGATTCATACCAAAAAGGTAGCAATTGTTTTTATCGTTATAAGTATCAAAAAGGAAACTGATGTTATCGGTAGCTCCAAAACCATAGTCACGTTTTAGCGATTGTACCAGGAACTGATCGGCCGGAGTATAACACTTGGCAGCGATGTAGAGATTGTCTGCATCGTAAGCCATAAGGATTTCTGTTTCGCCGCAGGCAGGCACCGTGTCGAGTGGGAAGTATTGGGTAAATTGAGAGAGTTGTTCTGCTTTTTTCCAGGTGGCTTCGTTGAGTTGTCCGTCTAGTGTTATCTTTTCACTGGTCAAGGCCAAATGAAATTTAGGTGGCGCTTCGTTGGGGATGATTTGGTTGCCTATTTGTGCGAAAATAGGGAGGGAAGAGAGTAGCAGAGATAGGATTAGGAAATGTCTTTGCATGGTGTGACAGTGGTAGGTTCCGATTGACTTGAAGAACCAGTTGGAAATGGTAGTAGTATTTGTAATTAAATTGTTGGAACTAAGGTCAAATTTGCTAAAATAAATTTATCTACTTCCCCAAGTATCATTATGGACCCTTACATAGTCGGATACTTGTGAATGAACCAATACAATGATATTATCACCGACGGATACTTTAAGTTTATGGACTATTTGCTTGCCAGATATCGTTGCCAAAAACGTTCTTCCATCTTCCAATTTTACTTTAATGTATCTATCGTCAAGGAACTCAAGAACAATAGCATTTGATTTGTATATTAATTTATCCATCCGTTTTCTATTTTGGTCAAAACAAAAATAAAAACAAAACTAACTGGAACGGCACAAAAAGCGCTACGTTTTTTCAAACAAAAGCAGATTAACGTTGCGAACCTTTACGGTAAAAAAAAGTTGGCGGAACGCTACCCCCTAAAACACTTCAAAAACAGAATCTTCCATTTCCTCATAAACCTTTATCTCCGAAGGACCACCATCATCCGACCGCTCCCCAGACAACAACAAGCCATTGTAATCTTTGTAGTT
>JBLHRR010000038.1:0-36710 GCA_047626155.1 Saprospiraceae bacterium | reverse complement strand
CCGCCGACAGGTAAAAATAGGTAGTCGATTGGCATGGTGGCTTGTTCGAGCATTTCCAAACCTACCGTAGCCTGACCTTCTATGACTTTTTCATCATCGAAAGGATGGATAAAAGCCATATCTTTTTCTTTGGAAAAAGCCAGAGCTTCTTTATAAGCATCATCAAAAGTATCTCCAATCAGAACGACTTTAGTATAAGGTCCACCAAACATATTGACCTGTGCAATCTTTTGTTTTGGAGTAGGCGCCGGCATAAAGATGACTCCATTGACCTTTAGTTGATTACAGGAAAAGGCAACGCCCTGCGCATGGTTGCCGGCACTTGCGCAAACGATCCCTTTATCCATTGAACCTGAACTCAAGCCACTCATCTTATGATAGGCTCCCCGTATTTTGTAAGAACGCACCACCTGCAGATCTTCTCGTTTCAACAATACATTTGCATGATGCCGATTCGATAAGTTCTGGTTTCGGTGAAAGGGGCTTTTATGCACCACCGATTTTAGGATTTGTGCCGCTCCGTAAATACTTTCAAGGGAAGGGGAGAAGTGGCTTGAGGATGTCATGGTATTGATCTTTAATTTTTTGATATGCTCTGTATTGATCTGGAGTCCCTTAGCTATTCTCCGGTCTCAGATTTCGCACTACTTTCCCGGTTTGCCACATTTCTGATTCTCTGATTTCTTTCAACTCTTCTTCTAGCTTTTCTCTGTAATCAGCTTTGTTATTTGCCTCAATTACAATAGCAGCTTCTTTACCTGTAGCTACACTGTCATACAATTCTTCAAACAATGGAGTGTTGGCTTCTCTAAAACGATTTCTCCAATCAAGAGCACCACGCTGTGCAGTGGTACTTGTATTTGCATACATCCAATCCATACCATTTTCGGCAACTAAAGGCATCAGACTTTGAGTGAGTTCTTCAACGGTTTCATTGAAGGCTTCAGAAGGGGAGTGGCCATGCTTTCGCAAAACATTATACTGTGCTTCAAACATACCCGCAATAGCGCCCATGAGGATGCCACGTTCTCCAGTAAGATCAGAATACACTTCCTTTTTAAAGTCTGTTTCAAAAAGGTAACCGGAACCAATACCAATACCTAGCGCAATCGCCATTTCTGTAGCCTTTCCTGAAGCATCTTGAAAAACAGCATAGCTGGAGTTCAGTCCTTTCCCTGCAAGAAACATTCTACGCAAAGAAGTCCCAGATCCTTTTGGTGCTGCTAACACGACATCTATACCTGCTGGAGGCACGATACCCGTTTGCTCATGAAAAGTGATTCCAAATCCGTGAGAAAAGTACAAGGTTTTGCCAGGAGTTAGAAACGGTTTAATATCAGGCCACTTGTTCATCTGGCCTGCATCAGACAAGAGGTACATCAAAACGGTTCCTTTGTCCGCAGCTTCTTCCAATGGAAATAAAGTCTCACCAGGTACCCAGCCATCTGCTATCGCTTTGTCCCATGTCTTAGATTCTTTTCGCTGACCTACAATGACCTTGAAACCATTGTCTCTAAGGTTTTGTGCTTGACCTGGCCCTTGAACACCGTAGCCTAGTACGGCAATGGTTTCATTTTCTAACACTGATTTTGCTTTTGATAAAGGGAATTCTTCGCGGGTGACTACGTTTTCTTCTACGCCGCCAAAATTTAATTTTGCCATGATTGTTAATTTATTATGGTTTTAAAATTGATAAAAAAGGTAAGTGTATTTATTTGAAGTAATAAATGTAATTAAGTTGTTATGAAGTTTGTTTGTTCTGCTCCTCTAACTCTACTAAGTAATCCTTCAGCTCCTTCATAGATTTAGTAATCGCTACCCGGCCAGAGCGAGCAAATTCCAAAATGCCAAAAGGAAGCAACTCTGTGAAGAGTGCATCTATATCTTCCTTATGTCCTGTCTTTTCAAGAACAACAAACTCTGCTTCAACCGCCAATAAGCGCGCATTGTGGTTACGGACAATTTCTTCTACTTGGCCTCCCGAAGCTAGTACCTTGGTGGGGACTTTATATAAGGCAAGCTCTTGATGGACTACTTCTTCATTCAAGTGATAAAATGCCTTTAACACCTCTACTTGCTTCTCTAATTGTTTGACAATTTTTTTCACCTGCACTTCCTCTATTTCAACCACTATCGTAAATCGATAAATGTCTTCCACCTCAGATTCGGAAGCAATAAGGCTGTCTATATTTATTTTTCTTCGCGTAAATACCGCAGTAACTCTTGACAACAAGCCACTATGGTTTTCTGTAAAGACAGATATTGTAATTTGCTTTTTCATGTTTTTTTATTTAATCGAAGTGACGGAAGGGTAACCGCAACGACGCAAAGAAGCGCAACGTTTTTCACGCGAATTAAGAGACTAATTAACCAATCACTCTATTTCACTATTTCGAGGGTACTAATTAACTAATATTACCAATCAACTAATTGAACTAGCCTCCAGAATAATCTCCGCCACAGAAGCACCGCTAGGAACCATCGGAAACACATTGTTTTCTTTGCCAACCATAACCTCCAGTAAATAGGAACCGTCGTGATTCATCATTTCGTGAACTGCACTTTTTAATTCCTCCCGTTGGCTTATTTTGTTACTACTAATATGATAGCCTTTGGCAATGGTTTGAAAATCGGGGTTGATCATTTCAGTAGAAGCATAGCGGCGGTCATAGAACATTTCTTGCCATTGTCTCACCATGCCCAGGAATTCATTATTGAGAATCAAGATTTTAACTTTGACCTTATATTGGAAAATGGTTCCAAGCTCCTGAATCGTCATCTGAAAGCCACCGTCACCGATTACGGCAATAACTTCTTTCTGAGGGCAAGCTATTTTTGCTCCAATGGCGGCAGGTAAACAAAAGCCCATGGTTCCCAGTCCTCCTGATGTAATGAAGTTGTTAGAAGATTGGAAGTGACTGTACCGGCTTGCAACCATTTGATGCTGCCCAACGTCTGTCACTATAATGGCATTCCCTTTTGTTAGCTCATTGAGTTCGTTTATAACCTCCCCCATACTTAGGATGTCTGTAGTTGGATGCAGTTCATCTTGGATAACTTTTTTCTGTTCTTCCTTTCTACATTCTTCAAAGCGTTCGACCCATTTTGGATGGGTATTAGATTGAATAGAAGGAATTAGTTGTTGGAGTGTTTTCTTCGCATCTCCGATAAGCGCCACTGTTGTTTTTACATTTTTGTCAATTTCAGAAGGGTCGATTTCCAAATGAATAACCTTGGCTTGTTTGGCGTATCTGTTTAAGTCTCCGGTAACCCGATCATCGAAACGCATACCGATGGCAATTAAAACATCGCATTCATTTGTCAGAAGGTTGGGCCCATAATTTCCGTGCATACCCAGCATACCAACATTTAGTGGGTGGTCGGTAGGCATTGCGGAAAGACCCATGATGGTCCAGGCCGCAGGAATGCCTGCTTTTTCTACGAGTTCTTTTAACTCGGCTTCGGACTTGGATAAGAGTACGCCTTGGCCAAAAAGGATATAAGGTCTTTTTGCATTATTGATCAATTCTGCCGCTTGTTGAATATCTGAAATCGGAGCATTAGGTAGTGGCACGTAAGAGCGAATTTCAGTGCATTTTTGATATTGGAAATCCAGTAATTCAATTTGCGCATTCTTTGTAATATCAATCAGGACAGGGCCTGGTCTGCCGCTTCTCGCTATGTAAAAAGCTTTGGCTAAAGCCGCAGGAATTTCGCTGGCGCTGGTTACCTGAAAGCTCCATTTCGTTACGGGCATTGAGATATTGATAATATCAGTTTCCTGAAAAGCATCCGTACCCAATAGGTGATGAGCCACCTGCCCAGTAATGCAAACCATAGGGGTGGAATCAATTTGTGCATCCGCAATTCCAGTTATCAAGTTGGTTGCCCCCGGTCCTGAGGTTGCCAAACAAACCCCAACCTTTCCACTAGCTCGGGCATATCCTTGTGCTGAATGAGTAGCGCCTTGTTCGTGTCGAGTAAGCACATGATGCAACTCCTCCTGATAATGATATAAGGCATCATAGACTGGCATGATGGCACCACCAGGATAACCAAAAATGAGATCTATACCTTCTTCTAATAAACATTTCACAACAGCTTCTGCGCCACTGATTTTCTGATTATCTTCCTTTGGACCTTCCTGTTGGCTGGCGGATTGACTGCTCATGATATTTGAATTTTTAGATTTATTATTGGCGTTTATTCCGTTTCGGATATCTGTTGTTAGGTTTACGGCCTACGTTATAGTTTTATTTGGAATAAAGGCTATTTTTTAGTGTTTACGGTTTATTTTAACTTTGGTTAAACTCTATACTAATTAACCACTTATTTATCCGTCACACATCCTTCAGAAGCATTTGATACGTTCTTTGCGTATTTGAAGAGGACACCACGTTTTACTTTCAACTCTGGGGCTTCCCAATTACTTCTTCTATTGGTCAACTCTTCCTTTGGGATTTCGAGATTGATGGTGTTGTTTTCAGCATCAATCCGGATCAAATCTCCGTTCTCAACCAAGGCAATAGTGCCACCGACTTGCGCCTCGGGAGTAATATGTCCCACCACAAATCCATGTGTCCCTCCGGAGAATCGTCCGTCAGTGATTAAAGCCACGGATTGTCCCAGCCCTGCACCTATTATGGCAGAAGTTGGTTTCAACATTTCCGGCATACCCGGTCCACCTTTGGGCCCTTCATATCTTATTACAATAACTTCGCCTGCTTGAACTTCTCCTTTGGAAATTCCATCGTTGGCTGCGAATTCACTGTTATAAACTCTTGCAGGGCCTGTGAAGTGAAGTCCTTCTTTTCCTGTTATTTTAGCCACCGCTCCTTTTTCAGCCAAGTTCCCTTTCAAAATTCTAATATGGCCGCTGTTTTTTATTGGCTTAGAGACAGGATAAATCACTTTTTGGTCTTTTAATAAAGAAGGCAAACTGTCGAGGTTCTCCGCCATCGTTTTTCCGGTAACGGTCATACAATCGCCATGTAGCAATCCTTCGCTGAGTAAGTATTTCATTACCGCAGGCGTCCCTCCAATTCGGTGTACGTCTTCCATGAGGAATTTACCACTGGGTTTTAAATCAGCTAGGAAGGGAGTATCGTTACAGATTTTTTGAAAGTCTTCGAGGTTGAAAGGGAGTTCAGCTGCATCAGCAATGGCGAGGAAATGGAGCACGGCATTCGTAGAACCTCCAAGCGCAGTAATGACTCGGACTGCGTTTTCCATAGCCTGTGTTGTTAGAATGTCACAAGGTTTTAAATCAGTTTCTAACAATTTGATTACGTATTGACCAATGGTATCACATTCTGTTTTTTTCTCATCGCTCATGGCTGGGTTAGAAGCATTGTAAGGGAGGCTGAGGCCCATGGCTTCAATTGCGGAGGCCATGGTGTTTGCGGTGTACATTCCTCCACAAGCACCTGCACCTGGACAGGAATGTTGAATGATTTTTTTGTACTCATCGGGCTCTATGGTTCCGGCAACTTTTTGGCCCCATGCTTCAAAAGCAGATACGATATCCAGGGTTTTGTTATTCCATTTGCCAGATGCGATGCTTCCACCATAAACCAAAATGGAAGGACGATTAAGTCGAAGCATGGCCATCAAAGCACCAGGCATGTTTTTATCGCAACCCACCACAGTTACTAGGCCATCATAACTGAATCCCTCTACCACTGACTCCATAGAATCTGCGATTAAATCTCGGGAGGGGAGGGAATAGCGCATGCCGGGTGTACCCATTGACATGCCATCAGAAATGCCGATGGTATTGAAAATCAGTCCAACGCCATTAGCGGCTTGAATGCTTTTTTTGACCAGTTTAGCTAAATCATTCAAGTGCATGTTGCAGGTGTTTCCTTCATAGCCTGTGCTTCCGATTCCAATGAAAGGCTTTTGGAAATCTTCATCCGTAAGGCCTATGCCATATAACATGGCTTGAGCAGCTGGTAGGCTGCTATTCTGTGTTAGGATTTTTGAAAATTTATTTAAGGACATTTTAAGGTGGATTTTTATTTATTGATATTAAACCAAAAAAGCCCTCCTCACTAGGTGAGAAGGGCTTTTTATCAACGACATATCGTTACCAGTCTCACCACATGGATAAAGGAATAATAATGACGACGATAATAATGTTATTGATGTAATTCATCTGTTATAAACTAATCGTTAAAAGGAAAAAGCCATTTTTATTTAAAAAGAGGGCTTTAATTATTTTTAGAAATTTAATAATACACCATCTTTAACTCCGCTGAATAATAATATTCACAGAGACAATAATTGTATACTTGAGTAATCAAATTGCTATTCATTTTAATAGCATTTTTATTAAGACAAATATAACGGTGTTTTGTTTAGAAAAGCTAATTTTTCATAGCTTAATTTTTATTGTGTGTGTAAAGACTTGATAGTAAGCGACTTGAAATTTAGAGTAATTCCATATCCCTTGAGTTTAGCTGTAACTCTTATCCCCTCATTCCGAGTGAGTGCAGAACGGGGGGACTATTTCAGAATCACCGTATTCGTCAATTTAGCTAAATCAGATCGAAACGCCAATAATTTATTTTGCACCCTGAGGTATTTCATAACCAAGTCAATCTCATCATTTTCCGAAGCCATTTTTATTCTATCCTGATTGGCTTTAAGGGTCTTATCAATCTTTTTCAGCTTGAACATATTTAAAGAATATATAGAATCCTTGGTGAAGTTTTCTTCAGGCATCAGTTGGCTACGCAACTCAATCTCATGCACATCCTTCCAATTTGGACTAAATTCATTCGGTGAAGAAAGAATGGAAATAGCTAATTGCGCAATATCATCATCCCAGTGATTAATGAAATGTTGTTGATTGATCGGCTTTTTATCCATCAATAGTTGAAGACATTCCCTAGCAATGCGTTCGTAAGATTTGTTTTCGAAATCATCAAGTACCTCTTCTATATTATTAAGGATATAACCTGCGACCGTTAAGTTTTGCTCCTCATCAAAAATCTCCCCACCGGAAGTAACCAGCAAGCGAATAATATCTCTTTCCTGGTAGCCATCTTTTGCAACTGGCTTCGCATCTTTTTTTATAACATCTTCCTCCGGATACATGGCAGCGTACATCTCGGACTCGCTAGGATCGCCGGGAGCAACGTTTGGGTTACTGGAAGAACGGGCAGAATCAGAACTGCTTCGCTCTCGCTTTTTCTGCTCTTGTTTGAAATTATGTTTTACAATTTTATTCAACTCACTATACAAAATTTCCTCGCTGACTTGAACCAGTGCAGCACATTCCTTAGTGTACAAGGAGCGCTTTATCATGTCCGGTATCTTTGCAATACTGTCCATAATATCTTTGATCATCGCCGATTTTTTGACGGGATCACCTTTCGCCTCTTCCATCAATAAAGAAGCTTTGAATAAAATAAAATCTTTAGCTTGATCTGTAATGTAGGCCTTAAAAGCCTCTGAACCGACTTCCTGAAGATAGGAATCAGGATCTTGCCCATCTGGCAATAACACTACTTTTACATTCATGTCTTGTTCCAGGACGAGATCCAATCCACGAAGGGCTGCTTTTACCCCAGCTGCATCCCCATCATAGAGGATTTTCATGTTGTCTGTATTCCGCTTGACCAATTGAATCTGATCAATGGTGAGGGAAGTACCTGAACTAGAGACTACGTTTTCAATACCTCCTTGATGCAAAGAGATGACATCAGTATAGCCTTCCACCATGATACATTCGTCCAATTGGCGGATGCTTTTCTTGGCGTAGTATGCACCATATAGTACACGACTTTTATTGTAGACCTCTGTCTCGGGAGAGTTGATGTACTTTGGGGCCTTTATATTCTTTTGCAAAATACGGCCACCAAAGCCAATAACTTTTCCTGAAAGGTTCCGAATGGCAAACATGACCCGGTTACGGAAAAAGTCCTTACCATACTTAGTAGTCAGTCCCAGTTTACCCAACATCTTTGCAGAGTGGCCCTTTTGTGTGGCAAGGTCTGAAAAGCCCCGATCCATATTTGGCGCAAAGCCAAGTCCGAACTTCTCAATGATGTCTTCCCGGAACCCTCTGTCTTTAAAATAGCGAAGACCAATACTTTTTCCCTCGTCGGTATTCATCAGTTGGTCATGATAGAAATCCTTAGCGTATTCATTTACAATATAGAGACTGTCAAGAAGCTGCCGTTCTTCGATGCTCTCTTGAGTAACGGCGGTCTCTTCAATTTCGATATTGTACTTGCTAGCAAGGTAGCGGAGGGCTTCTGGAAAACTCAACTGCTCGTGTTCCATCAAGAACTGAGAGGAGTTGCCTCCTTTGCCACATCCAAAGCACTTGTAAATATTCTTAGTAGGAGATACCGTGAAAGAAGGCGTCTTCTCATTGTGAAAGGGACAACGCCCAATCATATTGACCCCACGTCTTTTCAACTGGACAAACTCACCAACGACTTCTTCAATTTTGGCAGTGGTTAATATTTCTTCTACGGAATGTGGTTTTATCATATAGTAGTTCTATTCCAAATTTATTAGGTGGTCTCTAACTTATAAAATCTTGCAAAATTTTACGAAATCACTCGTAAACTGATTAATACGCAAATTACGAATAAAAGTAAATATTGTGATTGAATTGCTCGGATTTAAAGGAATACAGCTGAATTAGGCTTTGTTTAACAAGAGTTAAATACTTTAACAAACTCTTTTTTTAAAGGTGCTTTTATTGTAAATGAGCCACTTACAAATATTAATTTAACATAAGTGTATTTCACTAACAAAACCTTATCAAACCAATGGGAAATAAAGCGGCGAGACGAAGGGTTATGGTGATCAAATATGCAAACGTAGATATTTAACATTTACAAGAAAGCATAAACCTGCAACCAACAGGGGAAAAACAAAAAACAACCAAAAGAATAAAATATAACCAGAGAATGTCTCACCACCAAACCAATATTAATCGACCAGTTTCCTCTCAACAGGAAACGCTTCCCAGAACAGCAACCTTCTTCGGGCGATTAATTTCACTATTACATGGTGGAAAAGAAATTTACACAACCGGTCTTGAGATGACCACTGTTGTGCCTGGGGGAAATGTAAGTTGTTTGTTGTAAAACAAGCAGCAACAAATTTTCCCAAAGAATAAATGGGTGTTCTCATAGTGTGTGGGCTGCTCCTTCCTTAGCTTGCTAGGGAATGGAGCAGTACTTTTAAACCACTGAGAACTATTCAACAAGAGTATTACAAATTATATAAACAAACATTCATCAAACTAGAAAACAAAGAGGTAGAAGTGAAAAATGAGCTTAAACAACGATAAACACTTCACCTTAAAAATTATGGGTGTTCTCATAGTGTGTGGGCTGCTCCTGCTCTGGTTTCCAGAGTTAGGGGCAGTTTTTTTTGTAGGCCTCTGCGTGATTATGCATTTCCGGTATAGTGTGTTTACTCACACAGAGCGCACAGAGGTGGTACGTGAAATACGCGCGATCGCTCCGTATTCTCTGTGGCCACTGTGTGATTGAAAATTGCGATATAGCGTATTTTATTTATTAAGAGAGCGCAGAAGGGGAAGAACTAGCATGTCCACAAAATTCAAATGGCGGAAGGCCAACCTACGATGCTCCATCAAATAAAACCTAAGCCTCCTTTCTAATCCATTCAAACATTTTGTTATATTTGCCAATAGATACTCGTCTGAAAACCAAATGATAAGTTAATTCTGAAACACAAACAAAACTCATGGCAAAATTTAGAAAAAACCATAATAAAGCAGACTCTTCCGCCAGTGGTGGAATGGTTACAAAAGTCGGCATCTTCGTCGCAATATTAGGTGCTCTCTTTTGGGGCTTCAGTCAATTTACTGGAGGCGGTGGTGACATTAATGAAGCCATTGAAAATGCTTCTGATATACTAAATGGAACTCCACCCAAGACAAGTGAAAATTCTGGCTCAGGTTCTCCAGGTATTCCAACTGTGCTAGGCAATATGTTGCCAACCTCCACAACAGGCCAAATCATCAATCACGAATTTTACAGCCTATCTTATAGTGAGGAACATGAGCAAGCAGAGTGGGTCGCTTATGAATTGACCAAGGAAAGTTTGATCGTTCCTAACGTTAAACGTACTGGCAATTTCCGTCCGGATCCAAAGGTCAGTAAAGCTTCTGCCTCGGATCGGGATTACAGAGGATCCGGCTACGATCGAGGTCATATGGCCCCTGCAGGAGATATGGCCTTTTCGAAAAATGCCATGTCGCAGACTTTTTATATGAGTAATATGAGCCCACAGATTCGGAATTTCAATGGAGGTATCTGGAGAGAGCTCGAAGAAAATGTTCGGGATTGGGCGTACCAAAACAAACATTTGTACGTCGTAACAGGGCCGGTGCTGAAAGGGGCCATGCAAGAACAAATTGGACACAATCGGGTTTCGGTTCCTAAGACCTATTATAAGGTGATTTTGGACTATACCGAACCGGAAGCGAAGGCCATTGCTTTTTTAATGGATAATGAAATTTCATATCAGCCTTTAGACAAATATGCGGTGACGATTGATGAGGTAGAAGCTTTGACGGGAATAGATTTTTTCCATGCGCTGCTGGATGATGAAACGGAGGAGCGATTGGAAAGTAGTTTTAATGTTAGAAAATGGAAACTTGATAATAAGACGTTTCAGATTAGGAAAGATAAGTGGAATAAGCGGAGACAGTAGGTTAACCGTAACTTTTAAATCTCACTATCGTGTTATATAGTTTTTAACTAAAAGAAAGGCTACAGTGTTAATTTGCGTTCGCTCTGTGTTCTCTGTGGCCTCTGCGTGATTTAAAACACACTAAAAAGGAGAAATTCTTTTCGACTCTGTCAAGGGCGCACTATTTCATACCTTGAACAGTTTCAAATGCAAGATTAAAAACAGAAACAATGAAAGATAAATTCATAAAAGAAATGCAGTCTGGCTACCTTTTCAAAGGCCCAACCGTAATGCTTGGCGCACCAATACTAGACGGAGAAGTCATGACCGGAACCTTAGTAGAAGTCCCCCTCAAAACAATGAACCGACATGGCTTGATTGCTGGAGCAACGGGTACTGGAAAAACAAAGACCTTACAAATATTGGCAGAGCAGCTTTCCGCTAAAGGTGTTCCTGTTTTGTTGATGGATGTAAAAGGTGATTTGTCAGGAATTGCAGTCCCTTCCGCCGGACATGCTAAGATAGATGAGCGACATGAAAGGATCGGGGTTCCATTTGAAGCAGGAGATAGTCCGGTTGAATTTCTAAGCTTGTCAGATGAGAAAGGTTTGCGGCTTAGAGCTACGGTTACCGAATTTGGCCCTGTCTTATTTTCCAAAATATTAGATTTGAATTCGACGCAGTCTGGGATTGTTTCTGTGGTATTCAAATATTGTGACGATAACGGAATTGCATTGTTGGATTTGAAGGATATGAGAAAGGCATTGCAGTATTTGTCTGGTGAAGGAAAGAAGGAAGTGGAAGCGGATTATGGCCGTTTGTCAACCGCTTCGGTAGGAGCGATCATGCGAAGAATTGTAGAATTGGAACAGCAGGGCGCAGAACTCTTCTTTGGCGAACGCTCTTTTGATGTAGAAGATTTACAGCGCATTGATGAAAATGGGAAAGGCGTTATCTCTATTCTACGATTGACAGACTTGCAAGACAGACCAAAATTGTTTTCCACTTTCATGTTACAAATGCTAGCAGAGGTCTATGCTACTTTCCCGGAACAAGGAGATGCAGATCAACCTTCGCTGGTTATTTTCATAGATGAAGCGCACTTGGTTTTTGATTCAGCTTCTAAGGCATTATTGCAGCAAATAGAATCCATTGTAAAACTCATTCGATCAAAAGGAGTAGGGCTCTATTTTGTTACGCAGAACCCAACGGATGTGCCAGATGATGTACTCGGACAATTGGGGATGAAAATCCAACACTCCCTAAGAGCCTTCACCGCAAAGGATAGAAAGGCCATTAAGTTGACTGCTCAAAATTATCCCCTTACGGAATATTACGATACGGAAGAAACGCTTACCAACATGGGAATTGGTGAAGCTTTGGTGACGGTGCTTAATGAAAAAGGAATTCCTACGCCACTTGCGCACACCATGTTACGAGCGCCTCAATCCCGGATGGATGTTTTGACCAAGAAGGAAATAAATAAGCTTATTTCTAATTCTTCTTTGATTCATAAATATGAAGAAGCCATTGATCGGAAATCGGCTTACGAAATTCTTGGAGGGAAGATTGAAGAGGCGCAGGATAGAGCAGAGGAGGAAAAGGTAGCAAAGAAGAAAAAGAAGACGACTCGTAGTAGGAAGGCGGAAAAGAGTATGTTTGAGAAAGTGGTTAGTAATACTACTACAAGGCAGATTGGGCGGACTGTGGCGCGGGAGCTGACGCGAGGATTGTTGGGGGTTTTGGGGATTAAGACGACTGGTCGGAGAAGGAAGAAGAGTACGGGGTGGTGGTAGGGAGTAGCGAGTTTTTCTACACCATTAGAAATGAAAAAATAATAATTAATTCATTGAATATACTTAAAAACCTGGAAGAGGGTGAAAATGAATATCAACCACATCGGGTAATTATTATCGCTTTGGCATCAATAGTAATATTTGGTTTATGGCTGCAAATTGACGCAATTCAATACGACTATTTTGTAACTAGAAGTAGAATAGAGAGTCCTGGATTGACGATATGTTTTTATAGCCCATATTCTAAAAGGTGGACTGTTCTATTGCTTGGAATGTTGGGAATAGAATTAGCTTGTTCAATATTGCATGAGAGAAATTGGAATTTTCCAAAATCAACTTTGTACAAAGCAGTCCTTTTAAGTCCAATCATAATATTTGTTTTAGATCAAATAATAATGATAAAATTGATTAGTTGAAAATGAAAATAGTATAGAACAAAAGCTCTATGGTGCCCTCATGCGATTTTCGATCTCCTGAGGATTATTTTGCCATATGGTTTTCTAACCATACAGAAAAATAATCCCAAATAAATTGAACCCCCTCCACCCTTCCTACCAATAACAACCTTTAGATCTATGGTTATCTCCACGTTCTCCATTTCCTAAACCAAGGTTAAAAGGATTAACCCGAACGCCGACATATAAATCAGAACCAGTGAACTCATCCTGTTTTACAAAAGATAGAAGGTCCTCAGTCCCTATGGTTAAGAATGCAAGACGAGCGGCAAAACCGACACGGACTTTTCTATAATTGTATAGCGAAATCGGCATCATGGCACCAAACCATTTTTTCTCATATCTTGGAGTGAAAGCCAAAAGGTTGTCCCGAGCTACGGCGTTTTTTCCAAGCGGGATACTTTGAACCAGCACCGCATTTAAGTAGACACTTTTTGTCAAACGATAATCTACGAAAGCGGTGAGCGCAGCAGGAAGCCAGATTTTAAAATTATCATCAGTCTTTGCTGAGCTCTCATTGTTTAGGGCGCTAAGGCTTAGAAAGTCAGAGCGATCATCAATGGTGCTGAGCCTGTCAAAAGTTTCCGTAGCGAATGTAAAAGCATTGTCGGAATTGATGGAAAATTGTGGTGCGTTTTGATTGAAGTTGACTCGGCCAATGTCTACCAAAGCGGCTCCGGCCTTCCATTGGTAAGTTCCATCTCGGTATTCTTCGATGTAGCTAAATCCAATATCTACTCCGAGTCCAGTCCCAGATCGCTGTCGAACGTAATTATCTTCAGAGTCTAATGATTCGGTATAGCCGTAATTGACGTCCAGTGATTCGAAGTCGAGACTGTCTATCGAAAGTTTACTTAGTTGAAATGTATTATTATTGTTAAAAAAGAAGCCGTCATTACCGTTGAGTATCTTTAGGTTGATCCCAATTCCAATAGTTCCTATGTTTGTTTGCATTTTTTTAGCAACATTAAATCCTAGTTCTCCCCAGGACATTCCGGCCACTTTGAAGGGAGCTACTTCAAATTCATCTCCAATTTCTTTATTTTCAAATTCATAATAATTTAAAGACGACGGAATTTTTCGAGCGCTACTTGCCACTCGGTAATTGGTGTACAAGCCAATAGACCAGCCAGAATTCAAATTCAGCATAAAGGAAGGTCCCATAACTGTTGCTAATAAAGAACCTTGTTTTTTATTGTTACCATTGTAATAATCTAGGATTAAAAAATCATCTGGGTTTTCTGTTTCTGTGTTAATATCAGGTCTGCTTTTTATTTCATTTCTTCTACGCAATGCATTGATGGCAGAGGTGTTTTGCAAATAGCCATAATTGTTGTCAAAGAAAATACCAGCGGAGGCCAGATTGAAACTCCACTTCATCGGGCTGGTCAGCTGATAAGTTGGATTGAGCAAAACACTGTTTATTCCAGAGTAATTCTCGATTTTTAAACCAAGTTGCTCCTGAGCGTTGCTTTCGCTAAATACAATTAGAAGGAGGACTAGAATGGATAGGACCGACTTTGATATGCGCATACACATAGGGTTTTGAAGAGTAAGAAATAAATGTATGCGTTTGACTTATAGGTACTTTTTTTATTGATTTTTAAAAATGTTCGGATTGGAAAGAATTTGGAAGTATTAACGATGTCTTAACAAAGACTAGTATCTAGGTTTGCTTCATTTTTTACTTGCGGACTATCTCAAAAAGAGTCTTGACCAAAACTTATCATTATCATACTTTGTTCTAAGTGACAACAAAAAGTTATTTTTTGTGTAATACTAATTGGTCTACAATAAGAAGAACTAACAATTTAAAAACATCAACTAACTAGAGAACCTGTTCAGATCCAGCCAGGATAAAGTCTGTTTTTGACTAATTACTTATAAGATGGAAAAGAAATATTTCTTGCCCTATGTAGTTATAAAAAGAGAGCAAGGTTTTTACCTTTGTTGAAAATGATCCTTCTTTGACTCCAGTAGGCTTTATTTCAAAATAATTTTATATGAATCGAAACGCAATTATTAATAGCATCATGCGGCACAAGAAGCAGCCGAACCTTCGTTTTCGCTTGAAAGAAAAAACAGAGGAGTTTACCAATCGGTTATTTTATACCCTTTTCGATATAGATACGCCAGTGGCAGAGAACTTAGAAGTACTTGATGTGGAATTTAGTAAGCTGGTAGAATTGGCTTGTTGGACAGATGGAAGGTCTTGTCATGAGGTTTGGGAAAGTTATGTTAGCAATCTACCTTCTGTGTTAGAATTGTTGAATTTAGACGCAGAAGCCATTGTTGAATGTGACCCGGCATCCCTTTCTATCGAAGAAGTCTATATGGCTTATCCTGGGTTTTATGCGGTGGCAGTGTATCGTTTGGCTCATGAATTATATAAAGAAGGTTTTCCACTGGTACCTCGTTTGATGACAGAATATGCGCACAACCAAACGGGGGTGGATATAAACCCTGGCGCTACAATCGGTAAATCATTTTTTATAGATCATGCAACAGGAGTGGTGATCGGAGAAACAGCAATCGTCGGAGATCATGTGAAAATATATCAAGGGGTTACCCTAGGTGGTTTATATGTAGCAAAGCATTTACGAAAAACCAAACGTCATCCTACTATTGAAGATCATGTGACCATTTATGCAAATGCAACCATCCTAGGAGGTGATACCGTGATCGGAGCCAATAGTATTATTGGTGGAAATGCCTGGGTGACCAAATCGATTCCGCCGAACTCTACCGTTTATCATAAACCAGAAATAAAAATAAAAACACAAATCGATGTCTCATAATATAACCGATTTAATTGGCAATACGCCTTTAGTTTTGTCCAGATCTATTAACACCAATCCAAACGTAAAACTATTGTTTAAGTTGGAAGGTCATAATCCTGGAGGTTCTGTAAAAGACCGGGCTGCTTATAACATGATTAAGTCGGCTCTTGATCGAGGCGAAATTAATCAGCAGTCAAAACTTATTGAAGCAACCTCTGGAAATACTGGAATAGCCTTGGCCATGATAGCTGGCGTTTATAAGTTGGATATAGAATTGGTCATGTCAGAAAACGCAACAAAGGAACGGATTCAGACCATGCGGGCTTATGGGGCTAAGGTAACTTTAACGCCCGGAGAGCGAGGAATCGAAGCTGCGCGCGATTATGCGGAAGCTAAAGTTAGGGACGAAGGATTTTTTATGCTCAATCAATTTGGTAATCCAGACAATTGGAAAGCGCATTACAAAACCACTGGGCCGGAAATATGGCGCGATACTAATCAGGAGGTCACTCACTTTGTTTCTGCGATGGGTACGACAGGAACCATTATGGGCACTTCAACTTTTTTGAAAGAGCAAAGTTCAGCAGTGCAGATTATTGGAGCACAACCTACAGATGGTTCTAAGATACCAGGTATTCGGAAATGGCCACAAGCTTATTTACCTAAAATATTTGATGCGAAAAAAGTAGATCGTGTTATGGAAGTAAGTGAAGCGGATGCAAAAAGTATGGCGAGACGGTTGGCAAAAGAGGAAGGGATCTTTGGCGGAGTAAGTAGTGGGGGAGCTGCAACAGTAGCATTGCGCCTGGCAGAAATCTTGGAAAGTGGGGTGATCGTTTCTATCGTTTGTGATCGGGGAGATCGTTATTTGTCTTCTGGCTTGTTTGAATGATTGTGGTTTTATAACAATAGGATTTCAGATTGAAAATAGGAGGATTTTCGATCGTGATTTTTCCTCACGCAGAGGCCCTCTATTTATCACGAAATAGGGGGAAATTAATAGACAAAAAAATAAGGGCTTCCTAAACGAAATGACGTTCAGGAAGCCCTTATTTTATAAGTTCAAAAAGAAGAATCTATTGCACCACTACCTTTTGGCCGCTGCTCTTTCCATTGGCAGAGAACTGAATGTAGTACATTCCTTGCGGTAAGTTTGATACATTAATACTAGTTTGGTTTTTACCATTAATGGTCGTAAACGCTTTAGTATCGATAACCTTCTTACCGGTAGCATCGAAAAGATTAATCACCATTTCTGCGTTTTGATTTGCATCAAAATTAATGAAGACAAAGTTATCAGCAGGGTTTGGTGTAATGCTTAAAGCAGATAAAGAACCATCAAGGTCATCAGTGCTAATCGTTACCTCTGCAGTTACTTCTACACGGTCAGAAGGACAAACCACCTTCGCTTTTTCGATTACCCAATCGTAGAAATAATAGTAGTATTGTTCGCCAAATAAAGAACCGGTCATCAAACCAACATCACCAATGTCGTAAGGGTAATTGACGGTGCCGAAGTCATTATTTCTAAACAAGTTATTTTGTAAACAACGAATACCAAAGTTGTCTCCAACTGGAATTTCAAAATTAAGATCTATGACTTGTTCCCCCACTGGAATATCAATAGAAAGGGAGGCAATAACAACATCAGTCGTAAGATCCACTAATTCAATATCTCTTACTCCTGCATCAAAAGCTTCGACCGTTACACTAAGTAATGTAAAAGATTCCCAGGTATTGAAGATATTGTAACCACCTGTAGAAGGAAGTCCACCGTTTCCGTCTAAACCAATTTTTCCACCAGCCTGTATTGCGCCACCATCAATAACATTTGATTGAACAAACACAGATTCGGAAACATCCACCTGAGGGATGGTGTAAGTAGGGCCAGTGGCAAGTGGGGTAACGCTAGTAAGGTCAGCGTACCATTCGATATTTGTTCCGGTAGCAGTAAAAGTCGCTGGACCAGGAGCAATAATTTGAACATTGTCTGCAACAGGATTCATCGCTTCTAACACTGTTATTTCAATTGTTTCAGAAGTAATCTGCCCAGCAGCACAAGTAGCATCTACAGAAACAGAATAAATTCCAGCTGTTGAAACTTCAATGGTTTGTCCAGTCATTCCGTTTGACCAAACAGGGTTTTCTCCATTCAGAGAACTTAGGATAGCGGTTCCACCGACACAAATTAGCGTTTCATCCATTGTTTCTATAAGTGGAACAATTTCCGAAGTCACCGTTACACTAATTGTATTCGTTAAAGAAACACAGTCATCTATTGCGACTAAAGTTGCTTTATAATTTCCAGCCTCAGAAACGGTAATACTTTGGCTGGTTTGGCCTGTAGACCAAAGGTATTCAAAACCTGCTGGAGCTTCCAGTGTAACTGATTCTCCCTCACAGAAAGTAGTACTTCCAATCACATTGATTTCTGAAGCCGCTAATAAACATTCTGCTTCAGGTATATTGTGTGTGGTGTTAATTCCAGGATTTTCCAAAGTCGTAATAATACCAGAAGGCCATTTAACAATGACTTGATCAATCTCTGCAGCTTGTCCAATTCCGAAATGGGCAGTCAAAGAACTCATCGGACTAAAACTTTGTCCAGAACGAATTTCTCGAATTTGTATACCCCAACTTCCATGAATTTCTACACGAGCACCAATTCCATTCTTATTACTAAAAATACCTTGTGTATTTATTTTTACATAATTGTTATCATTACCGTCGTTAAAGTGAACCGTGCCTCCACGGACAACATCCAGAAATCCGTCGTTGTTGAAATCACCAATGCCACCATCCGTAAAAGGAATACTTTGAGTGCTGAAGGTAAGGTCTCCATTATTCAAATACATAGACTCATTACCGAATTGACCAAAGATATCGACAAAGCCATCGTTATTAAAATCTCCGCTTGCTCCTTCCCATGATCCGAGATCGCCCGCTGGAAGATTTGAACTTTGAACGGTATCGGTGAAAACACCAGCACCATCATTGATCATTAAGCGATTGGCAAAATCATGGTTGACGATAAAGGCATCAAAGTCACCATCGTTGTCAAAGTCTTCAAAGACGGTTGTCCAAGATTGTGCGATATCATCCATATTGATTTCTGGACCAACCTCTGTATAAGTTCCATCACCTTCATTTCTATACATCTTGTTAATTCTATTTGGATCGGTTTGGTTTTGGGAGCCAAAAATACATTTAGAAACATAAAGATCAGAATCGCCATCATTGTCATAATCAACCCAGATTGCGGAGTAGTTACCAGGAGAGTCATCAGTAATAATCATAGATTGGTCTACTTCCATTCCTCCCGATCCATCGTTTCGGTAAGGATGACTTTGGTCAACATCGTGACAAACGAAAGCATCGAGGTTTCCATCATTGTCAATGTCTGCTAGCGTTGAGCGTTGGGAGAATATGTATTCATCCTTATATTGCTCGGTGTAACCGGTTGCATTATCATTAGCCATTATAAAAGAAACTCGGCTTCCTCCACCGAATAATAAATCATTGTAGCCATTTCCATCAATATCACCAGCACAAATACTCCAACTAGGCGTGTTCTGCATTGGAACAGCGAAAGAGGATTCAGAGTAGGAACCATCTGCTTGTTGGTAAGTAATATTTATCATACCATTATCTATTCGAACGATGTCATCAAGGTAATCTCCATTCATATCCACAGCGCAATCTTCAATAGAGCTACCATTTAACAAGGTTGAGTTAGAAGTAAAACTCACTTGTTGGGCTTGCATATTGATAAAAGCAAATAGAAAGAAAGCGCTCAAGGAGAGGCATTTGTAATAATTGATTTTCATAACGGAAAGGTTTTGTTTTAATAAGTTACTACAGTTTAATAAAGTCAACCGTCTTACAGTCACTGTAATAGGCTTGTGGTGTTAGTTAATTATGGAGTGAATATAAGAAAAAGAAGGAGAAACGAAGAAGAGGTTCATTCAGAAAGTCTGCTTTTGTCGGGCGTTGGGATCTTTGTTAAGCCTTGTTAATGATTCTTTCTGTTTTCTTTTTCGAATTTTGCTTCTGTACCTTTGAAAAGGACTGGTTTTGAGGGCTTACTAAAATGTCCGTATTAAATGAATTTTACAGAGAACTATTGAATAAATAGGACCACTAATTATGACGATAAAAGAACTTAAAGAAAATGATCTTATCATCTACGAATGTATCTCAGGATCTAAGGCTTATGGTTTAGATATAGCTGCTTCTGACACAGATATTAGAGGCGTGTTTATATTGCCTAAGGAACAGATATTTGGGATGTCTTACACACCACAAGTATCTGATGAAACCAACGATACGGTCTATTATGAGCTAGGGAAATTTATAGAATTATTGACTCGTAGTAATCCAAATATCCTGGAATTATTGGCAACTCCGGAAGATAAAATTCTATATAAGCATCCGGTAATGGATATGATAAAACCGGGTATGTTTATTTCCAAAAAATGTAAGGATAGTTTTGGTGGGTATGCATTTACTCAAGTTCGAAGAGCCAGAGGACTTAATAAGAAAATTGTAAACCCTGTCGGGAAAGAGAAAAAGAACATCCTGGAGTTTTGTCATGTTTTGCACGGACACGGATCTATTCCTTTAACCAAATGGTTAGCACTTCATAATTTCCAACAAGAGTTTTGCGGATTGGTCAATATTCCACATGCGAAGGATTTGTATGCCGTGTTCTATGATGAAAATAAAGACAAAGGTTTTAAAGGTATCCTTAAAAAAGAAAATGCAACGACAGTATTACTCAGCAGTATTCCCAAAGAGGAAGAGTCTGTTGCTTATCTGCATTTCAATAAAGATGGCTTTTCTAAGTATTGCAAGGACTATAAAGGATACTGGGATTGGGTGGAAAACAGAAACGAGGCTCGTTATCAAAACAACATCGATCATGGTAAGAATTACGATTCCAAAAATATGATGCATACTTTTCGCTTGTTGGATATGGCTATTGAAATTCTATCTACTGGAACCATCAACGTCAAACGCCCAAACCGAGAGGAGTTGCTGATTATTAGAAGAGGTGAGGCAATCTATGACGATTTGATCGAAAGAGCAGAAGAGAAAATGAAACAAGTTGAGGAAGCTTACGCAAAAAGTACTTTGCAAGAAGAACCTAATGTGGCAAAAGCAGAAGAATTGTTGGTGCAAATGAGAAAGGAATATTATATTTGACCCAAGTAATTTATTTAAAAATTTAAAACAATCCAACAATGCGTAAAGTCAAATGGACAGGTGTGTATCCAGCCGTTACTACTAAATTTTTTGAAAATGGAGACCTTGATGTTGCTAACTTTCTAAGTAATATTAAGTTCCAAATAGAAGCGGGCATTGATGGAGTCGTAATAGGAGGCTCTTTAGGTGAGAATAGTACGATTACAAAGGAGGAACGATTGGAACTAGTCACAGCCACTTTGGCCAAGTTCGGAGATCAGATAGATGTCATCTTAAATATCGCAGAAGGTTCTACCCGTGCCGCTATTGAATTGGCCAAAGCCGGAGAGGAAATTGGCGTACACGGTATAATGCTATTGCCTCCAATGATGTACAAGCCTACCGATCAAGAGGTCGCCGACTACTTCAGAGCCGTAGCCACTAACACTACACTTCCGATTATGCTTTATAACAATCCGGTCGATTATAAAATTGAAGTAACCCTGGATATATTCGAGCAGTTAAAGGACCTTCCAAATATACAAGCCGTCAAAGAAAGCACCCGGGATATTTCCAATGTAAGTAGAATGCGCAATCGTTTCGGTGATCGTTTTAAAATACTTTGTGGTGTGGATACCTTGGCTATGGAGGAATTGCTAATGGGCGCAGATGGCTGGGTAGCTGGTTTGGTGGACGCCTTTCCTGCAGAAACGGTGGCCATCTATCGCTTGGTAAAAGCAGGACGAATAGAGGAAGCTTTGAAAATCTATCGCTGGTTCTTACCTATTTTAGAATTGGACATTAATCCACAATTAGTACAGAATATTAAACTGGCAGAAGTCATGACGGGGATAGGGACAGAGCACGTCAGAGCACCGAGACATATCTTGGTTGGAGAAGAACGTGTACGCGTTGTTAAAATACTGGAGGATGGCATTAAGGTAAGACCTGAGTTGCCGGATTATTTAGCAATATAAGTATAAAATGAAAAAAACCTTCTTCTGCATAGACGCCCATACCTGCGGCAACCCCGTCCGCTTAGTCGCTGGCGGAGGGCCCATATTAGAGGGCGCCAATATGATGGAAAAGCGATTACATTTCCTCAAAGAATATGACTGGATCAGAAAAGGCCTCATGTTTGAACCCCGTGGCCATGACATGATGTCCGGCTCCATTCTCTATCCACCTTCTGATCCGAAAAACGACATCGGGATATTGTTTATTGAAACTAGTGGCTGCCTGCCAATGTGCGGACATGGAACTATTGGCTCTGTAACAGTCATGTTAGAAGAAGGCTTAGTGAAACCAAAAGTAGCGGGCCAACTACGATTGGAAACACCCGCCGGATTGGTAGAGGTCGTATACAAAATGAAGCAAGGGAAAGTACAATCGGTTAGACTGACTAATATTCCCTCCTTCTTATACAAAGAAAACTTAACAGTAGAATGCCCTGACCTGGGCCGACTAAAAGTAGATGTTGCCTATGGCGGAAACTTCTACGCCATCGTTGATCTTCAGGACAATTTCTCAGGGATTCAGGACTACAGAGCGGATCAATTAATTGCATGGAGCAGAGTTGTTAGAAAACGCTTAAACGAGCAATACGAATTTCATCATCCTACAGATCCTGATATCACAGGCCTCAGTCATTTACTCTGGACCGGAGATACGATTTCCCCAGAAGCTCATGGTCGCAATGCTGTATTTTACGGAGAGAAAGCCATTGATCGTTCCCCCTGCGGAACGGGGACTTCTGCGCGAATGGCTCAATTATTTGCAAAAGGAAAACTGGAAGTAGGAGCGCCTTATATTCATGAAAGTTATATTGGTTCAACCTTTACCGGAAGGGTAGAGGCGGTGACTCAAGTTGCTGATTTAGAAGCTATTATTCCAAGTATAGAAGGCTGGGCGAAAATCACAGGCTACAATAATATCATCATTGACGAGGAGGATGATCCTTATGCTTTTGGGTTTCAGGTAATTTAGAGAAAGGTAACCGCAAGGGCGCAACGAAGGCGCTACGTTTTTTCATAGCCCTGCAAGGGCGAGCTACAATAGTATAGGAATTCATTCCTATTAGTATACCAATTAACAAATCAACGAATACACGATTCAACCAACCATGGACCCAATAACCCTCATAGATTACGCCGGAACACTAGTCTTCGCCATCAGTGGCGTACTGGTCGGGGTAGAACGAAAATTCGATTTATTTGGCGTTTTTACCCTCGGTTTTGTGACCGCTTTGGGTGGAGGCACGCTGAGAGATGTTATGATTGGGAGTACGCCCGTTGGATGGATGCAAAATGAAACCTACATTTTTATTGTTATGTCCGCCTTGCCGATTTGTTATATTGCGAAGGATATTATTCTGAGAATGAAAAAGGGAGTCTTTTTGTTTGATACAATTGGGATTGGTTTGTTTACCATTCTTGGTTTGAAGAAGACTTTAGCGATGGGGCTTTCACCATTGATTGCGGTGATGATGGGTGTAGTATCTGCTGTTTTTGGAGGAGTGATTCGAGATGTCTTGGCTAATCGAGCGCCTTTGATATTTAGTAAAGAAATTTATGCAATAGCCTGTTTGTCGGGAGCTGTATTGTTTTTGATAGCGGAACCATTTTGTTCGGAGCCGATTGCAACGGCGAGTTCCATTTTGATGGTTATCATAATTCGTATTTTGGCAATCAAGAGGCATTGGGGAGTACCTTTTAATCCATAAGTTAAATTCAGATCGGCCGCCTTATTTTAGGCGGCGAATCCGAAGAACAAGTGCTATATATTCTTTGTGTAATAATTATAGTAATTTTCATGCAAGGGGAGATTAAAACCTTCCACTCGTTTTATTGTCGAACGGAAGGCCTCTTACCTCTTGGCGTTCTAATGCCTTATTATTTTACCCTGACCAATCCGCCATCCATCCTATCGAGAAAGTCATTATAGTTATGACCTCTCCAAATTACATTATTTTAGAAAAGAATATGAAGCAGCAATGCAATTACTCACCAAAGTAGAATACGATGATTTATTCCTTAACCTTGGCTCCAAGCTCATCCTTCTGAAGATTTATTTTGAAACCAAAGAATGGGATGCATTGGATTCCCTCCTCTCTAGCTTTAAAATCTTTCTTTATCGTAAAACGGTAATGGAATATCACAAAGATAATTATCAAAACATCACAGACTTAACCCGGGAATTAAGCATTTTGGGAGAGCACAATAGAGTTTATTTCAAATAGAATGGTACGGTCAGCCGGAAACCGAACACCCGAAACCGAATAACCTCATAATAGAAAGGAAATTAAAGCCTTCCGGAAATTGGTAGAGAAACCCCAACCAAGTACAGAAAAGAAATGGATGTTGGAGCGCTTAGATGAATTGGATGTAAGGCTGAAAAACAAGAAGGCTCCATGATAGTTGTCTTGAAATCAATAATCTAAAACGGATTTAATCACCACACTCACCTTTTCGGCAGAAGGCAAAAATGCAGCTTCCAAAGCACTATTCAAAGGAATCGCGGGCGTATTCACAGAACCCAATGTCCGAACCGGAGCATCCAAATCTTCAAAACACTCCTCTTGTATCCATCCACTAAGGCTTCTCGCAAAACTATTGTTAACAGATTCTTCCGTTAGCACCAAACAACGATTATGGCTTCGTACTGCTTCTAAAATTCCTTCCTCATCATAAGGAGCAATGGTTCTCAAATCAAGCACGGTTACTCGTCCTTCAAAGTTCTTAGCAGCATTATAAGCCCAGTGAACACCCATACCATAAGTAACAATTACCATCGCAGTTCCATTGTCCAGATGCTCTTGACTGGCCGTCAACACCTTGTTGGATTTCCCGAAAGGAACCATGTAGTCTGAATCAGGTTCTATGGTTTTTGCCATTTTTGTTCCTGGAACCTTTGACCAGTACAAACCTTTATGTTCAAATATAACGACAGGATTTGGATCGTAATAAGCGGTCTTCATCAGCCCTTTCATGTCAGCACCATTACTCGGATAAGCGATTTTTACGCCTCTGATATTGGCTACTATTGATTCTACAGAGGAGGAGTGATAAGGACCACCACTACCATAAGCGCCAATCGGCACGCGCAAAATCATGCTCACTGGCCATTTACCATTAGACAAATAATTGGATCGGCTCACTTCTGTGAAAAGCTGATTTAGCCCTGGCCAGATGTAATCCGCAAATTGTACTTCTACAATGGGTTTCAATCCTACAGCAGACATCCCAACGGTAGAACCAACGATGAATGCTTCTTGAATTGGCGTATTGAAAACGCGGTCTCTGCCAAACTTCTGTGCTAAAGTTGCGGCCTCTCTGAAAACGCCACCAAGCCGATGTCCTACATCTTGACCATATAATAAACATTCCGGATGGTCATGCATCAATTCTTCTACCGCATGCAAAGCACAATCTACCATCACTACTTCTTCTCCTTTAGCAGGGCATCGTTCTCCTTTTTCCTCGGTCAAGTCAGTCGGCGCATACATATGATCCATCAATGAACTTGGATGTGGATCTTCTGCGGCAAGGGCTCGTTCATAATCTTTCAACACTATTTTATCAGCGGCTTTTTCAATAGCAGTAATTTCTTTTTTTGTAAAATCATTATCCAACAACTGCTTTTTCAATACAGGGTAGGGATCTCTGGTTTTCGCTTCCTCCAAATCATCCCGATACCATTCCATCCGAACCCCTGAGGTGTGGTGATTCAATAACGGTACTTTTGCATGAACTAGGAAAGGTCTACGTTCCTTACGCATGGTTGTAATCACTTTGTTAAGTACTTCATAACATTCCATAAAATTGCTACCATCAATGGATACCGCCTCTATGCCATGAAAACCTTTAATGTAACCCATTGCATCCTGCGCGCGAATTTCGTCAGCAGAAGCAGAAATATCCCAGTCGTTATCTTGAATTAGATAAAGGATGGGCAGCTGACGTAAAGCAGCCATTTGAAAAGCTTCCGCAACTTCGCCCTCTGTGATTGAAGCATCTCCAAGGGAGCATAAAGTAATGGGTGGAACATCTTCATTAATACCCATCTGTTGTTCTTTGTATTGCATACCCATCGCAGATCCAGTAGCTGGAATAGCTTGCATGCCCGTAGCAGATGATTGATGAGGAATCTTAGGTTTGTCCTCATCCCGCAAGCTTGGGTGAGAATAGTAAGAACGTCCACCCGAAAATGGATCATCTTTTTTTGCAAGCAATTGCAACATCAAATCATAAGGTTCCATTCCAATAGATAGCAACATCGCATCATCCCGATAATAGGGATACATGAAATCTTGAGGAAGCATCTGCAAGCCTGCTGCAATCTGGATGGCTTCGTGGCCTCTGGAAGTAGCATGCACATACTTGGACACGACTTTGAAGTTGTCTTCGTAAAGCTCTGTCAGTCGCTTGGCAGTGTATAGTTTGGAATAAGCGGTATGAAGGGTTTCTTTGTTGATTTTCTTTTTAGTAGTTAGCATATATTGGACCTGATATTAAAATGGTATAGTACTCTGGCTGCTAAATTACGAAAAAGAGGGGAGAAGGGGTGTAATGGGAATGTAAATTGTGGGAATTTTTATGCTTGTTTTTTCAGCCATGAAGGGGCGGTGTAAGTTAATATAGGGCTTCATTCCTATTTCCTAGAAGGGATAACCTAGGCTGAGACAGAACCTTAGTCCTCACTATTCAACCCCTCAATATGCTCAATCAAATCAGGCAACTCCCAAGCATCATCCAACAAAAACTCACCAATACTATCTCTACGCAGCCCAGTCAAATAACCACCAGAGCCAAGTGCTTTGCCATAATCAAAAGCCAATGATCTAATATAAGTCCCTTTCGAGCAAGCAACCTGAAAGTCAACTTCAGGTATCTCCACTCTTGTCAAATCAAAATTCATAATTTCTACTGGTCGTGGCTTCACTTCTACAACAATGCCCTTACGTGCTTTTTTGTATAGCGGTTGTCCATCTACTTTTATCGCCGAATACATCGGAGGCAATTGTTCTAAAGGTCCAAGAAAGGTTTGTCTTTTCTCTTCCAGTAATTCTGTTGTTATGTGATCAGTAGGAAAGGTGTGGTCAATTTCTGTTTCGGCATCATAGGATGGGGTAGTGGCTCCTAAAGTAAAGGTACCAGAGTAGGTTTTACCGAGCCCTTGAAAGTTGGCTAGTTTTTTAGTGAATTTTCCGGTGCAGATAATGAGCAATCCCGTAGCCATTGGATCAAGTGTTCCGGCATGGCCAACTTTAATTTTTTTGACGCCAGTCAATGTTCTAAGATGGTATCTGATTTTATTGACGACATCGAAAGAAGTCCAATCCTTTGGTTTGTTGACGAGGAGCGTACAGCCGGCAATGAAATCGTATGGAGGAGTAGAAGGACTTTGTATCATAATTTGAAAGTAGAATGAAATCGAAAAATGTAAGGATTCGGTATGTGGGCCTAAGCAGTTGGCTTCATTATAACGCACGAAAGTGGGAATTAATAGCTAACAGTTAAAAGTTGACCTTCCTATAGGACACGAAAGTGGGAAGTTAATGTTAACAGTTAAATTTAAATTTAAAGTTACTCCAGCGTCATCGAATAGCCAATTGCTCCAACACCGACCACAAAGCAATACATTGCAAAATAACTCAATTTACTATTCTTAACTAATTGAATCATCCAGGTACAGGCGAACAATCCGGTAATAAATGCGGCGATAAAGCCAGCGGTCATCGGAACGATGATCTCCGAAGTGAAAACGAGTTCTCCAAACATTAAGTCCTTTGCCATTTTACCAATGATTAGCGGAACAACCATGAGGAAGGAGAAACGGGCGGCCCGTTCCCGATCAACGCCTAAAAGTACGGAAGTAGAAATAGTCGCACCTGATCGAGAAATACCTGGAAGAATAGCGATGGCCTGCGAAATACCTATAAGAAACGCATCTTTAGAGCTGACTTCCTTCGTGGTGTGTTTGGCTTTGTCAGCTAGGAATAGTAGACCTCCTGTCACTAATAACATTAAACCTACAAGTAAAATTTGACTGTTGAATAGCTGTTCTATTTGGTGCTCAAAGGCCAAACCAACTACGACAGCTGGTAAAACGGATAACATTATTTTTATAGAGAAAGGCATTTCAGATTTTCGGTTCCATTTGTAGTTGGAAAAATCTGTGGCCATCGCTACTATATCCTTTCGGAAAATGACGATGGTACTGAGTGCCGTAGCACCATGGAGCATGACTGTCATAAGCATACTTTGCTCCGCAACATTGGTGTCCTCCATGAAAAATTTTGCTAATTCTAAATGTCCACTGCTGCTGACTGGTAAGAATTCGGTTAGCCCCTGGATAATACCCAGAATAATGGCTTTTATAGTTTCTGACATCTGTGTTTGTACGGCTTTTGGACAGTGAAGTTCTGTATGAATACGATAAAGTATCCCTTAGGTATTAGTCTAAAACGACTGATTTTTTGACAAAAATAGCATAAATCTGCATGCCCAATCCTGCTAAAATAACAATAGGAGCCAGGAGAGTTCTGCGAGTACTATAAATTACATCTGGATTCCATTCGTTTGGATCTGTCATTCCACCACCAGACATTAGTAGCATTCCAAGAAGGATCAAACCAAAACCAATGCCCATGAACATATAGTTTTTCTTTCCGAAAATCAATTCGATAGGGGCAGAGGAAGAAGAAGCTCTCGAACGCGCAGTGGTTGGAGATACTTTTGATTTGTCTGTCTTACTGTTCTTCTTAGTAGTAACGATTTTTTTCTTTGACATAAATAGATATAATTAAAAATTGAGAATCCTACCTGGCGGCTTGACAGGATATAAATTGAAAATTACTAGACCGCAAGCTGAGCGTACATTAGCGAATGTTAACCGCAATGGCGTTACGAAAACGCAACGTCTTTTTATATAAGCACAAAGAAACATAGTGTTTCCTCTAGCCTTGAAAGGGCGACGTAAAAGAGAATAGGACTTCAGTCCTATTCTCTTTTAATACAGATCATCCACCCTCATCTTCAAATACTTATTCACAACGTATAAGGTGCTTAGGAACGTAATCAACATACCAAGTATGGTGAGCGCCCCTAAAATAACGGCCAAATTCAGGTTTATATTGGTTCCCTGAGGGCTTGGAAAATCAAAGTTAATGAAAAAGATAACGGCCAGTAATCCACCAATTGCCATTAAGGAACTCCAGAATCCATTTTGGATACTTTTCCATAAATATGGCCTGCTGATGAATCGCCAGGATGCGCCGACCAATTGCATGTTTTTTATTAAAAAGCGATTAGCGTATAACGCCAGTCTTATGGTATTATGGATTAAGGTAATGGCCACAAATAAGAATAGTAGCCCTAAACCCAACATTACAATTCCGACTTTTCGGATGTTTCGTTCTATAGCTAATATGGCGGCCTCTTGAAAATATACGTTATAAACTGACTTATGTGTCATCAATTTATCTTTGACGATTGCCAATGTTTCTGATTTCATGAATTCTGCTGAAATATTGAAATGCAAAACATCACGAAAAGGATTTTGAAATCCAAATTTACTAAAATCCCCTAGCTCCGTTTTCATTTCTTCAGCCGCTTCCTCTTTTGTAGTATAAACGATAGAACCGGGTTTGATGAAGGGTTGAACCTTTAAAAATACGTTTAGATTCTCTGTCTCCTCTGGGGTCGATTCCTCTTTTATTTCGACCATAATATTGATGTTCTCCTTAGAGAATTGTATCATTTGATTGGCATAAAAGGCCATAAGAGCAAAGAGCCCAAATAGGAAAAGAACCAATGCAACACATACAATGGCATAAAAGTAATTGGGTCTTGATTTACCTCTGGTACTCAGCTTGAAAGTATTCGTTATTAAAAAAAGCGAAAGTACGGATTTATAGGAGATTTGACTACTTTTTAGAGTGTAGGAAACTTGCTCAACTTGAAAAAGGTAGAGATGAATATAATATTTAGCGAATAAAATCTATTTTAGAGGTAAATATGGCTGCGATGTAGAATTAGGATGTTAACACCGCACCTTTTAAAATCAAGATCAATTAATGAGAAAATACTTTCTTTTCGCTTTTTTACTTTTTCAAGCAGGTCTGACCTATGGACAGATTGTTTTGGATAATGCTTCTTTTGAAGGAGACCCAGAAGACGCTACCATGCCTGCAAGCTGGCAGCCTTGCGCAAAAGGAACTACACCGGATATTCTGCCAGGTCCTTGGAACGTACGATTGAAGGCCAGTGAAGGAAATACTTATCTTGGTTTAATTACGAGAGAAGATGGGACTTGGGAGAGTATTGGTCAACGAACCAGTACGACCGTAAAAGGAGGGGAGTGTTATACTTTCAGTTTGATGTTGGCCAACTCAAAAAAATATGCAGGTTATAACAAAGCCATAAAATTGCGTATTTGGGGTGGACAAACGGCTTGTGGCAAAGAGGTATTATTGGGAGAGTCTAAGTACATCAACCATACAGATTGGAAGCGGTACGAATTCAAATTCTTACCGGATGTTGACATCAATTATATCATATTTGAAGCGCAGCACATGGATGGCATTTACTTTCACTATAGAGGAAATATCTTAATTGATGATTGCTCCACTATAGATCAATGCGATAGGGCTTAGTTTACAATGTCCTTAGAAAAATAACTTTCCGAATTCGAAATCCAATCGGAAAGTTATTGATCAGGAGGCTTTTAAGATTCTTCTTTTTCCATTTCCTTTTCCAGTCGCTTTCCTTCTTCCTCTAGGGCCTTTGCTTCTTCATTCAACTTTTTAATGGCTTCCTTAGTCTCTTTCTTAGTGGAGTCATCATCTGAACCCATAGAATCTTTAAGGTCTTCACTTTTTTTGGTCCATTCCTCCTTCTTGGTTTGCCAATCCGAGACCTGATCTAACAATTTACTTCCTTCTTTGACTTTTTCTTTAGTTTTATTAAGTGCATTGCCCACTTTGTCTAAAGCGTCATCATACTTTCCAGATTTGAATTTTCCAATTTCTTCTTTTAATAAACCGACTCCTGCTTTTCCAACATCAGCGGCTTTATTTAGAATTTCTTTTGACTGTGCTTTTTCCTCAGGTGATCCGAAAAAGTAATTATAACCCAAAATTCCAACAATTAAAAAAAGGGCTACTTTTAATATGCTTTTAATCATGACTAAAGTTTTAAAATTGAAAATAGTAATGGCGGAAAGATAGGAAATATTTCCCGGCAAGGTAGAGTACTCAAGCTAAAAGGTTGATGGTTTAGCTAGAGTCTAAACCAGCTCGTTCCAGTCATGCGGGTTATTTTTTGAATAAAAATAAGAGGGAAGATTTTTATTGAGTTAATTCCAGCCAAGTTTTATAGATAAGACCAATATCATAAGTTTTGGAGGATAAGGGATGACGGTGGCCATCGAACTCCAAAATGACGAGGTAGTATTCATCAATTTCTTCATCAGGATTGTCTGAAGTTCGGTTTTTAGACTCCGGGTAGAACTTAACGGACTTTACGTCTGATGTTTTACACTTGCCAAAAGGAGTTTTGACGTGCTCGGTGGAGAGCTCTACTATTTCAAATTCATAATTGGTTTTCTTACTATAGATAAAGGCAGCGGCAGCCAGCAGGGTGGCTAATGCCACCAAACCGATAATGGGAGTACTGGAAATCTCAGAGGGTGTTAGGTTACGTTTACTATTGAATTGATAAATTAGCACTGCTATGCCTAGCAGCGTTATCAATCCAAAACCTACTGAAACCCAGTCTGACCCCTGACCCAGAGGGGTGAAGGTAAGTGTTTCTAAATTCATTTATAGTCCCTATGTAGAGCCGAGGCAAACCAATCCAAGGCTCCAAGTTATAAAAAACTTGGGTTTTAAGGCTCTTTATCAAAGAGCCTTAATAGATAATAAGATCAAAAGAAATAGGATTTTTTAAAGAAGGACGTTGATCTTATAGCTGGTATCGTAAATTATTATTAACACCACAAAGAAATAAAATATGTTTTAAAAACCTAACTTTTTAAAAGGTTATTTTATTAATCATTTATTATAAGGCCCTATCTCGCTTAATTTTTATTGAGCAATATTTATTATAGATTATTGTTAGATATGTTTTGTTGATTATACTTCTCAAGTTTTCACTTTATAGCTTACTTTAATCGCTTTATCCTAAACTCCGTTCGTCTGCTCAACTTATAATTCTCTTCTGTACAAGGTTGGTTTTCATCACAATCATTTATTTGAGAGGATTCTCCCATCCCTTTGGCAATTAACCTTAATGGTGAAATGCCCTGAGCAATTAATTTTTTCATAACGGTCTCTGATCGCTTTTGAGAAAGACTTAAATTGTAATCTTTTGAACCGCGGCTATCGGTATATGACATAATTGTCAGTTGAAAGTCAGAGTGGTTTTTCATTTCCAAAACGATATTTTCAATCAGAATTTCCTCCTTAGAAATGATACCGGATTTATTAAATTCGTGATAAATCGGGCTGAAAGCAATCACCGTATTTTCAACCGGAATCTCCACCGCCTCTATCGGATTTGGCACTTCTATCAACAAATGCTCAGGAATAGAACGGGAAGTGAATACCTCCTCGGTTGGTTGTGCTTCAAAAACAACTGGTTCTGAAGCCGGATTTGAAGCAGCAATTAGTCGCTCTTCCATCCCTAATAAAACAACCGCTCCTACAACCGCCTCCTTTTCATTACTTTCTTCTGTGGTCATTAAAGAAATTGGGCCTACATCTTCTATTGTTTCTTCTGCTGCTACATCTTTGGATATCTCACTTGGTACGACCAAGGCATAGGATTCGCTGGCAGTTAATTGCGCTGCGGATACAATCTGCTGGTATGGTTTATTCCCTGCTTTTTTGGCAATAATAAGGTAACTCTCTTTTGGAGAAATAGAATAACTCGTAAACGGCTCAGGGTTTTGTAATGGTTTAATCAGGTTTCCTAACAAAGTAAGCACATCTTTATCCAGCTGATTTACAATAGTGATCGGCTCATCCAGAAAGCCAGTTTGTAAAATATTAGGGTTGATCTGAATTAAGATAAGTTCTGTTTCATTTAATGCTAAACCCGTATTTTCATCAAGAATAGAGAATTGAGTCATTAACTCTGTTTCTGTTTCAATTGGCAGCTCAATAGGTGAATTGATTTTCCAAGCATATATATCATCTTGACCTAAGCCACCAGGGCGGTTGGAAGTTAAATAACCATTAGACAAATCTTGATCAGTAATAAAAGAGAAATCATCCCAACGACTATTATAAGGCTCTGGAAAGCGAATAAGGTTGTCATAACCACAGGTGCTATTTTGGGATGCTTTGTAAATATCCAGTCCTCCCATACCTGGGTGCCCATTGGAAGAAAAATACAAAGTTCCTTCTGCATCTATAAATGGAAATACTTCATCACCAAAAGAGTTTACCTCTTGCCCCAAGTTATAAGGAATTGACCATTGGCCATCAACAAATTCAGAGGCATAGAGATCCATGCCACCAAGTCCATTAGGTCGGTTTGAAGAAAAAACCAGCATATTTCCATCACTTGATAAGGCAGGGTGACAGCTTCTATAATTTTTATTAAAAGGTAAGTCTGCTTGTTCAATCCACTTTCCTTCCTGAAAAACAGCACTACTTAGCTTTAATTCGTACTGTCCGTTTGCCGAAGGCATTTTTCTATTTCGGGTATAAATCATTAGGTCTCCATTTGCATTAAAGGTCGCTGAACCTTCATGGCGCTTAGAGTTTATTTTTCCTGGAAGTGGAATGGCATTCTGAATATCACCGTTTTTATCAATTCCTGTGAAAAACAAATTTGAGTTGTTGTTGGAAAGCAAACGTCCAAGCCAGGTTTTCTTTGTGGATCGATCTGTTGAAAATACAAGGCCACTTCTGTAAAAAACGGGGCTGTACTCAATGCCATCTGAGTTGATGTTTATTAAGTTTTTGATGTTCACTTGATCAGATACATCTGAGGTCAACGTTTCAGAAGCTACGATCAATGTATTTAAATTGTCCTGCTGCATCTGACCAAAAGCCAGAGGCTGACTCCATAAAGAACAAAAAAGAATAATCAGCGTTAAGTGTTTCATAATCAATATTATTTTAATATAATAAGTATATATAATATGTCATATACTGAGATTTGCCTCATTTGTTTTGCTTTTCATATTTTTTTTATATTTGTATGTTCTAATTAATAGATATTTGAAATATAAAATGTAGTGCCCCGAAGGCAACTAGCTTTAATAATCTTCTGATAAAAAACACAACAATGAAATTTTTACTCAATTATTCAAAATCACTTTTACGGAAAAGCACCTTGCCTATCCTTCTTATGGCAGGCTCGGCTTTACCAATGAGCGCTCAGGTTGAAATGAAATCGGGCTACGCTTTCCAATTGGAAAAGGGACTAAATTGTACGGCCATCAAAAGCCAAGGGAACACTGGCACCTGCTGGAGCTTTGCCACTTCTTCTTTTTTGGAATCAGAACTACTCCGAATAGGAAAGGAGCCTTTTGATTTGTCTGAAATGTATGTTGTAAGAAACATCTATAAAGAGAAAGCCCGGAATTATGTACTCCGTCAAGGGAAAGCGAACTTCAGTCAGGGTAGTCTTTCACACGATGTTATAAATGCGGCTAAGAAATACGGCCTGGTACCAGAAACGGCCTACTCTGGGAAAACAGATCCAGATCAAAAACACAACCATGGGGAAATGGCTGCTGTCCTTAAAGGAATGCTAGATGGTGTTTTGAAGCAAAAAAGGTTAAGTGATAAATGGATGAAGGTATTAGATGCCGCAATGGATATTTATCTGGGCGCTGCTCCAGAACAATTTTCTTACGAAGGAAAGACCTATGATCCAAAATCCTTTGCGAAAGACAACGGCATTAACCCGGATGACTACATTAGTCTAACCTCCTACACCCACCACGATTTCTACGATGAATTTATTTTAGAAATCCCTGACAACTTCTCCAACGGTGCCTTTCACAATTTACCAATGGATGAATTAATGACTGTCTTTGACAATGCCATCAAAAACGGATACTCCGTGGCTTGGGATGGCGATGTTTCTGAAAAAGGATTCTCCTCAAAAGAAGGGATGGCCGTATTACCAGTTGATACAAAAAGAAAAGACTTGTTTGAACAACCAGGTAAAGAAGTTGAGGTAGACCAAGCACTACGTCAAAGAACTTTTGAGTCTTATGCAACCACCGATGATCACCTCATGCACCTAACCGGAATCGCAAAAGACAAAAAAGGAACGAAATACTATCTCATCAAAAATTCTTGGGGTGAAATCGGACCTGAAAAAGGATATCTCTATATGTCGGAAGCTTATGCAAAATTGAAGACCGTAGCCATTATGGTTCATAAAGACGCAGTGCCTAAAAATATTTTGGAGAAGTTGGATATTTGATTTTTAATTTGTCCTGATGTTTCTGTTTAGGCGGAGATAACGGATTACTTACTTTTAATAAAAAAGAATAGCCTAAGGCAGGTTTTTGCCTCAGGCTATTCTTGTATTATGCTTTATAACAATAAAATTACATCTACTTATGTCCGCTTTCCTAAATACAAGACAAACAAAGTTATTAGTGAAATAAGTAAAAGTATTGTGAGAAAAAAAATATTTAAAAATAATGTGAGCTAAATTTCTTTTATAAAAAAAAAACATCACATATTCACACCGTCGGATAATCGATACAACAAAACATAACAAAGCTATTTCATCGCCCCAAAACTAGGTTTAAAACTAAATATCTCGCCTGATTTTTATTGTAAGAGTAAAAGATAAAACCACTTACTCGACCTACTTAAAATTTCCAAAATTGCTTGTTTATCAATCGTTATTCTTGATGAGCAATATTTAACGAACTACACATTTGATTTTTGTTGTATTAGAAACTGTTGTTTTTGATGCAATCTTAAATGCCGATGAGCGGATCATAGCTATTAGACTCTTCTTTGATTAGGGTTTAAAGTTGGTTGTGTTTTGGGGTGCCAAGCTGTAAAAACTTGCTGCGGCTAGAGGGGGCGTTTATGGGGTTTTGTCTGATTATTGGACTGCTTTTGTGATAGAAGTTCTGTAACTTTATGAAAAAAACATGAAAAAATTAATATTAATCCTTTGCTGTTTTATTTCGATGTCTCTATGTGGGCAAGCACCAACATTTGAGTGGGCAATACAGACAGAAGGCCCACGCGGTGAAACAGGTTCTGCTATTACAACGGACAAATCAGGAAATATATATGTTACAGGCATTTTTAGCGATACTGTAGATTTTGATCCCAGTTCGAACATTTTTAACCTTACGTCTACAGCTACTACAACTGGTTTTTCGAGAGATATTTTCATAGCAAAGTACAATACAAATGGTGCATTTATATGGGCTTTTTCCTTAGGAAGTACAGAATGGGATTGGGGATTTGGGATTACAACAGATACTTTTGAAAATGTATATATTACTGGTAGGTTTGAAGGAACAATCGACTTTGATCCAGGGGCAGGTGTTCACACTTTGTCAAGCTCGTCTAACTCTGATGGATTCATACTCAAACTAGAATCCAATGGTTCCTTTCTTTGGGCAAGGAATATGGGGGAGGCTGGAACAGGTACTGGAAGAGAAATTGTTGTTGACAATAGTGGAAATGTGTTTACAATAGGGACCTTCAACTTCACTGCTGATTTTGATCCTGGTCCTGGAGTTTACAACTTAACGGATAATGGCTTTGGAGATATTTTTATTCTGAAATTGAATGGCGATGGGGATTT
>JBLHRR010000037.1:0-36883 GCA_047626155.1 Saprospiraceae bacterium | reverse complement strand
TCTTCCATCTTCCGTCCCCCCGTCTCCCGTCTCCCCTACTGCAGCCTCACTTCCTGCCCTTCCAATAAAGTCTGTAAACCCGCTACCGCTATTTTTTGACCAGCAGTTAAACCTTCTGTTACCACAAAACCTTCAGAGGTTAATTTGCCAACGGTGATCGGTTGTTTTTTAACAACTATTTTGTCGCTAGACTCATCAATTAGAAACACAAAGTTTCCTTTACCGTCTTCACCTACAGATACAGCAGGAATCACCATTTTTTTGTTTTTTGCTTTTTCATTACCAAATTGAAAAGTAACATTAGCTGCCATACCCGGTCGGATTTGTTTTGAATTATCGATGCTTACTACAACGGGATAGGTTGGAGAGTTACCAGATGCAAAAGCTACCTTTTCTACTTTTCCACTAAACTTTTGATCTGGAGCGGAGGGCACTTCAATTGTAACCTTTTGACCTTTTTTAAATTTATTAATAAGTACTTCTGGTACGCCCACTTCAATCTCAGGATTCCCTTCGCTACTGAGTACAGCAATAGGGCTTCCTGCCCCGACGGCTTCGTTAGACTCCACCATTACTTCTGTAATCATTCCGTTCATAGGTGCAGTTAATCTAGTATAACTTGTCTGATTACCAGCTGCTTGGACTTGTTTCCCAGAGGTGGTTACTTGAGTTATTGCAGAGGCAAGTTGTGCTTTGGCAGCATCATATTGTGCTTTCGCTGAAGCCAATCCAGCTTTTGCTTGTTGGTATTCACTTATTGCAATACTATTGTTTTCGTATAATTTTTCTACTCTATCAAAAGTAGAGCGTGAATTGATTAACTGACTTTCCGCACTTTTAACATTGGCCTCTGAACTTTGTACATTAGCTTCGGAACCTTCTTTTTGTGCTCTTGCCTGATCCGTTTGAATGACATAATCTGTAGGGTCGATACTCGCAATTAATTGACCTCTTTTCACTTCGTCTCCAAGTTCTACACGCACAGTATTTAATGTACCACTCACTTTAAAACTTAACTTAGTTTCGTGTTCAGCTTTTACGACGCCCGGGAAAGTTTGGACCTGGGTACCATTCGAGTAGCCAACTTTTTGATATTTAACAGGCTTGATTAAGATAACGGGTGCTTCCTTTTTTTCATTACAGGCCATTAGAGAAAATACCAAAAGGAAAAGAGGGAAATATGATTTCATTTTAAATGTATTTTTCATTTTGTTTATAATTTAGATAAGCGTTTATAACACTTAAATTAATATTTACTCACAAGCTGATTTAAAGTCACCCTGTTAATTAATTCGCAATTTATTTTGAATTAAAATGTTGTTGAATTTTACTAAAGAAAATGTCTTTCTCTGCTGGCGTTGCTAGGAAGTTAAAATATCCAATCGAACGTTCCATGTTCAAAAAGTCTTGAATAAAAGTATAAACGGCATTGGTCGATTGAAGCTCTGAAGCTAAGGCATTGTTCTGTGCATCAATTAATGTGGTGATATTAGTCTGACCAGCAGAATAGGCATCTTGGACAATTTCGTAATTCTTTTGAGAAGCGTCAGCAGCCGTTTGTGCCAATCCCATTCTAGTAAAAGATGCCCCTACATTTTCTAAATTAGCTCGGATGAGTAATTCCAATTGATTCTCTGTATTTTTTCGAATATGCTGTAATTGCATAACACTGATTTTGGATTGCTCAACTAATTTTCGTCGATTATTTCCTTGGAAAATGGGATAGGAAATACCTACACCAACATCCCAAGTGGTCGCCTTATCTACTTCTGGAAGCCCTTCTGGAATATCAATTCTTCCAAGTACTCGATTCACAGAACCACTCATCGCTACCGAAGGCAAGTACATAGCCCGTTCGCGTGATAATTGTAACCTTTCTTGCACTTTTAACCCCAAATCAATCTGCGCCAACTCCGGTAAGTTTTCCTTTCCATAAGCGACAATGAAGTCAGCAAATATATCCAAGGTGCCATAGTCGTTAATAAAACCTACTCGTTCATCCGTAACCATTAACATCGATTCTGCAATAGTGGCATCTGCAATATCAATAGCTTCATTGATGGGGCGATTAAGTAATTGATTGAGTTGAAATTTGGATTGACGCAATCCTGCAAAAGCATTGTTAAGGTTAATTTTTGCATTCGCCAATTCCGCTTCCCAACGATTAATATCAGAGGCACCGGTGTAACCAATCGCCTCCTTGGCTTTGGAAATATTATAATTGTCTTTGTTTCGTTTGACGTTTTGTTCTTGAATATTAAGGTTATTTTTTGCAAATAAAATATTCATGTAAGCATTGGTGACATCAATGACGATATCCAGTTGAGTTTGGAGTAGTTGCTTTTCTTCACTGGCTTTGAGCATTTTTTGGATGGCCACATTTGCCAAAACAGGTTCTGCAAAAATAACTTGAGAGGCACTGCCACTTAAAATCCAATTACCCCTCCCCTGCGCTCCTTGTCGAGAAAAAGCGGTTAATTCATCTGTCATCGAAAGACTAGTGGATGCATCAACTTGGGGTAACAAATCTGATTTGGCAATACCAATTTCAGTATCAGCAATACGAACATCAGCGTTTTCAATTTTAATACTCAAATTACTTTGAAGTGCCTGAGCAATGGCTTTTTGCAAAGTCAATTTATTATCGGTTTGAATATTATCAAGATTAGACAAAATAGCTTTTGACAAAATATCAAAATCGGGGTAGATACCGATTTGGCGAGCCGTTTCCATATTGATATTAAGATTCTCTCCATAAGTTTTCATCTCAACAGAAAGTTCAGAAGGCAACTGTCCTTCTAAAATTTTTATAACATTAAGTGCGACTCTACGGGGAATTTTTTGAAGATTCTCTTCCGTTTCATAACCTGTTAATGCACCTGCTTCCAAATAACGTTCTCCAAAAAGTGCAGATGATGGCACCTTGTGGTCATTGATAACTTGGAAAAAATTTTGTATCCGACTCGTGTCTTTTCCAAAATACGGTAAAGCATAAACCGCAACTTTTTCATCCTCCATTTCCGAAAAATGTTTACCAATATCTTCACTATAAAAGATATGGTCAACTGTTACATTTTTTCCTTGAAGGTATTTCGCAAAAAGTTGTTTAATAAAGGGTGATTCACCAATGGTCCCTTTTTCTGTTATCACTTCTAAATGGTCAAAAGGATAAATTTCGTAAAGCAATTTTAAATCACGCTCCATGTTAAAAGGCGACTCCGTGTAGGTGAAGTTCTTTATACCAGATGTTCCTTCGGCGGTTTTTGTCAAGCCTTGCAACTGAGCATCTAAGACGATAGAGCTAATGGTTGGTTTTGGATAATCTTTTAAGCTAATGGCATAGTTGGAAGTATTCGTCCCCAAAGCAATGACGATATCATTTGCGGCATAAGCAGTTGAGAAAATGGTTGCTATATCATCATTGTTTTGAGTTCCATAGTAATTATTAAAACTCACTTCAAAACGATACTCAGCCAACAACAGGATTTCATTTTGAAGTTTTTTTTCGTACTGAAATTCTAATTCATTGTCAGGTGTAGAGTCATTAATGATCCCAATCTTGACTGGCGTTTGTGCCATCAAAGGATGAAGCACTAGGAGAAAAAAAAGGAGGAGAAGGTTTCGCATTTGATTTTTATAAATAAATTAATAATTAAATATTATAAAAGAACATTTATTTTTTTATAAGTATTAGAGCTTATGCTGAAATGTTTTATATAGGAATCAAATAGATATTTTTTTTAGAACGAAGCTCTTTTTTGAGTTCGTATCCTTAGCCCTGATCAACCCTAAATACCAAATCCACTATATATGACCAAGAACCTCTTTAATTTACAATTCACTTAATACCGAATACTAGTCAATTTTTCAGACAGCTCCCAAAGGCGCTTTGCATTGGCCTCATTCTGGGACATTTTATTAGATTTCACAACAACCGGAGAACCTTTAATTTCCATAAACCCCGAAGGTCCATAATAATCACCCGATTGAGCACTGTCATCAATAGCAGCTCTGAGTGTTGGCAAAGCACCATTTTCTACATTTTGAGAAAAGATAGGATTTAAGACTCTAAAGATAAGAGAATGTCTTTGTAAATCTGTACTGGTCCATCCCGGATGAGCAGCAGTTACCGTTGGCGCATTGGAATCGTCTTTGAATTTCCTTGCCAATTCATAAGCAAAATAGAGATTCGCTAATTTGCTATCTCCGTAAGCTTTTGCAGTAACATACTTTCTTTCTTCCCAGTTGACATCATCAAAGTTAATATCTCCTTGCCGATGTGCGACACTTGAGGTTGCCACAATTCGAGAAGCCTTCGTCTTTTTCAATAAAGGCATTAAATGTCCCGTCAAAGCAAAATGCCCTAAATGATTAACCCCCATTTGTATCTCAAAACCATCTTCGGTTTTTGAAAAAGGACAAGCCATCACGCCTGCATTATTGATTAAAATATCCAAGCGATCGTAAGAAGCTTTTATTCCATCAGCAAAGGCTTCTACAGACTTTAAACTATTGAGGTCCAATTTTCTAACATCAATTTTTGCCTTTGGAAATGCTATTTTAATTTCTTGAGCAACACTTTCTCCTTTTTTGGTATTTCTAATCGCCATTACTACCGTTGCATTCTTCCCTGCCAATATTTTGGTCGCTTCTTTTCCCAAGCCACTTGTTGCTCCCGTTATGATGATTGTTTTGCCCTCTTGATTGGAAATATTATTACTATTCCATTTTTGCTTTGACATGATTTTTTTATTTAAAGTCTGATATTTTTTTTGAATATTCGATAAGCTTAGTATAAGCTTAATCTTTTTTTCCAGGCTCGTCTAAATTCAAAACTAACGCTCTGAAAATACCGAGCTACTTATTAGAGTTTATTCCAAAATAATTTGTATGTTCTCAAATGATATTTTTATCCAGCACTTCAGCTTTTTGTTCGCCCGTAGCTAAATAAGGGTGCTTTAAATCATGTATTACTTTTCCATTATCGCGCGACCAAATTTTTACATTTTCTTCATATCCTGCACTTACGAGAAGTGAATCGTTGGGACTGAATTTCACCGACCAAACTTCATCACTATGCGCTACAAATACTTTATCAAGCGTAATGTAATCGGCGTCAATTATTTCAGGTTCATCGAAAAGCTGATAATAGGACCATGATATAATACCAATGGTTAACATTAAAAGTACAATGTATTTCTTTTTCATATTGATTATTTTAACATTAACCCCAGGGATTATTGATTATTTAATTGTCTATAAATAAAGTTACTATTCAGACGGAAGACGAGAGTCCGAAGACGGAAGTTTCCATCGAACGTGAAATCCACACACTAATGAGTGTCAATTTCAAGGTTCGCGTTAATGGGAAACTTCCATCTTCCGTCTTCCGTCTTTTGCTAATTTGAATAATTCAAACGCATCTGACTTTGGATTATATCCAACCTTTTCTTTTGCTTCATTAATATCAAGCCTTTTATATCTATTATCAGAAATAGCGTTTAATACCTCGTGCTTTATGTTTTCCGTCTCGATACAACCAAGCAATAATTGATTAAAATCATCAGGATGTAAAAAAGCGCTTAAGTCGCGTTTATTCATTTCCGTAAAATCTCTCGGAAATTCATATGCTCCAATTCTTAAACAAATAGCAGGTAAATTATTCTGATGGGCATGATAAGCGGCAAGGGCTTCGCCAAAGCATTTTGATACGCCATAAATATTTTTTGGCTTCACCAACATATCTTTATTGATCTGAATATCTTCGGGGTAACTTTCGATAGCCTGAGCGCTACTCGCAAAAATGATTCTTTTACATCCAGACTTTACAGCTGCTTTAAATATATTCTGTGTTGTTTTAATATTCGTTTCTAACATTTCATCGGACTCTGAAACGGGGTCAACAATTCCAGCTAAATGAATGACGGTATTAATTCCTTCACACAACTGAAGACAAACAGCATAGTCAGATAAGTCTGCTTTTACAATGGCTACATTTTCAGGAAACGTATTTTTGTTTATCGAAATATCCGCTACTCTAATGTCATAGCTGCTATTGAAATTTTGAACGAAATATTTACCGATTTTTCCAAACCCACCTGTGATTAGAACTTTTTTCATTCTTTTATTTAATTTTTAAATGACCTGCGACTAGCTGTAGTACCCTGGCGGCAAGTTTGATTTGGATATTTAGTTCACTACCCGCTAGCCATTATTCGCTACCGATTTCTTTTAATAGGAGACATAAGGAGTCAGTGAATAATAACTTTCCTATTTATTTATTTGCTAAAGCCGTAATCTCTTTCAACTTTTATAAGGAAATTAACTTCACATGTTGACTTGTTATTATATGCAACTTCTCCAATCCTGTTTTGCTATCAACTTCATATTTTAGAAAACAATTTCCAGGGAAAAGAAAACTAATATAATTCTCTTTTTTGGTTGATAATAGTAACATCTATTTCTGGACCATAAGAAGGATCTGTTTGACTCTGAACTACTATTGAGCTAAGTGCTAATGTGATAAAAATAAATGTTTAAAAGAGATCTTTTACTTAATTAAATGAAATGTATTTTTTTGTGAATACTGTGTTATTGTTAGTAACATTTATCAAAATAATCCCATCATAATTAATATTGAAGTTTATTGTATTTGTAAATGTATTTCGATAGAGTAATTGTCCGCTAATTGAATAGATATTGATTATCGATGGTATGGAATTATCTATCTTAACAGTCCCTTTACCTAGATGGTATTTGATCGTAATATTTGGATCAACTTCATCCTGTTCGATTATATTGGTTGTATTACTAAAGAGATATTCAGAAGTTCCTATTCCCCAGTGACCTAAATCGGGATGAAGATCCGACCCTACCAAGTGTACATGATACGTAGTATCTACTGGGCCAATTTCTGCCAAGTCATAACCCCAATACCATATTCTAAGTCTATTGCCATCCATTAATGGAGTTACACCTAATAGCTGAGATAAATAATTGCCGTCTGTCCACGTAAAGTCATTGCTCAGGTGTACAGCGGTTGTGTCATAGTACCATTTATTAATGTCACCATACGACTTGAATTGATGTAAGCCAACTTGATTCCAGAATGTAAATGTGTCTGTACGCACAAGATCGGTAAAAAGGTAAATTGTATCTCCCACTAGAGTAGCATCAGGAGTACTCAGCCCTAAATACCCTTCACTAACAGGGTAAATATCTCTAGGAATAGTAACTACCTGTGTCGTATCAAAAAAGGAACTGCCATCTAAACTTCGAACAAGTCCAATACTTACATCTCCAATATTTGAAATCGCAGTATAGAATAAATATAAGGTATCATTTTTAACTAAAGCCCCAGGTTCAGCAACTATTTCACTCATCCAATTAACTGCTGAATCAGGAACTAGTACTGGAGTATTATCCATCGTCCAGTTGATACCATCTGGTGACGTTGCATGGGATACTTTAAAAAGAGCAGGAATATTTTGAAGGTAAACAGTATTATACATATGATATGCTCCATCGAAAAAAACAACATTAGGGGTTTCTATACCTCCCTCGAAAAATGTCCCATCAACTGGTTCAAAAACTGGTGTAGTCGGAGCCATCTCCCATGAATAACCATCTGAAGAGGTAAACCGATAAATGCTGATGGGCTGGGGAGTGGCAATTCCACCATGCATTGCTGATGTATACATAATGTATTCATCATCTACTTTTAAAACAGTTGGATCAGCCCATGAACCCACAATAAAGTCATTCCATTCAATTATTGGGTCAGTAGAATATGGGGTATATGAAGGGAAAAAAGAAGTGTCAATTTCTTGTGCAGGTAATTGTGCTACAAATACCATTAGTATAAGGGTGATCGTTATCGGTTTCATTTTCTATTTTTTAATTAAATACAAGTAAAGTAACTATTCAGACGGAAGTCCGAAGATCGATTTTCCATCGAACGTAAAATCTACAGACTAAGGACTGTCAAAGTCAAGGTTTCCATTAGTAGAAAACTTCGGACTTCCGTCCACAACTAAACTATACCCCAGTGAACAGTTACCAAGTAAATTTAAATTTATGAACTTATAAACTGGTTTTATATTTTTTTTGTTTGCTGAGAAAACCTAAACTACACTGCGTTTCAATGCAGTTTAGGTTTTATTATGCACATTATTCTGTTTTGACAAATTTAACTGACTCTTCACCTATCCTAATAATGTAAATGTTTGGAGGTAGTGATGAAATATCAAGAGCTTCAATTTGTCCATTTAACGTACCAGATACTATTTTTTCTCCTAAAATATTAATGATACTAAACTCTTGCTTTAGTTGGATTTTACTTTCAATAAAAAGTTGATTGCTAGCTGGGTTTGGATAAATGACAAAGCTGTTTTCATTTTCAATAAACTCATCTACAGAATTTAATTGATCGCCTTTCTTATATACCCAAGCCAAGTTTGTTGATGTATTACTGTTTGGATCAAAACCACCAAAGTAAAGTGCATCTTCATTTGAAAATGGAGATGACACATAGCACCTGTTGGCAACTAAAGGAGCATCATTTGTACCGATAGTTCCATTTATTTCTTCTATCGAATACAGACCATTAGGATTTCGTTTAGCAAACAAACCACCTTTATAATAACCGTTCCATGTTGGGTGCCCACCTCCAGATATATTTGCTTCAAACCCTACCAAATGAAAAGTATCAGAACTTATAGGGTCAATATATTTGTAAAACTCATTGTATGCTCCAAGTACATAATTTGCACTTGCCCCTGGTAAAAAATCCCCTATCAATAAGGATAACTTAGTTTCATAAATACGATTAAACCCTCCAACACCATCAGGTTCGAGTCGATAAATGACTCCTTGAGACTGACCATCCGGGCACCACATCAGCAGGAAGGCATCATCAATCCCACTGGGGTTATCGATTGTTGTTAAACCTCTAATTCCACCTACAGCAGCATTGATTGTAGCGCCAAGATCACTAAAGTCATGGTCTACGACATAGCTTGGTGAAATTCCGTCAATACGTCTATAGAGTTTACTTCCAGATGAAAAATGGAGCGCACCATTTGCGACTTCAATTCCTAAAGGTCTAATACTTAATGGGCCAAATTCTGCTGTCGAAATCCAATCGATTTTCCCAGGATTTGCCGAATTGTATTTCCCTTTATAAATCCCTTGGGTTCCAACAGTAGCAAATACATATTCTAAACCAGTTTGCTGGTCGACATGCATTTCAATATCTCTTATGGAATAGTTCGAGCCACCGGGGAAACTTCCTTGCACAATTTGACTTTCTCCCCAAGAACCATTCACATCATTTCGTACAAAACTCTTCACCGTAACTGAGCTAGTTATAAAGTTTAGTGAGTAAGCTGCGCAGATCAAAACGGTATCTGGAGAGGAGAGTGAATTACCAGATTGATCTTTTGTAAAAATGATTTGTTTAAGAATTTCAGGACGAAGATAACTTGAACCAAGAAAAAAGTCTTCCTGCCAATTTGCTAAAGGATTATCCAAGCGATTAATTTGGCCCCAGCCAATGTTATTGTTTGATCCCCCGTACCAAATATTGTTAGCATCTTCCCAGTAACCAACAGATGCGAATAACATATTCTTATGTCCAGTTAGCTGCAAAACTTCCGACCCTCCTAATAATTCATTATTCGAGTCATAGCCCCCTGCGGTGAAAGATTTATTCCATACTTGTGCATTTAGGGCACCGTAAGTGGATGTGAACAACATCAGCAATAAAAATTTTTTCGTGAAGTTTATTTTCATTTTAGTATAATTAAAGCTTACAATAGACATAACTATTTTAGGAGTGATTTATTGAGGCTAACGGCAAGTGTAACCTGACGTACTTGCCGAAGGCAGATGCATAATATGGTACATATTGTGTGTGCCCAGAATGGGCACCTAATTCCTTCAAAGTTAAGGAATTATTTTGAGATAGCATCTCAAACTGTAACCAAGATTGGTTTGTGAAAAGAAGGATTATTCAGATACAGAAATTGACCTAAATATGGAGTTTTTGATTGTGAAGAGTCTTGGCTATTTTTTAGCACGGAAGTTAACAAAATGAAAAAGATGGGAAAAATAGAAATAGGCAAAATTTCTGCTTCGGCAAACAAAAAAAATACGGGGAAAATTAAAAAAGAATGTTAATGTTTACCCCATATTTACCCTGCCTAAAATAAGAGCGCGTAACCCATTCATTACAAACAAGTTACGCACAATGAGAGTGATCCGGCCGGGGCTCGAACCCGGGACCCTTTGATTAAAAGTCAAATGCTCTACCAACTGAGCTACCGGATCAACAATTTTAGGAGTTATTTTTTTAGCTTTTTACAACCAATACCTCCTAAAGCGGTGCAAATATAGAACTATAATTCTTCTAAAGAAACGTTTTCTATTTTTTTTTAATCTTTTTTTTTCAACAGCCCAAAATCGCTTTACCTAGGCGGAACAGAGCTATGTATAAACGACTGAAAATCAGATTGATTACTGAAGTTATGGAGCACATAATCCGCCCCAAGTTTCGTCAAAGTTCCCAGGTCTCCTTTCAATCGGATGCCGATAAAGTTGAGTCCCATGTTCTTTGTGGTCCTTACATCCCAATGCGCATCTCCGATATAGACCATTCTTTGGATCTGCTCTCCATGTACCGCTGTGGCTTGATTGATGGCATCTTGCAGAATTTCTTCGCGGGTTTCCCGATTGTCTGCGTAGCTATCGAAAAGCGAAGTGGTATCGAAACCGAGATGTTCCAACTTTATGGTTGCTGGCCTCCTCCACCCTCCAGTGGCGATGCCTACCACATAATTGGGATCCTCTAGTAAGTCATCCATCGCCTTTTTAGCACCGGGTACCTCCATATAATGATGCGGTGCGATTTTCCTTTTCTCTATAATCATATTGACATAGTGATCCTGAAAAGCATCGATTTCTTCTTGGGTAGGTACTCTTCCAAAATCTTGTTGGATAATGGTTCTAAAAATGGTGTGGTCGCTGACATGGGGATAGTTGCTGAAATCTATCTCAGGAAAGTGAACGTTATAGCAGTCCTCATAACTTTGCGTAAAGCTACTACTGTCTTTGCCATTTGAATATAATAAGGTGCCGTCTATATCAAAGAGGACCAGCGTTTTTTGTTCGTGTTTCAAGTATCTTAGAAGTTGTGAGCCGTGAGAAATTGAGCGGAAGAGTGCGACTAGAAAACAAAACCTATTCTAACGCCACCACCTATTGCTAAAGGGTTAACCATAAAAACAGTATAATGGTTGCTACTTTCTTCAGAATCAGAATCAAAACCAACGCCTGCCCCTATTTGCCAGTCTAACAAAATACTTTCAGAGAATACGATTTGCTTGCCTCCATAGACCATTAGATTAGCAAAAGTATTCTTTGTGCGTTCCCTAGGATTGCCGCTAAAGCGATTAACATTTTCATTTTTCTTATAATAGCCAACAATTACTTTAGGCATAAAATACCAACCTTGCAACAGGTGTTTGTACCGTTTTCCGCCTGACCGCAACATCGGTTCGGAATATTTTCGATACCCTACGGCCAGATAAGCCCCTGCTTGATCCTCATACACGTCTTCATTAAGTCCTTCTGAATTGATTATACTTCCCTGACGGAAACTATTCCCCAATCCAATAATCCCAAGGGTATATTCCAATGATCTTCCTGGCTTCAGGTTTTGCTCATATGAAATAGACGTATGCCCTAACAAAGGAGCCAACAGGTGAATTTTCAAACTTCTTTTGCCTTGCCCCTCATACAAAGCCGGATCTGCATAGGATTCCTTTTTCACCTCTACCTCATCCTTCATCTCATAATAAACAATCACATTCTCTTCCACCTTTTCTATCCGTACATCAACAACCGTCTTGTCCGCTAAGTAAATTCTATCCTGCGCCATTAAGGATTGAAAAGTGCCAAGGATAAGAATAAAGAGTATTGTTATTTTTATTTTCATCTTGTTTTAGTTTTAATTGAACCGTTGCAACCTTTGATAAAAAATCTTCTCCAATGATTTCCACCTCTCGGTTTTCGTTTTCGTTTTCCCCTTCGTCTTCGTCTTCCCCTTCCCCTGCGTCTTCGTCTGCGTCTTCGTCTGCGTCTGCGTCTGCGTCTGCGTCTGCGTCTTTAATCTCGCGTATTAAGGGAAATTTTGATTTCCATTTTCATTAAAATTTTGATTTTATCCTCACTCCTCCTCCTCAAATTCCAAAGACAACTGATACCCTTCCCCCTGCTCTTTTTGCAAATTACTTACAGAAACACCTAACAATCTAACCGCAGGAAAGGCCGCAACATTATCCTCAAGGATTTCTTTAACGATGTTTTTAAATTGATCCCAGTTTTTCACCTCACTACTAAAGGTCTTAGATCTAGAAAAAGTCTGGAACTCTGGCGTCTTTAATTTCAATGAAATGGTTCTACCAAAGTTATCTCTTTTCTTCATGTACTGGAAAACGATATCTGCAATATAGATAATTTTCTCCTCCATCTCTTTGGCCTCTGTTATATCCTCTGAAAAGGTTCTTTCTGCTCCGATGGATTTACGTATCCGGTTAGGATTCACTCGACGATCATCTTCTGCCCGAACGATCTTGAAATAGTAACGGCCAGATTTCCCAAACCGTTGGGCGATTTCCAATTCACTCAGTGCTTTAAGGTCCGCCCCTGTTTTGATGCCCATCCGATGCATCCGCTTTGCCGTTACTTTTCCAACACCAAAGAATTTTTCAACAGGCAGTTGTTCCAAAAAAGGAATTGCTTCCGCTGGCGTAATGACTTTGATGCCATCCGGCTTATTAATGTCAGAGGCCGTCTTTGCCAGAAACTTATTGAAAGAAACACCTGCAGAAGCAGTCAATCGCGTTTCCTCAAAAATGCGCTTTCTAATTTCTTCCGCTATTAAGGTTCCCGAATTGAGGTTCTTTTTATTCTCCGTCACATCCAAAAAAGCTTCATCCAAAGAAAGCGGCTCTATCAAATCTGTATACTCCTCAAAAATCGCATGTATCTGGTTAGAGACTTCCTTATACACATCAAATCGATGCTTTACAAAAATCAAATTCGGACAAAGACGCGCCGCCGTTATACTAGGCATCGCAGAATGAACACCGTACTTACGAGCTTCGTAACTCGCAGCTGCTACCACACCACGGTTACTACTCCCACCCACCGCAACGGGTTTCCCCTGCAAGTCCGGATTGTCCCTTTGCTCCACCGAAGCAAAAAAGGCGTCCATATCTATGTGAATGATTTTGCGTTGCATCTTTTTTAACTTAAACTGTTAACGTTAACTGTTAACTTCCCACTTTCATTCCTTAGCATTACACTAAAAATAATTTCCCGATTTCTTTCGTGGGAACGATTATATAAATCACTCTTCCTTTCGTCGTTTTGATTTACATAATCGTTCCCAAATCGGGATTTAATTTTTCGTTGTCACTTATCAGTAAATCAATACTAAAGAAATCTGAACTTTCTACAAACAGCTCCTTAGGAGCGATATCTTTGTAGCACTATATAAAAACGGTAATTAGAGCTCCGTAGATGCGGCACCACAAAAAAGGTATCGTTCCAATATATAGAACGTTCATACCCTACCCTCGTTCAAAGAACGAATATAATACTTTAAGTAATTGGTCAAAAATAATGATAAGTTTCGAACAGTTCCTTATTGAAAAACTAATCTTTCTGTTTCTCTAAGACCAACGGTTTCCTTTCCCCTCCCGTTATCTAAATATTACACAAAAAATAATTTCCCGATTTCTTTCGTGGAAACGATTATATAAATCACTCTCCCTTTGATCGTTTTGATTTACATAATCGTTTCCAAATCGGGATTTAATTTTTCGTTGTCACTAAACAGAAAGTCACAAATCTTTTAATCAAAAAAACTAATTATGAAACTAATTAAATTAATCGGCATACTTGTCTTAGCATTGAGCATGATGCACTGCTCCAAATCGGAAGAAGAGGTAAGCCTCCAATACAACCAAACCCAATGTGCCGATCCATGGTCCACTAATGGAGGAAGTACAGATGAGGAGGTCATTGCTTCTATTAAAACTTATTTCGAAACAGAATATCAAATAAATTTAGAGAACATAAGCATTAGCTTTGACAACAATATAACAGAAGTTTGTTTAGCCTGTGTTTGTCTTAGTGGTAGCGTTATTACCGTTACCGCAGCTGAACAATTCTCCGATGACTTAGAGGCCGAAGGTTTTTTTATTCCCTAAAATCGAAAAGTCATCTTCTATCTCGAAGGCATTCTAGAAAGAAATACCAGAGTATAGGTCCATATATACAAGAGTCCCGTTGCAACTAATCTTTATCCCACTACGTTTCCAAAGTTTACAATAAGTTATAATACGATTGCAACATGAAAATATTAATAATTGGTGGAGGGAATATGGGTTTGACCTATGCACGTAGTTTTTTACGCTCGCATATTACCCGAAAGGAAGACATGATGATTCTGGAAAAGTCTCCAGAGAAGGCGGCCATCCTAGCTACTAAAGATATCGGAACGGTCTGCGAAGATGCACCGACTTGCCTAGCTGCTGCCGATTTGATCATATTTGCGGTAAAGCCACAAGACACCTCCGCCTTGTTTCAAAGTATAAAACCCCATGTCAATGAACAACAGGTCTTCCTGACCATTATGGCGGGTATTCCTATTTCTAGTATTTGTGAAAACCTTGGCGTTACAAAAGTGATCCGAGCCATGCCTAATTTACCGGCGCAAATCGGGATGGGGATGACGGTGTTCACTTCGTCCGATGAAGTAACCCGTATCGAATTGGTGATGGTACAGAATCTGATCAATACCACCGGTAAGTCAATTTATGTAGAAGAAGAAAGTAGAATTGATGCAGCCACCGCCATCTCGGGCTCAGGGCCTGCCTATGTTTATTTCTTTATGAATTCAATGATAAAAGCCGCGCAAAAGATGGGCTTCTCCGCATCTGAATCTGAGCTAATGGTGGCGCAGACCTTTAAAGGAGCCGTGGACATTTATAGCAAAGAAGATTTTAGCTGTGCGGAATGGATTGCAAAAGTAGCCTCCAGAGGTGGGACTACGGAAGCGGCACTGGCTTCCTTCACAACAGATAAAGTAGATGAAGATATTCGGAGCGGAGCAGAAGCTGCCTTAAATAGAGCGATTGAGTTGGGTAAGTAACAGACTCTTTCGTTTCTTATCCCCTTCCTCACTATAAGACTCTGGAGGAGTCGACCCTACATTCACCCCGAGCCGCTAGCTCGGGGCTCGAAAAAAATCTTACTGCCCTCTGCCATTGACCAAATTAAAATCACAATCCAAATCCACAATAACCTCCCCCACTTTCACAGAAGTATTAAAAGCTAAATTCATCTTTCCATTTTCTAACAAGAGAACCACATTTTCCGAAAGGGGAATGCTCTCCCCTTTTATGTCCAACATACCCATAAGCTTCAGTTTATAACTTCCAGCCTTCCCATCTTTCCAATCTTCCGCTCCTTTCATTTGCCCCTTGAAAGTTATCAGTGGGAATCCAGTCAATGAAAAGCATTCCTTGAAAGCGATATCCTTATTCCGTTCATTTAACTGAAAAGCTTTTACAGGTAGCACAAAGCTACAGCTGTTTTCAGCCGCAACAATATCTACCAATGCCGTTGTAGTTTCAGCTTGAAAGTAACAAATCGTATCCGTTACAATCATCTTCACCTGAGCTTTCTTCGTGCTGTAATGTTGAGCATTCAAGCTGATACTTAATAGTAAAAGAGCGGACAGTAAAGTCGTTATTTTGTAGATGCGCATCATATTATTTTGATTTATCTCCTTCTTTGACTCTGACGTGGTTCTTCAAAAAGATTCTTCATAAACGAAACGAATGTAGTGCAACGCAAGGAGAGTGGAAAACCTATTTGAAGAACTATAAAAAAACGGAATCCCCCTACAGGGCCGGACAGGTTCGTCAAAGAATCATTTATTTAATAGATTTTATGCTGAAATATTTTGTATAGAAATCAAATAGATAATTTTTGTAAGAACGAAGCTCTTTTTTGAGTTCGTAGCCTTAGCTACGGGCGAACAAAAAGCTGAAGTGCTGGGGAGAATTAGCATTTGAGGACATACAAACTATTTTGGAATAAAGTTTAATGTACGCTCTACTTAACGTCTGGCTTCTCAAAGGGTTTCAGAAGGAGTTTCTTACCTTTAGCTCTTCGAAATTAAGCACAATATTTTCAATGGCCTCTTTTCTTATTCAAGAGACCCATTGAAATGGATCAGATTTTAATTAAATAAGAATCATGAAACAACCATTTGTTAGTCCAATCGACAGAGACGCCAACAAAGAGACTGCTGAGATGGCAGACTTCTACCAGGAAACCTTGGGTTTTACCCCTAACAGTTTATTTACGATGATGCACCGTCCTCGCATTGCCTATGCCTTCATGGAAATGAACAAGGCCGTGATGGAGAACAAGGGTCGGGTGACTGCTGCTTTAAAGCGATTGATTGCTTATCTCTCTAGTATGACCAATGGTTGCCGCTATTGTGAGGCGCATGCCATCCGTGCTGCCGAACGCTATGGCTCTGAGCAGGATAAATTGAATAACATTTGGGAGTACAAAACCTACCCGGCGTTCACCGATGGAGAACGGGCAGCTTTTGACTTAGCCATTGCCGCTTCCCAGGTTCCAAATGCCGTAAACGATGAAGTAGCTGAAAACATGCGTAAACATTGGGACGATGGAGAAATCGTAGAAATAATGGGGGTAGTGGCTTTATTCGGCTATTTGAACCGCTGGAATGATAGTATGGGTACTCAACTAGAGGAGCCTGCAGCTGAAGATGGAGCGAAGTTACTGGGAAAGAAAGGTTGGAATCGCGGTAAACATCAATATTAATTGGTTCTTTGTTTTAGTGACAACGAAAAATTAAATCCCGATTTGGAAACAATTATGTAAATCAAAACGACCACAGGAAGAGTGGTTTATATAATTGTTTCCACGAAAGAAATCGGGAAATTATTTTTTGTGTAATACTTAAAGGAGCAACACACCAAAAGAGGCCAACTAAGGCATCATCATTAAGGAAGAAAAGCCCCTTGGCAATTGCAAGGAAATATTTCAACTTCAATTCCCTTTTTACGCGAACCAACCGCATTGAGGTTGTGGTTAAAATTCAAGTTGAGGTTGTATTGTAGCTCCCCTACTTGGCTCCTGAATACTTTGCACAGTGCAAAAAGTTCAAATGAAATCCATTATAAGCGAAATTATCCACTAAGCAACTGTTCTTTTTTATAGAAAAGTGCTATTATTGCGTTAACAATAATCAATACCATCAAAATGAAATTAATCATCAACCTTGTTTTAGTAGCTTTAGTAGGTTTGTTTATCTATATTTTAATAGGTAGCATCCGCGAACCCATTGCTTTTCAAGCTGAAAAATCCAAGCGGGAACAATCTGTTATCTCCAAATTAAAGCAATTACGAGAAGCTCAGGATATTTATAGAAATGTAACTGGGGCTTTCGCCAACGATTACACAATGCTGAAAGACACATTGAAGTATGGTAAGATCATGAATATCGCTGTAGAGGGTGATCCAGACGATCCGAACAACAATACCATCACTTACGATACCACTTATGAAGCTGCTATGGTTTCTGTCTTAAAGGAAAATATAAACATAGATTCCCTCGGATTTGTTCCTTATTCCAATGGTATTAAATTCGAAATGTTTGCCGACACCATCGTTTACCAAAAAACATTGGTTTGGGTAGTCGAAGCTAAAACAAGATATGCCGACTTTATGGGAGAGTTTGTTGATGTGAAATATAAGAAATACGACGATAGTTACAATCCGGACCAACCTGGGGAGAGAAAATATTATTTGAAATTTGGTGACCGTAGTGCACCTAACACTTCTGGAAATTGGGAGTAGACTTTAGCATACAAGAAGATCATTTTTCTTTAAAATATTCAAACAATTATGACCTGTTCATCATCTTCGGGATGAACAGGTTTTCTTTTTTGATTGGTGACAACCAATCGAACTTATTAGTGCTAAAGAGTTACACACTCGACTTAGCTAATGAGGATTCTACCGAATCGCTCAAGGAGGTTTATATCCAGGAGGAACTACTCAAACTCCCTTACCGATCTGTCAAGATTGGCCTGATAAATAACGAACATACTTTTATTCCAGATCGATTATTTAACGCAGAAGACCCACAGGCATACCTCGACACCATGGTCAAGGACAAAGGAAATTCAAATATCCACGTTGATCGTTTAGCCAGCCTGGACAGCCGACAGGTTTATCAGGTTGACAAAGATTTAGAGTTCAGTTTACAACAATACTTTCCCACAGCGCGCTTGTTCCATGTTTTGAGCCCACTGGTTTTAGGACTGAAGCAGATTTCTAGTCATCAAGGAGGAAAGAAAGTTTATGTTCACGTGCGCAACCAACAAGCACACATTTTCCTTTTTGAGGATGATAACTTCCTCTTTGCCAACTCTTTCACTTATCAAACGGATAAGGATTTCATCTACTTTACAATGTTGGTTTATGATCAATTCAAACTAGATGCCAGCATCGTTCCTTTATATTACTCTGGTTTTATTTTGGAAAATTCACAGCTATACCACCAACTATACCGCTACATTCGCTTCCTCAATCCGGTACCACGTCCGCTATTTTTCAAATATGGAAAAAAGAGTACGACCATAAAAGAACACTTCTTTTTTGACCTCTATAGTCTTAAGCTATGCGAATAATCGGAGGGGCTTTTAAAGGCCGCAAATTTACACCACCTGCCAAAAATTGGCCGACAAGACCGACCACTGATTTCGCCAAGGAAGGCTTATTCAACATCCTGCTCAACCGCATTGATCTTGAAGACATCAAGATGCTCGACCTTTTTGGAGGCACCGGCAATCACTGCTACGAATGCATCTCCCGTGGCTGCACGGATGCAACCTATGTGGACAAACATCGCGCTTGTGTGCAGTTTGTTACAAAAACAGCTCAAACGCTGCAAATTGAAGATCGTATAAAAATCATGCAGGCAGATGTATTCAAATTCCTCCAGCGTTCCAACCAACAATACGATTATATCTTTGCTGACCCACCATTCGATTTACCGAAAGTAGAAATGATTCCTGATTTGATTTTTGAAAAGGGCTTATTAAAAGAAGACGGCCTATTCGTCCTCGAACATGGACCGAACAAGGGCTTTGAGAAACACGAACGATACGAATCGGAACGGAGCTATGGTAAGATTGTGTTTTCGTTTTTTAGGTGAGGTCTCCCCTTTCTCTATTTCACTTTTCTTTGTATTAATTATCTTCTAATTATTGTTGTTGTTGTAATTGACTAATCTGTTCCTTTTGATGGAGTTAGATCCCTCGACACATTTATGCTGCACATAACTTTGCTCGAAATCTCCGTAGGAAAAAATCTTGACTTAGATCCCTCGACTCTCTGCGCTCGCTCGGGATGACAGGTTGAGATGTCTTCATTCTTATACGACTCCCTCCACTGCGTCATTCGCTCCGCGTTCGCTCGGTAAATGCTTTGCATTTCATCCGAGTCAGCCCGTGGCCTCTGGCCACTAAAAGAAAAATAACGCGAGTATGAAGTGGCCAGAGGCCACAAAAGTGTCGGTCTAAATGCAAAGCATTTACCGAGCAGCGTGCCTTCTAACGCGTTGCATATGCTTTCTGAAAAAAAACGCTCGATAAATGCAGTGCATTTATCGAGCGAACGAAGAACATCTCTTGCCTGTCATCCCGAGCGAACGCAGCGAGTCGAGGGACAAGGCACGTCTTCCTTCTTTGTATTTCGAGCGAGATACGAGTCGAGGAATCTACCTCCCATCAAAGAAAATTACTTCTTCTTCTCAGACTCCCCAAGATTCTTCTTCTCAAGCTGCTTATTAGTCTCATCATCAGACTTCCCCTTCTTCTTCTCAAACTGCTTAATAATTTCATCATCAGACTTCCCAAGGTTATCTAACAAGAACTTTGTAGAAACAGCGAATTCATCATTTGGATACTTATTCAAGAATTCCTGATAGAAGCCTTTTGCCTCATCAAATTTTTTCATATCATTATCCAATGTAAAAGCTTTTAGGAAAAGAGCCTGGTATGCTTTTTCATAGCCAGGAAATTGAGTGTACACCCAATCATAAATATTCAGCGCTCTTTGTGCGTTACGTGCCGTTGTTCTAGCCGTTGTTGCCGCTTTTAGCAATAGCTCCGCAGCCATAGGATCGTTGGGGCTGATTAAAGCATTTACTTCGCAGGCCGTAATGTATTTTCGGGCCATACGAGCGTTTGGCAGTTTTGTCTCTTCATCATAAATGCTGCTTGCTATTTCATTGATCCTGTCCGCAAGTGGTTTAGCATTCCCTTGTAAAGACTTTTTCACGGCTGCTGTCTCCTTATAATTTGGATAATTTCCCGAAAGGAAGTGCAACAGATCTTGCCCAAGAGCGGGATAATTAAGATTGTCTTTATACAAATCGCCAAGCAGATGTAGTGAGGAAGCTTCTACTTCACTACCTTTATAGTTAACCAAGACGTTCATTAATGTAGTAGCTGCTGCGGGATACTGATTTTGACGGGCATATAATGAAGCTGTCTTATACAGGTAACTGGCATTAGTGACTTTGTCTTCCGGGTGTCCGTCAATATATTGTTGATACAAAGCGGTCAATTGTTGCGCTTTGGTTTTATCTAAAGTGGTTTCAATTGCTTTTTCCAAATCAGCAATCGAGTCTCCTCCCTGATCAGCAGCAGGAGCCTTTTCATTTTTACACCCTAACAAAAAACAAAAAGAAAATAACAGAGTCAGCAATAAATTACTTTTCATAAAATGGAATTGTTTAGTTTGTTACAAAGCCCAAAATTAACCCTCTTTTTCATTTATACAAAAATACAACCGATGTACCGTTATCTATTTCTGTTTATTTGTGTTCTGGCTTACTTTGGTTGCCAACAAAAGATGAAACGCAGCTTCCTTTTAAGCTATCCAACGGAATTCCAAAACGGAATCCCCGTTAGTTATGACAATCCTAGTGACAATCCTTGCAAGGAGCTGTTTAACTACCTGCCCGATACACTGAATCCAGATCATACGCCGCTAAAGTACATTAAAGTAAACTTTCACATTGTTAACAATACGGCGAGGACAGCTAATTTTGATGAAAAGACTGGGGTCACGTTTATCAATGAAGTAATGAAATGTGCCAACTCAAAATTGGGACGCAACAAACCCATGCACCTGCCTCTTGACAACAACACTCCCCTTATTCCGATGCGCTATCGCTACGAACTCACCCCGGATCCAAAGCGCCCCGGTGACGATGGCATTTACTTTCACTACGATGACGATATGTATTACGTGATGAATAACGGCCCAAATAAAAACAATGGTGACCGGAAGGTTTATGAAAAATACGGGATCCAAAAAGACACGGTGATGAATATTTTTGTGTTGGATTTCCCAAAAGACAGTGCACTCGCCGCTACTTATAATTTCAATAGCAACGGTGTCGCCTTTGGTAGTTGGGTCAAAGTCATCGGTTGGCACCACGACGTTCAGGATACGATTATGGAACCCAATGGAAAAAGGTGGAAAACTCCAAGGGGCAAATGGTATGCTCAGAAAAACTTGAATCACGAAATAGGACACAACCTTGGCCTCTCCCACAGCTGGACCCGAAACGATGGTTGTGACGATACCCCACCGCATCCAAACTGTTTCGGTGGCACCAAGGAAGGCCCCTGCAAAGAACAATGGAGTAACAACTTTATGGATTACAACGTCTACTCGAGTTCCTGGTCGCCTTGCCAAATTTCAAAAGCGCACCAAAACATGATGGGCATGGGCCGTAAGAAAAAACTACGCGAGATGATCAAAAAAACCTGGTGCGAATTAGACCCGATAAATAAAATCATAATCAAAGACGACGTTGCCTGGAATGGAGCCAAGGACATGGAAAGTCACATCGAAATCAGAAAGGGCGGCTCCTTATCTATTCGTTGCAAGGTCTCTTTACCAAAAGGCGCAAAAATATCGGTCTACCCCGGAGGCAAATTAATCCTAGACGGAGCGCATCTCTACAATGATTGTGGGGAGCAGTGGGAAGGCATTGAAATCCTAACTGCTGGTGATAAAAAGGGAGAAGTGGTTTATGGGAGCTACGGAGCAGAAATCCTGGATGTGGTGAATGGGGATTTTGAGATTGAGGAATAGCTTACTAAATCCACTATATTTTTATGACTTATGTCGCTTTTAGCCATATTTTCATGCAAATGAATCTAAAATAGGTACAATTCACATCATTCTAGTGTAAATAATGACTCATCGGACTTTTCACCACTGAAGATGCCCCATCCTTTTTCTATATTTGCAGCGATTTTCAAAAACTAAAAAAAAGAATAGATAATATGAATTACGATCTGATCATTGTTGGAAGTGGGCCTGGCGGCTATGTCGCTGCTATTAGAGCATCACAATTGGGATTGAAAGTAGCCGTTGTAGAGCGCGAAGCGCTAGGTGGTATTTGCTTGAACTGGGGCTGTATTCCTACCAAAGCCTTGCTGAAATCAGCACAGGTATTTGAATATATTAGCCATGCTGCCGATTATGGCATCAAGGTAAAGGGAGCCGAAGCCGACTTCACGGGTATGGTCAGTCGTAGCCGCGATATAGCAAATGGAATGAGTAAAGGGGTGAACTTCCTAATGCGTAAAAATAAGATTGACGTCATTATGGGAACCGGTAAGTTGGCAAAGGGGACAAAGGTTGACGTCACCGACGAAGCGGGTAAGACCACTCGTTACTCTGCTAAAAATATCATCGTTGCTACAGGTGGCCGTGCAAAAGCATTACCTAATGTGCCAATTGACAATAAAAAAGTAATCGGCTACCGCCTGGCTATGACTTTGGAGAAGCAACCTAAGAAAATGGTGGTTATCGGTGCAGGAGCTATTGGTACTGAGTTCGCTTATTTCTACAACTCTATTGGTACAGATGTAACCATCGTTGAATACATGGAGCAAGGATTGGTACCTCGCGAAGATGCAGATGTATCTAAAGAACTGGGTCGCGCTTTCAAAAAGAAAGGCATCAAGGTTTTAGCAAACACTTCTGTAGATAATGTAGACACTTCCGGCAAAGGTTGTAAAGTTACTGTTACAAATAGAAAGAAAGGAACCACAGAAGTTATCGACTGTGATATTGTACTCTCTGCAACTGGTGTTTCTCCAAATACAGAAAACATTGGACTCGAAGAATTGGGCATCAAGACAGATCGTGGCTTAATTACAGTTGATCAATTTTACAAAACCAGCGAGGCTAATATTTATGCTATCGGTGATATTGTTCCTGGCGCTGCTCTAGCACACGTCGCTTCTGCGGAAGGGATCATCTGTGTAGAAAAAATTGCAGGCCAATCTCCAGAGCCTATTAATTATAACAATATTCCTTCGTGTACTTACTGTTCTCCTGAAGTGGCTTCAGTGGGTTATACAGAAGCGGAAGCGAAAGCAGCTGGTTACGAAATTAAAGTTGGTAAATTTCCATTCTCTGCTTCTGGTAAAGCAAGCGCTTCTGGAGCTAAGGAAGGTTTCGTTAAGCTAATTTTTGATGCTAAATATGGCGAGTGCTTAGGTGCTCACATGATGGGTTACAACGTTACGGAGATGATCGCGGAGGTGGTTGCCATCCGTAAATTGGAAACTACTGGTCATGAAATCATCAAAACAATTCACCCGCATCCAACGATGAGTGAGGCGGTGATGGAAGCTGCGGCGGCGGCTTATGGGGAAGTGATCCACATATAACTTAAACTGTTAACTTAAACGTTAACTGCGCTTTATACGTAAAAAAGGTATCATTGATCTTTGTGATTGGTGGTACCTTTTTTTTTGTTGGGGGGGGGAAGCTATGGCCTGCGCTGCCCTCGGCCTCTAAAGGGGAGATCCGCCCGCCTGTGTAAACCAGAATCATTTCGGTAATCTTAATTTTAGTCCCACCTAGGGCTGCTGTGCGGTTGGAGACTTTGTCTACGACTTAAGCTTCTGGCTATCTCATTTTTTGGTAAAGATCAGTTTTCCTTTTCTAAAAAACCTTAATGGAGCCACCTGCGCGCTGAAGTTCCCCTTTAAAGGCTGGGGGCAAGCAGAGCATTGTAGTCGTATTGTTACAAAAACAAACCTCCTCCTCACCTCAACTCCACAACAATCTCCTTCCGCTCCCCCTCTCCTACTGTCACCTTGGCCTCTTCAAAACCGGGGACCGTTCCAAAATTTCCAAAAGCATTGTTAGAGAACCCATAATTCTCTTTAGGAAAACCAACCATATTTGTATTCATTTTTCCATCCGAGTTGCTGTCGTGAAAGAGCGCTAGAGCGTAGCCGTCAGCTGGTAGATCTTTGAAGGTGTAACTGACAGTAGTTTCGGTAACGGCTACCGTGGCCCCTTTGATAGCATTCTCGTCTTTAGAAAAACCTTCTGCTTTGTTGTAGAGACCGATGAGGATATTCCCCTTTGTAGACTTTAGGTTTTGGATGGTAACAGTCAAAGAAGCGCTTTGGGCAACGCAAGTATTTAAATAAAAAAGGCTGATTAGAAAGAGAAATGGTAGTTTCATATTGCTGTTTTAGACCTGATGATGCTAGCTTATACTAATGCTAGTGGTAATATAACGTTTAGAGCGCCGAAGGGTTTATTCGCATAATAATGTAACGTCTAAATCACCACTAGTGGAGTATTTTACCAAAAATAAAAAAGTGTAAAAGAGACATATCAGTAATCACTCCTTCCTGAAAATGCCCTTTCCCTAAGCATGTGAGATATATCCGTAACTCGTTTTTTCCGGTTTGCCATAATTTAGTTTCCATAAGACAATAGAGTTTATGACTAGATCTTTTTTTAATCTAAAAATTGAACGCTTATGAAAATCGAATCAATTTGCCTTCATCTACCCATTCAACAATTTTCATGCTTTGACTAAATTCTCTTTCACAAAAACTTCAAACTCCTGGAGTGCTTTGGGGATCTCCTTTCTACCAAAGCCTATTCTAAAGTATCCTTCAAAATCATAAATCCCTCCGGGGAGCAACAATACTTTTTGCTCTTTTAATACTCTCTCTGCAAATGCCATATCATCAGTATCAAAGTTCATTTTCACTAAAGCAATTGGACCAGCAGTAGGTTTATGCCAGGAAAATAAGTCACTGTATTTATTGAAAAAATCATCGAATAATGGTAAGTTACTTTTTATGATTTCAAGGTTTCGTTTTAAGATTGCATGTCTATTCCGAAGGGCAACTCCAGCCAAAAATTCACTTGGCGCAGAATTACAAATCGTCGTATATTCTTTCAGTATGGCAATATTATTAAGTACCTCTTTGTTCTTAGTCGCCACCCATCCAATCCTCAATCCGGGCAAGCCATAAGACTTTGACATGACGCCAATGGATACTCCATTTTCGTAGGCATCTGCAAAAGCAGGAATCGCATATTCCCGACTATGCTCCATTTCTCGATAGACTTCATCACAAAATATAATGACATTGTGCGCTCTCGCTATTTCTATAATCGACTGTTGTTCGGCAATTGAAAAATGAAAACCAGTAGGATTATGAGGGCTGTTCAAATAAATAATTTTGGTTTTATCGGTTACCATTTTTTTCAAGTCCTCTATATCAAAAGTGGGGCGACTTCCTTCATACTTTACTTCCCAAGTTAAAACTTTACAACCCATACTTTCGGGGACGGACTGCAAGGATTGATAACAAGGTGTTTGCGCAATTACTTCATCTTTTGCATCCAGGTTAGCTTTTGAAAACAAATAGATAGGTTCTTGTGCACCTGTACAGATTATCATATCATCCGCCGTTATGTCTGTATAAGTATCGGCAATATTTTCTCTTAATTGAGGGTTCCCTTTTGTCTCTGTATATCCCAGCCAAAGGTTATTGAATTTTTCATCCGCGCCTTCTTCTAAATCCAGTAATTCTTTAACAGTCATTGATTCGCAATCAGAATTACAAAGGGAGTATTCTGCGGAGAACTCATTCAGCGTATAATACCGCTCCAATTTGAATGGCTTTATTTTCATGATAATTATTTTTTCTGTAATTGGTATTCTAAACCGAAAGCTAGTGTATTTCTAAAGTTATCCCTGTTTATTGTTATAACAACTTTAGATCGATTACTTAAAGGTCTTCGCAAGTCAAAACATCTTTTGTAGCCAGTTCTAAAACCTTGCTAGCTTCATAAGTATAATCCAGTGGTGTACCGATGGTTTTATTAGGAACTTTATTTGAAGGGGTTTTCTTCTTATTAGAGAAATGGGTATACTCCTTAAAAAGTCGATTCACCAACTTGCCTTGATAATAATAATCACGTTGCTCATTAATATCGTCTCTAGTAGCAGGCTCGTCGGTATCTGAAGCTGCGAAATTCCAGGTACTGTTTTGATGGAATGCAAAAAACAATTGATCATTCTGGAAGTAGTAAGTCGATTCCCCGCCAAAATGATCTCCCATATAAAAACTGTAGGTTGCTTTTAGTAGAGAATCATTATTGAAATGGAATTTGAAAGAACCACCTTGAGGATCTTCAGGGCATTCAAATTCTAGTTCTTTGAGACTTGTGTTATTGGTAGTTACCAATTGCTCTATTCTAGCGTATTCCTGTTTTATTTTTTGGGTAACTATTTTGAGGTTTTCTTCGCTTAGTTTGTTTTCCTTATCCAATTCTATATCGGAAATACTTAGTGAAGAAGAAAAAGGAGCGGCCGATGTATTTTTAATCTTAGGTTCTGGTTCGCTTTCTGTTTTTCCTTCTGTGACTTTAGTCATTTCGGTAGTGGTAGCACTTTCGTTTGCCATTGCTTCTCCTGAAGTACCTGAGGGGACGTTGGGACCACAAGCGGCTAAGAAGGTTAGCATGGTATAGAAAAGGAATCGTTGCATTATTTTAGGTTTTATGGTTGGTGCACACAAATATAACAACAACTATCTAAAATAACAGACGCACTAAAAAAACCACCCCAAAAGAAAAACTCTTCTACACTTGTAGAAATGATATTTTTGTTCTACATTTGTAGAACAAAATAAAACCAGTCAATGAAGTTATCAAAAACAGAAGAGGAAGTCATGCAGCATATATGGAAGTTAGATAAAGCTTTCATGAAGGATATTATAAAAGAATACGGCGTGCCTAAACCTGCCGCTACTACTATTGCTACCCTATTAAAAAGAATGAGAGATAAAGGATTTATTGATTATAACTCCGTTGGGAAATCAAGAGAATATTTTCCCTTAGTGGCCAAATCAGATTATTTCTCAAAGCATTTCCGTGGCTTAATAAATAACTTCTTTGGTAATTCTGCTTCCACCTTTGCTTCCTTTTTCACGAAAGCAACAGACCTTTCTACGGAAGAGTTAGAGGCTTTGCGCAAAGTAATTGATCAAGAAATTAAAAAGAAAAAGAAAAAACAATGATACTTTACCTTATCAAATCAGGGCTCTGTCTGGCAATGGTATTAGGGACTTACCTTTTGCTTTTTGAAGATAAAAAAATGCATCTTTTCAATCGATGGTTTTTATTACTGGGACTATTCTTTTCGTTTATAGTACCCGTGGTAGAAACGGAAATTGCTATTGATATTTTTAATTTTACAAGTGCATCGGAACCGACTTCACAAATCATAGAGGCAACAGGAGAAATATTGTTTCTATCTCCTGAGGAAAGTAACATTAAGGAAGAGACGATAAGTATTAGTCAAATTTCTACTATTGGATATCTGCTTATAAGCGCCTTGCTCCTTATCCGATTCTGTTTCAATATAACAATATTATTACGAAAATCATTTTATAACAAACAAGTAACTTACAAAGGAGCGATACTCGTATTATTGAAAGAGCAGGTACTCCCCCACACTTTTGGAAAATACATTTTCATAAATAAGTCGGACTATCAAAATCAACAAATAGAAGCCGCACTTTTCACCCACGAACTTACGCATGCTCGACAATGGCATTCTTTAGATGTTATTCTCATCGAATTTCTACAGGTATTATTTTGGTACAACCCATTTCTAATTCCATACAAACGAGCCATGCAACTCAATCATGAATTCTTAGCAGACGAACAGGTTATAAAATCCCACCGACGGGTGCGCGACTACCAAGAACTGCTTTTGGATAAGGCCACTTTAAGTAAGGTATACCTGGCCAGCAATTTGAATTTTTTAGTAACAAAAAAACGTTTAACAATGATGACAAAAAGCACTTCGCGTAGAAAAAACTTTCTCTTTGCTTCTGCCACTCTTCCCTTATTTGCCTGCTTATTAATGCTCTTCTCTTGTAGCAAAACCAACGCTCAACAACTTAAGGAAGTAAGTGAACAGGACAAAGAAGAATACTTAAAAAATGCAACTATTGTTCGAGAAAACAAGGAGGGGCAAAAAATATACAAACCTTATGCGGATATGACCGCTGCCGAAAAAGCAAAAATACCACCGCCACCTCCGAATCCGCTTGCTGAAAAATTAGAACCACTCCCTGAGGGAACTTTGATTGAAATTGAAGCAGATGGAAAAGTATTGTTAAGAAATAACAAGGGAGCTTTAGCTCCACCCCACCCCCCTCATCCGCCAAAGGCGCCAAAAGAGCTAAAAGCACCAAAAGCACCAAAAGGTGTGCATAGAATTAATAACAATACCCCTCCGACAGCACCAACAGTAAAAGTGCCACGCCCTCCCGTCGCGCCTCCTCCACCGCCGCCAAATCCAATCGAGCACATCAAAGAGCTTGCTTCTAAAGATGGTGGGGCGACTTTCTATTTAGCGGGAAAAGAAATCACTGGTAATAAGGCAGTGGAACTATTGGAACAAAAAGAAGATGGATATAATATATCTGTTAAGAAAGGAAGAGGCGATAGCGTAATGGTTTATCTTAAGGAAGCAATATAGAATTGAAGTAAATAGCATGTTAGGGATTATTTTTTATTGATCCTAAAATGCTTCAAATGAAAGAGCTAAGGTTTAGGCCTTAGTTCTTTTTTTATTTATTTGAGTTTTTCACCTAGAGCATGTCACCTGTTACAAAGCTGTTAAACAGATCCAAAGCACGAAAGTATCCTATCTAATAGTGTAGCTTTGTTTTATTTCAAACCCATTTAAAACCTGCGCCATGTCAACTTTAAAAACGGTAGTCACTGCTACCCCACTCTATTTCCTTTTTCTTTCTCTACTTTTTCTTACGTCCTGCAAGGGGCAAGAAACAACAGAGCTACCTACTGAAACAACAGACCAAATCATAGCATCAGAAAGCAAGGTAGATGAGGTGGATCCTTACTTCAACGGGACTCAAACCTTCACCACTTCCAAGGGGCCAGAGCGTATCACCCGTAACGTTTTGCAAGATAGAAACGGACATTATTGGTTTGCCACTTGGGATGGAATCATTCGTTACGATGGGGAATCATTTACCAACTTTACCAATAAAGAAGGCTTAAGACGCTTTCGTGTATTCTCAATGTTAGAAGATAGTAATGGAATCATTTGGTTTGGGACTATCGGCGCAGGACTCTATCGCTATGATGGGGAATCATTTACGAATATTACGACAAAAAACGGGTTGGTCAATGATAGCGTTGGTTGTATTTATGAAGATAAAAGTGGGCATATTTGGTTCGGTACTCAGGCAGGAATCAGTTGTTGCGATCCTTCTGCCAGCATCTTAAGCTTTCGCAATTTCAGCACCGAAAATGGCTTACCTAATGGTGATATTAATTCGATCATAGAAGACAAAAAAGGAAAATTTTGGTTTGGAAGCAGAGGCGAGGCCTTTTATTCTGATAGCAGCCTACTTACTAAAGGCCCAAAAGGAAATACCTTTACCATTTTTAAAAACAAACAAGGCGCCCCTTTTGTAAATGTCCGCTCCATCATCGAAGACAAGAAAGGTAATATCTGGCTTGGTGGCAATGACGGATTTTGGCGTTTTGATGGACTTTTTCTTTTTAATGGAAATTCACTTACCAAGTACTCGACGGATTTTGTGGGTTATATTTACGAAGATAAAGAAGGGAATATTTGGACGAGTTCGGCAGTTGACGGGAATGCAAACAGATGGAAGCTGAGTAGGTATGATGTAAAAACATTGTTAGATATGAAGCCAACAGTTAGTCAGGTTACGGAACAGCAGGATATGTTTTTTGGAATTATAGAAGATAAAGACGGGGCCATTTGGTTTGGTACTTTAAATGGGGTTTGTCGTTATAATATAGAATTAAGTAATGAGAAAAGGTTCGAGTATTTTAGGTGAAAGTAGAGGTCGGAATCTAACAAATAGAGATAGATTCCGACTTTTAGCCTTAATAAACTAAAAAAAAATATTAGGCTGTTTAGCTAAAAAAATCACTCCTCCAGGGTTCTAAGCCTTCAGAAGCCTTCCCTCCTCCAGAGTTCATCAGTCCTATTTGGTGAATGTTGAAAGAAAATTTTAATCGACATTTCAATTAAAATCAAAATTAAAAACCCTAGACGTAAAAGTTACGATAGAAGGTTTTGATTTTGATTTTCAATTGACACTTTAATTTTGATTTTCATTTTAAAAAATTAGATGTTTCCATTTAGAACTAATCACTCCTCCCCCCCCTGTCGCACTCCTCCCCACAGTCGCTGCCTGCTTTTTCTACTAAAATCACTTCTGATAAGTAGCATTCATTTTGTTTAATCCTTTTACTAATCCATTAAACAAAACGACTACCCCACCCGTTATATCACCATTAAATTAACGTTCTAATTACAAATTAATTACAAAACATTTTATTAATGAAAAATTTCAAATTCTTCTTCCTCGGACTTCTTTGCGTAAACCTATTCTTATTTTCTTCTTGTGGCAGTGATGACGAAGATAATGAACCATCAACAGAAATAGTTGACATTGTAGCAACTGCTCAGGGTGTTGCAGATCTAAGCATGTTGGTAGAGGCTGTTATTAAAACAGACCTAACAGCAACATTACAAAGTGACGGACCATTTACTGTATTTGCTCCTAACAATGCTGCATTCCAAGCGTTATTGGATACTAATGCTGACTGGAGTTCTATTGAGGACATTCCAACTGCTGCCTTGACAGATATCTTATTGTTCCACGTATTGGGTGCAAACGTGAACTCTACAGACTTGACTGACTCTTATGTAACTACAGCTAGCTTAGGACCAGACGATAAGCAAGTAGCTTTACAAATTGATGTAACTGGAGGAGTCGTATTTAACGGTTCTGCTAATCCTGTTACTGTTGATGTTGAAGCAACTAACGGAACAGTTCACATCATCAATGAAGTAATGTTGCGACCAACAGTTGTAAACCATGCTTTGAATAATCCTGCTTTCTCTTCTTTAGTTGCAGCTTTGACTAGAACTGGAAACACTACTGATTTTGTAGCAGTATTGAGCGGCGACGGCCCGTTCACTGTATTCGCTCCAACTAACGATGCCTTTGACGCTTTGATCGCTGGATCTGCAGACTGGAATTCTTTGGATGATATTCCTGAGGCAACTTTGGATGCAGTATTAAAGTACCATGTTTTTGGTGGTGGAAATGTACAAGCTGGTCAATTAACTGACGGACAAGTTGTTCCTATGCTTAACGGTTCTGACATCACTATCGATTTGTCAGATGGTGCGAAGATCACAACGGCTAGTGGACAAAGTGTAGATATTATAATTACTGATGTACAAGGTACGAACGGTGTAGTGCACGCAGTTAACTCTGTATTGCTACCGTAATAAATTTGATTCAAATGATTTAGTTGAATCAATAATTGGAAATCGAACTTGTCAAATGACAGGTTCGATTTTTTTTTGGGTGCGATTGCTAAGAGAAGCACTCCCCTTCACAAACGCTCCTCCTCAGAAAATGTTGAAGGAATAGTTACCTGCTAATTTCCTTAGAGTACATCGGTCTTACATCGTAAACAAGGCAGAGGTATTAGAAATTCGGAAGTATTTTAAAGGGAAGTTATTACTGGTGATGAGTGACGCTGAGGGGACAACGATTACTACGGGGACGAATTATTCAGCGGAGGTTAAAATGATTTTGGGGATTTAATTCTTAGTCCTTCTTTCTAAAAACCAAACGATGAATCAAACTATTTTTTTTAATATTTCGACTTATTGAGAAAATAGCCAATCCGGCAAAACTTCCAAATAATAATACGTTTTTCGCCAATCCGAGTTGTGCCAACCCTAACGCTATACCGCCAATACCAGGTCTTCCTCCTCCAACAATCTCGTACTCATAGCCCTGATTCATTCCATCGATAAAAGAATAGACATACAGAAAAATACCGGACACCACTCCCAACGCAATCAAAGGTTTCTTAATTCGGCTAACTATGCTTGGTTCTTCTTCATCATAACGGAGTCCCACATTACTACTTTTTATATAGTCGAAAATTTCTCTCCGCAACTTTTCATCAGATATTTTCAGCGTATCTTCAGAGTCTTGACCATAAAAACAGCGTAGGTCATTGTCCTCTTCACGAAACTCTATGTAGTAAATGTAACTCATAGGTAAGCCCATGAATTTTTCATTGATTTCTCCTCGCTCCAACTCCTTCTGAATCTTAGTCCAATTGTCTTTCTTTGTTTGAAGACGATAGAGTTTATTTTCGTGAAACAAAATGAAGTTGTGCTCCTTTTCAATTCGATTAAACCACTTTTTTTGAATTTCCATATCAATTATAATAAATGCAAAATTTAGGAATTGATAAAAAGTAACGATTATTCTAACAATAGAAAAACATTTATGTAATAATAGGTAGAATAGATTAGAGCTATATTTTTCCGGGCGGATGCCCCCCTTCACAAGCTGGGGCCAACAAAAGCATTCCTCCTCTTTTCAAAAACAACAATTCTCCTAACAACACAAAAGCCCTCGCATAACAACAGTCACACAAGGGCTTTTCTATTAAAACATCGTTTCCTTTTACAAAGTAAACCGAATCGGTAAATTCATAGACACTGCCACTTCTTTTCCTTCTTGAGCGCCAGGTACCCACTTAGGCATTTCTTGAATCACTCGGAGTGCCTCCGCTTCACAAGCTTTATCAAATCCTTTGACAACTTGTGCCTTTGTAATCTCCCCTTCTTTACTGACAATAAAACTAACCACCACGGATCCCTCCAGTTTAGCCGCTTTAGCTTCAGTCGGGTACACTATGTTATCACTTAAATATTGAATCATGCTTTTATAGGCACAATTCTTACGCGCTGTTGGATCGAGGATCGCTTCGCAACCGGGGTATTCCGGCATTTGCGCTACATTGGTAAAGGTAGCACGATCCATTCTGCTGTCATCCGTTTGGCTATTAGCATCGTAGCCATTAAAACAAAACAACAATGCAACTAGGTAAGTTATTACTTTCATGTTTTTAATTTATTAGTCTAATTATTTTCTAACCTATTAGACTTTATTCCAAAATCTAAATATCATTGTAACTTAAATCGAATCGGCAGTTTATAATTGACTGCCACATGTTTCTTATTTAAAATACCTGGAATCCAGATTGGCATTTCTTTGACCACCCGAACAGCTTCTTCATCACAACCATCTCTTAAAGACTTAACAACACTGACATCTCTGACCTCACCATTCGAACCAACCACAAATTTCACCACCACTGTTCCTTCCGTCCGCTTGTACCGTGCATCAGCTGGATATTTCAACTGTCCATAAATGAATTGAAGCATCCGCTGTTGAGCGCATCCGCTACGTTTCCTCTCTTCTTCGTCTTCGCAACCAGGAAAGTGGGGCATCGTTTCCACAACGTTATGAACCTTTTCCGCAGGCACCGACTCCTTAGCATCTGTCTGAGCAAAAACGATTGTGCTTCCCGCTAAAACCAAAATAATGAATAATATCTTTTTCATAAACGCTATTTAGTATTACACAAAAAATAATTTCACGATTCCTTTGGTGGAAACGATTTTTCGTTGTCACTTAAATTAGTTTGTTATCAGTTTATAATTCGCCGTTACTATTTCTCCCAAAAGTAAAACACAAAAAAGAAAAACGTTACGTTCCTTTGCCCTCGTTGCGCCGTTGCGGTAAAAAATTCACAACAGGCGGAACGCCCCCAGTCCGCAATTTAATAATTTTAACGAAAAAAATATTTTCCTTATTCCCCATCCGTCGACAATTGGGCAAAAATATCCAGGCTTATCAGCTTTCCGTCCTTCATCTCACAATCCCGCATCGTTCCTTCATGGGTGAAATTAACCTTTGACATGGCTCGCTTGCAGTTTTCATTACTACTTTCCACAAAACCTTCTATCCGATGTAAGCCCAATTCTTGGAAGGCATAGTTGACCATGAGCGGCATAGCCTCCCGCAGATAACCATTCCCCCAGTGTTCCGGCAAGAGCCATAATCCGACTTCAGCCTTTCGACTGTCTTTATTCAAATCATTGAAACCACCTGCGCCTAAAAATCTATTATCATTGTTAGAACAAATCGCCCACCAGGTGCCTGTCCCTGTTTTTTCTAGATTTGCAAACCAATCCATCTGCTCCTTGGTTTCTTCCAGTGTTTTAAAACTGATGCCATAATACTTGATTACTTCAGGATGAGACAAGCCTTTGAATACCGCTGGAAGGTCTTCACTGACAATCTTCCGGAGATATATCCGATCTGTTTTTAATTGCGTATTTTCCATTCTTTTTTTGAGCTTTTAAATATATTAACTTCGTTCCTTCTGTAAGTATTACACTCAAATCGTTTCTTTAGATATCGTCATACCATTTTTACGGGCAACGTTCTCAGTGCATTGTAAACTAAGTTCTATCCGTTTTGAATGCTTATTTTGAGATTCAGACGAAACTTAATTTCCAGTGCACTCAGAGGGTAAGATAGAAAAAAGGAGTACCACCTTTCGATAGCGCTCCTTTTTTTTATTGGTTATGTTGTTTCTAACTTAAACATTAACTCCACAGTAAGTATTACACAAAAAATAATTTCACGAGAGAAGGAAGTTAACCTTATCTCACATCAGTGGGAAGTTTTCGTTTACGTCAATAGTTTAAGTTAATCTAAGATACTTTAAGGTTACAGTGCCAGCTTCTGATACGGCCAGCATCACGTGGTGCTAAATCTTGGCAAACCAGTTTCCACACTCCTTTACACTTTTCACCGATCATTGGCTGCAAAACCTGATCAGCAGTGTAAGTAGCGATAAGGTCATTTTTGTTATGGCCAGTTCTGTTGTGTAATATAACTTCTTTTCCAGAAGGCGCAACCAACATGATTTTCAAATCACCGATGTATCCGTGCTGGATATCTACTTTTACTTCGACATCATCTACTTTACCAGTTACCATACACATTTGCTTGCTGATCAATTTTTTATTCTCACCATCCGGGATAAAAATTTCACTCTCCTTAGTGTTGGTACAATCCATTTTGATAGCCCAATCTTTCAATTTTCCTTCGTCACGCGGAGCAAAATCTTTTACAGTCAACTTCCAATCTCCAGAAGCCTTTTCTCCAACAAAGTCCTTCATTACATCTCCTTTGTATACCTGCTTAAGGTCCTTTTCCTTCTTTCCGGTACGTTTATGTAAGCGTACTGTTTTTCCAGAAGGGGCAGTAAGGTGTAGTTCAAGGTCGCCATTGTAAGGATGCCCGATGTTCACTTTTACTTCTAGTTCCTGGACGTTTCCAGAACGGAAAACACGGATAGCATCTACGAGGCCTGCGTCACTATTGTCAGGAATCATTGCGTTGATTTTCTTTTGCTTAGTTAAAAAAGCCATTTTAATTAGTGTTTTTTTGGATTAAAAAATGATCGTATTGTTTTGTTTAAAAAAAATGTTCTTTGTTAGTTTTTGATTATTGTGTGAAAAGGTGTAAGCCCTTGAGTGATTTTATGCCTATTTTTTCTCCCTGAGAAGGAAACTCTAAAATAATACAAAATTATTATATACCAGTTATAATCTAGCTTGTAAAAGTGATAAAAGGTGATCTGGGTTATTATTTAAGGATGAAGAATAATTGCAACAATGAGAATTTAACGGGAGATGGAAGACGGAAGACGGAAGATGGAAGACGGAAGACGGAGTTTCCATCGAACGTGAAATCCACAGACTACTAAAGACTGTCAAATTCAAGGTTTGCATTAGTGGAAAACTTCGAACTTCCGTCTTTGGTCCTTCCTCCCATCCACAGCTAAACTATGCCCCACTGAACTGTTACAATATAACTTATAATCACGACTTCCAGACAAAGCAGGATCGTTAAAGCTAAACGATCGAATCTACGGTGGTGTAAATTATTTTTTGGGTTATACAATTTTTGTTAAAATTATACGCCTCTATGTTTCTTTCAACTCTAAACCCGTTAATGCTGTAGAACAACAAAGAATAAAGGCTAAAATAAAATGAAGTCTAATTCTTCTCCGAAAGGAACTTCTCAATCCTCACTAGTAAAATAACCTTTTCAATCCTCACTAGTCAGCCCTGTAGGAATGCAACCGTCGGGCTACGATCAAAAATTGGAACTTGCCTCTAGGCGAGCTGGGCTGTTATATTCCAGCTCTAAAATTGACAATTGAATGAAAATCAATAACATGGATCTTTTTTGAGATTGAATTCATTCATTTGTAGAATATTCGACGATGTTCGTATACGAGAATGGTCATCATTAGAACAAAACCTGCTTCTTGTCGTCATAATAAAAAACAAGAGAACAACACTTACTTAGGACGCAGACATTTTACAAAGTCACTTGAAGCTATTGCAGCACAAAAAGTAGGAACTCAA